>NZ_JACJSG010000028.1 GCF_014697625.1 Anabaena azotica FACHB-119 | reverse complement strand
TGATAACTGATAACTGATAACTGATAACTGATAACTGATAACTGATAACTGATAACTGATAACTGATAACTGATAACTGATAACTGATAACTGATAACTGATAACTGATAACTGTCAACTCTCCACTGCAATTTCCGCCGCGACTTCCTGCAACGCTTGGGCAACTGCTGCTGCTTGTTCTGCTTGTTGATGTTGACTGAATATTTCCCCAGCTTGTTGATAGTAATCACGCGCTTGTAAAAGGTTTTGCCGATTACCTAACTCTGGTTTTTCTGGGTCATCGGGTAAATTAAATAAGGCGTTCGCTTTGTTCGCAATTGTGTTAGCATACTCCAAAGGGGTATCTTGACAATTTCGCACCTTTAACGCTTCATTATAAGCGGCGATCGCTCGCAAATTATTCTCGACAGGATGGGAACTCGGTAAATATTGCCAAGCATTACCCAGATTATTTTGCAACATCGCATATTCCCTGGGATGTTCAATGATATTAATATGCTTGAGTGCAGATGCAAAAGTCTGTATAGCCAAGGCTTCACAGAGGTTTTGCTGTTCCGCACTACCCGACATCGACAGGTAGGCGATCGCAATATTATTAGACAAAATCGCGTATTCTTGAGGATAATTCTCACAGGTAAACACCTGCAACGCCTCTTGATAAGCCGCAATACTATCGCTTATCCGCGCCAAATTAAACGGTACAAGCGACTGTAACACCAACCCTAAATTCATCTGTGCTTCTGCGGTTTCCTCCGCCCCAGCTAACTGTAAGAGAATTGGTAAAGCCTCCTCATAACCAGCCTTAGCTTGCAACAGTAATTCCGCCCCAGCATCAGGAATTGATTTTAACACCCCAGCCATCCCGGCTTGCGATCGCGCTTTCCATAGCGGATAATCGACACCGCACATTTTCTGGGCTTGTCGATATAACTCCACAGCATTCCACAAATCTTCAGGAGTTTTTGGTTTTTTCTGCAAACCTTGCGCCAATTCAATCAACATCTGAATTTTTTCTTCAGTTGTTGCTGACTCCGATGTAATAGCGGCTAATGCAGCTTTGACTGTTGAATCTGTAATGCTTGGTGTCATTTAATATTATTTAAAAGGACTAATTTACTAAACAAATATTTCCTCTGTGCCTCTGTGTCTCTGTGGTTTAATTAAACGCAGAGGAACACGGAGGTTTCATCACTTCATTTTGAAGTCTTTGAGGAGGAAGGGCATCATTAACCCTGTGGTTAAGCTAGATAGAGTTACTGGAATACATAAAGGAATTGCTGCCTGTGCTAGTAAAATGAATACTAACAAACCCACAGTAACAGCGATGAGGGTTTGCTGGAGAAAATGTAAAGGGTCTCTGATTAGCTTACCCTTTAAGAATAACTTAACAGAATACCAACCTATTTCTATCATATTGTCTCCTAAAAACCACTCAAAAAGTTTAACGCAATAAACCCTAAAACCAGGGTAGGAATTGTGCCTGCGGGGGCGAATAAAGCACCTAACATTGCTGAGAAAGAATAACCGATTTCTTTGCCAGCTAACATCATGCCACCAATAGCACCACCAACCATTGATATTAGACTAGCTATTAGTAACCACAATAATCCCGTTACTAAAGTTACGTCTCCAAATACCATATTATTGAGAAATTCTTCCATTTTCTCTTTCCTTCTTGAAGTGCAACTAGTGATTTGTCAGGGAAAAATTATTTTCTATCCGCCTGTATCTACTGTTAGTACAACTTTTGATGATTTGTGATATAGACCAACAGAACTCAATAACAATTCCCAAACTTAACAGTGGAGATTTTTACCTAAAGCTCAGTTACCACTTTCTCCACAATATTTTACTAAATTTAATATATAACAATTTATCAAGAAAATTCTTCAGTATATATATCTATTCAGTTATCAGTTATCAGTTATCAGTTAATCTCTAGGACAAATACCACACCAATTAGACTAACCTCGATTACCTCTCTTAACTTCCCAACGTACTAAATACCTCCCCAATAAAACTAGTAAAACCTCTGCGCCCCTCTGCGTTTAAAAAAATCATATTTCCTAACTAAAATCTGTGAGAAAAATAACCAAACACCCAAACATAACTATTATTTTATTTTTAATTAAATATTAATTTTTATTTAATTAAATAAAAATAAGTTAAAAAAAACCTTATTGTATAGTAATAGCCAAGACAGTTAAGACATCAGGAAAAAACTGAGACAGCAAAAGGCTTTTAACTCTATCACCTGTCACCTGTCACCGGAAAAGGCAGAGGGCAGGAGGCAGGAGGCAGGAGGAATGTCTCCTGCCCTCTGCCCACGACTGAAAGGAGTAAGGGTCACAAGCCCCTCCCAAATCTTTGATTGGGAGCTTCCAATTGGGAGGGGTCACAATCCCCTTCCAATTGGTTCCTCCTGCCCTCTGCCTTCTGCCTCCTGCCTTCTTGAACTGTCACCTGTCACCTGTCACCTGCTATAACAAGTAAACCTTCTGCAACAGGTGCGACTCTACAAGCGTAAACACCTGCATCATACCTGATAAACAATAAACAAAAATATAGCCAATGACTAACGTACTCTGGCTGCAAGGTGGTGCTTGTTCGGGCAACACCATGTCTTTTCTCAATGCCGAAGAACCGACAGTCTGCGATTTAATTGCTGATTTTGGCATTAAGGTACTTTGGCATCCCTCATTGGGATTAGAACTAGGCGATCGCTTACAAACCTTACTATGGGACTGCATCTTAGGCAAAACACCTTTAGATATATTAGTCTTTGAAGGCAGCGTAGTAAATGCCCCCAACGGCACAGGCGAATGGAACAGATTTGCCGATCGCCCGATGAAAGATTGGCTAAACGACCTGTCAAAAGCTGCTAAATTCGTCGTCGCCGTGGGAGACTGCGCCACCTGGGGAGGAATCCCCGCAATGGAACCCAACCCCAGCGAATCCCAAGGGTTGCAATTTCTCAAACGTAAAGAAGGCGGCTTCTTAGGTAAAGATTACAAATCCAAAGCCGGCTTACCAGTAATTAATATACCCGGATGTCCAGCCCACCCTGATTGGATTACGCAGATATTAGTTGCGATCGCCACCGGACGTATAGCCGACATCGCCCTCGACTCACTCAACCGTCCACAAACCTTCTTCAACACCTTTACCCAAACAGGTTGTTCTCGTAACGTCCACTTCGCCTACAAAGCCACAACCGCCGAGTTCGGACAACGTAAAGGCTGTTTATTCTACGACTTAGGTTGTCGTGGCCCCATGACTCACTCATCTTGCAACCGCATCCTCTGGAACCGCGTCTCCTCCAAAACCCGCGCCGGAATGCCCTGTTTAGGTTGCACAGAACCAGAATTTCCCTTCTTCGACCTCAAACCGGGAACTGTATTTAAAACCCAAACCGTCATGGGAGTTCCCAAAGAACTACCCCCAGGAGTTAAGAAGAAAGACTACGCCCTCTTGACAATGGTCGCCAAAGATGCAGCACCAGCATGGGCAGAAGAAGACTTTTTCACAATTTAGTCAAGAGTCAATAGTCCATAGTCAATAGTCCATAGTCAATAGTCCATAGTCAATAGTCCATAGTCAATAGTCCATAGCTGTTGTGATCAATGACTGTTGACTAATGACTGTTGACTAATGACTGTTGACTGTTGACTAATGACTGTTGACTATTGACTGTTGACTATTGACCTTTGACTATGGACAAATAATTATGAGAAGACAAACATTAGACATTTCGCCCGTCGGCAGAGTCGAGGGTGACTTAGATGTTCGCGTGGAAATTGCCGATGGACAAGTAGTTAACGCTTGGACACACGCCGAACTATTTCGCGGCTTTGAAGTCATCTTACGCGGCAAAGACCCCCAAGCCGGATTAATTGTTACGCCCCGTATCTGCGGTATCTGCGGTGGTTCTCACCTCACTTCTGCATCCTGGGCGTTAGATACAGCCTGGAATACAGAAGTCCCCCGCAACGCCATTTTAGCCAGAAACCTCGGTCAAATCGTCGAAACTATCCAAAGTATCCCCCGCTACTTTTATGGCTTATTCGCCATTGACTTAACCAACAAAAAATACCGTAGTAGCCGCTTCTACGATGAAGCCGTCCGCCGCTTCGCCGCCTTCACAGGTAAATCCTACGAACTCGGTGTTACCATATCTGCAAAACCCGTAGAAATCTACGCCTTATTAGGCGGTCAATGGCCCCACAGCAGTTATATGGAAATAAATTAAGAAATTGCTTATATATTAAGGATTTGCAAGTATAGATGGAATGATTCCCTTATTTTTCCTTAAATTAGGCAATAAACCCACTCCAGCAATATCATAAATCCATTTATTTTTATCTACTAAAAGTTATTTGCTTTTCTCAGGCTTTACCTAACTTTTCCCTACATCGCCTCCCCCCAACTCCAAAATCGTCTAAACTCAAAGTGTCCGCTAACTGCCAAAATCCCATGCCTCGCTGGTTCAACATTGCAGGCCCGTGTAACCCTGAAAAACACTACACCATCTCAGCCACAAGTCGTCTCCCGGACTTATCATTGCTGATTGAACAAGAAAGTTATTTTGTCCTTCATGCACCGCGACAAACGGGGAAAACCACAGCAATGTTAGCTTTAGCACAGCAACTTACCGCCATAGGACGTTATGCAGCAGTCATGGTATCGGTAGAGGTAGGAAGTGCTTTTAATCATGACCCAGGTGCGGCAGAATTAGCGATTTTGGGAACTTGGTATGATACGATTTCTATCCGCTTATCTAATGAATTGCAACCACCTGTTAAACAATGGAAAAACGAAGAACCAGGAAACAGAATCAAGGCTTTTTTACAAGGTTGGTCAAAAGCTCTACTTCGACCTTTGGTATTATTTATAGATGAAATCGATTCCCTACAAGACCAAACACTAATTTCAGTATTGCGGCAATTACGAGATGGTTTCCCAAACCGACCAGAAAATTTTCCCTCATCGGTGGGATTAATTGGTTTAAGGGATGTGCGGGATTATAAAGTAGCATCCGGTGGTAGTGACAGATTAAATACATCCAGTCCTTTTAATATTAAAGTCACTTCCATTACCCTGAGAAATTTTCATGCCGAAGAAGTTGCAGAACTATATCAACAACATACATCAGAAACAGGACAAATTTTCACCCCAGAAGCCACAGCAACAGCCTTTGATTTAACCCAAGGACAACCTTGGTTAGTCAATGCCCTTGCTAAAGAAGTTGTGGAAAAAATGGTGAAAGATAGAAGTATTGCTATTACCAAAGAACATATTTTACAAGCAAAAGAAATATTAATTGCTCGTCAAGATACTCATCTTGATAGTTTAGCTGAACGCTTACGAGAACCAAGGATAAAAGCAATTATTGAACCGATATTAGCGGGTTTGGAATTGGGGGATATACCCAATGATGACATTCAATTTGTGATTGATTTGGGTTTGTGTAAAATGCACCCCCAAGGTGGATTAACCATTGCTAATCCCATTTATCGGGAAGTTTTACCCAGGGTATTAACAGTGACACCAATGGCTTCCCTACCAGTGATTGCACCAACTTGGCTAACTTCAGAAGGAGAGTTAAATATAGATGCGTTACTGGCAGCATTTCTCAAGTTTTGGCGACAGCATGGGGAACCTTTATTAGGTAGCACTAGCTACCATGAAATCGCTCCCCACATCGTATTAATGGCTTTCTTGCATCGTGTTGTTAACGGTGGTGGAGTCTTAGAACGGGAATATGCAATTGGTAGTGACAGAATGGATCTATGTCTGCGTTACAAAGATGTGATATTAGGTATTGAGTTAAAGGTATGGCGGGAGAAAAAGCGTGACCCCCAAGCTGAGGGTATTGAGCAATTAGAATCCTATTTAGCCCGTTTGGGGTTAGATTTTGGTTGGTTATTTGTGTTTGATAGGCGGAAAAACGCCCTCCCAATGGAAGAACGTTTATCGACTCAGGTTGTGCTGACACAAAATCAGCGTCGGATTACTGTGATTCGGGCTTGAGTGTTTTGTAATGATTGATTTGTTTGTTTGAGCGATCGCTTTTCTCAAATATGTTGAACGGCAAATCTAACACCTCTAAGCTGCGATCGCTTGCTTAAAGTTCACAATCTTGGTGCGTTAAGAGGAATTTATCGGCAGAGTAAGCATCCTACAAGATAGGCGATCGCACTAAAAATCAATCTGAATTAGTTGGAATACAAGACAACACAACATATTATTTACGTTACGCCCCATAATATTTGCTGCTAAATCCTACAGATAATGGTGCGCCATCATACTGACAGGATACACCAATCTTTAACTTTCTCTTGTGATCGTAATATGTGTGGAAGTGTGTCTGTTTACGAGCTAGTTCTAACTCGGCTGGGTTAATACTAAGTACTCCTAAAATTGCCTCAGAATTAAAAGGTCGGCTCTGACTCCAAGGCGCAGTCTTTTTTAGCTCAATATCTACATAATTAATAAAGTTTCCTTCTGCCTCTAACAGCATATGAGCTTGCTCAGAGTCAACGATAATATTGCCTACTTTATTGGGGTTACCTCCGACTGCCCTTGCCGCATCCGCGATAGACATCCCCATATACTGAAAAGGGCGATGGAAGGGTGAACTAAGCACACATAATCCATAATCAATAGCTGCTCTATTTATGGCATCTCCAAGTGTCAATGTTCCAAGATAATCGCCATTTTTAGGCGTAGCAGATGCTTGTGAATTAACTATTGAAACTATTTGTGCGGGTAAGATTTTTATATCTTGCCTAAATAGATTTTGGATAGGAACTGGAATTGATACTTTTTGTTGTTTTTGCCAATTTTTATTAAGTGAACTGAGAAAATCCTGTGGGAAAGACCAATAAAACAAACCGTTTTGACAATCAACGACAATTAAGAATGTTGGATTTGGTTGAAGCAACCAATAATTGAGGGTTGGAACTTTAATAGGAATTGTAATTGAATTACTTTCTACTTTACATTCTGCTTTCCCTTTACACTGAATATTAAACAACTTTCCTGTTGGGTGTTCCTCCTGCATAATTTCACAGATAAAGTCGATGCCGAGATCCCTCTCTTGAGGGACAGGAATAACGTTACAAAATTCAGCAAAAACAGAACTGAGTAGATCGGCCGCACTTGCACCAATCTTTTGAGACTTAGTGCGTTTAGGTAATTTGGTCATTACGGTGCTAGAGGTTTTCTCACAATCTTAACTCAGCTTTAATTTACGAGCAATCACAGAGTTTTGGCAATTAGTTCACTCCGCACTCTCTGAGAAGGCTGCGCCTACGTAATGACGTAAAATCTTAGTTAGTACATAAGTCCTGATTATCTGAGAATTTCCAACTCCAACCTTAACCTTTCATTCTCCATCCTTAACGCCAATATTTCATTTTTCTGCAACTCAATTAATGACTTTTGACTAATTACCTCACCAAAGGCTTTTTTCCTATTTTCAATCCCAAACCATCTTTGATAGGTTTTTGTATGTTCATCAACAGTATGACCTAAATTGTCTGCTGCGGCTTTAATGGGTATTCCTTGAAGATGCGCTCGAATGGCGCAAGCATGACGTAAATCATAAGGTTGAAACTCAATTCCCACTTTTCTAAACCATCTGGATATATCTCTTCGCATCCAATTAATATTTTGTACAGAGGCGATTTTTGCCACCTTTTGTTCTAAAATATTTAATGGTTTGGAATTTTTTAAATCAAATAATTCTATCCATTCCGGTACAAAAGGGATAACTTCTCGATATCCAGTTTTGGTATTTTTATTCACTTTCCAAGTATGGTCTATATTTTGGGGAGACATCCACCAATTAATATCCGGTTCTACAAATAATTCCCGTGGTCTTAATCCATAAGTCGCCAACATTCCATATACCCAACGCCACATTTCCCAAGTGTCAATTTCATCACTTTTGTTTGTGTTTTTGCGGTTGAGTGCGAATTTTTCAAATAATTGAAAAGAGTATATTATTTTATCATCATCGGGAATTTCTCGATGGGCTGGTGTGACATTATCCCGTTTAACATCTAGTTTAAATCCTAAATTAAAGGTTTTAATCAAAACGGAAGTTACCGCAATCAATTCATTTTTTTTATTTCCCTGAAATGAATTAATAATTGCCTCAAAATTTTCTTTTGTGGCTAAATGTGTGAGAGGGAAGTTTCTTTTAATTACAGATATATAGTTAGGAAAAGTATTTTGACTGGTTATAGTTTTCTGACGAGTTTGATAATATTTTTCTTCAAATATATCTAATAATTCCCCAATAGTTTTTATCTCTTGCTTCTCTCTAGACTTAATTCCTAAATACTTCTCATTCCACTGGAAAGTATGACGAGCAATTAATTTACCTAACTCGTAACTTTCTTCAATTGCAGTTTTTAATCCCTCTAAATTGGCAGGTATCCCTAGAGACAAATCGTACTGCTTTTTTTGCTTACCTACACTGCTATCCCCTGGTTTTAAGGGTAGGGTAGCTCGTAATTGGAGAGAATTGCCAGTTTGTTTAATGCTAACTCTTATTCTCTCCCTTTTTAAATTAGTATTGGCTTCGACTAACTTCTGTTCAAAAACTGCTTGATACCGTAATTCCGTTGCTTTTATTTTCGCCATTGTTCCCCTATAGCTACCGTCTGTGGTGTTCTGCGGTTCAAAATCGGCAAATATATCGGCGAATAAGTCGGTTAAGTCTGCATTTACATATTCATGTGTAGATGTGGAATATGTTTCCTCGCAATTACCCTGATTTTCTCCGCTCATTCCCTAAATATTCCCTTATTTATAAACTGAAATGGTGAAAATAAAATGTTCTTACTGAGCAAACTGACCTTATTTAATAAGTTACTCAGTAACATTTTTAATATATCACCAGTTGTCATAGCAGTTATATGGTGCCTGGTGGTGTGATGTGCGCCCCCACCCTCACCGATATTACCCGCGCCTGGGCAATTTTAGAATACTTCCGCACCAACTGGTTAGAACCTGTATGGCTGGGTTGTTCTTTGGAACGCTACGAAGAAATTCAAACTTACGATGACTTCAGGGACTGGTTAGATGAAGACATTAAACACCGTGAGTCAGACTTGGGCTTTTACTGGCGCATGGGTTTAGATATCGGCTTAGATAGATATGGTGCTGGTGTGGGTAAATTCGTCACCTGGGGCTATTTACCCCATGAGGATAAATACCAAAAGCCGACCATCGAAAGCCGCAATGCAGCCATGATTATGAAAAGTGGTGTGTATGACAGCTTCACAGACACACATACTTTAATGGATCATACCTTTGCCCGTGAGAATACCACCCATGCTTGGTATGATGAAGGCACAGCAGATGTCCATCCCTTTGACCGGACGACTAACCCCACCGCCAAGAACACCAAAGACTTTAATAACGCCTATTCTTGGTCAAGTGCAGTCAAACACCAAGACTTTGGACGTTTGGAAGTCGGCCCCCTAGCGCGTCAGTTAGTCGCAGGTGGTCAGCATGGCGAATCTTGGCAACACTACGACGGGTTTATTCTGGATGTTTTCCGAAAAATGGGTGGTGCTAGTATTCATGTACGCCAGCTTGCACGAGTTCACGAAATTGTCAAGTTATACCGTCAAGCGGAACGATGTCTGCGTGAGTTCGTCTTAAATGACCCCTGGTATATCAAACCCAAAGAAAAAGACGGTCGTGGTTGGGGTGCAACTGAAGCCTCACGGGGTTCTTTGTGTCACTGGGTAGATATAGAAGGTGGTAAGATTAAGAATTACCAGGTGATAGCAGCGACAACTTGGAACGTCGGCCCCCGTGATGGTGAAGGGGTAAGAGGCCCGATTGAGGAGGCTTTGGTAGGTACGCCGATTGAAGATCCAACTGATCCAGTGGAAGTGGGACACGTCGCGCGATCGTTTGACTCTTGTTTGGTGTGTACTGTTCACGCCCATGATGCGAAGACCGGCGAGGAGTTGGCGCGTTTTCGCACTGCGTAGTTAGTTTAGGTGCGTTATTTGTAAATTTAACGCGCCTAAACTTTTCTATGGCTGAATTACAAAAAGTTACTAACTATATTTAGTACCTCTTACTCAAAATCTGATACATTTGCAGAAATTCTTCATAGCTATTCATTATTAAATCGCCATGTATCAATTAAAAACCGAATATTAGACTCAAATTTATATTTTAAAACTAGAAGTTGTTGGGGTGTAAAAGGACTATCAACTTGATGAGTTCCTCGTTGGAAAAGATTAATAAATTCAAGCATTGCAGTAATATCTTTATTAATAAAATCAGTAAAGATATCATGGTTTACTGCTCTACAGATAAAAAGTAAACGGGCTTTTCTTGTGGGCTTACCTTCCTTATCAAAAAGTTCTGAATTATTACTCCAATTACGAATTTCCTTATCAGGTGAGAGTCTGTGAATTATGTGTGTAAATAACTCACGCAGGGAAACAGAAAAATGTCTTGCATAGTCTGTGCGTTCGGATTCTAAAGCCTCTGTGGCTCCTTGCCACATTCCGACTAAATCTTCTGCACCTATATTTATTAAAAGCTGCTCTAAACCTACTCTATCTGTTAATATCTCGCGCCTAATATCGTTTTTTTCTGCTTCAATTTCTTTATCTAAAGGTTCTTCAGATATTACTTCTAGTAAGCTAACTGACTCAAGCATCTCTAATGCAGGCTGCTCTAATATTAATTCAGCAGGTACAGCATCAAATGTTTCACTATCTCTGAGTTTAGCTAGACGTGAGTATGAACTTAAAAGTTTATCGAAATTTGTAATTAAAGAAATTCGTAAATCATCCTTTAATAATACTGACTTACCAATATCTTCCAATTTTAATCTAGTTAATGAAATCTGAGTCAAGTTTTCCACTCTCAAAGTTCTTACAAGACTAAAAGCTTTTTCAACTTGTTCAGTGAGATCAGTGAATTTTGAAGCTCCAATAAGGTGTTCAATATCTTCTGTTTGCCTTAAACTATTTTCCAAGATATTTACTACTCTTGAAGAGTCAACCATACTTCTGATTTGCTGTGATTGCTCTGTAATTCTACTCAAGGCTTCAGTTAAACTTGAAGAGCCAGCCAAACTTCTAATCTGTTGTGATTGCTCTGTAATTCTACTCAAGGCTTCAGTTAAACTTGAAGAGCCAGCCAGACTTCTAATCTGTTGTGATTGCTCTGTAATTCTACTCAAGGTGTCGGTCAAACTTGAAGAGCCGACCAGACTTCTAATCTGTTGTGATTGCTCTGTAATTCTACTCAAGGTGTCGGTCAAACTTGAAGAGCCAACCAGACTTTTAATCTGTTGTGATTGCTCTGTAATTCTATTGAGATTATCAGTCACTTTTGGAGATTCCATCAGACTTTTGATCTGCTCTAATTGACCTGTAATTCTACTGAAATTATCAGTCAGTTTTGGAGATTCGAGCAGACCCTTTATTGTGTCCATTTGACTCGTAAGTTGATTAGTATGTAAGCGGAGAGAATTGACAGTATAAGAGCTTGCCTTATTTAAGTTTTCTAATTTGTCACTATCCATGAACTAATTGTATTCCTTACATAAATTAAAAAGATATAACAAATTATATCTAACAACAAAAAATATTGACAAGGATAAATTAATTTTTATCTGTATAAATAATATAAACTAAAAATCGTATTTCACTCATGCTAACTGATCCATCTGGGCAGCAAGTTGTTCATAGCTTAACTTCTCCGCAGCAAGATATGCTTCGATTTCTTCGCGGTTAGCATGATAGTAAGTTAAAGCAGCATAAACTTGAACTAAAGTTACATTGCCCATTCGTTCTACAATTTCCTCTGCATTCAGCCCCATTTTGTACCAAGTTGCAACTCTCTGTACAGATACTCTAGTTCCGGCAATGTGAGGGCGACCCCCAACAGTTCCAGGTGTGCGTACAATTAATGTACCGATGTCAGTAATAGTTTGCATATGGTAAATTTCTCAGTCTTGCCCTTAATCATAGCTTAGGCTCTGTTGAGTATCCTGGGTGCGATCGCCTGACAAACCTTAAGTTACTCTCAATCTAAAATGGCAGCCTTAAGGAATAAACAAACGACTAACTCCTCGGTAGTTGTCAACATACAGCACAATCTCAACTAGACGCGCACTACACTGTTCCCGATAATTTTTCTCGACAAGTTTATCCAAGCTACCAATAGTAATTACTGGTAAGGTTGTTGATGTGCCTTCATCACGAATTGTTTGTTCGAGCGAATCTTCACCTTTAGCATTCCTATTCGCAGTTAACAAAAGCATTTGATTAGATTGCGCGTAACGCCAAATCATCCGATCATTGCTATCAACAGCTAAACCAACTTCTGTTAACGTTACAAAACGAATAGACAATAAATCCAGCCAACCTTGAGCCGCTAGAGTTCCTTGAAACAAAACTACATAGCCTGTCAGGTTGTAATCAACTAGAAAAATCATGCCATCAGACCAAGTTTAGCTTTCCAGTCTTGGAGTTTAGCATGAATCTCTTCCTGTCCTGGGTTTGGAGGCATCTTAGCAATTTGTGCCAAGCGATCGCAATTTTTTTCTTCCCAATATTTACGTATTTCTTGAGTTTCCTGTAGCACAGTTTGATATTCTGCTTCTACCTCACTACGGTTAGCATTAATATATGAAAGTGCTGCATCAAGTTGTTCTTGTGTCAAAGGTAGCCAGTTAAGTATTAATTTAGGTGTCCATCCTGCTACTAGATGATCCATGACATCATAAACTGTAATGCGAGTCCCGGCAATGGTCAACCCTCGCTCTGTGCGAATAATACCTGATTGCCCATTAAATATTGAAGTCATAACTCTAACTTCCCATCTAACCACTTCATCCTGAAGTCTAACAATCCCTAATCATAGCTTAGGCTCTGTTGACTATACTTTTTGAGCAACACGTTGGGCTTTCTGCTGTTCCAACTTTGCCCACAAAAGTTCTTGACCTGGTTTGTGGGGTATTTTAGCAATCTCAGCCAAACGTTCCCGATTATGTTCTTCCCAATACTGACGAATTTCTTCTCTTGTTCTTAGAACTTCTTGATACTCAGCTTCTAACTCAGCGCCATTTGTCTCAATGTAAGATATTGCTGCATATATCTGTGCATCTGTCAAGTTAAACTTATCACGGATTAATTTAGGTGGATACTGGGCTTTGAGAAAATCCATCACATCGTAAAGAGTAACACGAGTGTCTATGATAGTAAGCCCTCGCTCTGTGCGAATGATACCTGATTTTTCAAATCCTTGTAATGTATCTATATTCATAGACAGCAAATTTTTGGCTACACCAGTTTATTAATTCTAAAGTGAATAGTGTTAAGAGCGATCGCCCCCAGAACCACCAGTAAAACGTTGAATAAATTCAGGATAATTATCTAAATCCTGTAATGATTGTAATGGCGGCATTTCAATCCAGTTTGCTTCGGCGTGTAATTTATCTATATAAGCATAAAAAGCTTCTTGGTCATCCCGATGAGCAAGAACATAATCATGCAACTCTTTCTGACTCATAGCTTGAAAGTTAGGCTTGCTCATTATATCAACCTCCATTTGCACCAAGTACCCAATAGAGCCGTTAGCGTAGCTTACCGGAGGTATCGCCCGTTGACTCTCCACTAATCACTCGTTGAACAATCTGTCTTCTAGTTTCCTGCATATCTCGACTCGCTGCTTGAACCCGCTTCAGTACATCCGCAGGTGCAGTATCAGGAGAACCACTATTAAATGGCGGTTGGGGATTATATTCTATTTGTAGCTGAATTTCCTGCGCTAGAGTTTCGCCAAATAATTCTGCGGCGATCGCTAATCCAAAGTCAATCCCTGCCGTTACCCCTCCGCCTGTAATCCGATTACCATCAATAACAATCCTTTTTTTCACCACTTCCACACCGAACATTGCTAATAAATCCAAAAATAGCCAGTGCGTAGTAGCACGATACCCTTCAAGTAAACCCGCCGCAGCCAAAAGTAAAGCACCCGTACACACAGATGTAACGTAACTTGCTTGTTCTCCTTGGGTTTTGAGAAACTGCAAAAAGTCTTTATCTTCCAGTTTGGCATTAATTCCAGGGCCTCCAGGGACAAATAACACATCCAAATTAGGCCCTTGGACAAAAGTTGTATCCGGGAGAAAAGTCAAACCGCGATCGCTCCTAATCGGTTCTAAGCTTTCTGACATTAAATATAAATTAATATGAGGAAATCTCGTAAATACTTCATAAGGCCCAGTGAAGTCTAATTGTGTCACACCAGGAAATAGCACAATTCCTATCGATATGGGATAACTCATAACATCAAGTCCATTTAAACACTTGTCATATCATAGTTGTGGGTAATGGGTAATAGCAGAAACCAATTACCCATTACCCATTACCCATTACCCATTACCCATTACCCATTACCCATTACCCATTACCCATTACCAGTTCTTCCTTAAAAACACTTCACAAAATCCTGATAAACAGGCACAGAAATTCAGTAGTTCTACAATTTACGCGGGAGGACACCGTACATAAGATTTACTATAGATTCCGCATTTACAAACAGGTGATTCATTTCCCAAAAGCGAGACTGAACCTCACCTAAACTATTGTTTTTATTGCAGGCTGGCTAAAGAAAATGACCATCCTAGAAACAAGTAACACTCCGGTTGGTGGCTACGCACCAGATTTTGAACTCCCAGGGATTGACAATCAAGTCCATCATCTTAGCCGTTACTTGAGGAATTTTCAGGCGGTTGGTGTAATTTCTTTATGCAATTACTGCCCTTATGTAAATCTATATTTAGGTAGAATTAAAAACATACAAGCGGAATTTGCGGCAGAAGGGTTCATTTTAATGGGCATCAATGCTAGTGAAATTACCGAAGGCAGAAGCACAAGCCTAGCAAGTATGAAAGCCTTTGCCCAGCAGCACGAATTAAAATTTCCTTACCTGTGGGATTCTACCCAAGATGTTAGCCGCAGTTTTGGCGCGACAAAAACACCGATGGCATTCTTGATGGACAGACATGGTATATTGCGATATAGAGGGCAGATTGACAATCATCCTCACAAGCCATCATCTTTGGGTGAAGACTATCTGCGTTGGGCGATCGCTGCTCTGTTAAAAGGCGAACCAATACCAGTACCTGAAACGGAACCAGTAGGCACTTCATTGATCTGGCGTATCTAGACATAGACAGTCCCTGTACTGCTATCTTAAATTGGAGGCACTTGCAACTTTTTTGATAAAGCGGAACTTCATGGGAACGAATTACCGACGGGTTTTACTCAAACTGAGCGGTGAAGCCTTAATGGGCAACATGGGTTATGGTATTGATCCAGAAGTGGTCAAAGAAATAGCCCAAGAAATAGCAGAGGTGATAGCCTCTGGCGTTCAGATCGCCATCGTCGTGGGCGGTGGTAACATTTTTCGAGGCGTAAAAGCAGCATCGGCGGGGATGGACAGAGCCACCGCCGATTATATTGGTATGATAGCCACAGTCATGAATGCCATGACGCTGCAAGATTCGCTAGAACGCATAGGAGTACAGACGCGGGTACAAACCGCGATCGCTATGCAGGAATTAGCTGAACCATATATCCGCCGTCGAGCCATCCGTCATCTAGAAAAGGGACGGGTGGTTATTTTTGGTGCGGGTTCCGGTAATCCCTTTTTTACCACAGATACAACAGCCGCATTAAGAGCCGCAGAAATAGACGCAGAAGTAATATTTAAAGCTACTAAGGTAGATGGGGTGTATGATGCAGACCCCGAAATCTATCCTAACGCTAAACGTTATACCAGTCTCACCTACGCCCATGTTTTAACTCAAGACTTGCGCGTGATGGATAGCACGGCGATCGCCCTTTGTAAAGAAAATAATATCCCTATTCTTGTATTTGACCTAACAACGCGAGGCAATATTCGCCGCGCCGTTTTAGGAGAAGCCATCGGTACCCTTGTGGGAGGTTCATGTGAAATTAGCTGAAGCTGAAAGTAAAATGCAAAGCACTGTTGAGGCGACTCAACGTGCATTTAATACAATTCGGACTGGACGGGCTAATGCCAGTCTACTAGATAAGGTAACAGTAGAATACTACGGTACACCTACACCCCTAAAATCACTGGCAAATATTAACACGCCAGATGCCAGCACCATACTGATTCAGCCTTACGACAAAAGCAGTTTAAATATCATCGAAAAGGCGATTTCTCTATCAGATGTGGGTTTAACACCGAGTAACGACGGTTCCGTAGTGCGCTTAAATATACCACCTTTAACAAGCGATCGCCGCAAAGAACTAGTCAAACTTGCTGCTAAATACGCCGAAGAAGGACGTGTAGCTATTCGTAACATCCGCCGTGACGCGATAGACTCAATTCGCAAGCAAGAGAAAAACGCCGAAGTCTCCGAAGACGAAGCCAAAGACCTACAAGATAAACTGCAAAAACTCACCAATAAATACACCGCCAGAATTGACGAATTATTGGCAGAAAAAGAAAAAGACATCTCCACAGTCTAATTAACTTCCAGGCTGAAGGAATAAAATTCTTCAGCCTTTTTGTCATTAGTCCATAGTCCATAGTCAACAGTCAACAGTCCATAGTCAACAGTCAACAGTCCATAGTCAACAGTCAACAGTCAACAGTCAACAGTCAACAGTCAACAGTTAACAGTCAAATTTTGCATTATGTATGATGTTATAGTTGTCGGTGCTGGGCCTGCGGGTGGCGCAGCAGCATATCATTTAGCCAAAAAAGGGCGCTCAGTATTAATTTTAGAAAAAGAAACCCTACCTAGATATAAACCATGTGGCGGGGGAGTGTCACCAATAGTTGCCGAATGGTTTGACTTTGACTTTAGCCCAGCAATTTCTCTAAAAGTAGACTCATTTCGCTTTACCTGGAACTTAGACGACCCCGTAGAAGCGAAAATTGACACCAAAGAACCAGTGTGGATGGTGCGGCGAGAAATTTTCGACCATTTTTTAGTAGAGCAAGCGCAAAAACAAGGCGCAGAACTGCGAGATAATACAGAAGTAACAGGAATTGAATTTGGTAGCGATCGCTGGCAAGTTAACACAGCCAATGGTTCAGTTACTGGACGCTATTTAATCGCTGCTGATGGTGCTAAAGGGCCGATGGCGAAATGGCTAGGCTTCAAAGACCGCAAACGCCGTTTAGCTGGTGCATTAGAAGCAGAAGTTCCCACCGAGGTCGAAGATAAATCAACAATTCACTTCGAGTTTGGCTTAGTCAAGAACGGCTATATTTGGAACTTCCCTAAACAAGATGGTTATTCAATTGGCGTAGGAACCTTTATTGGTGGACAACCCCAAGACTTTAAGAAAATATTGGCTGAATACTCCCAATTATTTAATATAGATGTCCAGACCAGTAAACAATATGGACATCCCATCGCCTTGTGGAATGGTGATCAAAAATTACATACACAAAACGCTATTTTGGCGGGAGAAGCAGCTTGTGTAGTTGACCCCATGACCGCCGAAGGAATTAGACCCTCAATTTATAGTGGAGTTCAAGCCGCCGCCGCAGTGGACAAAGCCCTTTTCGGTGACATCAACGCCTTAGAATCATACACCCAAATCATCCATGAAACTTGGGGTGCAGAAATGGCTTGGGCGCAAAAACTAGCCAACGCATTCTATCGGTTTCCTAACGTAGGTTATCAAGTTGGTGTCAAGCGCCCCACTGCACCAAAAATTATGGGTCAAATCCTCTGTGGTGAAATGACCTACAGTAGCGTTGCAGGACGCGCCCTCAAGCGTTTAATTCCCGGTTTTAAGGGTTAGTTTGTAGTGTTCGCGTAGCGTCTCTACGAGACGCTACGCGAACACTACGAACTTTACTTTTACCTCTGGTGGTACAGTTTTGTAGGGTGGGCATTGCCCACCACCTGCTTATTGAGAAGGTGCAAGATATCAAATAAATAACACCAATTTAGATACAAATTCTCAAAACTTTACTATGTATACATTTTGAATTTTGAATTTTGAATTTTGAATTTCTATAACTATGACCACTATAATCTTTGTACATGGCACAGGGGTAAGACAACCCGAATATGAGGGAACTTTCCAGATAATTAAGCAAAAGATTCACGATCGCAATCAAGATATTATAGTCGCACCTTGTCTTTGGGGTGATGTATGCGGCACAAAGTTAAATGCTAACGGTGCAACAGTGCCTTTGTATGATGGCACACTGGCTTTAAATGAAACAGAGACAGAAGATGCAGATATTTTACTTTGGCGAGAATTATACCGCTATCCTTTGTATGAATTGCGATCGCTCTCCTTGATATCAACTGCCGAAGGAAGCTCAAACCCCTTTGGCGAACAACCTTCAGACATATTACAGGCGCGGGTGGAAAATTTCACCCCCAGCGCCGAACTAGAAGCGGAATTATCCCAAGCGGGAATTGCTGGGGTGTTTGGGGAAGCCAGAGACACAGTGATTAACTCTCAACCCTATGCCGAAATTTTACCCAAAATCAGCGAATCAGAATTAAGTGAGTATGCGGCCGTTATTGCTAGGGCTATTATTGCACAAGCAATGCGGATTAGTGAAAAACAGCAAAGATTTCCCCCCATACTCACCGATGCACAAATGCGCGATCGCGTTGTCAAATTGCTAACTTTGTCCTTAGCTGAAGCCGAGTTAGGTTTAGGTGGTTGGTTATTACAGCCATTGCTGCACCTGGGGACAAACTACGTCAAACGCAGGCGTGGAGCAGCCACTGATAAAATTTCACCAATACCCTGTGATGTCCTGTTTTATCAGACAAGGGGCGAGAAAATCCGGGCTTTTATTCAAGAACAAATTGCCCAAGCCGAACCCCCAGTAGTTTTACTCGCCCATAGTTTAGGCGGTATCGCCTGTGTAGACTTGCTAGTGCAGCAACCAATCTCTCAGGTGGAATTATTAGTAACTGTCGGTTCCCAAGCACCATTTTTATATGAAATTAACGCCTTGCACAGCTTAGAATACGGTCAACCACTGCCAGAACATTTCCCGAAATGGTTAAATATTTATGATTTACGGGATTTCCTCAGCTATGTCGGTAGTAGAATTTTCCCTAAAGTTGAGGATGTAGAGGTGAATAGTCAACAACCATTCCCCCGTTCTCATAACGCTTATTGGACAAATGCTACAACTTGGGAGGCGATTTTTGCCAAGTTGCCGTGATGATTTATTGTTTAGTAGGCCGATGCACTGCCCACCGTATCATGGTTTTGGCGATGCACTCCCCACCCTACAAATACTGATAATTTTTCAGAAATCAAATCGGATTCCTATATCAATTTTCCAAATATTAGCTGAGTAAAGGTAAATTTGATATGTCCTATAAAGTTAGCATTGTCATCGAAAAAGATGAAGATGGATATTATGCTTATTGTCCTGAACTTCCTGGTTGTCAATCTCAAGGTGATTCACTAGCAGAAGTACAAGAAAACATTAAAGAAGCAGTTGAACTTTACATAGAAACATTGTCTCATGCAGAAAAGCAGGCACTTCAAAACAAAGAAATATTAACAATGACCTTGGAGGTTAAAATTGCCTAAACAGCCTCGCCTCACTGCAATAGAAGCTGAAAGCCTTTTGTTAAAAGCCGGCTTTATTCAAATTAGAAGTAAAGGAAGTCATAGAGTTTATCTTCGAGAAGCAGTGAGAGTTGTGATTCCTTTTCATTCAGGTAAAGTTATGCACCCCAAGATAATTAAACAGGTTCTACAAGCTATTGGCATATCTGACACAGAAACCATGCCAGATGAAACTACTGAAAATGATAGTGAAACACCTCAATAAATACCACTATGTGTTTTAAGAATATTAGTAAGCTGAAAAACATTTAGTTTGCATATTGAAATAACATCATACTCTTGTGGGGTGGGCATCTTGCCCGCCCTAGTTATGCAAGTTAAATGTGGAACAGCTTAATGATTTATCAACATCACCTGAGAATCTAAATCATGATGCAGTTGACAGCTAAACCGGAACGAACTTACGGCTTAGTGGTGGGTATTGAAAAATATCACGAAACTGCATGGAATACAGGAGGACAAGCCCAAGACGCGCTGAGGTTTGCCCGGTGGTTGTGTGAGTGTGGTGTACCGCCGGAGAATATTCGCCTGTGCTTGTCGCCATTGGCAGAAAATCATCACTTACTGGGGGAATGTGAGTTAAAGGTAGAGTCAGCCACAGAAGAAAATCTCTACGATATTGTGACTAACTTTCTCTCACAAAAGGCTGGTGATTTACTGTACATCTTTTGGGCTGGACATGGTTTGATTTCTGCCGAACGAGAACGCAGGTTAATTTGTGCTGATGCGACTATAAATAACTGGCTAAATCTAGATTTAAACTCATTCCTGCTGTTATTGAGTTCAGATAGGTTTAACATTCGCCATCACATTTGTATTATTGATGCCTGTGCTAATTATTTCTTAGAAACTCAGGGACGACCAACCAATTTAGGCGGCAGAATCTTTCCCAGTGGGAAGCCAAGAACGGATAGTCAACAGTTTGTGTTACTGGCGGCGCGGGAAGGAGAAATAGCCAAGATAAACACAGCAGAGAAAACGGGGTATTTTTCCCAAGCTGTGAGGGAGGCTTTAACACAAGCCAATGGCAGCTTTCCGCCGGATATGTTAGCAGTTGCGGCACAAGTGAAGCAGCAGTTTCAAACTTTAGATAAAAAACAACTGCCGACTTACTTTTATTATCGCAATGGGGATGGAGATCAAGAAGAGTATCATTACAACCCTTTAGATATTCCCCACAATATTCAACCGAGTAACGCTATTAAATTTGTCGGTAGAGATGAGAAAATAGTCGAACTGCACCAACTGTTACAGGAAAATGATGTAGTTGTAGTTAGTGATGAGACTGGGGAAGGTGGCGTAGGCAAAACAGAGTTAGCCATTCAATACTCATGGCAACATTTAGCAGATTATCCTGGTGGGTGTTGCTGGTTGAATCCTCAAGGTGTTGAATTAGGAACACAGTTAGTAGAGTTTGGTGTAGTGAATTTTTCTAACTTTCATCCTCCCCAAGAATTAACCCTGAATGGTAAAGTTGCTTATTGTTGGCGGAATTGGCAAGCAGGCAAAGCTTTATTAGTGTTTGATGATGTGAAAGACTGGAAGCAAATTAAAGACTATCTGCCAGCTAAAGGTTCTCGGTTTAAAGTGTTAATTACGACTCGTCAAAATACGGGCTTGATTTATCCCTATTTGCAGTTAGGTGAATTGTCACCAGATGCAGCCTTAGAATTATTAACAAAGCTATTGGGTAACGAATATGTGCAACAGGAGACAGAGACAGCAAAGAAAATTTGCGAGTTAATGGGTTATATACCAATTGGACTGTACCAAGTGGCAGCATACAGCCGAAAATCAAGGGGAGTGTTATGTTAAAAGACATCCTTGCAAGGCTACAAGAAAAGCAAGCAGCAACAGGTGAGTCTGGTGTAGCAGCAGCCTTTGAGTTGAATTGGGAGTGTTTAGAACTAGAGGCGCAAAAGTTAGCTTGTTTGTTGAGTTTGTTTGCTTTAGCTCCTATTCCCTGGACTTTGGTAGAATCAGCAGCGAGTGCTAGTAATTTAGAATTTGACCTCAAAGCTAACCGCACTATTTTAATTGAGCGTTATTTGTTGCAAGAATTGGCAGAGGAAACTTACCAAATTCACGATCGCATTCAGGAATTATTGCGACAGAAGTTAGAAGAGTTAGCAGAAGTTGACGAACTCAAGCGCGGTTTTTGTCAAGCGATGGTAGCAATAGCGCAGGATATTCCACAGACACCCACATTGATAGAAATTACTCAAGCAAGCCCGGCTATTCCTCATATTGAAGAAGTGGCTACAGTTTACCAAGCTTGGTTAAATGAGGATAATTTAATGTGGCCTTTTGTGGGCTTGAATCGATTTTACCAAGGTCAAGGAGCTTACGAGCAAGCTTTACCTTGGCTGCAAAAATGTTTATCAACCACTAGAGAACGCTTTGGGGAAGAACACCCCGATGTGGCAAATAGCCTCAACAATTTGGCTTACCTCTACTATTTCCAGGGCAAGTACAGCGAAGCCGAACCTTTGTATATTCAGGCTTTGGCGATGAGAAAACGCCTGCTAGGGGAAGAACACCCTCATGTGGCAAATGGCCTCAACAATTTGGCTGCACTTTACAATTCCCAGGGCAAGTACAGCGAAGCCGAACCTTTGTATATTCAGGCTTTGGCGATGAGAAAACGCCTGCTGGGGGACGAACACCCTGATGTGGCAACTAGCCTCAACAATTTGGCTGGATTATACTATTCTCAAGGCAAATACAGCGAAGCCGAACCTTTGTATATTCAGGCTTTGGCGATACAAAAACGCCTGCTGGGGGATGAACACCCTGATGTGGCAACTAGCCTCAACAATTTGGCTGAACTCTACAATTCCCAGGGTAAGTACAGCAAAGCCGAAGCTTTATACATCGAAGCTTTGGCAATGAAAAAACGCCTGCTGGGAGATGAACACCCCTCAGTAGCAACTAGCCTCAACAATTTGGCTGGACTCTACGATAAGCAAGGCAAGTACAGCGAAGCCGAACCTTTGTATATTCAGGCTTTGGAGATGAGTAAACACCTACTGGGGGACGAACACCCTGATGTGGCAAATAGCCTCAACAATTTGGCTCTACTCTACAAATCCCAGAGCAAGTACAGCGAAGCCGAACCTTTGTATATTCAGGCTTTGGCGATACAAAAACGCCTACTGGGGGATGAACACCCGGATGTGGCAACTAGCCTCAGCAATTTGGCTGAACTCTACAAATCTCAGGGCAAGTACAGCGAAGCCGAAGCTTTGTTCATTGAGGCTTTGGCGATGAGACAGCGCCTGCTGGGGGATGAACACCCCGATGTGGCAATTAGCCTCAACAATTTGGCTGGACTATACTATTCCCAGGGCAAGTATAGCGAAGCCAAAGCTTTGTATCTCGAAGCTTTGGTGATTTTAGAAAAACGGTTAGGAGCAGATCATCCTCATACAGTTACCGTGCGAGATAATTTGGAATACTTACGTCAACATAGTGAGCCTTAGTTTAGGCGAATAATTGCTTTTGTCTTCCGTTGGTTTCGGTAAGGCAAGATAATTAACTGATAATTTGTAATTTTGAAATTGGTTGACGAATGTTTTACTCCCTTCCCAGCCAAAGAATACCTATTAAATTTTCTTCATTGCGCCGGAATCATAATTTGTAATTCCGTTGACGAGTGTTTTATAGTCGTGAATGAGGCTAAGAACTTCGTTCATAAGTGTTTAATACTCGCGGACGAGTGTTTAATACTCGCGGACGAGTCTTTGATACTCACGGACGAGTCTTGAATACTCGCGGACGAGTCTTTGATACTCGTGAGCGAGTCTTAAATACTCGCGGATGAGTGTTTGATACTCGTGAATGAGTCTTTGATATTCGCGGACGAGTCTTTGATACTCGTGAATGAGTCTTTAATATTCGCGGACGAGTCTTTGATACTCGTGAACGAGTGTTTGATACTCGTGGACGAGTGTTTATAGTAAATCATAAAACCCTGGGCGGTTAGAAACCGCATCTACACAGACAAAACCCGCCTGCGCGGGTTTCCAACTTTTGATTTTTCATTAGTCCGCGAAGGCGGACTTTGCTTGTGTAGCTGCGAATTACATTCGCCGAGTAAATCATAAAACTCTGGGCGGTTAGAAACCGCATCTATACAGACAAAACCCTTGACTGACATTTTGCACTTTCTCAATAGGCGAATGGTGGGCATTGCCCACCCTACGAAATTATAAGGGTTTCGAGCTTCGATTTTCGAGTGGAAGGTAGTGGTGCAAGATATTAAGTTGATTTTCTGTTAGTCCGCGTAGGCGGACTTTGTTTGTGTAGCCGCGAATTACATTCGCCCAGGCTTAAGTTGACATTGATATATCTCCAGTGATGCTGATAGTCGTAAGTAGTTTTTGCTAGGGTGGTGGAATCAGGGTTAATTACCCGCTTACCAATTAGCATGGCAGCCAGAGGTGATTATGGCTCACTTAAATCTTCGTCGCCCGGAAAATACTGAGGGCGATTTTTATGTCGATACTACCTGCATTGACTGCGATACCTGTCGCTGGATGACACCGCAAGTTTTTCATCGCGTTGATGATATGTCAGCAGTGCATCATCAACCAGCAAATGAAACAGAAAGATTAGCCGCACTACAAGCACTGTTATCTTGTCCCACCAGTTCTATTGGTACTGTGGAAAAACCCAAAGATATCAAACTGGGACAGGAAAGTTTTCCTATTTTAGTAACAGAAAACATTTATCACTGTGGCTATCATTCAGAAAAATCTTACGGTGCAGCCAGCTATTTAATTCAACAACCCGAAGGAAACATATTAGTAGATTCCCCACGCTTTACGCCCCCTTTAGTGAAGCGGATAGAAGAGATGGGGGGAATTAAATATATGTATTTAACTCATCGGGATGATGTGGCAGATCATCAAAAGTTTGCTGAACATTTCCAATGTCAACGTATCTTACACGTTGATGAAATTTCTACAGGTACTCGCAATGTAGAAATACAATTATCTGGTGCAGAACCATTTACTTTACAACCAGATGTCTTAATTATTCCCGTCCCCGGTCACACTAAAGGACACACAGTTTTACTATATAAAAACAAGTTTCTGTTTACAGGTGATCATCTGGCTTGGTCAGAAACTCAGCAACAATTGATCGCCTTTCATAATGTATGCTGGTATTCTTGGGCAGAACAAATTAAGTCCATGCGCCGATTAGCTGATTACTCTTTTGAGTGGGTATTGCCTGGACATGGACGACGCTTTCACGCTGATGTTGATACAATGCGCCAGCAGATGCACAAGTGTATTGAGTTAATGGTTGATGAGAGTCAATAGTCAATAGTCAATAGTCAATAGTCAATAGTCAACAGTTAAGATTGATTTGGTAAGTAGAACGACGTGGAAAACCGAACTATGTAAGGAAAAGTGAATTAGGCTGAAACCTTCTTCCCTCCTGCCTCCTGCCTCCTGCCTCCTGCCTCCTGCCTTCCCCCAAGACTAAATATTCACAGCGAGTTACTTATTTTCAATTGCCTCTATGGTTACTCTGTCTCCCAGCCTCAAAGCTCGACTTGCTCAACCTCTAAAAATCGGCTCATTTGCGGTTAAAAGCCGTGTTCTTCAGTCGCCTTTGTCGGGGGTGACAGATATGGTGTTTCGTCGCCTCGTCCGTCGCTATGCACCAGATTCGATGATGTATACGGAAATGGTCAATGCTACGGGTTTACACTATGTCAAGCAGTTACCAAAAATCATGGAGGTAGACCCCAACGAGCGACCAATTAGTATACAACTGTTTGACTGTCGCCCTGATTTTCTTGCAGAAGCGGCAGTTAAAGCCGTTGCGGAAGGCGCTGATACTGTTGATATTAATATGGGTTGTCCGGTAAATAAAATTACTAAAAATGGTGGCGGTTCTTCTTTATTACGCCAGCCGGAAGTAGCAGAAGCTATCGTGCGGGAAGTGGTGAAAGCTGTTGATGTCCCTGTCACCGTAAAAACCCGTATTGGTTGGAATGATAAAGAAATTACCATCCTCGACTTTGCCAAGCGGATGGAAGATGCGGGAGCGCAAATGATTACGGTGCATGGACGCACCCGCGCTCAAGGTTACAATGGTAACGCCCGTTGGGAATGGATAGCCCGTGTGAAGGAAATTCTTTCTATCCCGGTAATTGGGAATGGGGATATATTTTCAGTGGAAGCGGCGGTGAAATGTTTAGAAGAGACTGGCGCTGATGGTGTGATGTGTTCTCGCGGGACTTTGGGTTATCCGTTTTTGGTGGGAGAAATTGACCACTTCTTGAAAACTGGGGAAATCTTACCAGCACCTACACCAATTCAACGTTTGGAATGTGCCAGAGATCATTTACAAGCCTTATGGGAATATAAAGGCGATCGCGGTGTCCGTCAAGCCCGCAAACACATGACTTGGTACGCTAAGGGTTTCGTCGGCGCGGCGGAACTACGCGGACAATTAAGTGTAATTGAAACAGTCCAACAAGGTTTAGATTTGATTGATAGAGCTACTGAGCAGTTAGCTCATGGTTATGAGGTTGTCGAGGAGGCAGATAACTTTCAAGTAGCTTAAGCGGGGACTGGGGACTGGGGAAGGGGGAAAGGGGAAAGGGGGAAAGGGGAAAGGAAGAAGACAACTGATAACTGACAACTGGCAACTGACAACTGATAACTGATAACTGATAACTGATAACTGTCAACTGTCAACTGCCTGATAAACGCTACACTAAATAAGTGAAGAAGTGTAACTAAATGAAGTCTGGCGATCGTGGAAACAATTACGTTAGGGAAAAATGGCCCTACTGTCACACCCCTTTGCATTGGCACTTGGGCTTGGGGTGACAAAGTTTTTTGGAGTTATGGCAGTGAGTATGGCGAGGAACAATTGCAAGAAGCATTTACAGCAGCTTTAGAGGCTGGTGTTACCTTCTTTGACACAGCAGAAATTTATGGGTTAGGACTTTCAGAACAATTATTAGGAAAATTTATCCAACAAGCGCAAAAACCTGTGCAAGTTGCCACGAAATTTGGCCCTGCACCTTGGCGGTTTACAGGTCAGTCTGTTGCTGATGCTTTAACAGATAGTCTCAAACGCCTGCAACTTGAGCGTATTGAACTTTACCAAGTGCATTGGCCATTTAGTTTTTTGTTAAGTCAAGAAACTTTGATGAATGCCTTAGCTGATGAGGTGGAGCGGGGCAGAATTGGCGCTATTGGTGTCAGTAATTACACAGCATCACAAATGCGTGAAGCCTATAAAATATTAGCGGCTAGGGGTATACCGTTAGCGGTGAACCAAACCCGTTATTCTTTGCTCAGTAGACAAATAGAAACTAACGGTATTTTGGCTGCTGCTCGTGATTTGGATGTAACTATTTTAGCTTATAGCCCCTTAGCTCAAGGATTACTTACAGGAAAATATACTTTTGATAGTGGCAAAAGTCCAGCAGGGGCAAGAAGTATAGATCCAAAATTTAATAAAGATGGCTTGCTAAAAATCGCACCAGTAATATCACTACTACGTAGCATAGGAGAAAAGCGCGATCGCACTCCCGCCCAAGTCGCCCTTAACTGGTTAATCTCCCAAGGTAACGTAATTCCCATTGCTGGAGTCAAAAATGCCCAGCAGTTACAGCAAAATGTAGGCGCTTTGGGTTGGAGATTAAGCGACGAGGAAATTCAGGAGTTAGAAAAAGTTACTCGTCCGTGGAAATAGGGGACTTTTAAATTCAAAATTCAAAATTCGTCTTGGAAAGTTTCCTACGGCGGGAAACCCGCCTACAAAACTTTCCGCAAAATTCAAAATTAGTTAGTAGGGTGCGTCAGTATGAGTATTTTCTTGGTATGGCTAGGGTTTCTCGTACTGACGCACCCTACATTTTGGATACTACTGGGGACTGGGGGAGATGAGGGAGTAACCCACTCCTAGCCCCTCCCAGGAGGGGAAAAGGAACAGGGGAGTGTAACAACTGTCAACTGATATAGCAGGGGACAGGGGACAGCTTCAAAAGCTACTTAATATACAGCAGTTTCAATATTCGTGAAATACTGTAGAGACGTTACATGTAACGTCTCTACATTGTTTTGGGTTCTATGCTAGTACCTCATCTACCCAAAATATGCTGTAAGGGTTTTATAATTTACCTATGTCCTAACCTATGTGGCTACTGCTATAACTGTCAACTGTCAATTGTCAACTGATAACTGCTTCTCACTCAAACACAGGCGGCCAAATTTCTGAGACTGTTAACTCCCAGCCTGGAAGTAAATCAGGTATGGTTAATTTATCTTTGTTTTGTAAAACTATTGGCTCTTGATTGAGCCGATAAACAGTTAATGTTAATTTATCTGGGTCGATGAGCATCCCCACCGTACATCCCAGGTCTAAAAATAATTGAATTTTTTCTACTAGCGGCTTGATGCTGTCTGACTTGGATTTAATCTCCACCATCAAGTCGGGTACTAGCTCAACAAAATCACGTTTGCTAATTTTTAGCTTCTCCGCACGCACAAAGGATACATCAGGAGCGCGGAGATTGCGCTTTTCTACATCAGCTTCGTTGTCTTCCGTTTCCAGTCTTGGCAGAATAAAACCAGCGCTAGAACCAGTCACTCGTCCTAACTTACGTGGGCGAACCCAGTTTCCCAGCAATCGAATTAACTCAGCGCCTATTTCTTCTGAAATATAATCAGATGGCCCCATAACCAGGATATTACCGTCCACTAGTTCCATCTGCCATTCTGGATGTTCAGCTTGTAGCTGCTCTAAATCTGAGATTGTGAACATAAGAATAGAAGCAATCTGTTTATATTCATGTTCCTACAAGCTGATCAAAACAGTTATACCAATTCAAAATTCAAAATTCAAAATTCAAAATTAAGAAATACAGATGTTGTCAGTATTTGGAAGTTTGCATCTGTTGCTGAATTTTGCAGAATTGGTATTAGCCGTATTTAGTCACTGATTAATGACTAAGAAGCAGACTCTCTAGCAGCTGGTGAACCTAACTTAGGATTAGCTGGTGTAACGGAAGGTTCACGACGGCTACCACCGCGTAATTTTGGTTTGGGTGTACCGCGTCTGTCTTCGTCACCGTTTTCTGATTTGTTCCAGTTGCGATTTCTGTCACCACCTTCACCACGACGCTTGATCAGCTTGGGTTTG
Organism: Anabaena azotica FACHB-119; assembly: GCF_014697625.1. Taxonomy (GTDB): domain Bacteria; phylum Cyanobacteriota; class Cyanobacteriia; order Cyanobacteriales; family Nostocaceae; genus Trichormus; species Trichormus azoticus_A. The sequence continues at coordinate 74,560 of NZ_JACJSG010000028.1, read as the reverse complement.
GGGGTGGATACTACTTCTTCGGGAACGTCGATTTCGGTGCTTAACCAAGCGGGACGAGTTTGATCATAAGCGATTTGCAGGGCGGCGGCGGCGATCGCTTGAGCATCATATTTCTCAATCAATTCGCTGACAATAGGCAAGAAGGAAGCCAAACGCTCACCAGCTAACGCTTCTCTAACTTGTTCTTGCAGTTTCAAAATGTGGCGTGCTTCGATTTGCGCCCTGGTGGGTATGGTAAGCAATTGCCAATTTTGCCGCACATGGCGTTCAAAGATTTGCTGTTTGCGACGCTCAAATGGTTGTACTAAGGTAATTGCTGTACCTTCTTTACCAGCGCGACCAGTACGACCAATTCTGTGAACGTAGGTTTCCACGCTATCAGGTAAGTCGTAGTTGATGACGTGAGATAGTTGATCCACATCCAAACCGCGTGCAGCGATGTCTGTTGCTACTACCCAACGTACCTGACGATTACGGAAGCGAGTCAATAATCTTTCCCTTGCTTGTTGGGACAAGTCGCCGTGATATTCATCTACGCTGTGACCAGCAGCTTGCAGTTGGCTGGTGAGTTCGGCGGCTGTGCGTCTGGTACGAACAAAGATTAAAGCTGTTTCTGGGTCTTCCATTTCCAGAATTGGCTGTAAGGCTTTGGCTTTTGTCCAGTGGCGGGGGATGAGATAAGCTACCTGATTGATTTTATTAGGTGTGGCTTTGGGTTGCTCAACGGTGACTGTAACTGGCGATCGCAAAAACTTGTTGACCAACATCCGAATTGATGGTGGCATGGTAGCTGAGAACAAAGCTGTCTGTCTGTCTTGGGGTGCTTGAGAAAGAATTTTCTCTACATCGTCGATAAAGCCCATGCTTAACATTTCATCGGCTTCATCCAGTACGAACCATTTAACTTGGTCTAGCTTCAGACAACCCCGTTCTAGCAAGTCAATTACCCGTCCTGGTGTACCGACGACGACTTGCACACCGCGTTTGAGTTGTAAAATTTGGCGGTCAATTGATTGACCTCCGTAAATTGCCAAAGCTCGTAAGCCACTGTTACCAACGAATTGAGCCATTGCATCGTGGACTTGGATGGCTAATTCACGAGTAGGAGTTAAAACTAGGGCTTGCACTGCTTTTTGGTTAACGTCTAACCGTTCTAATATGGGCAGTGAGAAGGCTGCTGTTTTACCTGTACCTGTTTGTGATTGACCTACTACGTCACGTCCTGACAACAGTTGAGGGATAGCTTGGGCTTGAATGTTTGTCGGTGCAGTAAAACCTAGTTTTTCTAAGTGTTCTACACGGTCTTGGGAAATTCCTAGTTCTTGAAACGAAAGACTCATCAACTCTCCTAGATTTTGTTTTTCTGTTTGTAGATTTGTAAATTGAAACTTGCGTCTGTGTTAGCCGTCAGTTATGACTGACTTGACCAAACAAGTCATACTCATCCGCGCTGTGAATCTTCACAGGGACGATAGTTCCTAGCTTCGCCTCGCCCTCAACGTAGACCAAACCATCAACTTCTGGGGAAAATCTGCCAGAACGACCGATTAATTTCCCATTTTCAGGATTTTCTTGTTCAATCAGGACTTCAACGGTTTTGCCGACTTCCTGCTGGTTTTTGCGCCAAGAAATTGGTTGCTGGAGTGCCATGAGGCGATCGCGGCGTTCATCCATCACCTCTTGGGGCAGTTGGTCGGGTAGTTTGTATGCGGCGGTTCCTTCTTCCCTTGAGAATGTGAACACGCCCACATGGTCAAACTCATGCCGTTGGACGAACTGTAGTAAATGCTCAAATTGTGCTTCTGTTTCTCCAGGGAAGCCTACTATCAATGTTGTCCGTAACACAGCACCTGGAATGGCTATCTTGAGGCGCTCGATAATTTCATCGTTGACTCGCCCTTGCCAGGGACGGTTCATGGCACGGAGAACTTCGGGATGAGAATGTTGTAGGGGCAAGTCTAGATATGGTAACACGTTCGGCGTTTCTTGAATTGCCGCTATGACATCCGGGGTTAATCCCGTGGGATAGGCGTAGTGCATCCTGATCCAGGGTACATTAACTTTCCCTAAAGCCCGCAGTAATTCGGCTAGTTTCGGCTTACCATATATATCCAAACCATAGTTTGTGGTGATTTGGGAAATAAGAATGATCTCTTGTACCCCTTGAGCAACTAGCTGCTCTGCTTCAGCCACTATAGATTCTATAGTACGCGATCGCTGGTTCCCGCGTAAGTGGGGAATTATGCAAAATGCACAACGGTAATCACACCCTTCTGCTACTCGCAGGTAAGCAACACCTTCGGTAGTAGTTCGGTAGCGTGGTGTAGTTTCATCTGCAATATAAGTGGGTTCGGCACTAACTAGCGTTAAGCGCTCGCCTTGCTCTGCTCTTTCAATTACGTTAACTATCTTATGGTAATCCCCTGTGCCAACTACAGCAACTGCTTCTGGCAATTCTTCCAATAATTGTTCTTGGAAGTGTTGCGCCATACAGCCTGTAATCACAATTTTTTTGTTGGCTTCTGCCAGTTCTACTAAAGTTCTAACAGATTCTTCTCTAGCGGCTTCAATAAAACTACAAGTATTGACAATTACGTAATCGGCTAACTCTTCATTTGTATCTACACCATAGCCTGCTTTGACCAGCAGCCCTAGCATATGTTCGGTATCAATTCGATTTTTCTCACAGCCCAAGTGAGAAATTGCTATTGTTGGCTTTTCACCCATATTTTGAAAAAAACTTCCAGTTTTTTCTTGTTATTAAACACAAAGCCCGATAATTTCGCTCTTTGTTATTCGCACCCTTAAACAGCAGCGATCTTGTGGTTTTATCCACTGTCAACAACTGCCTGTAAACCTTGACATTGACTATTTCAAGTCATGTTATGATGTTTTTATTAGCTTGTGTCCCAGGGTAAATTGTAGTGTCTTTAGATAAATCTGACACTTTTTAATATTTTTTAACAATTCGCCTGTTGGTATTGTACATTACCGCAGCAGCGTATGCTTTTTTAATTTACCCATCGGGAAGCCGCCCAAAGGGCTGGTTGTGAGAAGTCGCTACCCTTCAGGGAAATCGCTCTTGCGACTACGCCCATAAAGCAGTAATGCTACCCTGAACATAAGGCTTGACCTACGACGAAACGCAGGGACTCTGCCGAAATCATGGGAAGCCGCCTTGCGTGTTGTGAGTGGCAAACTCCTCTTGTAGTCAAGTTTTATCTTAACATAACTTATGGTTAGTTTTATGCCAAATTCTCTCGTCAGGAGGAGGCAGTAAAATGGGGGGTTGGGGGATTGGGGGGAGATGAGGGGGATGAGGGGGATGAGGGAGATGAGGGAGATGAGGGAGATGAGGGAGGAACCCACCCCTAGCCCCCTCACAAGTGTAGGTTTTTAATATAGCAGTGAGTAAGGACTATAAAACTAAGGAGAAAATCATTGTTTCATCCACCCCTACACCCCTACACCCTACACCCTTACACCCCAAACCAAGGTTTTTGGAACACCAGTAAAAAACCTACACCTGTCAGCCCCTAGCCCCTCCCTGGAGGGGAACGGGGAGATGAGGGAGAAAAATAAGCAGAGGGGCAGGGGGCAAGGGGGAAAATTCCTTTCCCTTGCTGCCTTCTCCCTGCTCCCTTGCCTCTTCTGTCCCCAGTACCCAATCCCCAGTACCCAATCCCCAATACCCAATCCCCAATACCCAATCCCCAATAACCAATCTCTGACAATAGTTAAAAGACGTGGACTTATATCAATTATTTAAAACTCGAACACCGATAATTGGCGTAGTGCATCTGCTACCATTGCCGACTTCCGCCCGTTGGGGAGGTAGTCTCAAAGCAGTGATTGACCGTGCAGAACAAGAGGCAACCGCTCTGGCTAGTGGTGGTGTTGACGGTATTATTGTAGAAAACTTTTTTGATGCGCCGTTTACAAAAAATCAGGTAGATCCGGCAGTTGTGAGTGCTATGACTGTGGTAGTGCAACGGATACAGAATTTGGTGACGTTGCCCATAGGGTTAAATGTGTTGCGGAATGATGGCAAAAGTGCAATGGCGATCGCTAGTTGTGTCCGCGCTCAATTTATCCGTGTCAACGTTCTGACAGGAGTGATGGCGACAGACCAAGGGCTAATTGAAGGAGAAGCGCATCAATTACTCCGCTATCGCCGAGAATTGGGTAGCGATGTGAAAATTCTCGCTGATGTCTTGGTCAAACACGCCCGTCCTCTGAGTTCCCCTAATCTCACCGTGGCGGTGAAAGACACTATCGAACGGGGTTTGGCAGATGCGGTGATTTTATCTGGCTGGGCTACAGGTAGCCCCCCCAATCAAGAAGATTTAGAACTAGCTTGTGGTGCAGCCAATGGCACACCCGTATTTATCGGCAGTGGGGCTAATTGGGAAAACGTTGGTACACTGTTGCAAGCTGCCAATGGTGTCATTGTTTCCAGTTCCCTGAAACGCCAAGGTAAAATCGAACAACCAATCGACCCAATTCGCGTCAGCCAATTTGTGGAAGCTGCACGTCGCAATTGGAACTCTAAAGGTGAGAATAAATCTATTTCTTCAGTAACTATACATTCTTAGGGACTGGGGACTGGGGATTGGGAACTGGGGAAAGCCTTCTTGTTTTCCCCTCATCTCCCCCCACTCGCCCCACTCCCGGTTGGTGAGCGTAGTCGTTCTCTACGTTCGCGGAGCGTGTCGTAGACAGAGGCTGCGCCAACGCGGAGCGCGTCTCGCAGAGAACCACATCTCCCCCATCTCCCCCCACTCCCTCATCTCCAAATACCCAATACCCAATACCCAATTTATGATTCGTCGCCGTTCTACTCCTTGGATACATAAATGGTCGCGTCCGATAATTGCCGCGATCGCCGGTCTTGGCGCTCTCAATACCGGCTATCTAACTATAGAAAAATTAACAGGAGGTAGCCCTGCTTGTGTAGCGCAGGCTGGTGCTAAAAGTTGTACTGATGTACTCTCTAGCCCTTGGGCTACAATTTTTGGACAGCCATTAGCCTTGTTCGGGTTTTTGGCATATACCGGGATGTTAATCTTAGCTCTAGCTCCCCTTGTACTGAAAGCTGGAGAAAATAATAAAGACAAGCGGCTAGAAAATGCAACTTGGTGGCTACTGTTGGTGGGTGCGATCGCCATGTCCGTCTTCAGTGGCTACTTAATGTATTTGCTAGCATTTCAAATCAATGCCCTTTGCCTTTATTGCATCAGTTCGGCTTTATTCTCCCTCAGCCTTTTGGTACTAACAATTGTTGGGCGATCGTGGGAAGATATCGGGCAAATATTTTTCACTGCTTTGATTGTCGGCATGGTGACTCTGATTGGCACTTTAGCCGTTTACGCTAATGTCAATAAACCAGATTTTAGTGCCAGCATACCACCTGGACAAATACCTGCATTTGTGCCTCAGACCAATCCTAACCCTGAATTTGGCTGGGAAATTAACACCACTTCCGGTGAGGCAGAAATTGCCCTCGCACAGCACTTAGTTAAGGTAGGGGCTAAAGAATACGTCGCCTTTTGGTGTCCCCACTGCCATGAGCAGAAGTTACTCTTTGGTAAAGAAGCTTATCAAATTATCAGTGACAATAATATTAAGGTAGAGTGTGCTGCTGAAAGCCCCAACGCCAAAGTAGAGTTGTGCAAAGCAGCTAACATTCAAGGCTTCCCGACTTGGATTATCAACGGAAAAAGCTATAGCGGAGTCCAAAATCTTGCAGAACTAGCAAAAGTTTCTGGTTATACAGGCCCCAGTAACTTTAAGTACTTTAAGTAAAATCACTGCTAATAATCTTGTGTGGCTATCTAGCCCATACACTAAGAAATATTACTGAATCAACAGTCAACAGGTAGCCAAGTGGAAATTATTATCGGTTGACTGTTTTGTTGATGTCAAACACTACAAAGTGCTAATTATAGCCGGGAATAAGCAGCAGTCCCTATTTTAGCATTTATTTAGTACACTTAAGTGAATAGTTTTCTGTCCATGTTAATACTACATAAAGAATGATACAAGTTGTCTCAAAAAGTATGGCGATTACAACTAAGTGAAAATATACTATTAATAAATACTACTTAGATTAAGAAGATGTTTTAAAATTTATCTTGTGTAGCAAAAAATTTTACACACCCTTAAATCACCTTACAAGGTTCATTTAAAGCGTTTTTCGTTTTTAAGAGAGTTGAGGTGGAGCAGTATATCCTAAAAACCAGAGTTAACCATTAAAAAGAATTAAGCTTGTTTGATTAAATAATCAAATACTCATGCGCTATTATTTGGAGGCATACTATTGAATTCCTAGCATTTTGGTTTCATAAATATAATTTGTGATTGAGCTATATTTGATAGCAACTTGATAGCAACTTGATATTTAATAAGTCTGATATCAGATCCGTAAATACTAAGAACGTTTAGAAGCCAGATTATTCTTATAATTGGATATCTAATTATCAGGATTTCTGACTTCTAAATTATGAATTTTTAACTTGTTTTTTATAACTAAAATATAAGATTCTCCCGCTTGGGTATTGGGAATGAGTAAGCAATTAGACAAGCATTTTATCAAGTTAATGCGAGGACTGAAACAATGCCTTAGTCGAGTACCTAGAGACTTAACGACTGCTTCTCTTATTGTGCTTTGTGTTCTGATGTTGCGTTATGTGGGACTACTGCAACCCCTGGAATTAGCAGCATTGGATCAATTTTTTCGTTTGCGTCCCTATGAACAACCTGATAATCGCATTACTATAGTCGCTGTTGATGAAGCATCTTTGCGTAATGGATTCCCTATTCCTGATAGTATTATTGCTGAGTTATTAAAAAAATTACAAGCCAATCAACCCCGTGCTATTGGTTTAGATATTTATCGCGATTTGCCATCGAAGGATGGTAATAAAATTTTGATAAATACTTATAAATCAATGCCGAATTTAATTGGTACGCAACTATTGGCTAATAACCAAAGTCCTCATGTCCCACCACCACAAGGATTAAATAGTGAACAAGTAGGTTTTAATAATCTACTCTATGATATTGATGGCAAAGTCCGCCGTAGTTTATTGTATTGGCATATTAATAATATTCCCTATGAAAGTTTTGCTTTGAAGTTAGCTTTATTATATTTAAAGTCAGAGCAGGTTTTTCCCACAAAAGCAGCTATAGACCCAAAATATTTGCAGTTGAAAAAGGCAGCATTTATTCGGTTTCAGGAAAATGATGGTGCTTATGTGAGAGCTGATGCTAGAGGCTATCAAATTTTGTCTAATTTTCCCAAGCCAAGCTGTCATAATTTTAGTAAAGACTCCTGTCCTTTCCGAAAGGTGAGTATGGTAGATGTGCTGGCTAATAAAGTCCCAAAAAGCTGGATTCAGGATCGGATTATTTTAATTGGTTCTACAGCTCCTAGTATTCAAGATTTTGTGTTTATTCCCTATTCTAGTGATCTGATAAAAGGAGCAAAGCCTGTACCGGGGATTGAGGTACAGGCTTATTTTGTTAGTCAGCTAATTTCTGCGGCTTTAGAAGGAAGACCATTACTACAAGTTTGGTCTAAGTTCTGGGAATGCTTATGGATTTTTCTTTGGTCTTATTTAGGTGCAGTCACAGCATGGCGGATACGTCATGCTGTCTCAAGCATTGTGGCAATATTTATTGCTTGTAGTCTACTTTTTGTAGTTGCTTATTTGACTTTTTTATCAGGGTGGTGGATACCTTTAATTCCCTCGTTACTTGCTTTTACTGGTTCAGTAATATGGATTACTAACTATCTTGCTCATATACAAGAAGAATTAAAGCGTTCTAAAGAATTTCTGCAACAAGTAATTGATACAATTGCTGACCCCATTTTTGTAAAAAATGAGAAACATCAATGGGTTGTTTTAAATGAAGCTTACTGCCGATTGATTGGTTATCCTGATAGTTTGTTAATTGAAAAGTCGGAATTTGATTTTTTTCCTAAACATGAAGCGGAGGTTTTTCGAGAGCAAGATGAGTTGGTGTTTGCAACTCAAAAACCCCAGGAAAATGAGGAAGAATTTACTGATGCTTTTGGGCAAACTCATTTGATTGCGACTAAGCGATCGCTGCACAAAGATGCGGCTGGTAATTTCTTTCTAGTTGGGGTAATTCGGGATATAACTCAGCGCAAGTTGATGGAAGAGGAACTGAAGCGCACCGCCGCAGAATTGTTTCGCTCTAATAATGAATTAAAACTTAAAGAAGACCATTTACGTTATTTAGCTTATCATGACTCCTTAACAGGTCTGCCTAATCGTAAATACTTTGCTGAACAACTTTACGAATCTATTAACTGGGCAAAAGAAAAAAATCTTTTACTGGGGCTACTATTTATTGATCTAGACGGCTTTAAGCAAGTTAATGATACCCTCGGTCACGAAATGGGCGATCGCTTATTATTAGTGGTAGCTCAACGACTCAGCAATTCTTTGCGTACTAGTGACATAGTTGCTCGTTTGGGCGGTGACGAATTTACTGTGATTCTCCGCCCAATACCTGATGTGCAAGTAGCTGCTAAAGTTGCTGAAAAAATCCTCTTGAATATCACTGAGCCAATTGTCTTCAACGGAAGTAGCACTAAGGTTTCCGCTAGTATTGGTATTAGTATTTACCCAAACGACAGTTTAGATACTGATACGTTGCTAAAACAGGCAGATGCTGCTATGTACCGAGCCAAACATTTAGGGAAAAACCGTATTGAATTTGCTTGACAATCCCACGGCTATCAAAACATCGCTTACGTTCGTACCATTTCACGTTAAGTTGACACCAATGAAGGGTGTAGGGGTCTGACTTTTCACGGCATCTGAAAAACCCTACTGCCATATTCATTACTTCAATAAAAACCTGCCCTTAAAAGCATCCCTATACTTTTGTGTTTCTTGAAAGCCTCCTACGGGCGCGATGAACGCTCCCGCAAAACCCGCAAAATATGAAAGAAACACAACTATTCCCTATTTTCTTGTTTCTGTCACCTGTCACCTGTGTTTCTTAAAAGTTAAGTAACTATACAAGTTACTGAAATTGTTAAATAATCTTTATAAAGAATTAATAAATTTATAATTAGTTATTTAAATTTGACATATCTTTAATATAAAGTTTTGGCTAACAAACTGTATTTTATGCGTAAAAATACGTAATTTGCTTTTAGCGATGTAAGTATATACACTAACAATTATTAAAAAAAGATTAAAGAAACATGAGTTTTCTATTTCTGTTGTGGTAATTAATGAATACATATCACTTTAGACCGAGAAATATTTCTAACCGCAGATAGGTGTTTAAAATCTGTTATCAGTTATATTTCTTAATTACGACAGCGTTCTGAGGGCAATTCCTTAAACAATGTGACTTCTAACTTGACCGTAGTTAAGTTTTTATTTCTCTGGCGAAGTAATAAATTTACAGAAAATTTAATTTTTGGAAAAGCTCAGGTTTGCTTTTGTAAAAAATTAATAACGTTCCCATAAATCAGAAATTTAAAAGCTTATGAGAACCAACTTGACAGTCATCGGAGTTTTAATATTTTGCATCAGTGCGGGTCTAGTCATTCCCAAGGTGGCAGATGCTACAGGAAACTTAAGGTCTTCGCTATCGGTTGGTGGTTCTACAGACACTAGCTCAATCACCCAGAACCCTGGAGAAAATTTATTGGACTCGCAAGAATTGTACGTTCCGCCCAATTTTGGAGGCCCAGATAGTCAGCATGGTAGCGGCACTCGCTAAATATGGCAGGGGATAGGGGACAGGCTACAGGTGCTTAAGTCGCTGAGGCTGTTGATATTTTGGTTAGCTTTTGTCCTCATCTATCGAACCTTCATTCCGCACCTGAAACTGTCACAAAAGAAATGATAGGGAATATGTCCGCTAGTTTTTGATTCAAAACCAAAGTCATCAGGGATGGAAAGTGAAAAATCAAGCGGGAGTTGGGAAAAAGCAGGATAGTGATAAAAAATACTGCATAAAAAAGTAGAGTTACTGAAAATAGAGTGAATAACTCTTGCAAAAGTTGATAAAAAGAAACCTTGAGTAAAATGACAATCAAACTAGTTATAAAATGCGATCGCTTGGGTTCCGTTACAAGCGATCGCACTAACACTAGATTTTGACTAGCTGCTTAATAACAGCTTATTAAGACAATAGCATATCTAGCGTAAAGCTAGAGGTAACAGGTGAGAGTTGTCATTGATTATCTGGTTGATAGCGAATTAACGCCTTAACTCGTTCTGGGGACAACCCTAACTCTTGAGCAAGCTTGGCTTCTAGTTTGCGAGGTTCGACGATCGCAAATTCAAATATCATCGTTTTCAGCGTTGAGTGATTTGTTTTGACGCTCACAAAAGATATTCCTTTGTGCGGAAGAGTTTCCACTTCAATAGCCATAATCTTTTTCTTCATCTGCCATGCCATTTGGCTATCGGCTTGGAGATATTTTTTATGGTCGTAGCCTCGACTGAGTATTTGCTCACCGATGAAGCTGCTTCCCAACCAAAAACTCAACCCAATTAGCGGCAAAGATAACCAGAACACAAGACCTAATGTTCGTAACACTGGAAAAAGTGGAACTTGACGCATAAAAGGGTGTATGGGTGTATGGTGGAATTTTAACTTGGCGATCGCTTTTTTGGTTATTATAAATCTACTTTAGGTTTCAATCCCTAATAGGGATTAGGTGAAATTTAAACTGAAACCATTGCACCGCATATTATTAAGCTTGTTTCTAGTGTTTCAATCCCTAATAGGGATTAGGTGAAATTTAAACTTGTCCTTTATATCAAGGTTGCCTGTGGGCTAAATTGTTTCAATCCCTAATAGGGATTAGGTGAAATTTAAACTCTGTGCGCCTCCCATGAAATGCGGCGTTGCAAAGTTTCAATCCCTAATAGGGATTAGGTGAAATTTAAACTTTAGCCTGCAAAATAGCACAAGGAATCCGATGAAGTTTCAATCCCTAATAGGGATTAGGTGAAATTTAAACTTTATTGTAAGCCTGAGAATTACCAGGCTATTAAAGGTTTCAATCCCTAATAGGGATTAGGTGAAATTTAAACACGTTGTGCTGATTACTGTATCTGAGCATCATGAAAGTTTCAATCCCTAATAGGGATTAGGTGAAATTTAAACGTTAGTTGTTTGGCATCATCAGGTACACATCTGCTGTTTCAATCCCTAATAGGGATTAGGTGAAATTTAAACGCGATCGCGCCTAAGCCCCCAGCTACAGCCACGATGGTTTCAATCCCTAATAGGGATTAGGTGAAATTTAAACTAACGATGGACTCAGCAATATTAAGCGATATACTGTTTCAATCCCTAATAGGGATTAGGTGAAATTTAAACCAAGATTTGGTGCAAAAGGTTAATGAACTAGAGCAATTGTTTCAATCCCTAATAGGGATTAGGTGAAATTTAAACTTCAAGTTACTTGTGCGACCTTTAGAGTGGTTGAGTTTCAATCCCTAATAGGGATTAGGTGAAATTTAAACAATTTACCCCATTGAAAGTTATCTCACCGAAGATGGGTTTCAATCCCTAATAGGGATTAGGTGAAATTTAAACGGTATCTGTTGATTCGTCGTAATCAACCTCTATTAAGTGTTTCAATCCCTAATAGGGATTAGGTGAAATTTAAACTTATTCGTCTGCGTTGGTTCAAAGATTTAATTACCCCAGGTTTCAATCCCTAATAGGGATTAGGTGAAATTTAAACCCCACAACGATTAGGCTAGGGTTAGCTGTTCCTAGTGTTTCAATCCCTAATAGGGATTAGGTGAAATTTAAACACTAGTTTACAGAGTGTTTTGCGGAATATCTTAATGGCGTTTCAATCCCTAATAGGGATTAGGTGAAATTTAAACCTCTAATAATTAAATCTCTTTGTTCAGCGCCATAAGTTTCAATCCCTAATAGGGATTAGGTGAAATTTAAACTCAAGGTGGGAGAATTATCAGATACCATTGCGTGGTTTCAATCCCTAATAGGGATTAGGTGAAATTTAAACGCAACTATGCGGTGGAGTGACTTGATTCCACTTAGTTTCAATCCCTAATAGGGATTAGGTGAAATTTAAACGCAATAGCTAAAAATATAAAAGTTCCGATTAAACGTTTCAATCCCTAATAGGGATTAGGTGAAATTTAAACAGAGCCGAGGCATCCTGTGGGTTGCGCTATTTCACAGTTTCAATCCCTAATAGGGATTAGGTGAAATTTAAACCTTATTGGCTAATTTTTCTCCTAAGCGGATGCGGTTTCAATCCCTAATAGGGATTAGGTGAAATTTAAACTTTGTTTCACTTAGTTTGACTTCTCCTATTTTTTCAAGTTTCAATCCCTAATAGGGATTAGGTGAAATTTAAACGCCTTAGCATTATTAGCTGTGCTTTTAGCTTCCCTGTTTCAATCCCTAATAGGGATTAGGTGAAATTTAAACCCGATAAGTTGAGCGACAGAGTAGGCGCAGTAGAGAGTTTCAATCCCTAATAGGGATTAGGTGAAATTTAAACGTAGAGTATGATGTCTGATTGGTTATCTATTGGGTTTCAATCCCTAATAGGGATTAGGTGAAATTTAAACTTTTTGGGCATTACAAGATATAGAGGATAATCAACTGTTTCAATCCCTAATAGGGATTAGGTGAAATTTAAACGCAGGTGAGGTTATTGTCAGAGGATATTGTAGGGTTTCAATCCCTAATAGGGATTAGGTGAAATTTAAACAATATTGATCCGAGCTTACACCCGCAAGGCTTTAGTTTCAATCCCTAATAGGGATTAGGTGAAATTTAAACTGCCCGGCTCCAGAAGCATTGATATATTTGGTTTTCAAGGTTCAGTTTCGTCAACCTAGAGATAAAATAGCGTTTCAGGCGATGGGTTGTCAAGAGGTGGTCAATTAAAAATCGCTCAAAAGTACTTCTGGTAAGGGTTTCAGAGATTGCGTCAACCTCCTTTTTCATATGATTGGCTGGAACCTAAGCAGGATAAGGGATTGGGGCGAAAAAATTGATCAGTCTGAAAAAACACCTACAGGTTGACGCAAAAGGCTGGGTTTATCAGCATAATTTGAGTTACTGACACTTTTGTGTCACTGTTGTAACTTAATCTTAAAATAAGTAAGCGAAAAACACAGCAAGCAAAACAAATCTGATGTTAATCTTACTGGTGGAAGATGACCCAGCACAGTTAGAGCCATTACGGACAGCGTTGTTGAAAGTTGGGCATACAGTGGATGCGATCGCAGACGGAGAAACAGCCCAATGGTTCGCTTTTCGCAAGGATTATGACTTACTAATATTAGATTGGATGTTGCCCAAGTTAAGCGGCATTGAACTGTGCCAAGTATATCGCCGGGCTGGAAAAGCGGCTCCTGTACTGATGTTAACGGCAAAAGACACAGTTAGCGATAAAGTAGCGGGTTTGGATGCGGGAGCCGATGATTATTTAGTCAAACCAGTGGATGTGCTAGAGTTGTTGGCGCGAGTGCGAGCATTGGGCAGGCGATCGCCAATGTGGCAAGGCGATAAAATCAGCTTGGGCGATTTGCACCTACATTTATCTAACCTGACTATTGAACTTGATTCACAAACAACTCAGCTTTCCAGCCGAGAGTTTCAACTGATGGAATATTTCATGCGTCATCCCCGACAAATATTATCCCACGACCAAATTGAACAAGCTCTTTGGAGTTTTGGCGAAGAACCAGAAAGTAATGCAGTCACAACCTTAATTCGCCGCCTGCGTCAACGTCTGCAAGTAATTGGTGCTAGAGATTGGATAGAAACAGTGCATCGTGTCGGCTATCGCTTAAACCCACCTTCGTAGGGGAGTGGGGATTGGGGATTGGGGGGAGATGAGGAAGAAAGGTATACAAGATTTAATGACTAAAAATATATACTTATACCAATTTTCTATGAAGTTGCACCGAATAAATAATGTAGAGACGTTGCATGCAACGTCTCTACAGTCTTACTTGCTCGCTAGTTGGCGTAGCGTTCCTTAAAAAAGAAATACAACAAGCTAAAGCTACTTCTCCCTCATCCCCTCATCTCCCCGTTCCCCTCCCTACGGTGTACACACAAGTCTGATAACCTAGTCAGACAACGTTTTGATCCCCCCTAACCCCCCTTAAAAAAGGGGGGAACAAGAATCAAAGTCCCCCTTATTAAGGGGGATTTAGGGGGATCAGACCACATTTTGCACTCAGCACAGAGATGTGTGTACACCGTAGGTTCCCCTCCTGGGAGGGGCTAGGGGTGGGTTACTACCTCATCTCCCCCCAATCCCCAATCCCCAATCCCCAATCCCCAATCCCCAATCCCCAATCCCCAATCCCCAATCCCATGTTTGATCACAGTCGCCGTAATCTCGCTCACTGGTTTGCCCTATCGATGGGTGGAATTTTGTTTGCTTTTGCAGGCGTGGGTTACTGCTTAAATGTGGAAGAACAGTTGCGATTTTTTGATGATGAACTGTTTCGTCAGAGTAAAAGCTTTGCCACAAAAACCCAGTACGCGCTTTACCAAAGTAAATGGCAAACACAAACTGCACCGACTCCTATAGATGATGGTGTCCCTTTAAATAACAGATTACTTTACGCCCGTTGGTATAACGCTAACAAGCAACTTGTGCAGTTTATCGGTTCATCGGATGCGAAACATTTAACTACAGAACCTGGATTCAAAACTTTGCAAGTTCTAGCTGCATCAAACAAATCCTCTAGTGAAACTATCTGGATTCGCCAAGTTACTATTCCTGTGATGAAGGATAAGGTGTTACTTGGTTATTTTCAAGCAGCCGCCCCAATGGACTCTCTACGTGGTAGCTTGAATCAAGCCCGCTTGTTTTTGGCTTTGGGTGTGCCGATTACTTTTGGGGTAATTGGGATTACTGGTTGGTTTTTAGGGGGGTTGGCGATGCGTCCCAGTCTCCAAGCTTACCAGCAATTACAGCGATTTACCGCAGATGCTTCTCATGAATTGCGTACACCTATAGCCACGGTATTAAGTAATGCTCAAGTGGCGCTGATGCCACCGGAAGATATTTCTGAACAAAGACAGCGATTACAAAAGATTGCCGAAACTGCTAAGTTAATGACTACGCTGATCAATAATTTGTTGTTCCTATCACGTCATGATGTTTCGCTGGCACAAACGAAATTAAAACCTGTGGATTTGAGTGAAATGTTGCGATCGCTAGCTGTGGAAGTCACTCCCCAAGCCACTAGCAACAACCTCAAGTTTCATCCTCAAATTCCCCGTCAGCCTATAATTGTTCACGCAGATGTTAATTTGCTCAGACAAGCTATCCTTAATCTCCTGACTAATGCTTTTAAATACACAGCCACAGGTGGAGAGGTGCAACTACGACTATTGAGCCAATCCCAGCGTGCTATCATTCAGGTGGAAGACAATGGTATAGGTATACCTGACACCGATTTACCCTATATTTTTGAGCGATTCTATCGAGTAGATACGGTGCGCTCTCGTGAAACTGGTGGCTTTGGATTAGGACTAGCGATCGCTCAACAAATTGTACAAGCCCACCAAGGACAAATCTCTGTGAAAAGTCTACTAGGTGAAGGTTCTACTTTTCAAATTGAACTATCATTATTTAACCACACTACAGAAGCTAGGTTGGAAAAATACAAATTTTTTCAGAAAATCTTTAACAGTGAACAGTGAACAGTTATCAGTGAACAGTTAAATACCAAAGTGAAACAGCACACCAATTGATGGATGGAAGACTTTGGGAGACACTGCTTTATCCCCCACCACAAGCCGTCAGAACTGATAACTGATATCATGTCCGCTTAAATACTTATCATATATTGGGGGCTGGTAATAGGTAATAGGTAATCGGTAATGGCTCACAACAATTACCTATTAGCTATTACCAATTACCGACCAAAACAACCATATTATAAGTAATTAGCCGAACTTGATATGATAACTGATAACTGATGTCCCCTGCTATACCAAATCGAAAAATTCCGCCTGAATATCTACGGCTTCAGGTGGAATAAATTTCTGATTATCTAGAGTTTATTGTTATTGAACAGTTAACTAAAGGGCTTAAGAGAGAATTTGCTGACCCCAAAATCAACACAACTTACAAGTTGAAGTATCAAAAAAAATATGTCTTGTAAAAAATTATGCTGCACAATTAGCAGCTAATAATTAAAACCCAATAAAGATAATGTATTCAGAATTTTGTCAACATATTCTGAATCATTTGTCATTGCACAAAATTTAACTTATGAGATTTAGGTACGCCTGATTCCGGAATAATTTAATTTTTTATGTCAAAGGAATTATGGGTCATAGTCACATCAAATACCATGAATGAAATTGTCTTGCTGATGACGGGCGTATTAGCAACAAAACAACCTTCTACGTCCATTGTACCCAAACAGCCTACAATTCAGCTTGACCAAGGCAGGAAAAATTTAACCCAGAGTGAATCATCTCAATTAATAGCGAGTGCTAAAATCACGCCACCTGAATTTACAAGGCTTAGTGAAATTTCCGCAAATATTAAAGCTAATTACCAACCAAAAAATTACAAATCTTTCTTAAAAAATCCACAAAAAGTTGTAGCAAAAGACATATATAGCTTATCTGAATTCAACAATTTTCAAGCCGTCAGGGTGAAATTTCCCTGTGAACCACGTCTGATATCCCAAAGGTTTCGCAAAAGAGTTGTAATTGCGAGAAGGTCTACAACTCGTCGCAATTTACCAACACTACGTTTTGGTAATTCTGGTCTTGCTGTCCGGGCTTTGCAAAGGTTATTAATAGCTAAAGGCTATGCTATTCGAGTTGATG
This sequence comes from Anabaena azotica FACHB-119, assembly GCF_014697625.1. GTDB lineage: Bacteria > Cyanobacteriota > Cyanobacteriia > Cyanobacteriales > Nostocaceae > Trichormus > Trichormus azoticus_A. The sequence continues at coordinate 57,691 of NZ_JACJSG010000028.1, read as the reverse complement.
GTAATTTTGGTGCGCTGACAGAAACGGCTGTGAAAGCGTTTCAAGTTCAGAGTAATCTTGTAGTAGATGGGGTAGTCGGGACTAATACTTGGTATTCGTTAACAAGATAGTCAACAGTCATATCTGTGAAGGTTGGTAATGAGTAATAGGTAATGGGTAATGGGAAGAAAAATACAGTTTACCAATTACCAATTACCAATTACCAATTACCAATTACCTAGACTTATGCTGTTCTAGTAATTGTTGCGCTCTGGGTTTGTAAATTAAATAGAATAATGACTCAAGGTAGCGCAATAAATCCTCGCGGTTTTCTTTGGAGTTGAAATTCCAGAAGCCATAAATTCGGGCTAATGATAACAGCTTGGTTGTGTGGATTTTCCAAGTATATGTACTATATACTCGGTCAATTGCTCGCTGAGAAATGCTATGCCAATAGTTGGGGTCTTGGTCGCATTTGGTGACGAAATCAACAATTTTTGCGGCTGTTTCTTCTAGATGGGTGGGGTTAATGTAAAAGCCATTAACTTTGTCTTGAATAATTTCTAATGGGCCTCCAAATTGAGTGGCGAAGGTGGGTAAGCCGGAAATCATTGACTCCAGAATTGTTAAACCAAAGGCTTCAAATAATGCAGGCTGGACAAATATACCTTGATGGTCAGCAATGACGCGGTAAATTTCACCAGAATCATTTTTGGAAAGGCGCACACCCAGCCAGCGAATTTTCCCGTACAAATTGTATTCTTCGATGATGTGGTAGAGTTTGACGATTTCATCTCGTTCTTCGTTATCGCCTGATTCTTCCACACGCAACTTACCTGCAACTAAAATTAAGTTGCAATGTTCTTGCAAGTCTTTACTTTGACCAAAGCATTCGGCTAAACCGGTGAGGTTTTTGATCCGGTCAAGACGCGCCATTGAGAATAGGGGGCGTTTGTTGGGGTCGTCGAGTTTACCGAAGATTTGGCTAGGATCTTCGAGGGTAAACAACATTTCTTCCAAACGAGCGCGATCGCTTTCTACTCTATCTTGAGTCCGGGTGTAGGGGAAGTAGGAATTTTCATTCACCCCAGGCGGGACAACGTTAAATTTGGGGCTAAATAATTCAATCCCGTTCACCACATGATACAGTTCCGGCATGGTGAAGCATTTGTAAGACTCATATTGTCCTACACTATCGGGTGTACCCACAATTTCTTGATAGGTGCTGCTGACAATAAAGTTAGCAGCATTCATGGCGATTAAATCAGCCGTAAACTGTAATGAGAAGTGATATTTCTCTTCTAAATCTTGCCAGTAGAGATTACTAAACAAGTATTTGGATTTTTCCAAAGCGTGGGCGATGTTGCATTGGGTAACTTTCATCCGTCGCGCTAACAGGAACGCAACTAAGTTACCATCGGTATAGTTACCCACAATTAAGTCTGGTTTGCCATGAAATTCTGCTAGGAGTTCTCTTTCTGAGTCGATGGCGAAGGTTTCTAGATAAGGCCAAAATTCAAATCGAGAGATCCAATTTTGCGTCATGTTGGGGTTGAACTCCCGCAAGGGGACACGCAAAATCCAAGCGTTTTCTGTACCGTATACTTTCTCTAATCTTTGGTTACAAAGGGTTCCATCACTGTTAGGAATTAAACGGGTGAGAATAATAACTTTGGGTTTGACGTTTAACTCACTTAAACCAGCTAACTCTGTGTCTTCTTGGAGTTGCTTTTCTAAGGTCTTGGCTTGGTCGAGGACATACACCACCTGACCACCAGTATCGGGACGACCCAGCACACCCTCTTGTCCGAACCAACCGTGGGCTGATACTAGGACAATTCTAAAAATCATCGGGATGCGGGAAATGAAGGCTTCCAGGGTTTGGGGGTCGGGAGAATCAATCAATTCATCGAGGATGCTTAAGGTATCGCGCACACGGGCTGCTGTATTACCCCAACCCGGCTCAAAACCCATCGTTTGCAATTGTACACGAAATTGATCATAGGGTTCATCATCGGGGCGATCGCTCACAAAGTTGATGGCTTTTTTAACTTGTTGCGATAATTGCTGCTGTGATTGAATTTGGTAGTTGATGAGTAGCTGGATACCGTTGTAATTGTGCAGGCGCAAGAAGTTAAATAAACCTTCTAGCCATTGTTTTGCGTCTTGAAACAGTTTACTAGATAAATAGCGGTTGAGATACTGTACACCCTTACCGATATTTTTGGGGTCGCGGATGGTTGGGGTGTAGTCGTAGAAGGGGCCGAAGTCTAATTCTAGCAGGTCGCCTTCGTGGGGATGGTATTTGTTGACTAGGCGATCGCGCAGATCCAACAATTCTTGCACAGTCATCGATTCCGCCGCTAATTCTGAAGTAATTCGATATACTTCTTGACTGGCAATTTTGGGACGAATGATAAAGCAAAAGTTGGAATCTTCTTGAATTATTTCTTGAGTATAGTAGATGAGTTTACCTAAAGTGGAAGAATGATAAAACGTTTCTGGTTTTTGTGACTTAGCGCAGTATTCACTATATACATTCAGGATGTCATTCCGCAGCAGGTAATTTTTGTCTTGCTGACGCAACTCGCTCATAAAAGCACGCAAATCATTCTTCTCTTCACTATCTAAGATTGCTTGAATTAATTCTGACATATTCACCCCTTAAATGAAGATTTGATTTATTTGTACTGCTTGTGTCAGTTGTGGTTTTGCACTGCTTTAATTCACCATCCCTTTATGGGTGGGATTAAAATTTATCAAACCCACTCACTATTGACCAATGACCACTGACAAAACTCTATCCCCTCGTGGGTAGAGTTTTGGTTGGCTTTCTAGGGTGCGCTTACAACCTAGAATCTCAACAGGTACAAATACAAAAAAACACAGATAAATTCTTCTACCTGTGTTTTATCAGCCGTATCAATTCTTGTTCTCATTCACTTAGAATATCGATAACTAGGTATTATTAACTCTAACTAAAGGTAGACAATTTTTTATACTATAGATATAGTTTGCCAACTTAATAATTTACCTATATAATTTCTACTATGATTTGAAAATGTTATGAGTTGGATTGCCACAATTTCAGCCTGCACTGAGTAAAAAATTATCATCTCTATTGGCTACACTCTCTTGCAGCATATACTTTAAAAAAGTACTAGCAGCAGGAGATATCCACCTGTTCTTGAGAGAAATTATTTGCCACTTCTGAACAAGTGGGAACCCCTCAACATTGAGAATAGATAGTTGATTTTGTTGTAATTCTGGATTTAAGGTATATATCGATAAAACTGCCAGACCTAAACCGCAAAGCACCGCTTGTTTAGCTCCTCTATTGCTATTTACCTCTAATTTCACTGGCAATTTTGTGTCATGTTGCGCCAGCAAAGTATCGACAGCTATGCGATTTTCTGAACCTTTCTCTCGCATAATAAATTTTTCCTTTGCCAACCGCTCTAAGGAAATATATGCTTGATTAACCAGAAGATGATTTGATGGCGCAACTACCACTAAAGAATTATCGAGAAATGGGTTGATTTCAAAATCATCTTTTTTTGGTGGGTAGGTAAGAATGTAGAAGTCATCCATATTTTCCTGCATTCTAGTCAAAATTTCTTCATGATTGGTAAACTCAAATGCAATTCTAATATGAGGATGCTGTGGACAAAATGATTGTAGTAATCTAGGCATGATATACTTGAGTGTTCTGACAGCAGAGACTTTTAATTGACCTTGTTCTATATCTTTTAAATCAATCAACTTTGTGTCAAAATCTCTTAAACATTGAAAAATTTCTTTGTAGATAATTAAAATTTCTTCCCCTGTAGGTGTTAGTTGAATACGATTATCTACATATTCAAACAATGGTGTACCAATTGTTTCCGTTAGCTGTTTAATATGACGCGATACCGAAGGCTGGGTAGTGTAGAGTTCTGCGGCTGCACGAGTGAAACTTTTGTGTCGTGCAGCCGCTTCAAAAATTCGCAGATGTTCCAAACTCAGGGAGTTTAACAGGCTATCTCTGTGGATTAAATCTAAATAATTGTTCATAAAGATAGGTTTAGAGACAAGCTAATCACAGGTATACGTAACCAGCACTTAGCTGTATCTTAATATTAATATAAGAATTATGAGGAATTTGTGAGGAATCAATTACATTTTTACTAAATTTGTAAATTTATTTACACTACCTGTCTCAGTTGTTGGGACTTGTTTAAGGGCTTCCAGATAAAAAAAATATCCAAAATGTCAGGTGCGTCAGCAAGAGAAACCCTAGCCATACCAAGAAAATATTGATACTGACTCACCCTGCTAACAATCAACTTGGATGATTTATTATTTGGTATTCTCTAATACCTCGAATTAATTTGTCTACCGTCTTAATATCAAACTACCACGATCAAGCGATCGCCTAACTTCCACCCAGGCGATCGCTTTTGTGGCAAACTACTTTTTATACCAAACAGTCCGCCACTGTTTCATTTGCTGAATTTCCCCTTGCTGCGCTTTAATAATTGCTTGAGCCAAGTTCTTAATTTCCGCGCGTTGCGATTTCTGTAAAGCATCTTGCGCCATCACCACCGCTCCTTCATGATGGGGAATCATCGCATTGATAAAGCGTAAATCAAACTCAGCATCAGCCCCGCCTAAATCTTGGCTCATCATCATCGCTTCCTGTTGCTCGGATGACATCGCCATCATGTGACCCATTGTCGCATCATAAGCCATCGCTTGATTTCCTGCCTTGGGATACCAAGCTGTGCGCCACCGCTTCATTTGCGCGATTTCTTGGTTTTGGGCTTTGATAATCTCAGCCCCCAACTGCTTAATCTCCCTCCGTTTTGACTTCTGCTGTGCAACATTCGCCATATCCACAGCCCCTTGATGGTGCATAATCATGGCATCAATGAAGCGCAAATCATAATTAGCATCTGCTGGGCCTAAATTCATTGCTTGGCTGTGATGATGATGCTGCTGATTGCTAGCATCAGTTGCAGTGGGTTGAGAGGCTTCGGTTTGGGTTTGAGAATTTGTAGAACAAGCAGTCAACACCCCTCCTGTAAAGGATGTCAGCACTACAAAGCCAAACGCCAAAAAGGTATTTTTTACATAAGGGCGTAGCATTCAATATTATCTCCACAGCGTTCTGCTGACTCTATTGTGAACTCTCCAGTTAGCTAGAGAGTCAAGTGCTATTTTGGGGGAAAGGGGAAAGGGGAACTGACTTTTCACGTCATGTGGAAAAGCTAACGACAGACCTAACCCCCCAGCCCCCTTCCCTAGTAGGGAAGGGGGAGAAATCAAAGCCTCTCTCCTTGTAGGAGAGAGGTTTGGAGAGAGGTCTTCCAGATCCCGTGAAAAGTCAGGAAAGGGGAAGGGGGAAAGGGGAAGGGAACACCTGTCACCTGTCACCTGTCACCTGTCACCTGTTTAATAAAAAAACCCGCCAAGGCGGGGTGAACACAACAACACTATGAACTATGAACAGGGAAATCTAAGCAAACTGTCTTAATTCAGCCTCTAGTTGCCGAATTAATCTTTCATCGCCTTTAGCTCTGGCTACTTCCAAGCGATGCTCTATATTTCTTTGAATATTTTGTCTGTGTACTTCTTGAGCAGCACTATTTACCTTGAGTCTACCTTGGCTCATAGGATTAACCTCTTAATCTTTCGCGTTATGTCTGTTATTTATAACATAGCATAATTTTCGTAGTCTATGTTACAGAAAATTTTAGTTTAATATACATATTGTTGCCAGTTATGTTAGAAAATTGGATAAAAAAACCGCTTGTGACGTTATTGAGCGATTTTGGCGATCGCGATGTCTACGTGGCGGTGATGAAGGGAGTTATAGCCCAAATTAACCCCAAGTTGGGGGTAGTGGACTTAACCCATCAAATACCGCCGCAAAATATTGCTGCTGCTAGGTTTTGTTTGATGAATGCTTATCCCTACTTCCCAGAGGGGACGGTACATATAGCGGTGGTAGATCCGGAGGTGGGTAGTCAAAGACGAGCGATCGCAGTAAAATTAGCGAGTGGGTTTTTAGTAGGGCCGGATAATGGCATATTTAGCGGCGTATTAGCTCAAACTCCCGCCATTACAGTCGTTGAGTTAACAAATTCCCGATACTGGCGCATTCCTCAACCGAGTAAAACCTTTCATGGTAGAGATATTTTCGCCCCAGTCGGCGCTCATCTTGCAAGTGGTGTATTGATTCAACAATTGGGAGATGAAATTGACCCAACCAGTTTAGTACAGATGAAGCTGGAAAACTGCACTCAGACAGAAACAGGTTGGTCAGGCTGCATTCAATATATAGATTACTTTGGTAATTTAGTTAGCAATATTCCAGGTGATTATACGCAAAATAAAAAATGGTATGTCCAAGTTGGTGATTTAATCATTCCAGGGTGTAATACCTATAGTGAAGTGCAGACAGGAGAAGCACTAGCTTTAATTGGGAGTCATGGCTGGGTAGAAATAGCCGTTAATAGCGGTAATGCACAATCACAGCTACAAATCAACTTGCAAGACCCTATAGAAGTTATTAGTTTAAACTAGATCACAGTTGACCAATTACCAATTACCAATTACCAATTACCAATTACCAATTACCAATTACCAATTACCAATTACCAATTACCAATGACTACATCAGAAGTTTATCAAGGTCAGTTTGGGGAATTTACTATTGAACAGAGCGATCGCAATGGTGTGATTATCTATCGTTCTGCCTTAATGGTAGCCGCCTTCAGCTTTGCCATTGGCAGCGCTTTAGTATTATTCAACCATAATCCTCTAGCCATCCAAGCACTGACACCCTTATATACTTGCTTCAGTCTGGCGCTGGGCGTAAGTTTATTAACAATTCATATATACCTTGCACCCTTGCACAGACTATTACAAGCGTTTTGGTTAATTGGTAGCATTGCTGCATTTTATGTAGGACATTCTGACAGCCAACCTTTTGCTGTGACTGTCTACAACCAACCCCTAACTATATTAGGAATTGGTTTTACCTTCGCTGCTTTAACAGGAATTTATTTCAAAGAAGCATTTTGCTTTAATCGTTTAGAAACCAAAGCCCTAACCTTAATAGTTCCCTCACTTTTACTAGGACATTTAGTAGGTATTATACCCACTCAAGGGGAACAAATTCTATTAGGAACTTGGGCAATATTATTCATAGTATTTGCTGTACGTAAAGCCATACAAGCCATTCCCCCCGATATCGGCGATAAATCAGTATTTGCTTATCTCAAACAAAAACGCTCGATAACTGATAACTGACAACTGATAACTGACAACTGATAACTGTCCCCGATACCTTAGCCCCAAATTTGGGAATAATCAACCAAGTGGGCGTGAGGATGAGAAAGTGGGAGAAGAACGGGCATATTGGTTAGCTTGGGCGCAAATTTCGGGAATAGGGCCTGTTTTGCTGCGAAGATTACAGCAGCAATTCGGGACATTATCAGCAGCGTGGAATGCTACACCATCTCAGTTAGGGAAAGTTGAGGGTTTTGGTTTACAGACGTTGGAAAAAGTGGTAAAACAGCGATCGCGTCTCAACCCAGAACAATTACTCATCCAACACGCACAACAAAACCCCCATTTCTGGACACCAGCAGACGCACAATATCCTCGTTTGTTATTAGAAACTCCCACCCCACCCCCAATTCTCTACTATCGGGGTGTGGTGGAAATGGAAGAAAATCTGGGAAACATACCCCTAGTTGGCATTGTCGGGACACGCCAGCCTTCAGAATATGGTATACGCTGGACGCGGCAAATTAGCACAGCTTTAGCCAAAAATGGCTTCACCGTAGTTTCCGGTATGGCGGAAGGAATAGATACAGTCAGCCACAGTGCAGCCATGAAAGCCGGGGGACGAACAATTGCAGTTTTAGGTACAGGTGTAGATGTCGTCTATCCCCATAAAAATCTAGACTTGTATAAGCAGATTCTTACATCTGGAATAGTTGTCAGTGAATATCCAGCCAAAACCCCACCCGATCGCACACACTTCCCCCGCCGTAATAGAATAATTGCGGGGTTAAGTCGTGCTGTCTTGGTAATGGAAGCGCCAATTAAATCTGGTGCATTAATTACAGCTACCTATGCCAATGATTTTGGCAGAGATGTTTATGCACTCCCCGGAAGATTGGATGATATTCCATCTCAAGGCTGTTTAAAGTTAATTAGTCAAGGTGCTTCCACAATTATTAAAGAAATAGACGAACTATTAAAAATGTTGGGAGCAATACCACAATTAGATGTAGTAGATAAATCAGCAATACCAGAACAGTCGATTGTGCCTAGTTTACCACCAGAACTGCAACAAGTGCTGGATGCGATCGCCTATGATGCTTTACCCTTCGATTTAATTATCCAACAAACAGGCATGAATGCAGGCTCAGTTTCCAGCGCCTTATTACAGTTGGAACTGATGGGTATAATCTCCCAACTCCCAGGAATGCGATATCAAAAATGTTAAAATTTGTGCAGGCAGGGACAAATCAATTCAAAAAACCACGTTTTATGTAAACATGGTCACTAAATAGATGCCCCAGTGGTCTATCGCATTAGTTATGATAGCTTCTATATCCCCGACTTCTTAGAGAGGTCGGGGATTTGAACACCCATAACACCACAAAATTAATGGGACAGACCACTACATCGACATCCATCCCAGGCTCATCATTAACGGAACGTGATCCGCAGGTAATTGAATCATTAATGCCGATTTGGGAATGGTTTTATCGTTACTACTTTCGAGTCAAAACTGATGGATGGCATCATATCCCAACAGAAGGTAAAGTGCTGCTGGTTGGTTCCCATAATGGCGGCATCGCTTCCCCTGATTTGATAATGATGATGTATGATTGGTTTTCTAGATTTGGCACTCAGCGTTTAGTGTATGGACTTATGCACCCTTACGCTTGGAAAGTGAATCCACAAATAGCCAACCTAGCACAGAAAATAGGAGCCATTGTCGCCCATCCCAAAGCAGCTAGTGCGGCATTTGATATTGGTGCTAGCGTCCTTGTTTACCCTGGAGGACAATATGATATGTTTCGTCCTCACAGCCAACGGTATAAAATTAATCTTGCAGGGCATCGTGGCTTTATTAAATTAGCCTTGAAAAAAGAAGTACCCATTGTTCCCGTCATATCAGTGGGCGCTCATGATACCTTAATTATTTTATCTGATTGCCACGATTTGCTAAAACAATTGCAGCAATTGCGCTTACCCTGGTTAGATCAAGTAGACCCTGGAGTTTTTCCCATATACTTGGGTTTACCTTGGGGTTTAGCTATTGGGCCTTTGCCAAATATTCCCTTACCTGTGCAGATTCACACTCGTGTGTGTCGTCCAATTATCTTTGAACGTTATGGCACAGATGCAGCTAGAGATCGTAACTATGTGAATGAATGCTATCAATTAGTCTACACCCAAATGCAACAAGAATTAGACAATTTAGCCCAAACAGCAACCAGCCGAACCAATTGTTAATCTGATATCAACAGGACTTACGCCACTGGCACTTGGGGTAGGGTGCGTCAGATGTGGAAAATCCCTTGATTTGTTCCGAATTATCACTGCTGACGCACCCTACAGTTAGTTTCAAGGTTTGTAGTCAGGACTTTAGTCCTTTTCCCCGGACTAAAGTCCTTACCTTTCAAGAAACACAACTATTCCCTATTTTCTGTTACCTGTCACCTGTCACCTGTGTTTCTTAAAAGTTATCCAAGAGCTGTAACGTCATAACCAAAACTGTTTGTAATCCTCAACATACTGGCGTATAGTTATCGGTGAACGATTGAGCAATTGTTCTGTATCCGATGTGATTTCACTTGCTAATCCTAATCGAGCAGTTGTGTAAATTGCTATCATCACCAAAATATAGTCCATCGATAAACCGGATGAACGCATATGTTGAACAAACTTGAACAAAGAGGGATTATAGCTTATTGGCTTACCTAAAACTGATGTGAAGATGTCTGCAACTTCGTAATAAGTCAAGGCTTCTTTGCCTGTAAGTGTGTAGGCGCGTGACTGATGCCCACCTGCCATCAAAGTCTGCACTGCAACAGCCGCAATATCCCGCACATCGATGAAACTAGTTTTACCTTTCCCTGCCGGCATCAGCAATTCACCACGAGTTTTGATATCTTCTTGGTGAGTGGTGTTGAGATTTTGCATAAAGAAGCCGCACCTTAAGAAAGTTGCAGGTATACCCAATTGATTAATATAGCGTTCAATTTTTGAGTGCGGTACAAAAGAGTTGCCTTCGGCTCCCTGTAAAGAAAGAAACACGATATGCTCAACGCCTGCGAGTTTTGCCGCATTTAAAGCTGGGGCAATTTGTTGCCGAACATTAGCCAGCGCAGGCGGACGCAGTAGAAATAGTTGATTAACTGCTTGAAAAGCTTCGACAAATGTGTTGGGATTGGTAAAGTCAAAGGGGATACAATCGACATGATTTCCTAATATCTGTTGAGCGCTTGTAGGATTTCTGACTGCTGCACAGACATGACAATTTTGCAATAGCAGCAAGCGCACAACTTCTTGCCCGACATTTCCCGTCGCACCCGTCACTAAAATTTTCAGCATCATTAGCCATTCCTACTACAGCTAGCGATCGCACATTCTACTCAATCGTCGCTCACTAAGGTAAACTCGCCTAACACCAACGATACTACAATCTCCGACAAATCCTCATCCTCTACTTGGATTAACCAGCGTTGCTTTGCTGTACGATCTGAGTTTGATTCTCGACCACAGACTACCCCATATTTTCCAGCTACATAAGCAGGGTTTAAAATCAGGACTCTATCTCCTACTTGAATACGCTCTGAGTTTTCCAATAACACTCCTGACACTATAGGCTTTGGCAATGATTAATGCTTGTTTATACATTGTATAATTTTAACCAAAAATGATGTATTTGATAATCTTCTCTTAATCTATTTAGTGTTAAAGATTGTGATTTCCTGACCAAAGTACAAAAACTATTGCTTTTTATTCCCATATATGCTGAATGGGAAACTTTAGACGAAAAGAGTTTACACAAGCACTGATATATATCGAACAGGAAGCATTGGGTAAAGGTGAATATTTGTTAGGCGATGAGTTTAGCCTGGTTGATATCAGCTTTTATCCTTGGTTTGAACGTCTACCACTGCTAGAACATTTCCGTAAATTTACACTCCCAGCAGAAACACCGCGTTTGCAGACATGGTGGAATTTATTGCGCGATCGCTCCTCAATTCAAGCAGTAGCAAATCCTGTAGACTTTTACCTAGATAGATTTGCCAAAATTCTTGGTGAACCTGTTCCTGTTGGTGCAGCACAAAAATAGAATACAGCAATCTGGTTAAGGACGTAGGGACATACAGATGTACGCCCCTACTTTCATTTGTAATTAATAATGCGGTTCAGTTAAACCTCAAAGTTGTATAAATCTTGTCCAGAGAATTATGCAGCTTAAAAATTTATTGTTGATCAAGTATCTCAAAACTCTGCTGTTGAAAAAGCAGTTTAGACTCCTTCTCTCAGTTAAGCTCGTTGCGATTAGGTGACGGCAATTGCATTATTTCAGAAAAACGTGAATACTTAACTTCATCTGTAGGAGGATAATCTGCCGACACAGCAATTAACCCAATTTTGATATCCTCAAAATAGATCACACCCCCAATACGCCGTTCAACTAGGAAAGGGGCATGAAAAAAATGGTACTGTGCAATATAAATCAGGAAAAAGTCGGTAATTTTTATTTTTTTACCAAACATTTGCTCTACAGTTTTGTGGATGACAGTATCCAGAAATTTATTATGAGCAGGCTCACCTAGTTCAATGAATTCTGGATGATCCGCAAAATTATCCATATAAAATGACCAGATACTAGACAAGTCTGATTCAAGAGTTAGTTTTTGTTTAAGTTCCTGCAATCGGTTGATATTCATAGTATTTCATAGTATAGATATTGATGAGGTGAGACAAGCGGACAGCACTGTTAAAAATCGAGTAGCGTGGCAAGACTAAAGTAGTGCATTAGGTAAAAGTCTATCATCTGCGTTCATCTGCGTTCATCTGCGTTCAATTTTTCTCAAATCTATTGCCACATTTTAGCCCGGTCACGCCACTACAGTTAGTTTGATTATGACACTTGCGTAAGTCCTAAACTTAGTAGAACGTGAGTTCGATGAACCTCTCCCTCCCAACCTCCCTCTCTCTTGAAAAGTTCTGATCGGAGGAAACCTCCGCTCAGACTTTTCGCTCCTAAAAGGCGTTCGCGTAGCGTCTCCGTCAGGAGATGGGTTGGGGGTGAGGTCAAAACAACGCTTGTCGAACTCACGTTAATAGAAGCTATATTTTCCGGGTCGCAGTTAGCGCATACTCTGTGCGAGTTTTGCTGCTTGAATAAATAATTTAATAAAACGGCAATTAATTTACAAACTGAAATTAGTTTTGAATTATAGCACTAATTGCAGCATAGTGTGTTTTGTAATTTGGTAAAGTAGCTTGAGCTTGTTGATAAACAAAGCTATTTTTAGGAATAGTTTCTAATAATTTAATTGCCTGCTCCCATTTATCTTTTGCTTGTTGCCATGCTGACAGAGAATTAGGCGCATTTTTCATAAAAAATGCAGCTTCGTTAGCTAGTTTTTGAGCTAATTCTAAGTTGTTGAAAGCTTGACTTTCCGAGGCAACTTTTTCATTGATGGCTTGATAATTACGCCGATAACGAATCAGTCTTTCTTGGGCTTTGGCAGAAACAGATGTGCCTTGAGGAATTTGGTTTAAGAAATTAATTGCTTGCTGCCATTTGCTTGCGGCTTGTTGCCATCTTGTGAGAGGATGGGGCGGATCTTGTGCAAGAGTAGAAGCTTCTCTCCCTAGTTTTAAAGCAGATTTGAAGTTATTAAGTGCTTGTGTTTCTGGGTTAATATTTTGCTCAGTTTGCTGAAGTTGATTAATTGTGTTTTTAATAGTCCAACTACCAAGACTCAAAATAGCTACAGTTGCAACTGCCAAGATAGTTATACGTCCTAACCCAGATGTAAATAAATTATTAGTTAATTCTTTGATATTTTGACGTTTATAGTTCTTTTGATTTAAACTTTTTTGTGCCTGTTGTTTTAATTGCTGACATTGACTCAAGTAGGTAGTAAGCTTATCTTGAAAAGTTTGACAATCATTTAGGATATCGGTTAATTCCTGAAACTTACCTTCACTAGAGATGATTAATTCATGAGCATCATCTAACCATTCTATAGAAAAGCCTGATTGACCACAAAATGAGGAAATTGCCAGAAAAATAGTTAATAAACCTTGGCTAGATTTAATAGTGTTGATGACGTATGCTAATCTATGTTGAGTTTTTGATATATCTTCTTCAATATGAAGTATTTGCTGAATTTGTTTGTCTAAATTTCGGGAATCACTGAAAGCTAGCTTGATATTTATACTTTTTCTTAAACGTTCAATTTGATTTGTTAAACTGGGGTAATTGGTATCTAAATTTACTTGATTGATGAGGTTATTGTCGCTTAAAATATCTGCGGCGATCGCCTGCAAGAAATCACCCCATTCAATCCAGTAATCAATTTTGGATTTTAAGGTATCTAAACATATCTCAATTTCAGGATTACCAAACTTTTCAGTAATTAATTTGGTGTTACCACTAATATTTGGTTCGATGTGAAAAATACTAGGTACTAATAAACGTCTTGTGGTATTTACGCGGGGTAGTGTAGCCGTAGCTTTATGGGTGGAAGAACTGGTTTTTTGGGCGATCGCCTCCGTTGACATCACTTGTTGAATCTGGCGTAATTGTTCCTGAGCATGGTTAATCAGGACAACTTGTTGTATGATTTCCTGAGAATTACCTAAAGTAAGTCTCAAGCCATAAACTATTTTTGGCAAGTTATTAATAAGTGTTTGTAAATCAGTCATAACTATGAGGTAGGGTCTGGGGACTGGGAAGAGAAATTTTTCTGTTCTTTTTGTGTAACTTGAGCGACTGTCTGGAAAATATTGTTGAGTGGAGGGTGCATGATAGAAATTTTCATGTTTGCTTGGGAGGTGTGAGTGTTTAATTTTCGTCTAGTTGTACTAGTGTTGACTAATTGTTAAATCATAGAAACGATAGATTTATATTTCCCAGAAACTCTGCTAAAGTAACGAGTCCAGATTTAGTCATTAGTTAGGAGTAATTGCTTATTCACCCCATGTTTCACCCTTTCTTTCAGGAGACTACGCAAACCGGAAGCTAAACCTACATCTTTGCACCCCAGTACCAAGTCCCTAATCCCTATGAATGAAATTGATTTAGCTTTTACCCCAGCGCTAGAGTTAGCGCAATTAATTCGGCGAAGGGAATTGTCGCCGTTGGAGTTGGTAGAAATTTATCTAGAAAGGATTCAACGGTTAAATCCCCAATTGGGAAGTTACTTTACGGTGACAGCAGAATTAGCGATCGCCGATGCGAAAGCCAAGACAGAATTACTCACCACAACTTCCGAACTACCGCCGTTTTTTGGTGTCCCCATTTCCATCAAAGACCTCAACGCTATGGCTGGTGTCCCTTGTACCTACGGTAGTCCAGCGTTATTAAACAACATCCCAGAATTTGATGATGGGGTAGTGACACGCATCAAGCAAGCAGGATTTATTATTCTCGGTAAAACTGCAACTTCTGAACTAGGTTCATTTCCTTACACAGAACCTACGGGATTTCCCCCAGCTAGAAACCCTTGGAATTTAGACTACACACCAGGCGGTTCTAGTGGTGGGGCGGCGGCCGCAGTCGCAGGCGGACTCTGTGCGATCGCTCAAGGTTCCGATGGTGGCGGTTCGATTCGCGGGCCTGCGGCTTGTTGTGGTTTGGTGGGGATTAAACCAGCCAGGGGTAGGGTAAGTAAAGCACCCGTAGGCGATCGCTTGGCGGGGATTGCCGCTAATGGGCCAATTGCCCGCACTGTTGCGGATGCGGCGGCGCTGTTAGATTCTATGTCCGGTTATGTTACGGGTGATCCCTACTGGCTACCCGATCCCGAACCTTCATTTTTAGTAGCTGCACAAACACCACCTGCTAAGTTACGAATTGCCTTTACAACTGGTGTCCCTCCTTTGGGAGTAGCAGACGCTAATTGTCAGCAAGGAGTAATGCAAACAGTGGAATTATTAGCACAATTTGGTCATCAAGTCGTAGAAAAATGCCCAGATGTTAACGCTTTGATAGAACCTTTCCAAATCGTTTGGCAATCTGCTGTAACTGCATCGGGTTTTCCCCCGGAGATATTACAGCCTCTCAATCGTTGGTTATTAGCCCGGACTGGGACTGTAGCTGAGTATATTCAAGCAGTCTATAAAATGCAGATAGCAGCAAGGCAAATCGTGGCATTTTTTGATGATATAGATATATTAGTCTTGCCAGTGTATTTACACTCACCCATCCGCGTAGGAGAATGGGCGGCTTTGAGTCCAGAAGATACATTCCAACAAATTATTAACTGGGTAGCCCCTTGTCCAGTCGCCAATGCTACCGGACAACCTGCGATCGCCTTACCTGTAGGGTTTGATAGTCATGGTTTACCTATAAGTGTGCAGCTAATCGCCAAACCTGCGGCCGAAGCCACTTTAATCAGCGTAGCCGCACAAATAGAAGCCGCTAACCCTTGGATTGGGCATCGTCCAGCCTTTGCCATCTCCAATTAATTACTTATGAAATACTTGGTCTAGGTAGTGATAAGTAATATCATGTCCGCTTAAACATTTATCATATAGTGGGGTTTGTGAATAGGAAAAAACAATTACCTATTACCCATTACCTATTACCGACCCTAGCAAGCATATCGTCAGTAATTAGCCGGACTTGATATCACAATTAAACACAATTCGACGATTTTTGATAGCAAATATTTTGCCGACTATCTTCTATTATTTGACTACAGGGTAGCATTACTTGCACAACAGTTTTTTCTTGTGGCTTGCTCTTAATTTTGAACTTGCCCCCATGTATTTCAGTTATGCTTTTAGCAATCATCAATCCTAACCCTGAACCTTGCTGTTCGTAGAGTTTCCGCTCAAATTGCTGATAAGCCCCTAATTCAGCAATTTGAGCGGCTGTGATTCCTCGACCATGATCAATGAAAGATAAAATCAATTGATTGTCAATCACCTGACCTTTAACTTGAACTAGACTACCTTGAGGGGAAAACTTAAAAGCATTATCAACCAATTCTTCTACAATCTTAGCAAGTTTTGCAGTAGAAATATTTACCTGGCATGGATATAATTCTAATTCTAAATCTGCTTCTCGTCCTGCCTTTTTTGCCTTATCACTCAGAATTTCTATTATTCCTAAATTAGGAAATATAGTAGTTTGACTTTGTAAAAACTCAATCTGCTCTGGATCAGTTCTAATAATTTCCAACTCTGCATAGGTAAGAAACTTTTGAATTAATTCAAATAAACGTTCACCAGATACATAAATAAATTCTGCCATTTCCTTAATTGTTTGGGAATCAAGGCTATCACTTTCTTCCTTAAGAATTTGTGAAAATCCTAATATCCCATTTAAAGGTGTTCGCATTTCGTGGGGCAGAGATAAAGCGATACTATTACGTAAATTATCTAGCCTTCTTTGATTCTCATTTTTAATTGTAATATTCTTTTCTAATCGACAGGCGATCGCAGCTAATAAGTCTTTCCTTGTAAAAGGTTTAACTATATAATCATCTGCTCCCATTTCCATACCTTGACGGAAGTCTGTTTTGTCAGACCTAGCAGTGAGAAATATTACCGGAATAATTGCCGTTTCTGGACGCTGACGTAGTGTTTTTAATACTCCATAACCGTCTAATTCCGGCATCATGACATCACAGAGAATCAAATCAGGAATTTCTTCTTGAGCTAATTGCACACCAACAAGCCCATTATCAGCCTCAACTATATTAAATCCTTCGCATTCTAACAAATCTAATATATTTTGCCGCACATTAATATCATCTTCAATCACAAGAATTTTATTCATATTAGCTTATGCAATAATTAGTTAATTATATTAACTTGTTATAGATGATTTGTTAAAGTGATGGTAATTATCTATTTTCCAATATAGCAGAGGACAGGGAATAGTCTCAAAAGCCTTGTTCAAGGTTTTACGATTAATTCATATTCTCTACCAACATCAGTAAGTAATGATGGCATGAAAATCTAATCAATTGTCAAGGCTGAATATCTTTTACACCGGCAGATGTTTGTTATTCCATAGGAAATTTTCCAATTCTACTGCTGGTAATGAGCGACTAAAGAGAAGACCTTGCACGGCATCACATTTATTTTGTTTCAGGAAGTATAACTCTGATTCTGTTTCCACACCCTCAGCTATTACGCGCATATTCATGTTGTGTGCCATCTCAATCAAGGCTTTAGTGATTGCTGATTTTTGTCTATCTTTAGCCACATTGTGGATAAAATATCTATCAATTTTTAATGTATTGACTGGCAAATTCTTCAGATAAATTAAAGAAGAGTAGCCTGTACCAAAATCATCAATCGCTATTCTCACACCCAAAGACTGCAATTCATTCATCGTAAAAATAGCACTATTCAAATCCTGCATAATCATGCTTTCAGTCAACTCTAATTCCAGATAATGGGGGGCTAAATTATTAACTTTTAAAGCCTGAGTAATCTTTTGAATCAAATCAGGTCTATTAAACTCCATTGCTGATAAATTTACAGAAATAGTCAAGCAATCTACACCAGAATCATGCCAAGTTTTCACTTGCTGACAAACACTCGCTATCACCCATTGACCAATCGGTACAATTAAACCATTAGATTCTGCTAAGGGAATAAACTCCGCAGGGGAAACATAACCTAATTCGGGACTGTGCCAACGTAACAGACTTTCCGCAGCAATTATTTTTCCCGAAGTGATATCAACTATAGGCTGATATTGCACCTCAAACTCTTGAAAATCTCGTTGCTTAATCGCTCTATGTAGACTCATCTCCACCAACTGAGTTTTTGGAGAAGAAATTTTTACTCCAGATTGATTGATTAAGTGTTTTTTTAAAGTAGCTTGTCTTTCTAAGCGATTCATGATCGCACTGAGTAATTCCGCCCTAGTAAAAGGCTTAGTTAGATAGTCATCTGCGCCCATATCCATACCTTGGCGGAAATCGGCTTTGGCAGATTTTGCTGTGAGAAAAATAAAAGGAATGGTAGCCGTTAAGGGTTCTTGGCGTAATGCTGACAAAACTCCGTAACCATCAACTTCCGGCATCATCATATCGCACAAGACTAAATCAGGAAATTCTGCCATTGCTAAATCTATGCCAATTCGCCCATTAGCAGCAGACACAGTATCGAAATCCTCTGCTTGCAGCAAGTCTAAAATGTTCTCTCTAACTGAATCTTCATCTTCAATTACTAAAATTTTAATCATTATTAACCTCGTTTTATATTTGAGAGTTTAAAGGAAGATTTACCGTAAATACTGTACCAACACCTAGTTTACTAGAAACGAATATTTCACCTTGACAAATATCCACACATTTTTTGACTATTGCCAATCCTAAACCTGTACCTAATATATTGCCCACATTCTTGGCTCGATAAAATGACTCAAATAAGTGAGTAATGTCTTCTGGTGGAATGCCAATACCCCAATCTTGAACTTCAAATACTGCACGTTCATCTTGACAATAAAATTTAACTAAAACACGACTAGAAACTGGAGAATATTTAATTGCATTAGAAATTAAGTTGCTGAGAATATGCCCTAAAAGTTTGTCATCCATGTAACATGACATATATTCATGTTCGCTCAGAAAATAAACTTGATGATTAGTCCGGTTTAATTGCACTTCCTCTACTAAAGTTCGGCAATATGCTACAATATCAAATGATTTAGGTACAAACTCTAGTCTTCCTGCTTCTGCCTTACCAATGATCAAAATGTCATTTAACATTTCCGTCATTCGCTTCACCGCAGTTTGAATTCGATGGAGGTGAGTGAGTTGTTTTTCTTCTGTCCATTTGTGGCGATAATGTTCTAATAACTCAGAAGAAGACAGAATTGTACTCAACGGCGTGCGAAATTCGTGGGAAGTCATAGAGACAAACCGAGACTTCAATTCACTTAATTCTTTCTCTTTTTCTAGCGCTACTTTTAAGTAATCTTCTAATTGTTTGCGCTCTGTAATATCTATTAAGTAACCAACTCGTTCTATGGGATTATTAATGTCATCCTGTACAACTCGGCCTTGGTCATATATCCAATGATACTTTCCATCCTTGTGTAAAAAGCGATATTCTAACTTATAATTTTTCCGTTCCCAGACATGAGCTAGTTTGTGAAAAACTGATGCAACGTCTTCTGGATGGATATGACTCACCCAAAAGCTAGGGTCTTCTGTAAATTCCCGTGCTTCGTAGCCAGTCATAGCGGTAACGTTGTCGCTAATAAATATTGTGCCAAACTCACCAAAAGTTTGACTGGTATAAATCACGGCAGGGCTAGAAGTTAGTAAATATTGCAGTCGCTGTTGACTAACAAGTAGTGCTGTTTCAGCTTGTTTGCGTTCTGTAATATCTGTTTGGATGCTGATATAGTGGGTAAGTTGACCAGTATGATCATAAACGGGGGAGATATTGAACTCATTCCACAACAGGCTACCATCTTTACGATAGTTACGCAGAACCACAGTGCAAGCTTTGCCTGCCTGCATGGCGGCGCTGAGTTCCCGTAATCCTGGTTGATCGATATCCGCGCTTTGGAAGATGCGAAAGTTTTGTCCTATGACTTCTGCTGACGAGTAGCCGGTCATGCGTTCAAAGGCTGGGTTGACATAGATAATCGGTCCGTTGGGAGTGGTAGCATCGGCAATAATGATGCCATTACTGCTAGCATCGATCGCCCGATCGCGTAGCCGTAAACCCTCTTCTCTCTGCTGATGCTGAGTAACATCCGTATGGATACATACTATCCCCGTAATCTTACCAAGACTATCTTTCAGGGCATCAGACCGCATATCAACTTTTAATTGGCGACCATCGCGCGATCGCATTGTCACTTCACCCCGCCAAGAGTTACCTTTCATCACAGTATCTAATATTGTTTGACGTTCTAGAGGCTGTTGAAAAACTGTCCTTACCCCCCCATGCGCTTGTAATTCCTCTAGACTATAACCGTATAATTGTTCAAATGCTGGGTTAATATAAATACTTTTATCAAGAATATCACTAAAGATGATAGCGTCACTTGTGCTTTCCATAGCTTTGTGAAAGCGTAAAAGCGAATTTTCTGCTAGCTTGCGCTCTGTAATATCTGTAGAGATACCACAAATGGCATAGGTGACACCATTGTGATCTTGCAAAGGAAACTTAATACTGAAATAGGTATGTAAGCCATCTTCTTGGGGAACAATTTCTTCAACTTCTATGGCAATACCACTGTTCAGCACTTGCCGATTATTTAGGGCAAATGCACGGGCAAAATAATCAGGCCAAGTATCGTATATACTCTTGCCGATAATTTCTGCTTGAGTGAGATTAAGTAGACGTTCATACCGTTGATTAATTAAAATAAATCTATCTTGGAGGTCTATAACATAAATTATCGCCGGGCAGTTATTCAAAATAGTTTGTAATTGCTGTTGAGTTTGATATAAATTGTTTTCTACTTGCTTCTTGACAGTGATATCTCGATCTATTCCTCGATAACCACAAAATTTACCGGCTGCATCAAAAACTGGTACGCCACTGGTTTCGAGAACTACTAAATGACCTTGTTTGTGAACACTGGTGTTTTCCCAGCAATTGTATGGCTGTTGTGCCGCAGCAATAGGGGCATAAATATTCATGACACGCTCCGCCTCTTTTGGTGTCATCATTTCAAAGGGAGTTTTACCCAATATTTCTTCTGGTTCGTAACCTAAAATATCTTTAACTTTAGGGTTGACGTAAGTATAAACAGCGTTCTCATCAACTTCCCACAGCCAATCACTACTAGCTTCTACTAAGTTGCGGAATCTTGCTTCACTATCTCTTAAAGCTAGTTCTGGACGTTGGCGATCGTCAATATCAGTATTAGTCCCAAACCAATTAATAATATTACCTTGTTGATCGCGCCGAGCTTCAGCAAGTCCTAGATGCCAGCGATAGCTATGATCTGCCCTCAAGGAGCGAAATTCGACCTCAAAAGGGTCACCAGTAGCTACACTATGCAGCCAAGCCTCCATGTAAGGGCAAGAATCATCAGGATGTATCCATTGCTGCCATTGCCAACCTAGCAAGGCTTCTGGTTCACAACCATAGTATTCTAGGGTGCGTTGGTTAACATATTCAATGTAGCCGTCCGGTCGAGCTATCCAAACCTGTTGCGGAAGAGATTCTGCTAAAAATTGAAAACACTCTTGAGTTTTGTACTCTTGGTTAGCTTGTTGCACTGCTGCTCTTGCTTGCACAAGTTCGGTAATATCCATCGAAACGCCAATCATCCGAGTGGGTTTACCTGTTGTGTCTGTGATGACTTTACCTCTGGAGAGAAACCATTTATACTCAGATGGTTGTCCAGGGGCTAGCAGTCGATGCTCTACTTCTAGGGAACCACAACGAGCGATCGCTTCTTGAACAGCCATCTCAAATTTTTCTCTGTCATCTGCATGGATACAATTGATAGCTTCATTATGAGTTACATATCTGGTTGCTCCTCCTCCATCAACACAATTGAGTAGAGCTAACTGATCATTATTCAGATTTCGCTCCCAATAAATTGTCTGCGTTACCTCCAATGCCAACTTTAACTTTGTGGTACTCTCCTGCAATGCTGTAAAAGCCTGCTTGTATTCATTAATATCTATACAAGAATTAATATAACCCTCAAAACTTCCACCAGAAGTAAACTTGGGAACACCAGCATTTAAAACCCAACTGTATTTTCCGTCAAATCGCCGTAGCCGATATTCTACAGAAAAATACTCACGGGTATGAAAGGCTGATAAATAAATATTTAAAAAAGTTTGTAAATCTTCTGGATGCACACGTTCTGTCCAACTTTTACCTATCTCTTGTTCTAAAGAGCTACCTGTAAATTCTAACCAACTTTTGTTAAAAAAGTTACATAAAGTATCTTTGCCAGACACCCAAGTTAATACAGGTCTGGTATCAGCTATGTTCCCAAGACTTTTTTCACTGGTTGAAATAGCATCGTCGGTCTTAACTACTGCTGATTTCAATAACTTTAGAGGTGCTTGTGAAATTTGTAATTGTTCTTGATTATTCAACTCAGTTACAGCTTCCAGCGCTTGATAAATACTTTCAGAAGTAATTATTCCCAGCAACTGCGCTTGTTCATCAACTAATAACAAGCAACTTGATTGATTTTCACGTAGCATGGACATCATGCTAGCCACATCTTCAAACTGCCAAAGCTGGAAAAAGCTCTGTCCAGTATTTATAACTTCACAAATCCGAGTATTTTGTAAATCAACACCCAAAGCTACTAGCTTCACCACATCTGTGGCTGACAAATACCCTAATACTTGGGAATTGGCAACTACAACAATATCAACACCTCGACTAGCCATTTGTGAAATTGCATCTGACAAAGGTGTTTCCGGCTCAACCGTCAATGGCGAATTGTCAATAACTGACTCTAAGTATCGTAGCCAGAGATGGCGAGGGAGAAATTGCATAGAGCATTACAATGGCTAGTATCCAAAAATCATGTTAGCTGATGCTTTAATTATCTCTAATATTGTGATGTTAAATAAATCATAAGGTCTGGCGTATGGTGTTTATAAACACTATAAATTTCCTGTAAAGCAATTTATAGCAGGGGACAGGTGATAGGGTACAGGTGACAGTAGTAAAGCGCTGCACTGCCACCATACAGCATATTTTGGGTAAATGAGGTACAAGCGTAAAACCCAAAACCATGTAGAGACGTTACATGTAACGTCTCTACAGTATTTCACGAATAGCGTAACTGCTGTATCATGCTTTTGGTGGGTAGTGCAGCGCCCTAACTACTTTTAACTCTGTCACCTGTCACCTGTCACCCGCTATATCAGCATTTTGCTGAGAACTAAGCTCTAATTGCTGTTCACCATAACGCAATAGTCTTTCTATACTCGTCAAGCGATTTTCCCAGGCTCTAATTTGATAGCTATTTTCCATCTTTTGTTGACGCATCCAGACTCGAAATAGTGATTGAAATCGGTTCAAATTAGCTTTTGCTGTCACTAATTTACTGGCAGAAGGTGCAGTTGCCAGTTGAGTTAAAGCATTCTGGAGAATTTCAGCCTGACTATAAAAATCGGGAATGGTTTTATCAGTTATTTGTGCTTGATCACTTTGTAGGATCAACTGCCATTCACGCCTTAAATTAATATAACGGGCAACAGCACTCTGGAAAGGTTGACGATGAGGCAGGGGTTCACTAATTGCAGATTGCAGTTTTCCTTGAGTATTAACAAACAGCCTATGCAGATCATTATGCAAATTTTCAGCTGCGAACAGTGCAAAACCACTCACTGGCAAGTCTCGTACCAGTTGTAGTTGGTCAAATGCACCTAATGTTGGTAAGGAAAGTAAGCGAATGCCGGGTATGAGCAAAGCCGAACCTAGTTGTGACGAAGCTATCCAAGGTTTTGCTAGAGTTTGGAAACGTACCGTATCTTGAGCATAGGTCATAGGAATAACTAAATCCACATCCCCCTGCCTAGCCCAAACTTCCCAATGCTGTTGAATCTTTTGGATACGTTCTGATTCTGGTAGAGGAAAAACAGCCACAGATAAAGTTAAGTCTCGGCGCTGCTGACGCAACATTTGGGAAACTTGCTTGACAAAAGTATCAACTTGTTGGGTACGGAATGTTGTCCACTGCTGCCACAATTGCGCTTGACTAGGAGTAATCTTCATCGGATCTACGCCTGTCAATTGTTGAAACTGCGTTCTGGCTGCTTGACCGTAGCCGTAACTGCGTCCGGCGGCTGAGTCTTGAAAGGGATAGCGGATATAGTCTAACTGTAAACCGTCTACTTTATATTCAGTGACAATCTCTTGGTAAAGTTTGAGTAAATACTGACGTAATTCGGGATTGGCTGGGTCGAAGAAAGGCTTGGTTTGACCGGAGGGAATCATTCTCCCTTGTTGGTCGTAGTTTGCCCAGTCAGGATGAGCAGCCAAAACAGGGCCAGGATAATTGGGGTCAATGTTGAGTATTTGATTATGACGCTGATTTCCGGCTGCGAATGTCCAAACCCAAGCGTGAATTTCCATCCCTCGCTCATGGGCTAGTTTCACCCCAGAGGACAAGGGGTTCCAACCGCGAATTAGTGGGTTTTGCTGCGGTGCAACTTTGCTGGGGTAAATGGTATAGCCAGCGTTGACTGTTTCAAAAAAGATAGTATTGATTCCCGCTTGTGCCAAACGGTCAAAGATTTTGGCTAACTCCGCTTCGCTACCAGCACGGACAATGGTTCCCCTGTCTAACCACACTGCACGGATTTCGGCGGGTGCTAATCTGCGTTCTGTAGGAAACTGCTTCCACAGATTGTTTCTAGCTGTGAGCCATTGTTGACGAGCCAGCGCATAATTTTTATTGGCAATTAACTGAGGTATGTTTGTGGCTATTGTTCTGGCCTGTGCTAGAACTTGCTCTTTGTTAGGGATGGGAGTTAACAAGGTGGTGGATGTGGCGACTTCTGCTTTCGTAGACTGAGAGTTATAGGCATTACCATCATTCACCAATGCCGCTAAATGGGCGCTTTCGACTCGTCCAATGAGATTTTCTAGTTCTTGTTGGAGAGCGATCGCTTCATTAGCTGCGATCGGTGCATTAGAATGAGGCGCAACATCCCAACGTACTTGTTGTTCTAGTTGGTCTATGGCTTCTTGAGGTGCAGGCGAAGCAGTCGGCGCTGGCGAAGCAGATGGCGTTGGGGAAGGAATATTGCTCGTCTGCACTCCCACACCCCTACCCCCTTGCACCCCTACACCCCTACCCCCTTGCACCCCTACACCCCTGCTCCCCTGCACCCCTACACCCCTACTCCTTGGCTCACTTGCTACCGATGCTACATTTGTAGAGCAATTGGGCGAACCGCCAGCTATTTTTTTGGTATTGTTGGATGATGAGTGACGATTGAGTGCAGCTTTTAACCAAGCACTATCTAATTCTGTGGTGGAAACTGTATTTGCACCCCAGCGCCAGCCCAATAATGTAGAACGCTCAGTTGAGACGACGGCGGCGGGATTACCTGCGGAGTTCCACACTGCCACAGCTTGACTAGTAGTATTATTGGGTATCAAAACACCGCCATGCACGCTACCGAAGAGTCCTTTGTTATTCACCCAGGAATAAGTTGTTTTTGTTGGCGGTTTGAGCGGTTGTTTATCCTGAAGGCTAAATCCCCAATAGCCGCCTAAGAGGGTTTTTAATAATTGGCGGACTCCTGGGGTGGAGAGACTACCCACGGGGCCGCTAGCAATGAGGTTCCCGCCTTTACTTGTCCATTCTTCTAAGGCGATCGCTTGGGTTGGTGTTAAGGTT
Organism: Anabaena azotica FACHB-119; assembly: GCF_014697625.1. Lineage (GTDB taxonomy): Bacteria > Cyanobacteriota > Cyanobacteriia > Cyanobacteriales > Nostocaceae > Trichormus > Trichormus azoticus_A. The sequence continues at coordinate 32,127 of NZ_JACJSG010000028.1, read as the reverse complement.
TCGATATTGGGTAAGAATAATATGCGGCGATCGCCCCAATCTGCCACATTCTTCACACTCGCCAGAGGAATGACGCAATATTCTACACCAATACTTTCTAAGCGTTTGGTAATTCCTGCCCAATGTTGGGCATTTTCTTGACTTTGCACTACACTCAAAACTGGTTTTTGTGCTGCCGCATTTGCTGCCAAAATATTCACATAATTTAAAATAATTAGTTGTAGAGAAAAAATGAAGAATCCTATTTTCTTAATCGGCAATTTGTGATTTTCTTGATTGATTTTCCGGCGATTCTTCACTATATATCTCCCCTGCTAATTAATTACTAATTATTATTTATGAGGTAAATCAACAGTAATGTACATCGGCAAAACGACTGATATTGAAGATTTAAACGCTTACACTATCAGTAATGCAAGTATTTATCAGTTCCTCTACTCCGGCGACTGGGAAAATTTTTGTTTGTAATTGTCGAGCTACTTCCTCTACACTCATATCATCTAGAAATACTAGCTCTCCATGTTTGAGCATCACTTGAGGTAACAAAATTCCAGCGCCTAAATCTTGCCCTTGGAGATTTAAAAGCAAATCATGACCTGTGATTAATCCGGTAACACTAATAGCTTGTCCCCAGTAATCGCTAGCTAGAGCCATCATCTTTACTTCCAAACCTTCCACAGAATTTAAGCTTTCCAGAATTGGTTGAAAAGCTTTTTCTACAGCATTACCAACTACCCAAGTTAACTTTCTAGGAGGGTCAATTTTTGCTGGTAATAATTCTGCCGCAGTCTCAGCAAATTGTTTGAGAAATAACCGAATCGAACCTACACCATTATCAATTTGTGGATATTCTTCGTACTCGGCTTCGCTGGGTAATTCCTCACCCGCAATCAAAAACCATTCGTCGGCTAACCAAGCTACATTAGAACCGAATTGGCGACGAAATTCTTGAGTCAGCGATCGCACTTGTGCAATCACTTCCTGAGCTTTTTCTCTACTCACAGGTATGAGTTCGTCTTCTGCGGGACGAAATCTAGTTAAGCCAACCGGGACAACTGCAATCGAAGCAACTGTAGGCACATCCCCATCATAAAATGATGTTAAATCCCTTAGCGTTTGTTCCAGATGTTTGCCATCATTTATACCTGGACACACAACTACTTGAGCATGAATTTGCAATCTTCTTTCTTGGAACCATCGCAACTGCTCCAAGATTTGCGCCGCACGAGGATTTTTGAGCAGTCTAACTCTCACATCTGGTTCCGTAGCATGAACGGACACATACAACGGAGAAAGACGCATCTGTTCAATCCTGCGCCATTCCCTCTCCGGTAAATTGGTCAGAGTTAAATAGGAGCCATACAAAAAGCTCAAGCGATAATCATCATCTTTTAAATATAAACTAGAACGCTTCCCTGGGGGTTGCTGGTCGATAAAACAAAACGGACAGCGATTATTGCACTGAATCAGACCATCAAACAAGGCAGTTTCAAATTCTAATCCCAGGTCTTCGTCATAATCCTTTTCAATTTCTATATGATGAGTTTTGCCCTTGGCATCCAAAACTTCTAGTTCTAGAAACTCATCAGAACATAAAAATTTATAATCGATTAAATCGCGGGGTGGTGTACCATTAATAGCTACAATAGCATCGCCCGCCTCAAAGCCAATCTCAGCAGCAATAGAATCAGGTATAACCTTAGTAATACGGGCAGGAAGAATACCAGCCATGAGTCAAAAGCCAACTATTCATTAAGTAGTCACTACTTAATGATACCGAGTTGCAGCCAAAGATAGTAGCTTAGGCTGGGATTGGGGATTGGGGATTGGGGATTGGTATGTCAGTGAACAGTTATCAGTGAACAGTGAACAGTGGAAATAACCTGACAACTGATAACTAATAACTGATAACTGATTGAGTACCTAACTATTCTTCAACACTCCAGCGCTAATTGCTCCTAAAATCGCTACACCAAAAACTAGTCGATACCAAATGAACACCCAAGTACTTTGGGTTTTGAGAAAGCGTAATAATCCAGCGATCGCAATATAGGAAAAAATAGTAGCAGAAATCACTCCGGCAATTAGGGGAATTATCGCCCCATCTCCTATACCTGCGCCTAAAACGTCTTTTAATTCCACTAACCCGGCTAAAGTAATAGCGGGTATCCCCAGTAAAAACGAGAATCTCGCGGCTGTTTCTCGTTGTAAGCTCATAAATAACCCACTAGTCAAGGTGGAACCAGAACGAGAGACACCGGGAATTAAAGCCAGTGATTGGGCTAAACCCATCAACAACCCATCTTGCATTGTCAGATGTTCAAAATCTCGCTGACGTTTGCCTAATTTTTCTGCTAGTCCCAATAATACAGACATTGCTATCGAGGCGATCGCGATCGCACCTAAACTTCTGATCGGTGAATTATCAAAGTCCGGGACAAATATTTTAATTAGTAATCCCAAGAAAACAATGGGTATCGTTCCCAAAATAATCCCTAAAGATAGCCGCAAATCATAATTGTTGTAATCTTTGAGAGCGATCGCTCCTGCCGCTCCCTTAATAATTCTTGACAAATCCCCCCAAAAATACCACAGCACAGCCGCAATACTCCCCAACTGGATGATAGCCGTGAAAGCCACCCCCGGATCACCCCAACCCAAGGCGACAGGTACAACTTTCAGGTGTGCTGTACTACTGATTGGTAGAAATTCGGTGATTCCCTGAACAAAACCCAAAACAATCGCTTGCAAAACATTCATTTGCTGCACCCCAGTACCTACCGAGTCAGGAGGGGCGCTAAAAACCTCTAAAGGAAACACAACTATCGACAAAACCGCCGATACTGCACTAATTAGCAAGAACCATTGACGTTTGAATAAAGTCATCACTTTACCTGCGATCGCTATAACCACAAACAATTAAATAAACTAACAGCTAACTATATAAGCTCGCAGGAAAATAACACATTAGTCATTAGTCCATAGTCAATAGTCATTAGTCCATAGTCCATAGTCAATAGTCATTAGTCCATAGTCCATAGTCATTAGTCCATAGTCAATAGTCATTAGTTCATAGTTATTTTCCCCCCACTCCCTCATCTCCCTCATCTCCCCCATCTCCCTCATCTCCCTCATCTCCCCCATCTCCCCCCACTCCCTCATCTCCCCCATCTTCCCCCACTCCCCCTCTCCACTCATGGTATGATAAATATGCCCCCCAGGGGGATACTTGAAGACAGTATTTTGAGTAATATAAAGATTAGTAACAATTATTAAAACTTTGATTAATAATACATTGGCTTCTTACGCAGCTTCTACCACTCCGGTGATTACAGAATTACAGCAAAGCGACGCTGGGCAGAAAAATATTAGAGAATTGGAATCTACCTTACAAGCCTCTCCTTCATTGCCCTTAGCCTTGGTTGCTAGGCAAACTTGGCTAGTGTTTGCAGCAGCAGTGTTTCTAGTATCAGTGCCAGTATTTATAGAAGCGCCATTAGTGCGATCGCTACCAGCTTTGAGTTTAGCGATGACAGGATTTTGGGTATGGCTCAGTTTTAAATTAATGTCCCGTCCTGCAACCTATGTATGGGGGGATTTACTTTTAGGCTTTAGTTGGAGTTGGCTAGCAGGCGGAATTTACTGGGGTTGGCTACGTTGGGAACCCTTATGGCACTTACCAGTAGAGTCTATAGGGCTACCTTTTGCTTGCTGGTGCTTGTTCCGCAATTGGGGCAAAGTAGGCAATTGGTTTTATCTAGGTTCCCTACTCGGCACAGTTTTAACAGATGTGTATTTTTATGTAGTAGATTTAATGCCCTACTGGCGGCAAATCATGCTAGTAGAACCCGCCAACGTCTCACCAATCTTGCAATCAGCCGTTAGTCAAGTGCAAACACCTTGGGGTATAACCTGGGCAGTGATTCTTGGTTTAGGACTACTAATAGCAGGAACCATATCCTTAAATCAAAAGCAGCGACACTGGTACGCCTTTGGTGGCGCAGTTTTAAGCACAATCTTAGTAGACAGCTTATTTTTAATAGCCGCTTTGACAGCATGAGGCTGGGGGCTGGTGAAAGGGGAAAGGGGAAAGGGGAAAGGGAAAGGGGAAAGGGGAAAAGGAACAACTGTCACCTGTCACCTATCACCTGTCACCTATCACCTATCACCTGTCAACTGACAAACATCAAACATAGTGGCCATTAATAAGCTGTATATTAGTTTCTGATGGCTGCTGTGTGATGAATGAGCCATATCAGTGAACAGTCAACAGTGAACAGTGAGATAGTGCGTTCCTGTCGCCTTGCGTCGGAAAGCAACTATCGTTCCCCGAAGGGGTTCTCGTTCGCGTTAGCGTCCCGAAGGGAAGAGTACCCGTAAGGGTCAACAGTCAGCAAGGGTATATGGTGCTTTACCAACTACCAACGCCTACCAGCAATTGGTACGGTGTTTCCCCCAAGCATTTAACTGATAACTGATAACTGATAACTGATAACTGATAACTGTTTTTGATGGAAAGAGGAAGAAAAATCGTGAAAGGATTGGTGCGTTTATTAACAGTATTTAGTTTGTTGCTAGGCTGCTGGGGATGGTTGGGAACAACTCAAGTTGCCCAAGCTGCTAGTTTACAAAGTTTTTTGGTTCCGCAAGTACCAGTTTTAGCTGTTGAAGCTGAACGATTAAATCGAGCAGATGCAAAACTAGCAACAGAATTTGGGAAAAAAATCGATTTAAACAATACCAATGTAAGAGCATTCCAACAATATCCAGGGTTATATCCCACTCTGGCTAAGAAAATTATCAAGAATGCTCCTTACTCTAAGGTAGAGGATGTATTGAATCTACCAGGATTGAGCGATCGCCAAAAACAAATCTTACAAGCTAATTTTGATAACTTCACAGTCACAGAACTAGAACCAGCCTTTAACGAAGGTGACGATCGCTTTAACAACGGTATCTACAGATAACTCCTTTTGTATTTACCGTCAACAAGACTCACCCACTCTCTATCCCAGGGGGTGGGAGTCTTATTATTAAAGAAGGGAATAGGTAATTGGTAATTGGTAATTGGTGATTCAAAATTACCCATTACCCATTACCCACTACCCATTACCCATTACCCAAATTCCTAACATTGTCCAAGATAGATATCCCTAGCCAATTTGATGTTTTAGTAGTCGGTGCTGGTGCGGCTGGACTATACACAGCATTGTGTCTGCCAGAATCGTTACGAGTAGGTTTGATTACCAAAGAAACCGTGGCTTTATCTGCTAGTGATTGGGCGCAGGGTGGTATAGCAGCTGCGATCGCTCCAAATGATTCACCTTCGTTGCACATTGAAGATACAATCAAAGCAGGGGCGGGTTTGTGTGATGTTGCAGCCGTCAAATTTTTAGCTGAACAAGCCCCCAGTTGTATTAAATCTTTAGTGAATTTAGGAGTCGCTTTTGACCGACATGGGCCAGCTTTAGCCCTAACTTTAGAAGCCGCCCATTCTCGTAACCGTGTTCTCCACGCCGCCGATACCACAGGACGAGAGGTAACAACCACCCTCACCGCCCAAGTATTACGCCGGGAAAATATCCAAGTAATTCAGCAAGCCTTGGCTTTGAGTTTATGGCTGGAACCGGAAACGGGTCATTGTCAGGGAATTAGCCTATTTTATCAAGGTACAATTAAATGGATTCGGGCTGGGGCTATAGTCTTAGCAACTGGCGGTGGTGGTCAGGTATTCGCCCAAACTACCAACCCGGCTGTGAGTACTGGCGATGGAGTCGCCATTGCTTGGCGGGTTGGGGCAATTCTCCGCGATTTAGAATTTGTCCAATTTCACCCCACAGCCTTAACTAAACCTGGTGCAGACCGTTTCCTCATCAGCGAAGCAGTGCGTGGCGAAGGCGCACACCTAGTAGACAATGAAGGGCGGCGCTTTGCTTTTGATTATCATCCGGCTGGAGAATTAGCGCCCAGAGATGTAGTTAGTCGGGCAATCTTTAGTCATTTGCAGCGTACTGCCTTAGATCCTGCCACAGCCCATGTGTGGTTAGATATGCGCCCCATCCCTGAAGATCAGATACGTCAACGTTTTCCCAACATCGTTAAGGTGTGTCAGCGTTGGGGCATAGATGTTTTCCATGAACCAATTCCCGTAGCCCCAGCCGCCCATTACTGGATGGGAGGAATTGCCACCGATTTACAGAATCAAACTAATATACCAGGGTTGTATGCGGTGGGAGAAACTGCTAGTACAGGTGTACATGGTGCTAATCGTTTAGCGAGTAATTCACTGTTGGAATGTATCGTATTTGGAGCGCAGTTAGCAAATATCAAGCTGGCTGATGTGGAGTTAGACTCACAAGCACCACCCCTACCAACAAAAGAATTTCACCTTGATGAGCGTGATTGGCAAAATCAGCAAGCACAGTTAGCCATACTCCGAGAAAAGTTACCCCGTTTAGTTTGGCAAAGTGCTGGTATTTGTCGAGAACAGTCTGCGTTATCTGCGGCGATCGCTACTGTAGAATCGTGGCAACAAGATTTTGCTGCTTTACCTCTCAGTCAGTTTCTTTTATCTATATACCCCAACGAGCCAGTCAGCTTTCATTTTTCTGATATTGATCAGCAATTGCGACTCTGGGCAGAAACTGGCAATTTACTTGATATTGCTTATTTAATCCTCAAAAGTGCTGCTTTTAGAACCGAGAGCCGTGGCGGACATTACCGTTTAGACTATCCCTCCCCGAATTCCGATTGGCAAGTTCATACACTAGTGCAGAAACATCAGTGGTCACAATCTCCGATTATCAGTCCTTAAATAATCAGTTGCAACCAGGTGATGTAATTGTCATTGACAATGCAACTTTTCATCGTTCTCAACTCATCAATGAAATTGTGGCAGAAGCTCAATGTGAAATCTGGTATCTGCCCACATATTCCCCCGATTTTAACAAAATTGAACGTTGGTGGTTTGTACTCAAAAACTGGATGAGGCAACGGTGGGATGAATTTGAAGCATTTCGTGATTGTGTGGATGCTGCATTTAAGCAATGTCCTAACGTATGTTCGTAGTGCTATAATTTAACTGTCTTGGCTCATAGATACAATGTTATCGAAAACAGCGATCGCCATAAGTCACTTCTGCTCAAGTATCTGTCAGTTTGAGGATTGATTTGGCAGAAGCGATCAGATACGATGTTGCTGTTACGCCATTGCCTACAGTTGGGTGAGAGGAATAAATGATGAAGAAATTATTCCCACATTCTCTGAACGGTAGAATAAGCATCAAATTTTGTATCCCTGCTAATGATGATTAGCGAGTGATTTATTGCTTATGCAATCCGCATTCGGTCAAATGGATCACCATGATGTAGTGGAAGATTCCGAACTTGGAGCGTATCAGCAAAAGAGATTGGAAGTATCAAGATATCTGAAGCATCTATTGCAGAGCCTATGGTTTCATAACTGCGTTGTAGTGATAATTTACCTAGCTTCAACTTAATAGCAATTTCCCAAAGACTAGCGATGCTAAGATAAACGCGATCGGCAGTATCGATAATTATCTTTAAATTGTCTGGAAGGTTAGAGTCGTTTTCAGTCAGCCAAATAAAGGCATGAGTATCTAAAAGAAAAGCACTCATTCCATATATTCCTGAAAATCTTCGAGAGGTTCATCAAAATTTTCAGGCAGAGGTAGAACAAAAGTTCCTTGCAAAATGCCAGAACGGCGCTTTTTTTGTGGTGGACTTTCCGGGGACACAGCCTGGGAATAATTATCAACTAGATATTTGGCATAATGCAAGAGTTCTTGTTTAAGAATATCTGGCATTTGGTCTAGGGTTTTTAGAATTTCTGCATCAACATTCATAGTTCTTGATCGTTTACAGTGGCAGTGGTTGCGATCGCTTTCATTGGTTTTAAGCGTTTAGGGTTTAGTTAATTTAACTGTCTTGGCTCATAGATACAATTTTATCGAGAATAGCGCTCTGTTCATTGCGGCTAAATGCTTATATTTAACATCAATTTAGTTTCACTACGTTTCACCCAATCTATTGGCTGATGAGCAAAGTCTGTTAAAAATTATAGGTGAGGTCATTGTTAACTTGAGAGATTTTTTTCTGCGCCAATAAAGTATCAACTAATTTCTCAATTTCTTGCTCATTCAGTTTTTTCTGGATTAGTAATGATTTTATATGCTGATGCAACGTTTTTTTAGTTTTAGGTCGCTTATTCTTCTGAATTTTAGATAAATTTTCTATGATTTTTGCTACCAAGTCTGCATTTTGGGGTACTAATACTTCTTTTTCTTTATAAAATTCTCGTAGATTTTGTATTCTTTTGCACTGAACTTTATGCTTATTTATATATTTAACCAATGGGTCAAATCCTTTATCATTGGACAATATGAGGAAAGATGCTCCTCTAACATTTTGACTGAATCTGCCTAAATAAAAAGCAACATGAAAATCTAAAGCGTTACTACCTGCACCTTCTATTTTTATCCATTCCACTCTTTGTCCTAATTTCTGAGTAGCTTGAACTAACTCAATAGGAATTTTATTCTGAGATTGCCCAATAAATATTTTGATGTCTACATCTTGTTCTTGAACCACAGATAAATCAATATTCTGAATATTTTCGTAATCAACAAGCAGGATAGCCTTTTTCAGCTTTGTATTCATAAACACGACTTAGCAGACTGCACAAGCTGATTATTCCCTAACCAAGACCCAATATTAATACTATGGGCCTACTATTACCAGTCAAGGGATTTGCAAAGAAACATATCCACGATTTTCTTATCTGACTTTTCACATCAACTACTGACTGATGATTTGTATTTTACTCGCTGCGGCTGTCGCTTTCTCCCTAGCTGCTTGTACGTTCTCGGCTTTGGCTAAGGCTACACCCATGCGGCGGTAAGGGTGTGCTGTGGGTTTACCAAATAGTCTGATGTCTACGTCTGGTTCGGCTAAGGCTGCGGCGACTCCTGTAAAGGCGACTGCATCTAATTTTTCTGATGCTAAAATTACGGCACTGGCTGAAGCACCCAACTGTTCTATTTTGGGAATGGGTAAGCCTAAAATTGCTCGTAAATGTAGTTCAAATTCGTTGAAGTTTTGGGAGATTAATGTTACCATTCCCGTATCGTGGGGACGGGGTGATAGTTCGGAAAAGATTACTTCGTCTTTGGTAATGAAAAATTCTACGCCGAATATACCCGCACCGCCTAAAGCATCGGTGACTTTTTTGGCTATGTTTTGTGCTTCTATGATTTTATCTTCATCAAGGTTGGCTGGTTGCCAGGATTCTTGATAATCGCCTCTTTCTTGGCGGTGTCCGATGGGTGAACAGAATATTGTCGGACTATCCCACTGTTTAATGGTGAGGAGGGTGATTTCGATTTCAAAGTTGATAAATTCTTCGACTATGACTTTTTGACTGTCACCTCTGGAATTGGCGATCGCATAATTCCAGGCTTTCTCTACTTCCTCTTTTGTCCCTACCACCGATTGTCCTTTACCAGAGGAGGACATCACAGGTTTGACTACGTTGGGAAACCCTATTTTATCAGAAACAGCAATCAATTCTGCCAAAGTCACAGCATAGCCATATTTCGCCGTTCTAATACCTAATTGAGCATGGGCTAATTCCCGGATGCGATCGCGGTTCATTGTATAGTTTGTAGCTGCCGCCGTGGGAATTACAGTGATGCCTCTTGCTTCAAACTCCAGTAATTTCTCGGTTCTAATCGCTTCAATCTCTGGTATAATAAAATCAGGTTGATGCTTAGTTACTACCGCTTCTAAATCATCAGCACTAAGCATCGATATCACTTCACAACAGTCGGCGACCTGCATAGCTGGGGCGTTGGCGTAGCGATCAACGGCTATGACATAATTTCCCAGACGTTGAGCCGCAATCACAAATTCTTTACCCAATTCCCCTGACCCCAATAACATGAGTTTTTGAGGTAGCTTTGTCGCCTTCATCATGCACCTATCTCAGCTAATTTCTTGATTCTAATCATCTTCAACCAAATGATTGAATTTAGCTCCACGCAGTTGTAATTCTTTACGTTGTTGCTTGGTTAAACCATTACCAATTCCTAGCTGACAGTCTTCTACGAGGGTTTCTAACCAAACAGTTCCATTGAGGGTTGCGCCTCTTAAGTCTGCTTTTCTCAGGTCAGCTTTGGTGAAGTTGACAAAGATGAGGTCGGCGTTTAATAGGCTAGTTCCTTGTAGGTTTGCTTCGGTCAAGTTACCGCGAATTAAACTGACATCATCTAAGTTTAAATCAGACAAATCAGCCCCAGAAAGATTTGGGAATTTCATCTCTCCCGGATTTTGCAGAAAGCGAATTACACAATCAATGTTCTCATCATTCAAACGAATTTTAGACAAGAATTTGAAACGACCTAGACCTAATTCTTGGAGAATTTGCAGGCGTTGTGCTGGACTCTGTTCTAAAAAGTGAATGGACTGAGAGCGGAGTTCTTGGTCTTGAGTATGAGGATTGATCATGATCATTGTTTGGCACTATATCTAACTATTTGGATGCACGGCTAAAGTTATCAATAGCCCGATGAACAGCAGTTACCTGAAAACCTAGTCCAACTTCCACTCAGACAAAGAGTAACATCTGATTGTAAATAGTAAGGCAAACTTTTGGTAAACTCAGTTGCAGAATTTTTAAAGAATTCGCTTGCCTTGACAAGTTGAGCATTTTGTAATGCCCAGTTTGGTAGTAAATTCTGCTTAGGAGCTATCATTTTGCTCTCACCCATTCTCGGAAGACTCTATCTCAGCTAATTCTAACCAGCGTTCTGTTGCCGCATCAATTGCCCCTTTGAGCGTTTCTATTTGGTCGTAGAGTTTTTGTACTTGGGTATAATTGCCGGGAGGGACGTTAGCTAGTGCTTGTTCGGCTTGGGCTTTTTCTGACTCTAGTTGAGCAATTTTGCCCTCTAGCTGGTCAAATTCCCGCTTTTCCCAATTGGAAAGTCTACGGCGTTTTTTTGGTTCTACATCTTTAGTTTCCGATGTAACTTTTGTTTCTGGGGAATTTTTTGTCTTTTCTTTAGTGTTTGCTGTTGTTTGCTGTGATTCTTCAGCTTTTTTGTAGTCTAGATAGACTGAGTAATTACCTGGATATTGTCGCAGGTTGCCACCCTCTTCTAAGGCAAATATTGTATCAACTGTGCGGTCTAAAAAGTAGCGATCGTGAGATACTACAATAACACAACCGTTGAAATCTTCTAAGTAGTCTTCCAATACTGCTAGTGTTTGCACGTCTAAATCGTTGGTTGGTTCGTCTAGAATCAAGACGTTGGGTGCGCTAATGAGGATACGCAGGAGGAAGAGGCGACGTTTTTCACCACCTGATAATTTGTGAATTGGGGCGTACTGCTGGTTCCCTGGAAAGAGGAATCTTTCTAGCATTTGCGAAGCAGTAATTTTTGTACCATCGGCTATTTGCACAAATTCCCCCTCTTCTTTAATGTAGTCAATCACGCGCTGATTTTCATCTAAAGCTGAGAGTAATTCCTCTGAATGTTGGTCGAAATAACCGATATGAATGGTGGAACCGATATCTACAGTACCAGAATCTGGCTCTACAAGTCCAGTGATGATGTTCATTAAGGTGGACTTTCCTGCGCCATTACCGCCAATGATGCCGATGCGGTCTTCTGGACTAAATTCGTAGGTAAAATTTTTAATTAAAGTGCGATCGCTGTAGGCTTTGGAAATATTATTTATATCAATAACTTTCTTACCAATGCGACGGCTAACGGTGGAAATATCTACTTTACCCTGAGCTTGTTTAAACTCAGTTTCGCGCATGGCTTGGACGCGCTGAATACGGGCTTTTTGTTTGGTACTTCTGGCTTTGGGGCCGCGTTTAAGCCATTCTAATTCTCGCCGCAATACTCCTTGATGTTTGCGTTGGGTGCTAGCGGCTGACTCTTCGGCTAATGCTTTCTTTTCCAGGTAGTATGAGTAGTTACCAGCATAGCTGTAAATGTCGCCTCGGTCAATTTCGATGATGCGGTTGGTGACTTTATCTAGGAAGTAGCGATCGTGGGTGATGAGGAATAATGCACCACGAAAGCGGTTAAGATAGCTTTGTAACCATTCTACAGATAGAGCATCGAGATGGTTTGTCGGCTCATCCATGAGTAACACATCTGGTTCGGAAAGCAAAGCTGTTGCTAAGGCGATGCGTTTACGATAGCCACCAGATAAGCTAGCAATGGGTGCATCAAAATCGGTAATTCCTAATTGGCTGAGAATAATTTTAGCGTTGGTTTCTAATTCCCATGCACCTGTTGCGTCCATGCGTTGCATGACAGCAGAAAGGCGAGACATTAATTGACTATCTTCTGGGTAGTGAGCGAGTTTATCTGATAGTTCTTCATACTCACGTACTAAAGACATTTGTTCGCCACTGTCGGCGAAAATTTGTTCTAAAACTGTGTGGTTTTCATCTAAGTCTGGTTGTTGGGGAAGGTAGATGATTTTGGAACCGGAGTTGGTGATAATTTGTCCGCTATCAACTGGTTCTAGTCCGGCTATCATTTTTAATAAGGTTGATTTGCCTGAGCCGTTTGTACCTATTAAGCCAACTTTATCGGTAGCATCTAAGCTAAAGTTCGCATCTTTTAAAATTTCTTTGATTCCAAAGTCTTTTTTTACTGATTGTAGGGTGATGATGCTCATGATTTTAAAAGATACTTTTTTAGCTCACGCAAAGGCGCAAAGACACAAAGGAAGTTAGAAGAAGGGTTTGAAGTGTTGTGAAGAATATTTGGTGAATAAGAGGTACGTTTATTAGTTTAGCGTACCTCTGGTTATGGCTGGGTTTTATACGAAGAGGTCGAGGGGTAGGTGTCCATACATTTCGTTGATTCCTCCTTCGTAATAGGATTGGCATGATACTAGAACACCGCGATGATGTCCGGCGTAGGAATCGAGGTAACACAAGCCGTTTTTGCCGTTTAATTTGATGTAAACTGGGCCTTCGACTACGGGTAAATCAATGGGGACTCCATAACCTAAAGCATGGGAATAGGTTCTCATGGCTAGTAGTCCTTCTTCGGCGGTGTCGGCGCAAATTCCTAATATTTGATAGTCGGAAAGTTTGGTGATGAAAATTAAGGCGCGACGTACTGATTCTTTTTCTGATGGTTTGAGAATTGGGGCGATATCTAAGCAGTTAAATTTATTGAGGACTTTTTTTGCGTCGGCAATGGTAAGATTGGGGTGGTTGGGAATTGTCATAGATTAGTTAATTATGAACTGTGGTTGTGTTGGTGTGCGAGTCGGCAAATTACAACTTAATTTTGGGTGTTTTCCAGATTGAAAATGAAGGGGACACTATTAGGAGAATCTCCACCCATTACCAGCACTCTTGGCATTTGAGCGCCGCCTGATTTCCAGGCTTCTATGGCTTGGTTTTGCAACACTAATTGCCCTCCTTGGGCTTTGAGCGTTTCTGCTAAAAGCCTTTGGGCTTCTGCTTTCCCTTTGGCACGATTAATTTCTGCTTGCGCTTCTTGTTCAGCTTCTCGCGCTATATAAACGGCTCTTTGGGCGCGTTGTTCAGCGATTTGTTTTTCTTCTACGGCTCTGGCAAATTCCGGCGAGAATGTCAAGTCAACGACGCTAGTATCTAAGACTATTATTCCATATTTATCTAAGCGATCGCCTAACGCTTGATCAAAGTCTTCCTTTAATTCACTGCGTTTAGTAATTGCTTCCTCTACGGTTCTTTTAGCGGCGGCAATTTTAAACGCTTCTTGCGTCTGGGGCGCGATAATTTTTGAGACAATATTCTCTAAGGTTCCTTGCTTTCTTCTCACATCAACTACCTGAACGGGATCAAGACGAAAGTTAATGGCAAATCTCGCAGACAAATTTTGCAAGTCCTTAGTAGAACTTTCTGCCGGCACTTCAAACTTCTGTACAGTTAGATCATACACATCAATCACCGAGATTAACGGCGGTTTCAAGTGAATCCCCTCCATTAAAGCACCATCCCTAGCTTTACCTAAGATACTCAACACCCCCGCTTGTCCTGGGTTGATAATAATAAAGGAATTTAACCCAACAATCACTAAAATTGCCACTAAAATTCCTAACGCAGTAGTCCGCCAATTGTCATTAGTCATTAGTCAGTTATCAGTTATCAGTTATCAGTTATTCTCCCTCATCTCCCCCATCTTCCCCCACTCCCTGTTCCCCTCTTGGGAGGGGTTAGGGGTGGGTTACTCCCTCATCTCCCCCCACTCCCTCATCTCCCTCATCTCCCCAATCCCCAATCCTGTGGTAATATCAGATGCACACAACTTTTAACGGCTGTGGCTATAGCATCTCCATCTCAACTGGTATTAAAAAGGCGTAGACATTCGGTTCATCCCCTCCAGCGCCTGTTTGACTACGGACACCAGTATCGTCAACAAATTTGGTTGGCGACTGGTTGCTCGATTTTAAACAAAATTTTTGATTTGGCTCCACCTGCTTTAATTGGTATTGCGGTGGATGTGGTGGTTAAGCAGCAGGATTCTATCATTGCTCAGTTGGGAGTGAAAGATATCCAGGGGCAATTTTTAATTGTGTCACTGCTGACAGTCATCACTTGGATACTAGAGTCATTTTTTGAGTATCACTATAAGTTGTTCTGGCGTAACTTGGCGCAAAATATCCAGCATAACCTACGTTTGGACGCATATAAACACCTTCAGGAATTAGAGTTAGCTTATTTTGAGGAACGCAGTACAGGTGGTTTAATGTCCATCCTTAGTGATGATGTTAACCAACTAGAACGCTTTTTGGACGTGGGAGCCAGTGAAGTTATTCAGGTCGTCACGACTATTGTAGTCGTTGGCGGCGCATTCTTTGTTCTGGCTCCGAGTATAGCTTGGCTGGCAATTTTACCTATGCCTTTTATTCTCTGGGGTTCGGTGGCTTTCCAGAAGTTGTTAGCGCCGCGTTACGCCGAGGTGCGGGAAAAGGTGGGGTTATTGAATGGACGCTTGTCGAATAACCTGAGTGGGATCACGACAATTAAAAGCTTTACGGCGGAAGAGTATGAGGTGGGACGTTTAGCAATCGATAGTTCCGCTTATCGTCAAAGTAACACAAAAGCGATCGCTCTCTCGGCGGCTTTTATCCCTCTCATCAGAATGCTGATTTTGATAGGCTTTACTTCCCTACTGGTATTTGGGGGTTTACAAACCGTCGCCGGGAAAATGGGGGTAGGCGCTTATAGTTCGTTGGTATTTTTAGTGCAGTTGCTACTCTGGCCTTTAACTAGGTTAGGCGATACCTTTGACCTTTATCAACGGGCGATGGCTTCTACTAATAGGGTGATGGAGTTGTTGGATACACCTATCACGGCGCACATGGGAAATATCGCTTTACCTGTGGAAGCGGTACGCGGTGAGTTACAATTCCATAATGTCACCTTTGCCTATAAAGATAGATTACCTGTGA
Source organism: Anabaena azotica FACHB-119 (assembly GCF_014697625.1). Taxonomy (GTDB): domain Bacteria; phylum Cyanobacteriota; class Cyanobacteriia; order Cyanobacteriales; family Nostocaceae; genus Trichormus; species Trichormus azoticus_A. The sequence continues at coordinate 16,633 of NZ_JACJSG010000028.1, read as the reverse complement.
TTAAACGTCTATCTTTGACGATACCCGCAGGCAATACAATTGCGATCGTTGGTTCCACAGGTTCGGGTAAAAGCACTTTAGTTAAGCTGTTGCTGCGGTTATATGAAGTGCAAGCTGGGAAAATTACCTTAGATGGGATCAATTTAGAAGATTTAAGATTACGTGATTTACGTCGTAGTATTGGCTTGGTGAGTCAGGATGTGTTCTTATTTCACGGCACGGTAGCTGAAAATATAGCTTATGGTACATTCGATGCGACCCAAGAAGAAATTGTCACCGCCGCGAAGATAGCAGAGGCGCACGAATTTATTACCCGCCTACCCCAAGGTTATGAAACAATTGTGGGGGAAAGGGGACAAAAGTTGTCAGGGGGACAAAGACAAAGAATTGCTATTGCACGGGCGGTTTTGAAAAATCCACCAATTTTGATTTTAGATGAGGCTACCTCGGCGGTGGATAATGAAACGGAGGCTGCTATCCAGCGATCGCTAGAACGGATTACTGTAGATAGGACGACAATTGCGATCGCTCATCGTCTTTCCACAATTCGCAATGCCAATTGTATCTATGTCATGGAACATGGACAATTGATTGAGTCGGGAACTCATGAGGAGTTGTTGGAGAAAAATGGTGTTTACGCTAGTCTGTGGCTTGTGCAGAGTGGGTTGAGGTGAGGGAAAGGGGAAAGGGGAAAGGGGAAAGGGAAAAGGGGAAAGGGGAAAGGGAAAAGGGGAAAGGGAAGAAATGAACTGTGGACTATTGACTATTGACTATTGACTATTGACTATTGACTAATTATGTTTGGTAATACTAAATCGGAAACAGGGAATAGTAAGTGGCGGAGTCAGTTAGACAGATTTGTTAAAGAAAATCAGTCAGAATTAGCTGCTCTTTTTTGGGCTTTGTGGTTAGAAAATGGTAGTAGTCAAGGTACTATTGGCATTGATTTACAGCCAACACCCCATTTTGTTTATTGCCCTCAAGATGCGGTGGAAAAATTAAATGAAAATGTGGAAAATAGGCTTCAGGAACTTTTGGGAATTATTGCACATAATCAACCAGAAGTAGAAGTTTTGATGATTGGTATTGGTAAGGGGGAAATTAAGTTAATTCAGTTTGCACCAGAACCACCGCCGCCAATTTGTTTTGAACAGGTTGGGAAGGATGTTGATGGTTTGTTGGAACTTCTGGAACAGCGTATGAGTGAACAGATAAGTCTTGTTTAGTAGCGGTGGGTTGATAAATATAGCAGGGGACAGGTGACAGGTGACAGGTGACAGCCTTAAAAGTTTCTTAATATAAGAATTTTATGATTTACCTATGTCCTAACCTAACGTGAGTTCGATGAACCTCACCCTCCCAACCTCCCTCTCCTAAAAGGCGTTCGCGTAGCGTCTCCGTCAGGAGAGGGAGGAGAAACGAAAAACCTCACCCCCAACCCCTCTCCTCGTAGGAGAGGGAGGAGAAACGAAAAACCTCACCCTCTTACTCCCCTCTCCTCGTAGGAGAGGGGTTGGGGGTGAGGTCAAAAAAACGCTGGTCGAACTCACGTTAACCTATGTGGCTACAGCAGTAGTTACCATTGTTTTTTGATGTAGCTTGCCTAGCGTAGCCATAGATGCAATTTATGAGTTGTTGTAGAGACTTTGTATGCCAATCTCTACTATAGGAATTTTGGCGTTGCTGAATCAAGATATGAATTTGTCTCACGCATTCGCGCAGCGTCTCGTAGAGAAGGCGCAAAGTTACAAAGAAAAATCAAGGTCATTTTGGCATTTCATATTTCAATTCAGCAAAGCCGAAATTTTTTGCAGTTTCTCATTCTGTCCCCTGTCCCCTGTTCCCTGTCCCCTAAAATATTAAAAACCTCGGTTATTCACAAACCGAGGCTTTAATATACGCTAGCTAGCTGTTTTTATCAGTGTTTTTATGTAATTATTATTAAACTGAAATTTGCCTTATAATGCAACTATCTGAAGAAATATAGCTTAGGTGAGACAATTTGATGATTTATGGCTATGGGTATAGTGAACAGCTACGCTCTTGCGGAACGCGATCGCTGGATAATAAATATACCCAGCGCTTCCCAGCCTGTTACCTGTAACCTGTCCCCTATCCCCTCATAGCATAACTCAAGAATCATAATTCCCTGGCTTTTCCGCCTCGGTAATTGCTTGCTCTAAAAAAACTTTTGCGTCCTCAACTTGGCCGCTTTGCAAACAGCCATAGACGATTTTGTTCCATTCTAATAGTTCCGAAAGCTTTTGTTGATAGCTTTCTGGCATCTGCGATGGTGCGAGTTTGGCGTAAAGACGTATCTGATTCATCTTGTTATCTCCTTATGTAATTTACTTCCCTTTTTCCATATTTCACAATTTCCTATGTTATCGACATATGCTGGGGATAGATAGATTAAATTAAGACTTTTTTAAGCTTTTATTTATTCGAGAATTTGCGAAAAAGTTATATATAAGTATATATGTAGATTGTTCTATTCCTAATTAGGTAAAAAAATATTATTGCTTTAATACCATTAGTGTAAACTGGAGTGATTTTAATTGTAAAATATAATCATTTTTCTAGATTCATTAGGGAAATCAGTTTGCATTCATTTATTCAAGCTGACTCAGCTTTAAGGGAATAATATTTAAATAAGTTAGATTTAATGGGTTAGTAAATAAAAATATACTATGGCTTTTTCAAGATGAGGTTTTGTTGGCGATCGCTTATTTTTCTACATTGGTGATTTCAGGATAAATATAGTTATTCTTGAGGCGGGTTTAGGCGATCGCACCTCATTTTACACTCCCAGCAGGTGCGATCGTGTTCTGAACACGATTATTTCACCTCAGAACAAGAACGTTCTCACTTGAAACAGGAACGTTTTCGTTTGAAACAGGAACATTCTCACTTGGAACAGGAACTTTCTCGTTTGGAACAAGAACGTTCTCGTTTGAAACAGGAACATTCTCACCTGAAACAGGAACATTCTCGTTTGGAACATGAAACTTTGAGTTCAGAACCGGAAACTTGAAGATAAAAACTTGCTTGATGAGGTTGGGAACGGGAATTTTACTGTTGCGAGTTTAGGCGATGCCTACGGCGGTCTTCGCCTACGCGCAAATCTGCTAAATTTTCACGCACAGTTAGAGTATTAGGATGATTTACCCCTAACTGTCGCTCTAAAATATCTAAAGCTTGAATGAACAAGGGTTCGGCTTCACTGTATCTGCCTTGGGAATAGTAGAGTCCTGCTAGGTTGCTGAGGCTTATGGCAACATATGGATGTTCTTCGCCCATGAGTTTGCGCCGCATTGCCAATGCTTGGCTGTACAAGGGTTCGGCTTCACTGTATTCGCGTTGGGAATAGTAGAGTAGTGCTAGGTTGTTGAGGCTTTGGGCAATGTGGGGATGTTCTTCGCCCAGGAGTTTACGCCGCATTGCCAATGCTTCTATATAAAGGGGTTTGGCTTCACTGTATCTGCCTTGGGAATAGTAGAGTCCTGCTAGGTTGTTGAGGCTTTGGGCAATGTGGGGATGTTCTTCGCCCTGGAGTTTGCGCTGCATTGCCAAAGCTTGGCTGTACAAGGGTTCGGCTTCACTGTATCTGCCTTGGTCACTGTAGAGTAGTGCTAGGTTGTTGAGGCTGGTGGCAATATCGGGATGTTCTTCGCCCTGGAGTTTGCGCTGCATTGCCAAAGCTTGGATTAACAAGAGTTCGGCTTTACTGTGTCTGCCTTGGTCACGGTAGAGTCCTGCTAGGTTGTTGAGGCTAGAGGCAACATCAGGATGTTCTTCGCCCTGGAGTTTGCGCCACATTGCCAAGGCTTGGCTGTACAAGGGTTCGGCTTCACTGTATCTGCCTTGGTCACGGTAGAGTCCTGCTAGGTTGTTGAGGCTAGAGGCAACATAAGGATGTTCTTTGCCCAGGCGTTTTTTAGTAGCTTCTAGGCACTGGTAATACCAAGGTTCAGCTTTAGTATATAGTCCTTGACCATTATAAAATCGAGCGTTACCAAGGAAAGACCAGATTAAATCATCATCGCTGGTAAATTTAATCAGATCATTTGCAACTTGAGTTAAATGAGGTATCGCTGGGCCAAAATTTTTAATTTGCTGTAGTGTAGGTGAGTTAGGGATTTTCTTGGCAATTGATATCATTACTTGACAAAGCGCTCTTTTAAATTCCTCCGCCTGTTCTAAACCTGTAAGCTTATATTGAAAAAACTCTCGCAGCAGGGGATGAAGTTGATAAACTCCCTCAGCTTTGCGCTGGAGTAGATGTAACTGTAACAACTCACGCCTAGCTTGTTTCCAATTTTGAGCCTCATTATTTATTGTTATACCCTCCACCAACTCCCAAGGAATTGGTGCTTGAGCAAATAAACTGAGAAGACAACCTAAATGTTGGGCATTTTCTCGCAAGCGTCGCCAACTTAACTCAAAAGCAGCAGCCACACCCAATTTCACACGCATTTCTTGAGGAACTTCTTTTAAAGCCTCATGGTTTAAACCCTCCTTTTCCAAATATTGCAGCATTTCTGCTAGGGATAACTCCTTATCACCTAACAAATAACGCCCGACTAATTCCAAACCCAAGGGTAAATACCCCAACCGCTTACAAAGTTCTCTCGCCACTAAAGGTTCACGTCGCAGCCTTTCTCTACCCACTATCGATTTTAATAACTGCATCGCCGCTAGTGGTGTCAGCACATCTAAATCTAATCGCACTATTGGCGACTGTAATTTTTCCCGCGTGGTTATCAACTGCTTAAACCGGGAAGGAACAGACTCTAAATAACATCTAACTTCCTCTCTATAGTTAGTGACGTTATCAATTACCAGTAAAACCTCACCTTCGCGCCAGTTATTTAGATAGTATTTGATTCTCCTAACTAAATTTGAACCTAAATCTTCTGGTGGTGGATTTAACTTCAGTACACTAAGAGCAAAGTCTTCTAATTGCACCCCCACATCCTGCGGTGCAGACAACCAGCAAATTCCGCCTTGATAACTGAGGCGGTGTGAATTGGCGTATTGCAAAGCTAGTTGTGTTTTCCCGACTCCACCCATCCCCGCAATAGCTGCAATTGCTACCTGTTGATTTTCCTGCAACAGTTGATGGAGTTCTTGCAATTCCGCTTCACGTCCGACAAACTCCACTACGCTACTTAAGGGAAGATTGTTATAAGGGGTAGGTGCGAGTTTGGCTTTTTTAGCTTCCGCACGCTGTACACCGGGTAATTCTTCTCGACAACGTTGCCATTCTGCATCAAATTTCTGTAAATTTCCGTCTTTGTTGCGTTTGTCATCCCAAAGCTTCAGCCGAAAGTGCCAATTCTCCGAACCCCGTTTATGTTCGCGCAAGTCTTCCAGAATTTTCAAAAAATCCTTCAGCGCATTTAGTCCGTCTCTGACTTGTTCTTTACTTAAACCGCTAAGTTCCGCCAAAACTCTTAGCTGTGTCCTCACTATTACTTGCTTGGGCGTTTCCCAGTTGCAGTCAATTTTAAAACGTTCACAATTTTCTAACTCATCATTAGCATAAGCCAAAAAACGCTCTAACAGCGTCCTTACTCGCGCTTTGACAACATCACCGTAGCTAGCATCCCCCATCGTTTACTCTTGCCCAAATTTGCGACAAAGTTTCGGGATTCCCCAAACTTAATCTAACATCCCCAAACTCAAACAGCAGCATATTCACGCATCACAGCCAATAGTCAGCGCCTTTTGCTTGCACTTACTACCCCAAATTTACCGTTGCTTCAGCGTTCAAGATAAAGCAATGAAAAATAAGAAGCTGATGGCGGTTATGTTATTTATGATTCCTTTAATTGCTGACTGGTTTATCCCAGGTTCAGGTATTGTGATTGAGTTAGCTATTCTGATTTGGGAATTGGTAGAAGTAACAGAAACAGAGATGAAATAAATCAGTAAACATTGCTAACATTTATCGGTGCGTTACGGCTGATATTGACTCTCTCGCAGTGCCAAATATCTACACAGCCGTAACACACCCTACTGGCGTGGCAAGCCTAAACTTGTGCATTAGCGAAAAATCTATCATCTTGTTCATCTGCGTTCATCTGCGTTCATCTGCGTTCAAATTTATCCAAACCTATTGCCACATTTTAGCCTTGCCAGTCCACTACTGGCATGACCGGACTAATTTTGTGCATTAGCCAACAATCTATCATCTTGTTCATCTGCGTTTATCTGCGTGCATCTGCGTTCGATTTTTCCCCCATCTAATGCCACATTTTAGTCCGGTCACGCTACTAGCGCGACCGGACTAATTTTGTGCATTAGCCAACAATCTATCATCTTGTTCATCTGAGTTCATCTGAGTTCATCTGCGTTCAATTTTTTCCCAATCTAATGCCACATTTTAATCTTGCCAAGCCACTACTTAACTTTCTAAACATCTTCTAATTCTGACTTTTCATTTCATGTGGAAAAGTTAACGTCAGACCTAACCCCCCAGCCCCCTTCCCTACAAGGGAAGGGGGAGCAATTAAAGCCTCTCTCCTTTTAGGGGAGAGGTTTGGAGAGGGGTCTTACTATACTTTGCACCTTGCCAACATCCGCTAATTTTGCAATGGCAAAATGGTAATTAACCCAGAAAACCTTGCAAAATCACTTGTGTTATAAGTGAGTAACTGAGGAATGCCATAAACTAACATTGTGGCGACAATATTAGCATCATGAACTTGTTTACCACCAATGGGAATTTCTTCCATAAGTGTCAATAACCTTTCTGTTACCTGAGAACTATCTTCAGCAATTAAAAACCGGCTTTGGAAATATTGGATATCCTCAAGCACTGTTGCAATGGGTAGTGCATTAGTAAATTGTTGAGGACGAGTGAGAGTAGCTAAATATTCCCTGATTATTTGTCTGCTAATGCACAACTCAACCCCTGCATCATAAAAACTTTGGATAGTCTCCATAGTCACTTGATGAAACGGGGATTCACTCAGACTAGCATACACTAAGGTATTGGTATCTAGAAAAACAGGTCTACCGTCCCCAATCATCATACATATCCTCACGTCTTAAAGATAAATTCTCAGGCCAAGCACCACAACTATGTACTGGAAAGTTGAGAGGCGGACGCTTTTGTTTTGTCTCCGCTTTCTCCCCTAAAGGTTGTTCATCAATTACTATCACCACCTGATGTTCACCCTCTGGAATATCTAAGGGTAATTGGGCGGTAATCTTACCATCTTTTGTGACTGTGGCAATTGTTTCTATGCTTTTCATTTCATTCTCCTAACACTGCTAATACAGATTTTGGTAATAATTTATCTTTAAACCAAATGATTCTCGCTGGTACATTATCTAACTTAACTCCGGCTTTTTCTAAATTCAATCTTTCGGAAATCGCTAGAATCAAATTATCACAACCAGAACGTCGCACTTGAGAAAATTTCTTTTGTAAATATTCTGGTCGCCAATAACCAACAATTTCTAATAAAAAGTCGCGTCCATCAGGATGAACTAAGCGGAAATCAGGTATCATTACACTTCCAGGTATGGGAACTAAATCTACTTCTCTTTCTAATACCCAATCGGTTTTTAAGGCATCCCATTTATCAGCAAAGGATGCTTCTAGCATACTATCGTAGGGTTTTCCTTTGGAGTAGTGGGATACTAAACCGCATTCGGAATTGAGGGTAAATCTGCCTGTTTTCCAAGTATCTGTGTAGACATCACGGGTTTGTAATGTGGCGGCTAGACTCCATTTGGTGACGTGAAGTAAGGCGGGAATAAGTTTGGCGATCGCCAGCCCATATCTTGTACTAGCATGAAATAAACTCGTCGGCCCGTCTACGGTAATTGTAAACCCGTGGTCAGCGTCTCCTTCAATATAAGCCATCAGTTGAAATAGCTTCAAATAGCGGAATAATAGTTTATATTCCCCCGGTACATTACGATGGGCGTTTAATACTAACTTACTTGATTTATAAAAGATTCCCTGCACCTGAGATAAATTATATCTATTTAATATATCTACTGCTGTCGGTACATCAAAGTTTGTTAAAATCTTATTTTCAGTTAAGTCGGCATATAGTCCATCTTGCACTTGCTGAATTAAAACCTCCCGTTCTAATTCCTGGGTTAATTCATCAGCAACTTTACTCAATGTCAATTGGGTTGCTTCCCGGCTAGGTGCAGATTTTGCTGCTAAAGCAAACACCTTTTCTCTTAATAGCTGTGGTTCTATCGGACTCACCACTTCAAAAGTGCAGAAGTTGCTTTTAATAATATAAGCCAAACCCCGCTTAACTCGATAATCTGTTGCGTCTCCTTCTAAATCTAAAAGCTGACTTTCCAAAAAACCTTGTGTCTTACCTTGTGCTGCTTGGAAACAAGCAATTAATTCATTGGTTAAGTCTATAGTTCTCTGGTCAATCTTCAGTCTTTTTGGTATTATTTCTTCGCCGTTGAGACGGTGGCTTAGTAGTTCCGTAGGTAGCATTTCCCTGGTTGTTGGTTTTTGGATTATCGACTTTATAATTTATCTCAATTTGTTCGGCAGCTTTCGCTGTGGTTCCTTTCCCACTGCCATAAATAACTTGTAATTTTCCTTGTCTTTCCTCACCCCTTCTTCTGGCAGAAGTATTTTCTTCACTAGTATCTTCTGCTATCACTTCATATAAAATCGCTTGTTTATCTTGAATATTTCCCTTACGTAAAACTCTCCCCAAACGTTGAATATATTCTCTAGTTGAGCCTGTACCAGATAAAATAATAGCAATGGAAGCGGCGGGTACATCAACGCCTTCATTCAACACATGGGAAGCAACTAAGGTATTATATTCACCTTGGCGAAATTTAGTTAAGATTTCGTGGCGTTCTTTAACTGGTGTTTGATGAGTAATTGCCGGAATAAGCATATCTTGAGATATTTTATAAACGGTGGCATTATCAGCCGTGAAAATTAACACCCGTTCTGGATAATGTTTGGCGAGTAAATTAGCTAAAATTCTTAACTTACTATCCGTACCTAATGCGATTTCTTTGGCTTCACGATGCGCTAACATAGCTCTACGTCCAGGTTGCGATCGCGCACTCATTTGCACAAACATTTGCCAACCTTGGATACTCCCCAAGGATATCTTTGATTGGCGTAAGAAATCGTTGCGGAGTTGAATTAACTCGTTGTATCTTTCCCGTTCATGCTGTGATAATTTCACCTTAATTTGGACAATTTCATGTTCAGCTAACGCCTTTCCCGCCAAATCTTCGGCACGTTTGCGATATACTTCTTGTCCAATGAGAATATTCAAATCAGCGTGTTTCCCATCGGTGCGTTCTGGGGTGGCGGAAAGTCCCAGGCGATAGGGGGCGATCGCATATTCGGCAATCACTTTGTTAAAATCTGTAGGTAGATGATGGCATTCATCAAACACAATCAAAGCATATTGACTACCCAAAGCTTCGGCGTGGATGGCTGCACTATCATAAGTAGCTACCAAAATAGGCGACTTATCCCGCGAACCACCCCCCAATAACCCCACCTCAGCATCGGGAAACGCCGCTACCAAATGAGCATACCATTGGTGCATTAAATCTAATGTCGGCACAACAATGAGGGTAGTGCGTGGTGTCGCCTGCATCGCCATCTGTGCCAAATAAGTCTTTCCCGCCGCCGTCGGTAATACTACTACCCCCTGTCTACCCGCCAGTTTCCAAGCCGCTAACGCCTCACTCTGATGCGCGTAGGGTTCCATTTCCATACTCGCAACCAAGTCTATGGGGTAGAATTGCTTGGCTTCATCGATAAAGTACACATCTTCCGCTTGCAGTGCTTCTACTACAGCACGGTATTTCATGGCGGGGATGCGAAACTTCTCCACCCTATCATCCCATGTAGCAAAGTCCATCCAGGCTTTACCGCGTGGTGGTGGATGCAAAATCAGTGTACCGCGATCGTAAGTTAAGGTGGGTGTGCGAGGCATTGGGAATTGGGGACTGGGGACTGGGGATTGGGGACTGGGAGGTTATTCTATATTGTGGTAATTTATCTTGAGTAGTTAAGGGCTAGTCCCTTGATTACTAATAACCTAAAAAGTGCATCACTATATAGGGGTTAGAGGTTAGAGGCTGGAGGCTAGGGAAGAGATATCTTGTATGGTTGTGTAATTTATTACATGGAATCCTAGCCTAGCAAAGCTTGGATGTGGTGGTCATCGCCCAGCCTACTGGCGTGGCAAGCCTAAACTTGTGCATTAGCCAACAATCTATCATCTTGTTCATCTGCGTTCATCTGCGTTCATCTGCGTTCAATTTTCCCCAAACCTATTGCCACATTTTAGTCCGGTCACGCCACTACTAGCGTGGCAAGGCTAAAATAGTGCAATAAGTTTCCTCTCTAACCTCTGTGTCTCTGTGCCTCTGTGGTTAATTAATGCAACATTTTAAGCTTGCCACGCCACTACTGGCGTGTCTAGACTAAACTTGTGCATTAGATTTAAATAAAAAACCGCCGATGAACGCCGATAAAACTGATTCTCTAATGCAACATTTTAGCCTTGCCAGTCCACTACAAATATTTGATTTTTTGTGTCACTCTGTGCTTTATACAAGGCAAATTTTTGGTTTTTTGGTTACAACAGTAAGATAATTTTTAAATAAAATTATCAATCGGTTTTATCTTTTCATATAGACAGGAGTGGAATATTATAGCGGTTATTTCTTTAGATAGATTCTGAAGGGGTGAATGTTAGTCATGGATTTAGCTAAGGCAAAATAGGTTTGGAGCGATCGCATTTTCTGGAGAATTTTGGAAATAATGCTTTAGCTAGAGGTATCGAAGGAGAAGCCACGTTGAAAGGAATACGCCCTCGGCTTGCACCCTACGCTGTGGCATTGTTCGCAGTTAGTGGTGCTTGGTTACTGACACTATTATTTAGATCACTATTATCACCAACTATTTTTTTACTATTTTTTGCGGCTGTAGCGGTAAGTTCCTGGTATGGTGGCTTTAGGATGGGGCTATTTGCTACTTTTTTATCTATTGTTACCGTAAGTTTCTTTTTCTTTGAACCAGTGTATTCCCTATCTGTTGCTAGTATGGACAACAGCATCCGCTTAGGCTTGTTCATGCTGATAGCAACGTTTATTAACTGGCTAAATGCAGAGTTACGTCTTGCCAAGGAGCGTTTAGAAACGACTACTCAACAACTACAAACCAGTAATAAAAGGTTTCAAAAGTTGGCAGAGTCCAATATTATTGGCATAATTGTAGCGGATATAAACGGAGCGATCGCCGAAGCTAATCAAGCTTTTTTAAATATGGTAGGCTATACGCGGGAGGAGCTAGTTGCCGGGTTAATACAATGGCGACAGATGACACCTCCAGAATATGAAGAAGTTAGTAATAATTCCATTGATGAACTGAAAACATCAGGCGTATGTCAGCATTTTGAGAAGGAATACATCTGCAAAGATGGTAGCCGTGTTCCAGTATTAATTGGTAGTGCTTTCTTAGATGAGCAACAGCAACAAGTAATTGGTTTTGTACTGGATATTAGCAAACAGCAAGCTGCACTACAGGAAACGCAACAAATATTAGAAACACTGCATCAACGAGAAGATGAATTGCGACTAATTACCGATTCTGTGCCTGTTTTAATCTCCTATGTTGATGCCGAACAACGCTATCGTTTTAATAATAAAGGATATGAAGAATTGTTTGGGCTTTCTGTATCAGCAACTTATGGCAAACATATCAAAGAAATTTTAGGAGAATCTGTTTATCAGCGTATTTTGCCTTATATAAAAATCGTCATGTCAGGAGAAAAAATCACTTTTGAAAGTCAAGTGCGTGATAAACATGATATGATTCACGATTTTAAAGTTACCTACATTCCCCGATTCAATCAATCTGGACAAGTCGAAGGCTTTGTGGCTTTAGTGACAGATATTACTGAACAAAAACAAGCAGAAAAAGCCCTGAAAGCCAGCGAAGCTAGATTACGGACAATAACAGAAAAAGTACGTGTAATTCCTTGGGAAGTCGATGCTTGTACAGGGAATTTTACTTATGTGGGGCCGCAAAGTGTGGAGATTTTAGGCTATCCTGTGACAGATTGGTACACCCATGATTTTTGGTATGAACACATCCATCCAGAGGATCGGGACTGGGCGCTGCAATATTGCTATGAGTCCTCCTTGCTAGTGGATAACTACGAATTTGAGTATAGAATGTTGTCGGCGGATGGCAGAGTTGTTTGGCTGTATGACATCGTGAATGTGGTGAGGGATGGAGAAAAGCCCAGCCTGCTGCATGGGTTTATGATTGATATTAGCGATCGCAAACAAGTAGAACAAGAACGCGAACAACTCCTAGCCCGCGAACAAGCAGCCCGCAGCGCCGCAGAAACCGCCAACCGGATCAAAGATGAGTTTCTCGGTACAATCTCCCACGAACTGCGTACTCCCCTCAATGCCATACTCGGTTGGACACAGCTACTCAAAAGTCGCTCATTTGATAGCCATACCACCGCCCTAGCATTAGAAACCATCGAGCGTAATAGTAAATCCCTAGCACAACTGATTGAAGATATTTTAGATGTCTCGCAAATTATTCGCGGGAAACTGAACCTAAATACTCAACCAGTAGAACTGATATCAGTTATAGAAGCAACAATTGATAACCTCAGACTAGCTGCCCAAGCCAAAGATATTCATCTGGTATACCAGTTTGACCCTAGCGTTGGGGTAATTATGGGTGATACTAACAGAATACAACAAATTATCTGGAATTTAGTCGCCAACGCCGTCAAATTTACATCCGCAGGTGGCAAAGTGACCATACAATTACAAAGCCTAGACAATTGTGTGCAAATCCGCGTTATCGACACAGGGTTAGGAATATCCCCCGAATTTCTCCCTTACGTCTTTGAAAACTTCCGTCAAGCCGATGGTTCCAGCACGCGATCGCACGGCGGACTCGGCTTAGGATTAGGATTAGTGCGTCACCTAGTAGAACTGCACGGTGGTACAGTCCAAGCCCAAAGCCCTGGAATTGGCAAAGGCGCAACTTTTATTGTGACTTTACCAAGGAAGTCAGGGGACAGGTGACAGGGGGAGCAACGCGATTTTGTGAGGTTGGACAACTTTCAAGAAACACAGGTGACTCTTGACAGGTTACAGGTTACAGAAACAAGAAAATAGGGAATAGTTGTGTTTCTTTTATATTTTGCGGGAGCGTTAACTGCGCCCGTGGGAGGCTGATAACTGATAACTGATAACTGATAACTGACAACTTTCAAGAAACACAGGTGACTCTTGACAGGTGACAGAAACAAGAAAATAGGGAATAGTTGTGTTTCTTTCATATTTTGCGGGCGCGATGAACGCTCCCGTGGGAGGCTTATATCTTGCACCACTCTGTTATTGCGAAAATCTGAGCTTCAAAACCCTGATGATTTCGTAGGGTGGGGAGTGCAGGGAGCCACTAACTTATTGAGAAGGTGCAAGATGTCAGCATACCCGTTTTCGCCAGCTAGTAGACCAAATAAATAAGATAGTAGGATAGCACCCAAAAGAAAAATTGAGCGCGGGTTAGGACACTGAGTAATCACAAAATCTTTATAGTCAACGGATGTTGAATCTATCGCCTGTCCCCTACCATAAGTTATTCCCACGTAGAGACATTGCGTAACACATCAGGAATTTCTCCTTGTGATAAGGGAAACTCTAATATAGTTTCTCGATAACCCAAATATCCCGACTCTGTAAAGGATAACAGCATTCGCGCCAGTGCTAGCCATACTTCTTTTTCATATTCCCAATCACGATAACGCGAAGCCCTACCTGCAATTGAACGTAGCGCCCAAAAATAAGAATTCCTGACTACAGAACCACTTTTTTTGAACTCTGGTAAGTCCTCGTGATGCAGAAATAGCACTTGATTTTCAATTTTGGCTCTCATAGGAGATATTTTAAGCGATCGCAAAATACATAATGTACACTTAAATAGTAGCTGACTTAGGTTGGGTGGGTGCAAATTGGCTCAAAATTGGCTCAAAATATTAGGGAACTATAATTAAGCTGCCTGAACCTTAGCCACCTTAAATTCCAATCTGGGCCGCTATTTAAAAACAATATAGTAACTACATAGGGAGATATAACAACACCGTTCTCATAGTGAATAGTTGGTTATAGAAGTAAGGTTCTAAGTTAGGTACTTATCTTATATAACTACATAATGATATATTAATGTTAATTACCACTAACTTATAGATAAATGTAGGGAAACGTATTAATAGAAGTGTCTGTAAGCCTAATTAAGGTAGGTGATTTAGTTGATATGGGTTTATTTTGGCAACGGTATTGATATTAAATTAATTATATTAACTACTATGGAACAGTTAAATATTTATGAGGCTAGAGAGTTCACTGAGTTCTTTCTAACTAAAGAAGGCTACCTCACCCCTATTCACTTTAGCTTCCCTACTGATGATAAAGGTGAGATTGTAGGTAAGTATATTAATGCTTATGACTTAGTTATGGCGCTAGGTTATGTGTATTATATGAAAGCTTGGGAGAAGATTAAAACTGAGCAAGGTATTAAAGTTGAGTATAGCTTTACTATAACTGGTGGTGGTGCAGAAGATGAGATTATCTTTCAGGAGGATTTCTTAACTTATAACCAAGTAGTCATTATGCTGAGTAGAATTAATAAGATAGGAATTAAGGAAAGACGTAGGCTCCTCAAATTTATTAAAGATAGTATTTGACATTAATTAGTATAAAACCCCTTTAGAGAACAATCTAAATGGTTCTTTTTTATTGCCTTTATAGGTTAGATTATCTCCCCTCCATGAGCCTATTAATTAGCTCCTGCTGCCTCTTCAATTGCTCCTTTAGAATCTCAATCTCTGAGTTAACTGATTGACTCTCTGACTTCTCTTTTTTGTAACCAGGGGTTATCTTCAAATCTAGCTGCCTGTAATGTTCTCTTGATATTTCCTCACTATGCTCACACCAAGCATTAACTATATGAGGAGCAATACCAACCTCATTAATCTGGTGGTTAATAAAGGTATGTCTAGTATTGTATGGGGGTAAGTATTTAGAAACCTTACCTTCCTTTATTAATGTTGGAATTATACCCAAGCTCCCATCCTGACCATGCCAACTATGAAAGAAGCTAGTAGGTCTTATCACCTTACCCTGCCTATTTTTGAAGACTACCTCATTAGGCTCACCTTCAGGGATTAATTTAATAAGTTGCCATAATTCCCCATCTTTAGGCATAGGGAACATTCTAATAGTCTCATTTTTAGTAGACTTGAATATCTTCAAGTGTTCATTATATGTTCTTCTAATTAATAAACACTCATCAGCCCACTTAATGTCTGACCACCATAATGCTGAGGCTTCTCCTGGTCTGCACCCAGTTAAGAACTTAAACTTTGTGTAGTAGTAATAGTGACTTATTCTACTATTATTTTGAATAAAGTTAATTATCTCCTCTACCTCTTCCCAGGTAAATGCCTTATTCCTATCTAAGATATCTACATCTTCATTGACATATTCATCTGGCTTAATAACTTTAGTTTTCCTCCTTACATTAACCTCATCAGCCAATCCTTTAAATATATTTTTAATAACAATGCCTTGGGAAACTGCAAGGTCATACGCCCTGCTCAGATGTTGCAGCACATTCTTAGCAGTTTCTAGGTTTACATTAGTTATTAACCAGTGCCTGAAGCTTATAGGGGTGAACTTACCATCCTCCCCTATAGAGGTTATACCCTTCTCTATCACATTTCTAAAATGCCTCCTCATCTTTAATATATAGGTAGTCTCAGCTAATGAATGTCTCCTATATTCACAATACCTATCCCATATCTCTAACAAACTTAAGTCAATTTTAGTTTCATTAGAGTTATTAACTGGCTCCACTAACCTCAACTTAGCCCTTAGTCCATACTCTTCTAGAATCTCCCTATATCTGACTAGATTAAAGTTACCTTCAATGTCTTTTAATTTACCTTCCTCTAGCTCAATCTGTAACCGCCTCTGTAGTTGCCCTGCCTTAACCTCCCAACCTTCAGTAACAGATATACCTGTTGATAATTTTACTTGCTTCTCCTCCGCAAAGTGAGTTCTAGGAAAGCAGGCTCTTATAATACCTGAGTCTAGCCTAACAGCTACTTGCCCCTTCTTAGCTTTACTTTTGACAGTCTTAAGTGATTTATCCATTGGCTCAAACTTGGCTCAATTGAGGTGAAATACCCAATAATCAGGTATCTAAACCCTTATTTTAGCGTTTGTTGAATTTCTAAGTACAGAACCACTTTTTTTAAACTCTGGTAAGTCCTCGTGATGCAGAAATAGCACTTGATTTTCAATTATGGCTCTCATAGGAGATATTTTAACAGCAAATGTCGGCGGTATTCAAAACCGTTATACCCCCCTACACCCAGTCTTCACAGAAAATTTTGGTGCTTAAGTTATGTATTGTTGTCCTTCAATGAATATATACATTTGGCTAAAGTTTGAACCTCACAGGACTTGAAGTCGCGTGATTCCTGCTTCAACGATCTCTGCCGGAATTACTTCAGGACTTACAAGTTCTCCACAGGCGTTTTTGATAACCTCCGGCGTACCG
>NZ_JACJSG010000027.1 GCF_014697625.1 Anabaena azotica FACHB-119 | reverse complement strand
TTGGCTAACGATCGCAATCCAACTGTTTAAACCCGAATCTTTGCTCATGACCTGCTTTGTGTCACGACGATTTATCTTAACATCTGATTCTTCAAAAAACCTGCCCTTGAAAGGATGAGGGAGTGGGGGGAGATGAGGGAGTGGGGGAGATGAGGGAGTGGGGGAGATGAGGGAGTGGGGGGAGAGTAGCAACTGATAACTGATAACTGATAACTGATAACTGATAACTGATAACTGTCAATTGTTGAATTTTATGTTCAGGGTCTTTATATGGCTGACCCCGTTTGATTACAATATTTATAGCTTTGTTTAGATTTACATCTAATTGGTGAATATTTGTAATATTTAAGATTTTCTTTAGATTTTATAATTTAAGATTTTCTTTAGGTTCTCAATGACACCTTTATGTAGATGCAGGAGAAGTTGTGATGAATATCTGCCCTGTGAACTCAAAAACACTACGTCAGCTTTGGTCTTTGGTGGAACAAACCCAATCCAGTACACTTCTCAGACTGAGTGATTCAGATTTAGTGCAACAATTGCTGACGCAGCTTGATAGTCAACAAGCTCTTAGCAATGAAGAAATTAGTTCTGTAAACAGTTACCTATGGTCTAGAACTAATCTTATCCGCGATTTAGCGATCGCTCGATTGGCTTAAGGTTAGAGGCTAGGGTGTGTTTTCCAACTATTCGTTGAGCAACTTAACGTTTCAGATACCCTGACCTCGACATAATCGACCGACTTTGGATTAAATACAGCAATGGACGCTTCGGTTTTACTGTGCGTACATTTGGGAAAGCTTGGGTGGTAAATTCGTCTAAAATCATTGTGACGCGGCTACTGTGCAATTACTTGTGCTTGAGGATATAGCAGGGGACAGGAGACAGGTGACTCTTGACAGGGCTGAAAGTCTTTGAAATGAAAGGTTTTAAGATGAGATAATGTCCTAATCTATCAGGCGACTGCTATAATAGTGAACAGTTAAATACGTTGGTGAAACACCAATTGGTAGGGCGCTTCTTTATACCCCACCATCCGCCGTCAGAACTGATAACTGATAACTAATCTATCAATTAACCTTTCGTGAATAGCCTTGCCAAAAAGGTTCTCGGAGTTTGCCTTTTTGTACTTTACCGCTTGGTGTTCTGGGTAAAGATGCTACAAATTCTACACTCCTGGGTAATTTAAAATCAGCTAATTTACCGCGAACAAAATTAATTATATCAAACGCTGTGGCATTCATACCTGGTTTTAAAACCACGATCGCTTTAATACTTTCCCCCCAGTCTTCATCAGGGACACCGATAACGGCGACTTCTGCGATCGCCTGATGTTCATATAAAATATTTTCCATCTCTGCTGGATAGACATTCTCGCCTGCATAACAGATCATATCTTTGAGGCGATCGCAAATATAGACATATCCCTCTGCGTCCAGATAACCTGCATCTTGGACGGTAAAAGCTAGATTGTAAGCCCCACTTTCTGGAGCAAACTGGTACATAAACCGTAAGCCTTTTTGACCGTAAGAAAGCGGGTAAGTTTTCCAGGTGGAACCCTAACGCAGTAATTCGATGATTTCCGGCTTATGCTGCTTAATTTGCTCTAGCAATGTCGGCGTTAACACCTCTTTAGATCCGCGATAACGCAGACGTTCACCATTAATGAATAATTCGACATTTTGCTGGGAAAGGTCTTGGAGAAACTCAGCTACATTCATAGTTCCCCTTCCAACAATTCCTCAGTTTTGCTGGGAGATGCAGATAAACTAGAACCTTGATTTGTCAGTCGTTCGCTCACCTATATTGCCAAGTCAGCAATAGTAAATTTCGTACATATTCAAGGATTTTCTACATCTGACGCACCCTACTACTGTGCCATTTGCGTAAGTCCTGAATTTATGGAAGTCGCTTAAAGCAACCATATCGTCATACCAAGTTGTGTTTAAAGATGTTTGTTTTAGCAGGAGGGGAAGCAACCCACCTCTAGCCCCTCCCTGGAGGGGAACGGGAAGTAGCGGAGAGTAAGATACTATCTTTGACTGCA
Organism: Anabaena azotica FACHB-119; assembly: GCF_014697625.1. Taxonomy (GTDB): domain Bacteria; phylum Cyanobacteriota; class Cyanobacteriia; order Cyanobacteriales; family Nostocaceae; genus Trichormus; species Trichormus azoticus_A. The sequence continues at coordinate 104,739 of NZ_JACJSG010000027.1, read as the reverse complement.
ACTTAGTATCAGTAATTAGCCAGACTTGATATTAAGAGTAATTAGCGCCTCAAGCCGAGTAGCTACGACAAAGAGTTTGAACCACTATCCTCAGAGCTTTGGCAGTAAGATTTACAACTGAATTAATATTTTCCTAATCTTTATGTTAAGTTTGACAAGCTATAATTTGACTTAAATAGTGAGTTAATTTAATATCAAATAGCTACTTTTCGGCATTCGCACAATAAATATTGCTTGAAGAAAAAGTCTTTATACAAGGTCATGGTTGGAGCTAGGATAGCTGAATCATGATGTGCCTTAAGTTGCCTAATATCAAGATTAATAATTGATGAAGATGAATACCTATAAATGGTTTAATGAAAATTAATAGCTTTGATTAGCTAATAATTACAAGATTTAAATAACTAAAAAATATATAAAACATGGGAAAATCAACAGTTTCCAGCAATGACAAATTACCTCTTTGGCAGCCGTTGACTGTAAGAAATTTTCGCCTTTTATTTATTGGTGAAAATGTGTCACTAATAGGAGATCAATTTTTTTTAGTAGCCTTACCTTGGTTGACTATACAGTTAACTAAATCCCCCATCAGCTTGGGTGGAGTATTGATGGCGGCGGCGATTCCTCGTGCTATTTTGATGTTGGTTGGCGGCGCAGTCAGCGATCGCCTCTCACCCAGGTTGATGATGATAGTTTCTCATATCTTGTGTGCGCTCCTCACAGGTTTACTCACGGTTTTAGTCATGCTGCCAGGTACACAACAGATATGGCTACTTTACTTGTTCGCGATTAGCTTCGGAATTGTTGAAGGTTTTTCGATCCCAGCCGCGAGATCAATTATTCCCACCCTCGTCACCAAGGAACAGTTGATAGCTAGTAATACCTTGAGTCAGGGAAGTACTCAACTAATTATGCTGATAGGCCCTACTTTAGGCGGTTTGCTAATTGCTAGTGTAGGTATTGAGAAAGCATTTGCCATTGATGCAGCCAGTTTCCTGTTCTCAGCTGTGACACTTTTGTTGATCAAAAAAAGTGACAAGCAAACTATAGCCCAAAGACAAGAGTCAGTGGTGACAAACGAATTACCACAAACCCCAGACTCCTCTCCCAGAAAAGCCTCTTTCACTCATCAGATCAACAGCTTAATTGCTGGTATCCGTGAGGGACTAAATTATACTTGGCATAATCCAGCATTGAAAGTAGTTTTACTGGTCATAACCGTAATTAATTTTTTCTTCTTAGGCCCATTAGAAGTTGGGATCACCTCATTGGCGCAGACTCGCTTCTCAGGAGGTGCGATCGCATTAGGAGTCATGAGGTCAGCTTGGGGTGGTGGTGCGTTGTTAGGCACACTAATGACAGCAGTTCTGACCAATCTTCCAGCCTTGGGAATAGTAATTCTGAGTCTGGGCGCTGTACAAGGCTTGGGCTTTTTCTGTATTGGCTTTTTAGGAAATTTAACCTTGACAAGTCTGGTAATTGCTGTTCTTGGTGGCTGTAGTGGCTTTTTCACTGTTTTAGGCATTACTTGGGTGCAAAAGCAAACTCCCCCGGAAATGTTAGGCAGAGTTATCAGCTTGGCGACCTTTTCTGCTGTTGGGGTGGCTCCCTTTTCCTATGTATTAGCTGGTTTCCTCGCTAATATAAATCTAGTTCTCTTATTTACTATTTCAGGCGGCATGATAGTTATTATCAATGCTTTACTAGCGACTAATCCATCAGTCAGAGCCATTGAGTAATAGACAAAAGTTTTGTATTGGGTCTGTTCGTATCTGATAAGCTGTTGTAGTTTTAGCTCGACTTTATCCAAAATTATAAACTTGGCTTTCTTGATTCGACAAAAACCCAATCCCCGCATGACTACCAAGCGTCGCCAATTTCTCAGAACTTGTGGTTTAGCTACCCTGGCTACCCAAATTCCTATGCTTACAGCTCAAGGTAAACCGCCAAATACCATCATCAAGCCGCCACGCTTACAAGTGGGCGACACAGTAGGGTTAATTGCACCGGCGGGTACTTTTGAACCTCGATATATAGAAATAGTCCAGCAATATCTGACTAACTTGGGGTTAAAAGCTAAGTTGGGCAAACATATTTTAGACCGTTATGGTTACTTAGCGGGTAAAGATAGCGATCGCGCTCAAGATGTAAATGATATGTTTGCTGATAATTCAGTCAAAGCAATTCTCGCTATGCGTGGCGGTTGGGGTTGTAATCGCATATTACCTCTACTCAATTACCCCTTAATTCGTTCCCATGCAAAAATTATCATGGGTTATAGCGATATTACTTCCTTATTATTAGCCATTAATGCCCGGAGTCGAATTATCACCTTTCACGGGCCTGTGGCTACATCCACCTGGACTCCCTTGACGCTGAACTATCTCCAGCGCATTCTGTTCAACGGGGAAGCAGTAACATTACAAAATACCAATTCTCCAGAAGGAAAAGTGCAGACAATAGTATCAGGAAAAGCCAAAGGTAAATTAGTAGGGGGTAACTTATCTGTACTAACTGCAATGCTTGGTTCGCCCTATTTACCCGCTTGGCAAAATAGAATTTTATTTTTAGAAGATGTCAACGAGGATATATATCGAGTAGATAGAATGTTAACGCAGTTAAAAAATGCGGGAATATTATATCGAATTTCCGGTTTTATCTTCGGACAATGTACTGATTGTAAACCCAGCGAGGGCTACTCGCTAACTTTAATGGAAGTATTACAAGACCACATCACCCCCTTAAAAATACCTGCTTGGTATGGTGCAATGATAGGTCACATTCAAGATAAATTTATCTTACCAATTGGTGCAGATGTAGAAATTGACGCTAATGTAGGAACAATAACTTTATTAGATGCGGCAGTCAGTTAATTATAGCCTTTCCTAATCTGTTGAGGTACAAATTTATCGGCGTTCATCTGCGTACCCTTCGGGTACTCTGCGAGAAAGCGGTAGCGTTGCCAAGCATTGGCTTCTCTACGAGACCCTACCGCGAACGCCAACATCTGCGTTTAATTATTCTTACTTCTCACTGGATCAAGAAAAGCTATATTATATCATGTCCGCTTAATCACTTATCACATCTTGGGGGTTGGTAATTGCTAATTGCTAATTGCTAATGGTAGAAAACAATTACCTATTCGCTATTACCCATTACCGACCCTAGCAACTATATCGTAAGTAATTAGCCGGACTTGATATTACTCAACTGTCACCTGTCACCTGTCACCTGTCACCTGTCACCCACTATAAAAATCAATAAATGTCTGCCGATAGGTATCTGGTAAACCTGTATCAAAACACTTACCTTTGACAACATATCCAGTCATACCTTCTGCTTGACACAACTTATCTAAACAGGTTGTTACTTGAAATTCGCCATAAGCGCGTAAATTTTTATTTATACTTTCTTCCAAAAAATCAAATATCCTTGGCGTAATTATATACAAACCAAAGATACATAAAAACTCATCTTCTGCCACGCCTTCTACCCGCAAATGCTCGCGTGCATAATCTATGCTGGGTTTCTCCGCCAGTTGTGTTACTGTCAGTATAGAATTAAAATCTTGCCAAACCCCTGTGACACATCCAGCTTTATTAATTATTGCTGCTGGCATTGTAGTTAAACTAACAACACTTTGATTAACTTGCTCATAAATTTCCACCATTTGCCGCGTACAAGATTTATCAATATCAGATTTATAAACATGATCACCTAACATTAATAAAAATGGTTCATTACCTACCCAATCTTTGGCACAATATACTGCATGACCATATCCTTCTTGTTCTTGTTGCGTTAAGAATACAACCTTATTGCCTAACTCTTGTAGGTATTTACTATATTCTTGATTTTGTGGAGAAAGTTTTTGCAATAGTTCTGGTGGCGGGGGATTTTTAAATAATTCAGCAAAAATTGCCATATCATCTGGCTGTACCACAATACCAATTTCTGTAATTCCCGCGCTAATTGCTTCTTCTACAATTGCTAAAATTACAGGCTTGGCTCTACCATCTTGATCAATAATCGGGAAAAGTGCTTTTTTCACAACTTTAGTAGCTGGAAATAATCTAGTACCAAAACCAGCAACTGGAATTACCGCCTTTCTTACTTTCCTTGTTGACATAAATTCTTTTTAAATTAGTTTGCAATGCCTGTGTCACTTGTTTTTTATACAGTCACAAATTTATCAATAGCCGTTATAAACTCCTTAAACCTGTAAAAATGGGAATTATTAACTTATCCCAATTCAAAAAATATTTACAACACATCGATTATCTGTAGGGGCGCACAGATGTGCGCCCCTACCCATATATCTGTCGCATTCTTTTTTCATAGGACTTACGCAACTGGCAGATTTTTTCTGTAGGGTGTGTGAGGAGCGATAATATTTGAACCTAGTCATGAGACTTGTAGCGTCACGCACCAACCACCAATTGTGACACTTGCGAGTCCTGTTTCAAATTGGTATCATTACACTTTTAAATTGTATAGTCCCTCATGGGTTTGTTGACAGTTGACTGTTAACTGTCAACCGTCAGCCGTCAACAGCCAATACGAAAAGATGTGCAACTTAGATGTATGACAGATCATTCTGGCATTTTTGCGTCTGTCTTGGGAGCAATTCCAGTATGCAAACAACTTAGGCTACTTTAGGGGATCATGTACTCTCAAGCCACGAATATTTTTAACCAAATCTTGCCCTGTGCAATTGCTTAATAGTTAAGATAATTATCATTTGCCATTTTATACATTACGATTAGTATAGTTTAGTGCATAGAGCAATTTTCCAGACTATGCTTTATGGTCAAAAAAATTTGCTTCAGTTAGGAAACACTAGCAACTATGAGCTAGTCTCTTTCTCAGAAGAAGTAAACAATTTTGATTGGGTTATATGGCTAAGGAAGTTCCCACAGTTAATTATCATAAAAATAAATACGGTTTTAATATTTTGCCAGCAAACTTATTTATAGGTTTATGTGCGATTTTACCAGCAATATCGGCATTACCTGTAGAAGCATTGCAAGTCCAGGTTAATCCCACCAAACCCCGACTAGGGGATACAGTGTCTGTATTTATTAATCTCGATAATCCCGACAATACTAATAACCCAACAATATCTGTTGGCGAGAAAACTTACCCAGCTTTTCAGGTAGCACCTAATAAATATCGAGCATTTATCCCCACAACTCCCTTAGAAAAGCCAGGTACTAGAAAAATTAGAGTGTCTGGTGATGGTCAAGTTACAGAGTTATCTTTACCAGTGACTAACCGTAAGTTTCCTGTACAGCGTATTACTCTACCACCAGGGAAATCTGCTAGTGGCGCAACTGAATACGAACTTAGACGTGCGGCTGAGTTGAAAGCTTTACAAACACCGCAAAAATACTGGAATGGGGCATTTCTGAGGCCAAATCAAGGACGACTCAGCACTGGTTATGGTGTACGTCGCTACTACAACGGCAAATTTGCCAAAGATTACTACCATCGTGGTATTGACTACGCAGGTGCAGCCGGATCTCGTGTAGTTGCCCCAGCAGCTGGCAAGGTAGCATTAGTAGGTAGAGTATCCCAAGGATTTCGGGTGCATGGTAACGTCGTCGGCATTGACCACGGTCAAGGAGTTGTCAGTATTTTCATGCACCTGAGCCAAATTAATGTAAAAGAAGGTGATTTTGTCAAAGCAGGGCAATTAATTGGCGCAGTGGGTTCCACAGGGGCTTCTACAGGCCCGCACTTACACTGGGGTCTGTATGTTAATGGTCAATCTGTTGACCCAATTCCCTGGAAAAACAAAACCTTTCCATAATCGGGGTGTGATTAAGGGGTGCTAATGTTGACTTTGTATATTTTTTGTCGATAATAAATTAGGCAAAAAAGTTTAACTGGTTCCGTACTTACCTTGCTTGGGTGGCTTAAATAAAAGATGAGCGCTATGAGTATTGAAAAAATTGTAGAACAAGCTCTCCAGGATGGTTATCTTACACCAGCAATGGAAGCAGAAGTCGGACGCATCTGTGATAACGCCTCAGAACTCTCAATAGAAGAGTACATGGCGCTAGATCGGTTGATGGGAGCGTTATTAACTGGTGAGGTAGTGGCAGTTCCTCGCAAACAGTTTATTAACGTTATGGAAGAATTAGTATTAACTGAGGCGATCGCTAGAGTAGCAGAAATTGAAGCTACCAGCGAAAGTTCCATTGATGTGGGCGATATAGCCGCCTACGCCCTCAACCGTCTACCCCCCCTATACGCCACCACAGAAGAAGGTGCTAGTTACCAACGCATACGTGCTAGGGCTGAACTTCAAGAATTAATCTCCCAGCAAGTAAGTGAGGCAATTAACCTTAACCTTAACCAACGAAACGACCACAGAACCCCTGTGTCCACAAAAACAACGGGCAATGAAGTCTTACGCCAGGTTAGCAGTTTACTACAAGTCTACGCTCCTAGCTTTGAACAGAAATCTTAGAATTAGTCATAAGTCATTAGTCAACAGTTAAAAGATGAAGCTTTTGGACTATAGACTATGGACTCTTAACTAATTCTGTACTATCACGGGTGTACCTACCTCTACTTGGTCATATAGCATACGGACATCAGAATTACGCATTCTTAGGCAGCCGTGAGAAATAGCGGTTCCTAAAAGGTGGGTATCTGGTGTGCCGTGAAATCCGATTTTATTACGTCCATCTGACCAAAAACCTATCCATCTCTCCCCTAAAGGACTGTCAGACCCGGCAGGAAATATTTTACCTGTAATCGGGTGTTTCCAGATGGGATCATGTTCCATGTGTGACACGGTGAAAGTCCCTGTAGGCGTTTCCCAGCCTTTCTTACCTATAGCTATTGGGTAACTGGCTATGACAACATCCCCAGCATAAACGTAAGTACGGCGATCGCTCAAATCAACCACTACTTCCTTCTTCGCATTCTCTACAAACTTATTGGAGGTTTTTTGGTGGGCTGAAGGTTGAGGTGAACGCAACTCGCTAGAATTGCTTAATTTTGATGAAAATAGCTCTGTTTTTTTGGGTACGTTAGTCGCTAAAGCTACATTTTGGTTAACAGTGTCCGACTTATTATTAGGCTCAATAGCCGAAGACTGTGGTTGAGATATTTGAGATGAAGTAGAGTCCCCTGGAGGTACAGGCGCACCAAAAGCCGTTTCGCCTATCCCCCCCCTGTAAACCCCCCCTTGACGGTTTAAGGTAGTCAGAACTGGTTTTTTAAACTGTTCCTGCGCCGTAGTAACGCGCCAATGCACAGCTAGCGATAAGATGGCTGTGCCGAAGCCCAGAAACATTACCATACGCCCTACTGATTCATTTCTTACCATTGCCATCGCCTATTGTTTATCCCTGACATATCCGACCGACTAATTGAACATTTTTATTTTCTAATTATCAAGAATTTATAAATTCTTATCTGTTTGCCCGTAACTATGCCTAAGCTCTTGGGCAAACTAAGAGTATAGAGGTATTAGAGTTAAACAATTTCTCATACAGAAGTTTGTTTAACTGGAGTGTCAAACAGAGAATTTTTAACATCAAACTTACTGCTAGCACTTGCCAAGTGCGGAAATTAATCATAAATGGTGTGTGTGGGAGAAAGACCATGTTAGAAAAACTATGCCTAGCAATCACGATTACGTTTGCCCTCAACTTATTTTTCCAAGTTCATGTCCCTGATCAAACTAATTCTGGGGCTAGTTATCAACAACACATAGACACATCAACAACAATTTTAGTCAAAAGACCGGAAAAATGACATTCCCCAGCTACTACAACCCAAGAAATCCCTGATACTATACTTTTTACTAAGGTTCAATCACCCAGCTTTATAGTAGGGGATAGGGGATAGGGAACATAAGACAGCTTCAAAAGCTGTTTACTATCAATATTTTATGGTTTATCTCTGTCATAAGCTATGTGGTGACTACTATAAATAAGCAATCTGGAATTTCTGGAGTAACTGTAGGGTGCGTCATACCCAAGAATTTCCTATACATTTAAGGATTTTCCACATCTGACACACCCTACCCCAAGTGCCAGTTCCGTAAGTCCTGTATAAATCAGCAATCTGGAATTTCTGGAATGAGAATTACCTTTCAATTTCCAGGTTGTGTGCATCAATCTTGCATATAATTTCTGCAAACTGGTATTACTACTAAAAATAGTTTCTACCGGATTCAGTTTCTGTCTGCCAAATAACTAAGTTTTCTATTTTAATAGAACCTAATTGGCTTTGTCAGAGATTGACAATCCAGCATGAGCAATCGTGACTATCATAGACATATTTTCATAGTTATTTCTGTTATGAAATCATAGTTTATTACTCCAGGGCGAGTTAGTTCTTAGTTGTTATTTGTCAAGGTTTAAAGATTAGTTTTGTAGAATAATGACTCATCACCAATGACAACTGATAAAAAAGTTTTACATTCGATATAATGCTAAAGTCAATTTCAGAAATTTTACCCAAAAGTTTTACAAAAATTACTTTCCTCCAGTTTCATCATTCATATACATAGATGAATTTCTATGTATTTAGAAAAGCCACCTCTAGATTAACTTAACCTGTAGAGAACAAGAAGTGCTTTTTTCCCCTAGACATGGCATTATAGCTATGCACATTTTGCATAAATTGTCAACCGAAAGTGGTCACTTAGCAGGAGAGCCACAGCCATAGGTAATATAGCCTGGAGTTATAGCCTTGGTCACATAGGTGAGGACATTTTCAAAGCTTGAATGCTAGGAGTAGTAAGACTTTACCTCCTGCCTACTTTCTGCCTCCGCCTATAACAGGTGAACAAAAAGAATCCACAAACAGCGAGATTGACGCACTACAGCTGAACAAATGCACCCAATCCTAGACAAGTTGGTGTTACACTCCTAAATCCGTCACTTAATTCTGGAACAAGCGACTAATTAGCAGGTCTAATAGATAGGGATGAATTAAAGCCAGTACGATCTATGAGTCAATCGATTACTGTATCCTGGTCAACGGTTGATGCGAGGTGTCCAGAAGCATCGGTGCAAGTTGACAAACTTTCTAACCACGATTTAATCTTGCGCTGTCAAGCCGGGCTGCGTCCTGATCGTGCTGCGTTTGCTGAACTTTTGCGCCGTTATCAAACCCAGGTTGATAGAGTTTTGTACCACCTAGCCCCAGACTGGCCAGATAGAGCCGACTTGGCTCAAGAAGTTTGGATTCGTGTGTATCGGAATATTAACCGATTACAAGAACCTTCTAAGTTTAGGGGTTGGTTAAGCCGCATTGCCACCAATTTGTTTTATGACGAGTTGCGTAAACGGAAGCGGGTTGTCAGTCCTTTGTCGTTAGATGCTCCTCGTTCTGTAGATGATGGTGAAATGGATTGGGAAATTGCTGGGGATACACCAGGCCCAGAGGAAGAACTGACAACCAGAGAGTTTTACGAACAACTGCGCTCAGCGATCGCTGATTTACCCGAAGTATTCCGTACTACTATTGTGCTGCGGGAAATCGAAGGCATGGCATACGAAGAAATTGCCGAAATTACCGGGGTATCCTTGGGAACAGTCAAATCCAGAATTGCCAGAGCTAGATCCAGATTGCAAACTCAGTTGCAAAACTATCTTGATGCTTAATTTACACTATTTTTCATCTATCTTATGGGAGAATTTAATTATTGATTAAGAATCATCAAGGAACTAAATTATGCCTCCGCCATCAATAAAACAATTGATGAATATCTCAGGCTTGCCCTCATTCTCCCCCTAGATGAATTAGTAAAAATGTTAGTATGACTACTGATTCTGATTTTAATAACTGTTGTCGGCAGCAATTTTCGAGAAATTTAGCAAAAAAGATGGCTAGGCATACCAAAGAAGCAACGGGTGCTATGGATATGGTGAAGCGCGATCGCTTTGAATTATTGAGTGCATACCTCGACGGCGAGGTGACAGCAGCAGAACGCAAGCAAGTTGAAGACTGGTTAGCAAACGATGTAGCAGTGCAGCGCCTTTATTCACGGCTATTAAAGCTCAGGCAAGGCATTCGCACCATGCCCATACCCACAACCCAACAATCTCCAGAAGTGACAGCCCAGCAAGTAATTACCAAAGTTAACCGTCGTTCTCGGTCAAGGTGGGTTTTTGGTGGTGCTGTGGCAGCTTGTGTAGTTGGTGCAGTTTCCAGCTTGCTACCAGGAAGGGAAGCCTTAACACCACAACTGGCCCAAACACAGCCAGAACAACGAAATCAAACTTTTGTCCAACCCAGCCCCCAGATCAAGGTAGCTTTAAACAACCCAGTTATAGAAATTCCTAAAGCAGCCGTAGCTTCCCCAGAAAAAGTGATCAATCGTAGGCGATCGCAACTCAGGGAAGTTCCGCCTAATATTAATTAATATTCCGTTCGTTGTTGTAGAGACGTTGCATGCAACGTCTCTACAACATTAGTGCTGAATATATAAGGACTAAAGTCCTTACTACAAACTCCACCAACCGTCAGGTAGGTAAATACCTCCTAGCTGTTTAACTCTTGCTGGCTGCATCAAGTGAACTACCCAACACCGACCCTATCGGTTACGGTGTGGGCTTCCCAATTCATGGGAGACTGCCTCAACCTTCGTAGATTTTTTACGTCCAGAAGACTTTGGTCTTACATCCCCTCCAAGGGCAGAAGCGCTAGTTCCTAACGCCCATAATCGCAAACCTTCATTTTTTATATTTATGGCAGCATTGATGTCTCTATCATGCTGCTTGTGACAGTGTGGACAATCTATAAACCTAATGCCCAATGAATCATAACCATGTTGCAACATTGGAATGGGTAGTAGAGTCTCACTACAAAGTTGAGAGGATGGGAAAAATCGACCTATTTCAAGATAGGTGTGTCCGAACTTCTCTGCTTTGTACTTGAGCATGGTTTGAAACATTCCCCACCCTTGGTCTGATATCGACTTAGCAAGATTAGGATTCTTAACCATGTTCTTAACTGCCAAATCTTCTACACAAATCACTTGGTTTTCGTATGCTATTTTGCGAGATAGCTTGTGTAGAAAATCCTCTCTAACTCTAGCTATTTTGCTAGATATTTTAGCTACTAAGCGTTTAGCTTTACGACGCTTGTTAGATGTTTTGTCTGTCTTCTTAGCTAGTTTACGTTGCTTGCGCCTTCTATTCTTTTCTAATTTTGCTAACTGCTTTTTAGGAAGGTCATATTTTGAACCTTCTGAGGTGATCGCAAAGTTCTTTAATCCTAAGTCAATCCCAATAGCTTCATTGATTGCTGTACGGGCGGGTTTACTTGGATCTTTGTTAATGAATGGGGATATTTGTGAACCCGCCCCTACTGGGTTATCTTCTTGATTAAAAAGAATAGAAGCATAATATCTACCATCAGCATTTCTCGAAATTGTTACAGTCGTGAATTTAGCGTCAGGTAGCTCTTGATGAAACACGGTTTTCACTCTTCCCAAGTTGCCAGGAAATTTGATTACAGAATCCTGTGGCAATAATTTGACGTTTTGGGGATATTGAATAGATTGTTTACCATGTTTAGATTTAAAGTTTGGATATTTAGTCCGTCCCTCAAAGAAATTGACAAACGCACTAGAAAGATTAAATGTGACTCGTTGCAGAACCTGACTATAAGCAAGTCCTAACCATTCATATTCTTTCTTCAACCCAGGCAATAACTTATCCATTGCAGCCTTAGAAAGACCTTTCCCACTTTCTTTGTATGCAGTAGTCGTGGCGTTGAGCATATAATTCCACAACCATCGAGTATTGCCAAAACATTGAGCTAGATAGGATTCTTGCTCATCGGTGGGGTAGATTCTAACTTTAACTGCTCTATACATGGTGAGTCCAGTTGGCGGTGTCGGTTTGCGTCCCGCCAAACTGGCGAACCCGGAGGGTATCAACCTTACCGCGTTTACATATTCATGCTAACATAAATAATCATGATTATGTTAACTCAAAACAAATATTTTGTTCGTTTCCTCCATGTCCTCTTCCCTCTCTACGAGACGCTACGCGAACGCCTTCGGCATTGGTCAGAGGACTGTCGCCAACTCACTCGCAATTCATCTCAACACTGAACGGAGTACCGTTACAGTGTGAGCCTTCTTGCTGTTTCAGGTAAACAAAAACCTGCACTCCGCCAGAAAAGCTTGTATTTAATTCAGCCATAGCCAGTTTTCAAACCTTTGCCTACCATCAACTACAATATGAAGGCAGACATGATTACAGACGAGTAGGAGAATTTTCGGTGGACTCCCGATATACACCCGCAACAATTGAGGAAAAATGGCAAAAAACATGGGTAGAACTTGGTTTAGATAAGACCCCCACAGATAGTAATAAACCAAAATTCTATGCACTCTCCATGTTCCCCTATCCATCGGGCAGCCTGCACATGGGTCACGTCCGTAACTATACAATTACAGATGTGATTGCCCGCCTCAAACGTATGCAGGGTTATCGGGTACTGCATCCGATGGGATGGGATGCCTTTGGCTTACCAGCAGAAAACGCCGCCATTGACCGTGGTGTACCGCCTGCCAAATGGACTTATCAAAACATTGCCCAAATGCGGCAACAGTTGCAGCGTCTGGGTTTATCCATTGACTGGGATAGCGAAGTCGCCACCTGTTCGCCAGACTATTACAAATGGACGCAGTGGATTTTCTTACAATTCTTGCAAGCCGGGTTAGCTTATCAAAAAGAAGCGGCGGTAAACTGGGACCCCATTGACCAAACTGTATTAGCCAACGAGCAAGTTGATAGTGAAGGACGTTCTTGGCGCAGTGGCGCGATAGTTGAGCGTAAATTGTTGCGGCAGTGGTTTTTGAAGATCACCGACTACGCTGAAGAATTATTAAACGACCTGGATAAATTGACAGGTTGGCCGGAACGAGTCAAATTGATGCAGGCAAACTGGATAGGGAAATCTTCCGGGGCGTATTTAGAATTTCCTATCGTCGGCAGCAGTGAAAAAATAGCCGTGTACACCACCCGTCCTGATACAGTTTACGGTGTCAGCTATGTAGTCTTAGCTCCTGAACATCCCCTCACCAAGCAAGTCACCAGCAAAACACAACAAGCGGTGGTAGACAGCTTTATTAAAGAGGTGACAAACCAAAGCGAGTTGGAACGTACCGCCGAAGATAAACCTAAACGCGGTGTAGCTACAGGTGGTAAGGCAATTAACCCATTTACAGGGGAAGAAGTTCCTATCTGGATTGCCGATTATGTACTGTATGAGTATGGTACTGGGGCGGTGATGGGTGTGCCTGCCCATGATGTGCGGGATTTTAAATTTGCTCAAAGGTATGATTTACCAATTGATTTTGTCATCGCCGCCCCTGATGATGTGGCGGGTTTTGACTTAACCCCAGCATCACAGACTCAAGAAGTTACCCAAGTCGTGCAAATTGAATATAACGAAGCTTATACAGAACCAGGAATTTTAATTAATTCCGGGGCTTTTACTGGTATGAGTTCTACGGATGCCAAGCAAGCTATAGTTAAATACGCCGCAGAACAGGGTTTTGGTAAAGAGCGTATTCAATACCGCTTGCGGGACTGGTTGATTTCTCGCCAACGTTATTGGGGCGCACCAATTCCTGTGATTCATTGCCCCAATTGTGGGATAGTTCCAGTACCTGACAAAGATTTACCCGTCACCTTACCCGAAGAAGTTGAGTTTACTGGGCGTGGTGGTTCACCCTTGGCACAGTTGTCAAGTTGGGTGAATGTACCTTGTCCTAGTTGTGGCACTCCTGCCAAACGGGAAACAGATACGATGGATACTTTTATTGATTCTTCGTGGTATTTCTTGCGGTTTACTGATGCTAAGAACGAAGAACAGGTATTTGAGTCGGCAAAAACTAACGACTGGATGCCAGTAAATCAATATGTAGGCGGTATTGAACACGCGATTTTACACTTATTGTATTCGCGCTTCTTTACTAAAGTATTGCGCGATCGCGGCTTGTTGAACTTTGACGAACCCTTTGAACGTTTGTTAACTCAAGGTATGGTACAGGGTTTAACTTACCTCAACCCGAATAAAGGCGGCAAAGATAAATGGATACCTTCCCATTTGGTTGATCCCAACGACCCCCGTGACCCCCAAACAGGCGAACCACTGCAACGCCTTTACGCCACCATGTCCAAATCTAAAGGTAATGGTGTCGCGCCGGAAGAGGTTATTGGTAAATACGGCATAGATACAGCGCGGATGTTCATCTTATTTAAAGCGCCGCCAGAAAAAGATTTGGAATGGGATGAAGCCGATGTGGAAGGACAATTCCGCTTCTTAAATCGGGTTTGGCGTTTGGTAACAGATTATGTTGCTTCTGGGGTTAAGCCTCAAACTATATCTGGTGAATTGAGTAAGTCAGAAAAAGACTTACGCCGGGCAATTCACACTGCTATTAAATCGGTGACGGAAGATGTACAAGACGAGTATCAATTTAATACTGCTGTTTCCGAGTTGATGAAGTTGAGTAACGCCCTCACTGATGCTAGCGGTAAACATTCCCCAGTTTATGCTGAGGGTATCCAGACGTTAGTGCTTTTGTTGGCTCCCTTTGCACCACACATCGCTGATGAATTGTGGCATTTGTTGGGCAAGGGCGAATCAGTACATACTCAAACTTGGCCTGCTTTTGATACGGCGGCTTTAGTTGCTGACGAAATCACTCTGGTAATTCAAGTGAATGGCAAAAAGCGGGCTGATATCCAAGTTCCCGCGCAAGCTGATAAAGCAGAGTTGGAAAAATACGCCCGTGAGTCAGAAGTTGTGCAACGTCACCTGGAAGGTAAGGAGATTAAAAAGGTAATTGTTGTGCCTGGAAAGTTGGTTAATTTCGTAGTAGGGTAATCTCTCTCTGTGTCTTTGTGGTTTATTTACCACAGAGACACGAAGGCACAGAGAGTTATAGCGACTGGTTTTTGTGTCATTTTATATGAAATTTCCTCTAAAACAAGTAGAGACGTTGCATGCAACGTCTCTACATTATTTATGCAGTGCAACTTCATAGAGAAGTGTTATCAGCCTCAACATCTAATCGTATAACCAAGTATTGGAAGCAAAATCATCCTTGATTTCGTTTGTTGTTTGAGTTGGTTGTGTTGGTCGATTGTCGGGAAGTCGAGTTGATTTTCTATAAGGTACTGGTTTATAGATGTCTTTTTGTTTTTGTAGTTGTTCCTGTTTTTGTTTCTCTTGTTCCAGTCTTTGTTGTTCTAGTTTTTGTTGCTCTTGTTCTTGTGCTAAAGCTAAAGATTTATGTTCTTCTATCAGTTGAGAGTTAGCTTCTGCTAGCTGTAGAGCAGTTTTTTTGGTTTCTTCTAACTCTTTTGTGAGTTTTTTAAAGGAAGATTTTTGCTCAGATAAAGCTGCTTGTAATTCGTCTATTTTTTGCTGTAAGGTTTTTTCCTGTTGTGTGGATTTTTTTAAACTTGCTTGTAATTCTTTGATGGTCGCTTCTAAATCTGCTTTTGTGCTACCTTTATCACCATTATCTGCCGATGTTGGTGATGCTTCTGGAGTTGCAGCAATTTCTTCAACCACTGCTTGTGCGGTGACTTCAATTGCATCTTCACCAGCAGAGGGGGTAAATTTTTGGGCTTCCTCTTGAATTAAATCGGAAAGGTTCTGTTTTCTAGGCATTATTTTCTCCAATCACGCTGTAGTTCTTCGGCCACGCGGTGGTAATCTGATTCCGCTTCTCTAGCATTTTTGCCTCGCCATTGGTCAATAGCTACACCATCCAAAGCGGCTCTTTCATGGGCTTTATAAATCCGAATAAAAGCCTTGCAGACGGGGATTCCTAGCCTTTGGAGAGTATTTTGTGCTTCTATTGCTTCATTTACACTCCGGGTATCGACCTTTGTGAGTAACACCCGATGGGCAACTCCAGCCGGAACTACAGCCGCCTTGACTGTCTCAATTAATACAGCCAAGTCCATTGCGGATGGTGGTGTAGGTAAAACTAGATAATCTGCGATCGCTACTACTGTGGCTAATGCTTCAGAGTGTAGCGCAGGTGGCGTATCTACTACTACTAAATCGTATTCTTTGATAGTTTGTAACCTACCTAAAAGCTGAGGATTGGTTTCTTGGGATAAATCAAACCCCATACCATTTTGACTTCTGCCAAACCACCAACTGGCAGAACCTTGTACATCTGTATCTACAAGAATAACCTTTTTTTTCTTCGCAAACTGAGCAGCTAAATTGATGGCGGTAGTCGTTTTACCGACACCCCCTTTACCGTTGATAATAGTGATGATTTTTGGCACTGCTTATTTCCGACCCTGCCATACTTGAATATACCGCTTTGTGTGACTGTCGGAAATAGGGGAGTGGGGGAGATGGGGGAAAGGGGAAAGGGGAAAGGGGAAGGGGGAAAAGGATCAACTGTCACCTGTCACCTGTCACCTGTCACCTGTCAACTGTTTCCTTTAGCCACTTGACAGCTGCATCAACATCTGCAACTTGTTCTCCGGGTGGTACTGGTGGACGCTTGACCATAACAACTTGTACGCCTAGTTCTCGTGCGGCGATGATTTTGGCGTAGGTGGCGTTACCGCCACTATTTTTACTGACGATGGTGTCAATATGGTGTTGAATCAGGATTTCTCTTTCTTGTGCGAGGGTGAAGGGGCCGCGATCGCACAATATCACCCCAGGCGGCACTAAAGCATCCGCACCTGGGGGATCAATCATCCGCATGAGAAACCAGATGTCTTGCAGATGGGCAAAGGCGGCGAGTTCTTGTCTACCAACGGTTAAAAATACTCTTTTTGCTTGGTTTTCCAACACATCGGCGGCGGCGCTGGTGCTATTAACTTCCATCCAGCGATCGCCGACTTGTTTCTCCCAAGGGCGACGGATTAACATGAGATGTGGTATGCCCACTTCCCGCGCCGCCACCGCCGCATTCTCGGAAATTTGTGATGCAAAGGGATGAGTGGCATCAATTAATACATCAATCTGCATTTTCCGGAGATACTCAGCCAGTCCATCTGCACCGCCAAAACCCCCGACTCGGACATTACCGGAAGGAAGGATAGGTTCACGGGTGCGACCAGCTAAAGATGCGATCGCCTCAATACCAGGGATATTTGCTACTTTGGTACTCAGTTCGGCTGCATCTCCGGTTCCACCCAGAATTAAAAGGCGTTTCATAAATTAGGCACTGGAGACTGGGGACTGGGGATTGGGTTGATCAAAGTAACGAAAAAACATGATTTATTCTACCCTTACACCCCTACACCCTTACACCCCTACACCCTAGTTATTAATAGCTGGAATCTTAGCGAGGATACCTTTTTTCAAAGGTTCGGGACGTTCTGCCCAAGGTAGTAAGCCGTCGGCTTTCTCGTAGTATTTACTGGCACATTCCAGCACCGCAGAGACATTATCATCTAAAGTTAAATCACCAAATAGATAGGTCAACTTGCCTTTACCAGTAAAAGCAACAACGCAAGAACGGTTGCAAGCACTCATACATTCAACTTCTTGGATGGGAAATTTGTCTCGTAATTCCCAATCTTGGGCTAGCTGCTGGAGTTGGTTTAAGAGTTTTTGACCGCCGCTTTCACCTACACGTTTACCATCTTGCCAAACACTCGCACAGGTTTTGCAAACAAATAAGGTGTGTTCAGCCACGCCCAAAGAATTATCAGTAGTCATCCGTACCTCGCAGATGTGAAAAACACATAGATAAAATTCGGCGGGCATTCTGGCTGGGAAAGTTAAGATAACTTCTTTCCTTCACAGTTGCGGGACAGCGCCGGATTTTCACCGTTAGCCTACGGTACTCCGCAGGCGTACTTTCCCCGTTACCTCTGGTGACTGCTCCCCACCAGAACCGAACATTCAATCAATGGTAACTTAAAAGCGTAAACCTACACCACCCTGGACAGCAACAGCCGCACCACCACCATCACGATAGGCATCAAAAGCGATAACGGCATTACCAAACAGCACAGTATTACTATTAGGAACGACGTAATCAATACCTGGTTGTAGAGCAAAACTAATTTTGTCGCCTACAGGAGAGGCGCTATTTCCACCAGTCAACACTAACCCAGCACCTAAGTAAGCATCTGTTTGCCAATTTAAGGGGAGGTCATAGGAAACTGTGGGAACAACTGCGGTATTCTGTCCTACTAAAGCTTGAGCGCGAAAGGAAATAGGTGATTCTAGCAATTTGTAGCGAAAAGCTAAAACTCCCCCTACTTGGATACCATCGGTCAAACCAATAGTCGGCCCAATACCCACATAACTACCGTATGCGACTTGTGCCTGCGCTGGTTGAGTGTTGATTACAAGACTCACAGTAGAACTAGTTGCCAAAGCTGCCACTAAATAAGGTAAATACTTCATCACCCGATTCCTCACACCATCTTGGATTTTGCAAGTTCCTTTGAATACTTATGTTATCGCTGATGTTGCTCGTAGGTCATGGGTAATTTATTAGGGAATTGGGGACTGGGAACAGAGAATAGGTGAGAAAGTGGCTGAATATCTTGATTTTTTTGGGAAAAAAGGGCATAAGGGTATCAAGAATCCCTTATACCCCTACAAGCTTAAAAGACTACGGACAACGGGGATGAATCCCGCCTTGAGTGCAAATGTAAGCTAGTTGCTTGGCATCTAAATTTTTAGCTTGACTAAAATCTACGCCTTTCACTACCGCCGATACTGAACCTAAATCTGGGGTTTGGACAAATTGATCAGATGGGTTTTGTTTGCTGGGAGTGAGAACTGTATTTTTAAAATCAGCGCCAGCAACGTTGGCTCCCCGTAAATCTACCAGACTTAAGTCGGCATTTTGCAAATTAGCATTTTCCAGTTGAGCAGAACGTAAAGTCGCGCCTGTCATCCGAGTGGCGCTGAGGTCAGCATTACTGAGGTTAGCTCGTTCTAAATCAGCGCCAGAAAGGTCGGAACTTTGCCAGTCGGTTTTAGTTAGGTTAGCAAAAGACAATTGAGCGCCTATGGCGATGACTCGACCAAGACGTGCGCCAAAGAGGTTGGCTTCTTGTAATTTAGCGTCGCCTAAATCTGCCCCTGTCAAGCTGGCATTTTCTAAAACTGCACCCCGTAAATCGGCTCCTACTAATTGAGCGCTGCTGAGGTTAGCACCAATTAAGCGTGCATTTGATAAATTGGCTCTGTTGAGGGTGGCGCGGCTTAAATCGCTACGAGTCATGAGGACGCGGCTGAGGTTAGCATCTGTGAAATTGGCTTGTTTCATCTGTGCTTGACTTAAATCAGCGATCGCATCATCAAAAGTATCCCAGCGTCCATCTTCACCAACGCCGCGAAAACGGCTACCCTTAAAACTAGCTTGGTTGAGATTGGCAGATTTAAACTTAATCCCCGATAAATCACTGTTGTCTAACACCAAACTGAAGAAGGAACCACCTACACTACCACTTTGACCCAGTTGAGTCCGGCTGAGGTCAAGCCCTACAGTTTTACCACTGTAAACATTAAGGATTTTATTAATTGTCTGCTGGTTAATTTGTAGGCGCTTTTGTCGAGTTTCCCGTTCTGGAGAGGCGCTACCAACAGCGTCTAATTCTGAAGCTAAAAACTGATTTTTGTCTTGTAATTCGGGGATGGCGGCGGTTCCCACACTGGTTAGCGCCTGTTGGATGGTATCTATGAGGATGGGGTTAGTTTCCTTCACCATCATATCCGTCAAAAAGTTGATAGACTGGAAATCCTTGAGACTACCCAAAGCCAAAATTGTCCTCTGGCGGTCTTCAATGCTAGCCCCAGACTCAGGATTTAATTGTTGCACAAGTGCCAAGAACTGCTGAGTGCTAACTGGTGGCGCTTCCCGACTTCCTTTGTGAGTTTGGATATAAACTTGCGTACCAATTAAGGTGGCTAGTACTGCCGTCATACTGGTGAGGGCGACACCAAATAAGGTGAGGCTGGGGTTTTGCTGCATCCGTCGCCACAGTCCAACCGAGCTGTTATTATCTATAGATATCGCCTGTGGTTGAGGATAACTCATAGCCATTGCTGTCGCAGCTAATCCTTTGCCCTCTTCTGTCTGATTAGTCGCCGATAAACCACGTCCACTAGCGGCTTCTGCGGCTTGTAGCGGTTGATTGGCATCTATTACGTAAGTCCCCGCTAACCAATCATGCAAGGCTTTCCTCCCACGACTTGCGGGTAGGGCTAAACCTTCGCCTAAAACCATTAACACTGCTAATGAGGTGAATAAGCCCAAGTTGGGGAAAGCGAAACTGTAGCGCCAGAGAATATAGGCGATAGACACAGGTACAGTCCAGCGACCAATACCTTCCCGGACGACGACGGCGGCTAAACCAGGCGGAGTACCTTCATCGTTGACGACCTTAAGACCAAACCAGCGTTTGGGCATGGTGCTACCTGTTTTGGCTAGTAAGTATAATTGCCACCATGAAAGGGTAGTGGGTGCTATTAAAGCTAACATCCATAAGTAATTGGTCGGCGCAGCTACACTAGGGATGCCGTAGTCTGCTGGTAACGCCAAAGGTCTGGCGATCGCTCTTTGTGTGACCACTAATACCGGGTGTAGCGGTTCGCGATTAAAATCACTTCTGGAATTGACATACACACCAATACCATAAGGAATCAAGCCTGCGGTAGCCAATAAGGTGATTTCTGCCGCCCAAGCAGCGAAGCGTCTTGTAACTAAGGGTAGTGAACTTGCTTGTGCTGGACTTTTACCAAGTGGATTATTAGTTTTTTTAACAATTGGCGTTGTCATTTAGATAATTCCCGTTAGAGTTATTTGTTTGCCCTGTCCGGCATAGTTAACATAAGACTATTGCTTATTTTGCGAATTGCCAGATACAAAAAATTTGTATCCAAGATACACCAACCCGGCCAATAGCGCCAAAGATATTGCCGAGACAACCACCTTTAACACCATTTGGGCGATCGCTAGACCTAATATTACTGACACACCCACAACTATGAGCTTATTTGTTGCCGATAAGCCATTAAACCACAGTTGGATTTTTGGGAAATTAGGCCGCCAATTTAACCAACTCAACGGGGAATTTTTCTCTGGTGCTGAAGACTGAGACTTAATTTCTGCCTCCAACTGTTGCAGACGACGCTCTAAATCATCTTCTGGTTGATTCATAGGATAGTTCCAATGGGAATGGAGATGAGAGGATGAGGGAGATGTGGTTCGACTACGCTCACCAACCAGGGGATGAGGGGGATGAGGAAGATGAGGGAGAATAATATTTTTTAGTTACTCAATAAATTGCTAATTTTTCTCCCCCCACTCCCCCCGCTCCCATCTCCCCCAGTCCCCAGTCCCTAATCCCTCTTTCAATACAGCTATCTTCTTAATTAGATACTTTATCTAATCTTTAATATTTAGCCACATATTTATCAATTTAATAGATAAAATTTTATATAGCAGTCGAAGCATAGGTTAGGACATCATACAATTTTAAAACTTTTAATTTCAAAGGCTTGCAGCCCTGTCACCTATCACCTGTCCCCTGCTATCCAATTTATTTTGGAACATAGACTTATAGGCAACGTCTCATAACTCAGACTATTTGTATCTATAATCGCTCTAGAAATAGTCGGGAGCATTAATTCATATGAAAAAGTTTAACTTATTTAAAGTTGTTCCCGCAGCTTTGGCGATGATTTTGGCATCAAGTCAAGCCAATTTGGCTCAAGTACCACCAGTTCAAATTAATAAAAAATTACCCTCAGATCCATTAGTTTTGAGTGGACAGTCTAACGGATCACAGAAAAGTAATTGCGGTAATGTCAGCGCTACACCCAATCAAATTATTCAAGTGACAGAGGCACTACCTTACTTACGACTGACTGTTGAAAGTGAAGGTAAACCCACATTATTGATTGATGGCCCTGGTGGACGTTTTTGCGTTTTAGCAGACAGCTACTCAGGTAGTAAACCTGAACTGTCCGGTTACTGGCAGCCTGGAAGGTACGCACTATTCATAGGAAATTTATCACCAGGTCAGTATAACTACAAGCTCTTAATTTCGCAAGAAAAACTGCCAAGCAACAACAAAGTTAGGCAGGCGAGGTAAATTGAGGATTGGGGACAGAAGAGGCAAGGGAGCAGGGAGAAGGGAGCAAGGGAGAGGAGTTTTCCCCCTGCACCCCGCCCCTCTGCTTATTTCTCTCCCTCATCTTCCTCATCTCCTACTCCCCACTCGCCACTCCCTACTCTCCTCCTTACAACTAGACAAACAAGCTTCTAGGTGCGGACAGTCTTCACACTGAATTTCTTTACCAGGGTTAGGACATCCACAGGGAGGATTGACAAAACAATCTTTTGGGTTTGTAGAAAATACACGCCTTTTGGAAAAGAATTCTAAAGCAGCTTCTTGTAGACAAAAAATACAATCTTGTACCATCTTCACCTCTTGAACAGCATCTGGCTTGCAGCGCACTAGCTGCAATATATTCATGACTTATGCACCAAGGTTATCTGTTGAAACTGGGTGTGTTAGTGAACAGTCATCAGTTATAGCAGGGGACAGGTGATAGGTTACAGGGGACAGGCAAGAGAAAGCCTTGGAGTAAAGATTTGATGATTCATCAATGTCCGCGCCCTATGTGGCGACTGCTATATCAGTCATCAGTGAACAGTTAACATACAGCATATTTTGGGTAAATGAGGTACAAGCGTAAAACCCAAAACCATGTAGAGACGTTATATGTAACGTCTCTACAGTATTTCACCAATAGCGAAACTGCTGTAACTTGATAACTGATTGAGTCTGCCTCATCCCCAATCCCTACTCTCCATATTTCTTGAAAAATACGATTATGACGCTACTGACCACCTAATCCAGGCTGAAACCTTGTCTTCAACTACAAATACCCGCTTTTGCGAATTAGCTGTTTCAGCCACAAGCACTTTTAATGTCGCCGTATCTACTTGATTAAGCTGGTAGTTGCCATAACCAACAACCTTACCTAAATGCCCAGTTTGTTGATTAAGTACGTAATCTCCAATGGAGAACATAACAGTATTACAACTTATAAAAATAACTTCAATATCTCTATCCATTGTTAATTAATGCTTTGGTTAAAACTTCATACTTCCAGATTGTTTATAGCGAAACTTCAGTAATATTTTCAGGCTATTTATTCTCTTCCCTTGGATATAAGTAATTAATCCTTGTTGCAATATTCACCATCTTGTCAATTTGTTTATGTACGAAAAAACCTTATTTAAACTAAAAAAATAATATTTATTAAGCTTATATTGACAAAAACAAAGCAATAATTAATAAAACTCTGTTAAGCTACATTAAGCTTAAACTAGCCTAGTTTTTTATTCCATAAACCTAATTAGTTTATATACAAAGTTTAAGTTACATCTACCTAAAATTAAACTGTGGTGCTTTATAGTATACACCACAGTTTATTGATTAATAAATTAAGAACGGCATCGAAAAATTAAATTAATTCAAGCTTTTTTGTTTGCTGACTGGAAAAAATTCGTTTTTTTCCCCACTAACAAACCTAGTCCAATTACGGATAAGCCAAGTATGGAAGATGCTTCAGGAACAGCGCTGTAATTGACGGACTCTACACTGGTCGCGTCAACAAAATAGTCCCTGTAGACTGAAAATTGATTTGGTACAACAAATTCTAAGCCTAAGAATTGTTGATTAGCAATTTTTCCCGAAAAATCAGTCCAAACTGACGCA
The DNA here is from genome assembly GCF_014697625.1 of Anabaena azotica FACHB-119. Taxonomy (GTDB): domain Bacteria; phylum Cyanobacteriota; class Cyanobacteriia; order Cyanobacteriales; family Nostocaceae; genus Trichormus; species Trichormus azoticus_A. The sequence continues at coordinate 81,004 of NZ_JACJSG010000027.1, read as the reverse complement.
TTAGAGTAGTCTGCTTCAGTAAATGTCTGACCACCGTAGTTAGCGACAATTTTTAAACCTTCGCCAACTGTAGCTTGTTGGTCATCTGCTACGGCTGCTTCGTCAAAAGATAAAAAGCCGGTGAGGGTTTTACTTGTGTTGAAAAAGTTATAGGTGATAGTGGCGGCTTGAGCTGGAATACTCTCACCCAAGGTAAATATTAAAGTGGTTCCGGCTGTTACAGCTGCTAATTTCTTCAGGATAGAGCGAGTCATTTTGTTTCCTCGATTAAAGAACGTTGACACAGCACTGTATTGAATCAGTTATCAGTTATCAGTTATCAGTTCTGACGGCGTATGGTGGGGGATAAAGAAGCGTCAACGGCCCACCAATTGGTGTGGTGTTTCACATTCGTATTTAAGTACGGGCGGGTTTAACGAACATATCGGTTTTTACCATGAATTACTCAATGAACCCGCCCCTACAACTGTTCACTGATAACTTTTCACGGTTAAACAGGCGATGCAGTTAAGGCGGCTTTCATTGCTTGGAAGATATGGGTTTGATCCAGCACACTGGGAACACCGGGCGCAGTGTATGTCCCAGATTTGTCTGTAAACTGAACTGGTTGACCTAAATATCTAACGAGGGTGGAAGAGTAAGCACCTTGGAAATATACGGGTACAATTCTTCTGCTGTGGCTTCCCCAGAGGTATTTTTGATTGGGATCTGAACCCCAGAAATGACCTGCATCTTTGGGGTTGTGTTTGTTGTAGGTGATTTCTTTGGCGTTGTACTTCAAGCCTCTGGATTTGTTGGGGTTGGAATTGGGAGTGAGCTTAGAAACGAAGTCATTGTTGAGAGTTAGGTAATGGTCATGGTCAGCTGTGACGATTAACAGATTCTTACTCCAACCACCATTTTTGTTAATCCAACTAATCACTTCTTGGACAGCCTTATCAAAGTCATTGACTGTACCGATGAGGTTATCCATGTTGTCATCATGAGCCGCCCAGTCAATATCACCGCCCTCAATCATTAGCCAGAAGCCGTCTTTGTCTTTACCTAAAACGTTGAGAGCGGCTTTGCTTAAATCGGCTAAGGTGGGGTTTTCGTTAATCTCTCTAGCAACGAAACTTGCGTCTGTTTCCCCAGGTGCTAAGGGACGGACTGTATCGGGTGTGGGGCCGTTGACTGGATTACCGTTGGCATCAAGAACGGGTACACATTCAGCGACGGATGCAGGAATGATCTGTCCTGATGGGCAAGGAGATGTTGCTGTGGCACTTCTGACAACGGTGCTGTAGAGGGAGAAGTTATCTAGACCTGTGGTGCTGTAGTCTCCTTTGGAGGAACTTGTAGGTAAGTTGCCATTTTGCCCACGAGCGCCATACAAACCAAATAATCTTTCGCCTTTATTTGGGTCTACTTGTGCTGCTTTGTTTAATAAGGTTTTAGTGGCGTTGGGGCCACGCTCTAGGAAGTTGTAACCGTAACGGTTGGATGCGGGATGGGGATTATTTTTGAGATGCTCGTAAGTGTCTTGGGTGATGTAAGTATATTTGAGGATGGGGCTTGTGTCAGTTCTGTTTTCAAAGTCTAGAGGATGTCCACCACCTAATAAGACGTTAGGTTTGAAGTCCAGCAAGGTCTGTTGCAAGATGCTGTCTTGGTTGGTCTTGTTGGGGTTATAAACACTGTCGTATTTGCTTCGACGGTTGACGTAGGAAGCAGCCGCCCCTGGTGTAGCATGGCTCACGGGTACGGATGTTACTAGTCCTGTGGCTTTGCCTTGTTCTTTGGCAATTTCTAGGATGGTTTTCAATTTCTGCTCGTAAACATCTACCCCCATTGCGTTGTTGTAGCTCTTAACACCTGTGTATAGGGTGGTGGCGGTGTTCGCCGAGTCGGGATAGCTGTGTTTGATGTATTCTTTATCGTAATTACCAGGAGTGGCGGGTGATAAAGGTATCCAAGGTGCAGGGCCGCCTTTGCTGGGGTCGTAACCTGTTAAGTTACCGGGTGCTTCACTGTTGCCATCGGCGCGATCGCCTGGATTAAATGGAGTGGGCAAAAATGAAAAGTTGGGACGTACAGGACTCGCACCTGTCAATGGGTTAGTCCCATCTAGGGCTGAGTTATTGGTGAAGTGTGTCTGATCGGTAGGGTCTTCCGGTGTACTATCTTGAATGGTTGTACCGTAAGTAGTTACTAGTCCATATCCGGTCAGCTTTTGGAAGCTCAGACCAGTACCTTTCCCACTGGTATAGAAAGGAGCGCCTTTGGCTAAGGCGGCGGTGCGTGCCATTTGCCAGCCCATACCATCACCAATCATGATAATGACGTTAATTCCATTACCTGCGGCTAGGGCAGATTCAACACCAGGCGTGGCAAATACCAGCCAGATAGCGCAAAAAAAAGTTGACATGGCAAAGCATAGCGCTCGCCTGTAATTTTGCCAAAATGAAATCATTGCAGTGCGCCTTGTCGTTAATTTAACTAAGTGTTAGACCAATTGCCCAAAATTAAGCAGTAGATGCTGTCCTAGATCAGTCTTGTCGCATCTAGTTTCTGAATTAGGTAGGCGTTAGTCTTTCCGTAGAGTATTAAGAATTGGTAGTAACTATTGACTATTGATAAAAATTGGGTTCTTCATGACTGGCGAAAAATTCAGGATTTCCCGATGTTGGCTGAGTCACCGAGAGATTTTGTTGATTAACTGCGATCGCCAATGCTGGTTGTTTTGCAGTTCCCAAGTACAGTAGAATTACTGCCAATAAACCTGATAGGAACCAAGCTACAAACATTTGATGACGCTGAAGTAAGGAAATCATCGCAAACGTCCCTCTAATGTGGGAAACAATAGTTTTTCTGCCTGCTGTCGCTCTTGACAAACTTCCGATTGTGGAGGACACATACAGGCAAATTCACCAATATCGACTATTTGACCCCGTAAACACTGTACGCTTTGAATTAGTAAATAAGCGGCAAAACAAGCTATTAACATCGCTACCACTAGGCTGATGACACCATCAGCCCATGTCCAATTTAGCCAGATAATAGCGATCGCTGCTAGCACTGCGCCGACAGAACTGGCTAAATCCGCTATTAAATGTAGTAATGCACCTTTAATATTCAGGTCTTGATGGCTGCATTTGTGTAGATACAAAGCGTTAAAACTGTTAACTCCTACGCCAATTAATGCAGTTGCTAACATTGGTACACCTAAAATCTCTGTGGTAGGAGATTGCAACCGTACCAAGGCTTCTTTAACTATCCAACAGGCAATACAAGCTAAACTGATACCGTTGATTAAAGCCGCGAGAATTTCTAATCGGTAACGTCCAAATATAGTTTTTTGGGATATTGATTGAGATAACCAAGCGGCAATTAGTGCCAAGCCTAAAGCTGCTACATCTGAAAGGATATGTTCCGCATCTGCCAGCAGGGAGAGACTGTGACTCCAAATACCTGCGCTCAGTTCCACGCAAAAAAAGATGCTGAGTAAAATTAATGTAGTCCAAAGCGCTTGGATATTTTGTTTAACCTGGCTTTGGTGCATTGAACCTGAACTCAGGGAGCTACTAGGGATTGACTCAGATTTCGAGCTATCCATCAGACGCTCCTGTGCTGAAAGCACCATTTTTGATACCTGAATATCTGTACGTTCCTTCATCAATGTATCAGTAATATGGTTAACTATTTTTTAAGCAAGGTTTAATAGATATTAAAATCTACGTAATACTCTCTTATATAATAATGGTTCTCATTATTTTTTAAGTGATGTTTTTTGACATATGTAACTTAAATTACTATAACAGTCCATTTGCATTTTTGAACTGATGTACTTATGTAGGAAGTAGGAATTAGCCTTTTCGGGAGATACTGATTTTTTAACAGTGAAATATAATTTTTTTATAAATAAGTAGAGAGACTTAATTAAATATAAGTTTGTAGTCAGGACTTTAGTCCTTTCAAACCCAGCAATAGAGCGATAAATCGCTCTCTACGTTCCCTACGGGACGCTACGCGAACGCCTAGCGTGTCGTAGACAGACGCTGTGCGAACACTACGAACAACTCATTTTATATTTATAGGACTTACGCAACTGGCAGATTTTTTCTGTAGGGTGTGTGAGGAGCGATAATATTTGAACGTAGTCATGAGACTTGTAGCGTCACGCACCAACCACCAATTGTGACACTTGCGTAAGTCCTGATGTTGTAGAGTGGGCAATGTCTACCACTCTCTGAAGTTAATACCAATTCTCTATGAAGTTGCGCTGAATAAATGACGTTGCATGCAACGTCTCTACAGTTCAGAATAAAGTGCATTTTCATCAAGAAACGGTATAAAAATCACAAGTTAACTTCCGCTTTTATTGGTTTGCGTTAATCTTGTGCCAACCATCTCCTCTTTTCCACATCCCGTGAAAATTCAGGAATGCCTACGAATAATTTTCAACATTTGATTACCATCTTTTTGAAACTCATAAGCAACCGATTGTATTTGAACATTAAAACCATTGCTGGTTAACTCTTGAATAACTGGTTCAACATATGGAGATAGCTCACCTTCAAGGTTAAGTAAAGGAAAAATCCTAACTTCTTGTGCAGTTCGTAAAAGCTCATGAATTGAAGCAATGTGAAACTCAAGCGGCAGCTGTTCTGAATATAGGAAGAGTAAATGAGAACAAAGACATAGATCAAATTGATCGTCAAAGAACTTTAAATTTGGCAATGATTGAACTAGGTAACGTCCTTCCGTTTTTCCTACTTCATAATCTAAGAAAAATTTTTCCATTGTTGCAAGACGGGCTTGCCCAAGCTCATCTACATTGTGAAAGTTTTTCCAAACGTAACGATGTGCATTTGTTTTTATGTGCGATGTAACTAGCTCGTATATTTCCTGAACACGCTTCTTAATTTGCTCTGAGGAAAACTGATAAATCGGATCTATAGAGACAACTAAATGTCCTAATTTTGCCATTTCTGCATTAAAGCTAGCTGGCCCATCCCCACAACCGAGTATTTTATTGTTTAAATCGGCATCAGACAGATTAAACATTAATTTATATTCTGCCAAGTTTCTGCCCCAAGGCACAACTTCATGAAATTTCATAAGCGTTTATACTCACAGTTTGCGTAATGATATTTATCAAAGCCTTGCTGTATAAGGACTTTAAGATGTTGCTCAAAAGATATATCTTAAGATAGATGCGTGTCAACCGCTTTTAATCAGTCTAGTTACAAACTTATTATTTGTTTACATTATTTTGGGCTGGAAAAAATTGTTATTGCAAATAATGATTTTATTAGGTGTTAATTTGAGCTTTTTATCGGTAATATCAGAACTTAAAAAACTAAATTTAAGCGATAATCGCTGTAAGCAATCCATAGCACCCATTAGCATCCAATTGCTCCACCGGATACTGCTGTATGATCTTTGGCAAGGCCACCGCCTCCCCATCCGGTGTGTACACTACCTCACCCGACATAGCAATCACAATCCTCTCCTTCCTTACCCACTCAAACCAAGCAATCACAACAGACTTAGCCTGCTGCACCTCCGGTTTCCTACCTTCAGTAGACCGAAAAGTTTGGCAACCACCTACGGTGGGGTTCTTGAAGAAAGAAGTTTTACCTCCCTACGGTGCATTAATGAAAAATCTCAATCTTGTTTATCGGCGGTGAATTGCTTCTAAATTTATAAATTGCCAGTTGGTGAATTATCTGTTGATTTTTCGTTTTTCTGTGATGGGGTTTGGCTATCAGTAGATGAATTTGGCTTGACTTCTACTGTGGGAACTACTATGGAAGAATCGGAATTTTTTGGTTCTACAGTTTGTGTTGGTACAATGACCGAATTTGGTTGTGGCTGAATTTGGGGTGTGCTGGAATTTTGAATCGGGGCTGGTGGGGTAGTATCTGTAGTGTTAGTTGGTTTTGCTTGACGAGATGAACTGTATTCTCGCAGTGTTTCTACTAAGGATGGTGTGGGAGAATTGCTAGGTGAGGTTTCAGGACGCGGTGATTCTCCCATGTTGGGTTGTGGCGATGGTTCGGGAGAATTATTGTTGGTATTGGGGGATGGGGTTTGTTGATAAGTTACGCTGCGTCTGCGTCGTCTAAAAGTGGAAACAGGCTTAATGTTTTCGCTGCTGGCTGAGGGTTGAGAATTTTGTTCAGTGTTATCTTGTGCTTGATGAGGATTAATGCTGGGTTTTCCGCCAACTGGAACCATTGGACGTTGTTCAAATATGGGTTTTGCGGATGGCTGCGGCTGAGGACGAGAAACGAAGTGGGTAATACTAAATCCGGCTGTGGCTGCTACTAAAGCGATGCTAACACCGACTAGGGCTTGAGAATTGGCATATTTGGGAAGGGCAAAATTTTTGCGGGGTGATGGTTTTTTGAGGCTGCTGGGTGTGTTGGCTGGAGAAAACTTTTCTTGCAGATGCACTGATAAATCAATGGTTGGCACTGCTTGAGTGGGTAAGTTGTGAATTGGCATTACCTGGCTACCTGGGAGTAATTGTAGCCATTCGGCGACTGTTTGCGGACGAAAGCGTGATTCTACTGCCATACCGCGCATGACTGCTTGATTGACGGCTGCGCTCAGGTGGGGTTGGAGTTCGCGGGGGGCTGGCATTTGTTCGCGATCGCGCAATAATGCTGGTAAAGGAACTTGTCCTGTTAACAGTGCATACAATGTTGCGGCTAAACCATAGACATCTGTGGCGGGTGTGCGCTGTGCTTGGGTTAAATATTGTTCTATGGGGGAATAGCCTTCAGATACTAAGCCTGTGTGTGTTTGCCGCACACCGCTATTAAATTCACGGGCGATACCAAAATCAATTAGCACTACCTCCTGTGTACCTTGCCGGAGGATAATATTGTCTGGTTTTACATCCCGATGCAGTAAACCATTGTTGTGTACTACCTGCAATGCTGCCCCAATTTGGCGGATGTAGTGAATTGCAGTTTCCTCTGGTAAAGGTATGGCTGGTAAAACAAAAGCATCTCCTAATGTTTCCCCTGGTATATACTCCATTACCATGTAAGGTAGTCCATCCTCAACAAAAAAGTCACTAACTCTGACAATATTAGGATGGATACAAGTAGCTAATCTTCTGGCTTCATCTTGGAATTGACGCTCGAACTTGGCAAAGTCAGGGTGTTGGCGTAGCTTTTCGTTGATGGTTTTGATCACCACCTCATGTCCTAAGTAGTGATGAGTAGCCTTGAACGTAATACCAAAGCCACCACGTCCTATTTCCTGCATGAGGGTGTATTTTCCCCCCTGTAAAATTTTGCCTGCTAACATAGAGAGTTTAAAGTCCTGAGTCTTAATTCCTGAAGGTGCGAAAACAATTCAAAATTCAAAATTTAAGAGTGTTTTTTTAATTTGGGGTTGAGTTATGGCTGTATTATAGGCAGCTATCCCTGGCGTGGAAATTCTAATTGCTTCCCATATATTGTATGAAGTAATCAGATTTTTCTCATTTTTACCATCCACAATACTCTGCGGTTAGCTTGAACAATAATTTTTTGCAGAAAAATCTCATTCCCTTCACATAAAACTTTATTAAGAAAACTCTCCTTAGTTTAAAACCTATCCGATTTTACTTTGTATTTTCCTTAAATTTCAGGAGCCATGTAATTCTAATGTCGCAAAAGTCATCTTTCAGTCATCTGTCTACTACACAAAATCTTTACACAAACAACAGCAATGGTTCAGATAAATGGCAACAAAGAGTAGCACAGGTAGCATATCGCTTTAATCAACAGTATCAAAATCAATCTTGGGAACTACCAGCAGAAGTACAGGAAATGCCGATTTATCGAGAGTGGGTTTCTGGCATATTGGCTGGAAAAACTGCTTCTGCTTTCTGGGAAATTGCCCGTCCGCAAAAAAATCAGCATTGCTTGGATATTGGTTGTGGTGTCAGCTTTTTGATTTATCCTTGGCGAGATTGGCAAGCGTTTTTTTATGGGCAAGAGGTGAGTAATGTAGCCAGGGACACGCTTAATTCTCGCGGTTCGCAGTTGAACTCCAAGCTGTTTAAGGGGGTGGAATTAGGCCCAGCCCATCAGCTAAACTACACATTGTCTTATTTTGATTTGGCGATCGCTACCGGATTTAGTTGTTATTTTCCCTTAGAATATTGGACATTGGTTTTACAACAGGTGAAACGGGTACTGAAACCAGGGGGACATTTTGTCTTTGACATCCTCAACGCCGAACACCCGCAAGCAGAAGATTGGGCAGTTTTGGAAACTTACTTGGGTGCGGAAGTATTTATCGAACCCATCGCCCAGTGGGAAAAAATAATTAACGCGGCTGGTGCTAAAGTAATTGGACGACAACCAGGGGAGTTCTTTGATCTGTACAAGGTGCGGTTTTAAGATTCAGTTATCAGTTATCAGTTATCAGTTATCAGTTATCAGTTATCAGTTATCAGTTATCAGTTACCAGTTATCAGTTATTAGGTTATTTCCACTGTTCACTGTTCACTGTCCACTGTCCACTGTTCACTGTCCACTGTTCACTGTTCACTGTCCACTCCCTACTCACTAAATACTAAAAGAAGGATACTATAACTGATGTCGGTGGGAAGAATACGCTACGATTGGCAAAATGCAGAGATTCGGGCAATATATGATACGCCGTTGCTAGAGTTGATTTATCAAGCTGCTAGTGTGCATCGGCAATTTCATAATCCTCAACAAATACAAGTATGTAAGCTGATATCGATTAAAACAGGCGGGTGTCCAGAAGATTGTAGTTACTGCGCCCAGTCTTCGCGTTATCAGACTGAGGTGAAAGCGCAAGCACTGCTTGATAAACAAACGGTGGTGGAAATTGCCCAAAACGCTAAACAAAAGGGTGTTAGCCGTGTATGTATGGGTGCGGCTTGGCGAGAAGTGCGGGATAATTCTCAATTTGACCGAGTTTTAGAAATGGTCAAAGATGTTACAGATATGGGTTTGGAAGTGTGCTGTACTCTGGGAATGCTGACGGGTGAACAAGCCAAGCGTCTGGAGGAGGCTGGATTGTATGCTTATAATCATAATTTGGATACATCGTCTGATTATTACAGCACAATTATCACTACCAGAACTTATGGCGATCGCCTAAACACTATCGAAAATGTGCGGCAAACTAATGTTACTGTATGCTCTGGTGGCATTCTCGGTTTAGGTGAAAGCGTTGATGACCGGGTGTCAATGTTGCAAACCTTAGCGAGTCTCAATCCTCATCCAGAATCAGTACCGATTAATATATTGTCCCAAGTAGAAGGCACGCCATTGGAAAATCAGCCTGATGTGCCTATCTGGGATGTAGTGAGAATGATTGCAACTGCACGTATAATTATGCCTACCTCTGATGTACGCTTAAGTGCAGGTAGGGCGAGACTATCTCAGGTAGAACAAGCCTTATGCTTCATGGCGGGGGCAAATTCCATCTTTTCTAGCGATGATAATAAGATGCTGACGGTAACGACTCCTTGTCCAGATTACGATGCTGACCAGGAAATGCTCAACCTTTTGGGTTTGGAAATGCGTCCGCCCGCCCAAAGACCAAATCTTGTAGGAGTGACTAATTCTTAATAATTTTAGATCCCCGATTTTCTTCAACAAGTCGGGGATCTAGTTTCTCAAGCAGGATTGATGATGGACAGACTACAGGATTTTAGCAGAACGCAGACCAAACAGTAGTCCTGCTGCTATTGCTGTGAACAATGCCAAACCGCCAATATACGCTACTATTGCTAACATTTATTTTTCTCCACAATACTTTACTATATCTATTGAATCATTTATTTTTGGTCATTGGTCAATAGAAAGGGGAAGGGGGAAAGGGGAAGGGGGAAAGGGGAAGGGCAGTGTCTTTTTCCCAGTCAACAGTCAGCGTCAATGTTACTGTGGAACTAACTGAAAGAATAAATATTTTGGTTCTGGATGAGTGAAAGTAACTTATCTCCAACTCTAGCTGTTAATATTCCGCCTACACTCACGCTGACAGTCTCTCATGAACAGTTTGTGGAGTTAGCGCTGGCTAACCGAGATTTGCAATTGGAACGAACTGCTAGGGGAGAGTTAATTGTTATGCCGCCTACGGGGAGTGATACTGGTAGAACAAACAGCGATATTAACGGACAATTGTGGTTTTGGAATCGTCAGGCTAAATTAGGCGTAGTTTTCGACTCTTCTAGTGGGTTTCATCTTCCTAATGGAAGCGATCGCTCTCCTGATGCAGCCTGGATACGTCAAGATAGATGGGATGCCCTTAGTATAGAACAGCAGGAGACTTTTGCCCCAATCTGTCCTGATTTTGTGCTGGAGTTACGGTCTAAAAATGACTCGATAGAAAAGTTACGCGCCAAGATGAGAGAATATATAGACAATGGCGCAAGTTTAGGTTGGTTGATTGACCGCAAGAATCAACAGGTAGAAGTTTATCGTCCTGGTCAGGATGTAGAGGTGTTAAATCGTCCTGTCAATTTGTCGGGTGAAGATGTTTTACTGGGGTTTGAGTTGGATTTAACTGAGGTTTGGAGTTTGTAGTTGGGGCTTTAGCCCTGATAATCAATAAGCAATCTGAATGTAGTAGACTGTCTAAGATTAATTAACCACAGAGGCACAGAGACACAGAGATAAAATAGGGCATTCTTATTCATCTGCGTTCATCTGCGTTCATCTGCGTTCAATTTTTCCCAATCTATTGCCACATTTTAGCCTTGTCAGTCCATTAGTCTTACTTTTTGATTAACCAGAAAAAACATACTAAGCGACTGACAAGCCTGTCCCCTGTCCCCTACCATAATAAAAACACAAAAACATTCAATACTGATATAAAAATATATCCTCGCCTCGCCTAGCCAGAATGAGGTAAAATACAGCGCACGGCGCTCGTTAGGGTTTGGGTGATGGCTTCTGTAATTAATGTGAATTTACCAACGCAATCTTATGAAATTGCGATCGCACCTGCAAGTTTAGATCAAATCGGTCAAAGTTTGGCAGGACTAAAACTAGGCAAAAAAATCTTAGTGGTTTCTAATCCCACTATTTTTAAGCATTTTGGCAAAGGTGTAGTAGATTCTCTCACATCGGCTGGATTTCAAGTATCTAGCTACTGCTTACCACCAGGGGAACGCTACAAAACTCTTAATTCGGTGCAAAAACTCTACGATATTGCCTTAGAAAATCGCCTCGAACGTTCCTCGACGATGGTGGCTTTGGGGGGTGGGGTAATTGGTGATATGACTGGTTTTGCCGCCGCTACTTGGCTACGGGGTATTAATGTGGTGCAAGTGCCTACTACACTCTTAGCAATGGTAGACTCGGCTATTGGTGGTAAAACTGGTGTTAATCATCCCAACGGTAAAAATTTAATTGGTGCATTCCATCAACCAAGATTTGTGTTAATTGACCCCCAAGTATTAAAAACTCTACCTGTGCGGGAGTTTCGCGCGGGAATGGCAGAGGTAATTAAATACGGGGTAATTTGGGATGCAGAATTATTCAACCAGTTAGAACAGAGTAAACGTCTCGACCAACTCCGCTACATTAAACCGGAATTGATAGATGCAATTTTAACCCGTTCTTGTCAAGCTAAGGCGGATGTGGTGGGCAAGGATGAGAAGGAAGGCGGACTCCGGGCGATTTTGAATTATGGACACACCATCGGTCACGCTGTGGAAAGCTTAACTAACTATCGGCTACTCAAACATGGCGAAGCAGTAGGTATCGGCATGGTAGCGGCTGGACAAATTGCTGTAAATTTAGGACTGTGGCAACAAGAAGAGACAGACCGTCAAAAAGCTTTAATTGAGAAAACTGGTTTACCGACAAAGTTACCGACAGGGTTAGATATTGAAGGGATTATTGAGGCATTGCAATTAGATAAAAAGGTTAAGGATGGTAAAGTGCGCTTTATCCTACCCACTCAAATTGGTGTAGTGACCGTTACAGATGAGGTGACATCAGATAACATTCGGCAAGTTTTGCTACAGATGTAAATAAATCACTAAATTCTGCCAAAATGGCAAAATTCCAGTAATGTGATCTTATACATTAAAGATAGCTACTCAAATTGAGGTCATTGATCAATCAACCTATTTTTAGGGTGATGATCAATGATTATCTAACTATGAAACCTCTGCTACTGATTGCTATTGCTGAAGCACTCAATGTTAGGGAAATTGCTTAAATCCTACAGCAAGACGCACAAGTTAACCAGCTGTTACGCATCTAAAAAAACATATCCTTTGGTTTTGGGCTATTGACGGTTAACCGTTAACTGTCAATTAACAAACCTTGTAAGTGATTATGTCATTTCAACGCTTAATAGCTGATTACTAGCGGTGCTTTTTTTCAAGAAAGTTGAGCAAAGATTAAGTTTGGTATGCTGGCCCGTCCAAATGATCATCTTTTATGCTCTATGTCGGGTTTTCATGTGGTGGTGAGAACTGCGAATTACTTTCTATACTAGGGATGGTGTTGCTTGAACCAAACCAAAGGTAGCAAGAAAAAAGAATCGCTATAGTAGTTTAACAATTGTCTTAGCTGGTAGAACTTATAGTTCTTGCCTTTTTTAAAATTTAGTAATCCTCGTCCTTGCAGATAGGATTACTTTTGCTAGATAAATTTGCAATTTATACAGCAACTCTTAATTTTGCTGGATGCTCAGTTAATTAGCATCCAGTTTTTTTATGTGTTAAGAAATTGATAGATTACGCACGATCGCTGGAAATATATAGTAAATGACAGGGTGTAGGCAAGGGAAGCTGTTGGCGATAAAGTAGGGCGCTGCACTGTTCACCAAAACCATGAGATTTAATTGCGAATTGTAAATTGTAAATTGTGCCAGAATCGAGGATAAATATCTTCTAATTAAATCAATGAATGACTTAACAAAAGTATTTATTGCACCTGATGAAATTGTCAACTTCCTCAAACGAGATATGAAGTTGAAGGAAGTATATCAAAAGATTTTATTCGCAAGGGTGATTTGGCAGGTAGCAGAAGCGAGAGGAGTCACGGTGACAACGGAGGAAATTGAGGCTGAAGCCAACCGCCAGCGCCGGGAAAAGCACTTGGAGAAAGCTGTAGACACGTTGGCTTGGTTGGAGGATCAGTTGATTTCCCCTGAAGATTGGGAAATGAGTATCCGCGATCGCTTATTATCTCAAAAGCTAGCTCATCTGTTGTTCGCTGAGAAGGTAGAAGCTTTTTTTGCTCAAAATCAACTGGAATTTGAGCAAGTTAGTCTTTATCAAATTCTAGTCGATTCTCAAAAGCTAGCCCAAGAAATTTACTATCAAATCGAAGACGAAGAAATTAGTTTCTATGAGGCAGCACACATATATGATATTGACATTGCTCGTAGAGAAAAATGTGGTTATGAAGGGAAGCTTTATCGGTTTGACCTGCCAGCTAATCTAGCAACTATTATATTTAGGTCATCACCAAAACAACTAATCGGCCCTCTGCAAACTAGTCAAGGTTATCACATATTTATGATAGATAAGTTCTTTGCTGCTGAATTAACGCCTGAGAGATATCAAGAAATACTCAGAAATATGTTCAATCAATGGCTAGTCATGGAGTTAAACAATATGCTTAATTCCTTGGTTTATCATGAATTACAATAATTTTCCATCAATAAATTTTCTGATGAAATTATGAATTATTTGGCAATTTGGCTAAAGTAGTTTTAATGCCAGATACCTCATGTAAAAACCGTAATGAGCTACAAGTTAATGTATAAATAAAAGTAAATATTATTTTATGAGCAAAGAAAAATATTTTACTCAGTAAATATGCTATCTTAAAAATATAACAATATATTTATTGTATCCAAAATGAGCTATTAGCTTCTATCTATAGCATGATGCTAATTTAATTGATTGTTTTCAAAAAAATGTGCTTTATCAATTGGCAATAGTATTAATGGTTTCGATTGGGTTTGAAACAGATAGAAGAAAATCTAAGAAAGGTTTTCTCAACCCATAATTAATGTTTAATTTACAATGAAGCTAATATAAAGATTGTGTAAACCTAGAGTTTTTTTGATAAAAGGTATTGACTATAAGCTGAAAAATCTTTAAAAGAATAACAGGGGTGCAATACAACAAATTGAGGAACTGTCCCTTTTCTGCTAATTGGCTCTTTTAGTTAAATATCCAAACATTACCTACGGCTGGTTAGAACAGTGTTATTGTTAGGTTGATGTAAATATATCGTTTACACCTATACCTAACCATATATATTTTTGTATTTCCATGTGTCATAGGCTTCAACCTCTTTTTTGTCTCCAAAAATCTAACTTTAAAGAATAAGAGGTTTATCTCTGAACCTGAATTGCAGAGTTCAGCAACATCCTAAAAATCAGAGTTAATATGCAGCTTCAGTATTGAGCTAACTACCAGCATTACACCAAGCTTCAGCAAAGACTATCAAATTATTAAGGTAGACTACTACATTTTGATGGGACGTACTGATAAATAACCCTGACTTTTCACGGGATGTGGAATAGCTAACGCTAGACCTAACCCCTCAGTTCTTCCCTAGTAGGGAAGGGAGAGAAATGAAAGTCTCTAATGTCACTTGAGATAATACGGGAAACCTACGCAACGCAGTGACTCCTGCTTATAGGAGAGAGGTGTTTTAAATATCGTGAAAAGTCAGATAAATAACCACCCTACCTAATTCCTAAAGTAACAGGTAGGTAAACAGTGCTTATCTGTATATCGACGAGATTGATTTTACAACTAAAACAAGAGTTGTAAGACAGAATTTGACCGCAATTTGACATTACGATCGCAACTGGTAATGATTATGTCACAACCTTTTAGCCAAGACACAGTTTCTGCTATTTATGAAAATCAAGAAAGCAAGTTTTTAACTCCTTTTCAACGCAAGGCTTTACTCAAACATTTACAAAATAATTTACAGCCAGAATATCGCCGACGCATCGAAATTATATTAATGGCAGATATGGGTAAATCCCAAACTCAAATCTGTGACATATTAGGTTGTTCTCAAGAAATGGCGCGTTATTGGATTGGCATAGCAGAAGCAGGTTTAGCACATAAATGGAATGAAAGACCAATAGGTAGACCGAAGATTGTTAATACTCAATATCTAGATAGATTAAAAGAATTAGTTAGCAATAGTCCGCGTGATTATGGCTATGCTTTTACTCACTGGACTGCTCAATGGTTAAGCAAACATTTAGCAGCAGAACTAGGTATTACAATTAGCGATCGCCACATCAACCGCCTGCTCAAACAAATGGGATTATCCACTAAACGTAAAAATTCCCCAGCAAAAGATACTAATTCAATTCCAGATGGTGCAATTACAATAGGTGATTTAAAAACCTCCTCCGAACCTAGTCTTAATTGGTCATTCAATTTGGTGGAAAACAGTAATTAAATCAGTTATCAGTTATCAGTTATCAGGTGTATGGTGGGGAATTGAGATTTACGAATAAATTACTGATAACTGTTTACTGTTTACTGACTTTTCACTTCATGTGGAAAAGTTAACGTCAGACCTAACCCCCCAGCCCCCTTCCCTACAAGGGAAGGGGGAGCAATCAAAGCCTCTGGACTTGTAGGGGAGAGGAATGGAAGTGGGGTTTTTCAGATTCGGTGAAAAGTCGGTTTCTGTTTACTGTTAATTCATAATTATGAATTACATCTAATGTGAATAAAAATCTTGTAATTGGGTAGACATTTGTAGCGGCGGGTTCACCGAGATCATCGTTAATTGTTGATGATATTTGATTAACCCGCCCCTACCGAGTCTCATAGGCTCCAAGCATAGGCTATTTTTTGGATATAAAAGGTTTTCCTAATTCACATCAGACGTGAATTGCTTTCAGGAGTTCAAAATTTACTTGATAATTTTGAATTTTGAATTTTGCGGAAAGTTCTGTAGAAGTGTTTCCCGTCGTAGGAAACTTTCCAAGACAAATTTTGAATTGTTGGAGGTAGGGGAGTGCTATCAGGGTTTTCCCGGCAATATTTAGCGCAACAACTCACCCAAAATTTGGGTGATTCTTTATCAGAAAAGGAATTAGACAAGTGCATCCCAGCTTTAGAAATTATTGAACCGCCAATAGCTAAACAATTTTGGCAAGCAGCAACAGCACCACCTGGGATTTATATCTTGCTTGGGGGTAAAGTCAGGCTGCTGGATACCAATAACAACTTAATTTCTACCCTCTCGACTGGTGCATCTTTTGGTGAATCAACTCTGTTTCCTGACGCAGACTTTATTCCTTATGTGGCTAGAGCGTCGGTAAATTTGAAGTTGGGTTTTCTTCCCCAAGCAATTTTACAAGAGTTGATGGGCGAAAACTCTAGTATTCGGGATGGACTCAAAAAACGCGCCGAAACTTGGGATTTGTTGGTGTTATGTTGTCAAAACTTTTTAATACCTCAAAATAGCCAAATAGAGGAGATAATCAAAGCTTTAGCCTTATTTGAACGGCATATTTTAGATGTTGGTTCACTTCCGCCTTCATTATGCCAAAATACTCAGCTTTGGTTATTAGGTCGGGGAGAATTAGTAGACAATCATGGCTGCACATTCTCGGCGGGGAAAATTTCTCAATACAGCAAGCAGGATTGGCGGGTTACGCAATCAGCAATTATTTACATTCTCAAGCGTGAAAATTGGCAAGTTGTGCAGGAGTATTGGCCGGGACTGGGGACTGGGGAAGGTGATTCTCAAGCACCTTTACCTAGTTCCCGAACGCCAATCACTTATGAACCAGAACCTAAGCCAAAACCTAAGCAGCGACGTGCTTATTTTCCTCGTCCTAATGTCAAAGTTGGTCATTGGTGGGGGAGGCTGACTAAGCGCTATCCCATATTTGAACAACAAAGTGCGGCTGATTGTGGTGCATCTTGTTTGGTGATGGTTAGCCGCTATTGGGGTAAGCGTTTGAGTGTGAACCGACTGCGGGATTTAACTAATGTCAATCGTAGTGGCGCATCGTTGAAGGGTTTAACAGCAGCAGCTGAAACTATTGGTTTTACCACCCGTCCGGTAAGGGCTAGTCTCGATAAATTGGCACAACAACCTTTACCTGCGATCGCACATTGGCAGGGTAAGCACTACATTGTAGTCTATGAAATTAACAAGAAACAGGTAATTGTTGGTGATCCGGCGATCGGACAACGTAACCTCAGCATTGCCGAATTTAAAGCGGGTTGGACTGGTTACGCCTTGCTATTACAACCTACAAGCCAACTGCAAGAAACCGAAGCAGCCAGTGTCCCCTTCTGGCAAATGTTTGATTTAGTTAGACCCCATACGCGGGTGCTGTTAGAAGTATTCACAGCTTCGATATTAATTCAGGTGTTTGGATTAATTACACCCTTATTTACTCAATTATTGTTAGACCGTGTAATTGTTCAAGGAAGTACTCTGACTTTAAATGCAGTAGGTTTTGGGTTAGTAATATTTGGCTTATTTCGAGTTGCCCTCAACGGACTAAGACAATATTTGTTAGACCATACAGCTAACCGCGTCAGCATATCGCTACTGGTAGGTTTTATTAAACATACCTTCCGTTTACCTCTGTCCTTTTTTGAGTCGCGTTATGTGGGGGATATTGTTTCTCGCGTCCAAGAAAACCAAAAAATTCAGCGCTTTTTAACTGGGGAGGCATTGTCAATAATTTTAGATTTATTGACAGTATTTATTTATCTGGGGTTAATGTTTTGGTATAGTTGGGCGATGGCGTTGATTTGTTTGGCAATTGTCCCGCCTTTTGTATTGTTAGCGCTGATTGCTACCCCATTTTTACGCCGCATTAGTCGAGAGGTTTTTAGCGCCACAGCTAGCGAGAATAGTTATCTGATTCAATCCCTCTCCGGTATTCGCTCAATTCGCTCGATGGCAATTGAACAAACAGTACGTTGGCATTGGGAAGAATTGCTAAATGATGTTGTGAGGAAAACTTTTAGTGGGCAGATAATTAGTAATGAATTACAAATCTTTAGTTCTACTCTAGAAACTCTGGTAAATACGGGATTACTTTGGTTTGGTGCATGGTTGGTAATTCAAAACCAATTGACAATTGGGCAGTTAGTCGCCTTTAATATGTTGTTGGGTAATATTATTCGCCCTTTCCAAAGATTAATAGTTTTGTGGAATCAATTACAAGAGGTAGTGATTTCCACAGAACGAATTAACGATGTTTTGGAAGCAGAACCAGAGGAAGATTTACAACATCAACATCGGCAATTTTTATCTAAATTACGCGGTCAAATTCGCTTTGAAAATGTGACATTCCGCTATCATCCAGAGAGCGATCGCAACATCTTAGAAAACCTCACTTTTGAAATTAAACCAGAGCAAACTGTAGCTGTTGTGGGGCGGAGTGGTTCCGGCAAAACCACATTATTTAAACTAATGCTGGGTTTATATCCGCCGACAGATGGCAAAGTTTTAATTGATGGTCATGATGTGACTACTATAGCTCTGCGATCGCTCCGTTCCCAAATTGGCGTTGTTGACCAAGATACATTTTTATTTGGCGGTACAATCCGCGAAAATATCAGCATTGCTCACCCAGAAGCAACTTTAGAAGAAATTATTACCGCAGCCCGTTTAGCTGGGGCGGATGACTTTATTAAACAAATGCCAGTAGGTTACGAAACCCAAATTGGCGAAGGCGGGGGAATGTTATCAGGTGGACAAAGACAACGTTTAGCGATCGCCCGTGCATTATTAGGAAACCCCCGCCTCCTATTATTAGATGAAGCAACTAGCCACCTAGATGCCGAATCAGAACGCATAATTCAAAACAACCTCAAAACCATACTCAAAGGGCGCACAAGTATCATCATTGCCCACCGCTTGTCCACCGTGCGCCACGCAGACCTCATTCTGGTATTAGATAGAGGCTTATTAGTCGAAAGCGGCTCCCACAACGAATTAATTGCCAGAAGAGGACATTACTTTTATCTCAATCAGCAGCAGTTAGGGGCTGGGGAGTAGGGGGGAAAGGGGAAGGGGGAAAGGGAAAATATCGTCTCCTCTGCTCCTGTGCTTTCCCAGTCCCCAGTCCCCAGTCCCCAGTCCCCAATCCCCACATATCCCACATTCCGTTCAACAATTTATGCCTAACCCATCTCTTAATTCATTATCCGTACTTGTTCAACCACAAACGGATCAGTTGCTGCGAGGTCAAAATTCTCATGACTTCGTTGATTATCGGAAACAGGCGGAGGTAAACGATTGGTTTTACGGCACAGAGGAACTATTAGATGCTTTACCAAAGCGTTGGACGCGCTTGATGCTGTATTTACTCATCAGCTTTACAGCGATCGTTTTACCTTGGGCGATGTTTAGCAAGGTTGATGAAACCGGAAGTGCAAGAGGGCGTTTAGAACCCCAAGGGGCGACGCAAAAGTTAGGTGTTGCGGTTACTAGTAGTGTCAAACTTGTCAACGTTGAAGAAGGCGCAACGGTAAAGGCTGGACAGGTGCTATTAGAGTTAGATTCTGATGTGCTGCAAACACAGGTAGAACAGGCGCAGACAAGGTTAGAGGAATTAATCAATCGCCAAGGACAACAAGAACTACTGAAGAATCAGTTGATGTTAACGATTAACATCCAACAACAGCAAAATCAAGCCCAAGAGTTAGAGAAAATAGCTCAAGTCAATCAGGCGCAGCAAAATTTTGATGCTAAACAAAGTACATATAGCTTACAGAAATTAGAACAGATGGCTCTAGTTGAACAGGCTAGACAAAATATCAATTCAACCCAACTAGCAAGGCAATTAGCTAATAGTCGATTGCACAGAGATATCAAAGAAGTGATGCGTTATCGCCAACTTTTAAGACAAGGTGCGATCGCTCAAATTAAAGTTGTAGAATTAGAAAAGATTGCGGAAGAAAGCCAGCGATCGCTATTACAAGCCAACTCTGAATTTACTCAAGCCCAACTACGTTTACAAGAACAAATCAGCCGCTATCAAACAACTGTTAGCCAAACAGCCTCTGAGATTGAGCAAGCAAAACTCCGTCTCCAAGAGCAGCAAAATAGTTATCAAAGTATAGTACAAGCTGGTAAGTTAGCTCTGTTAAGAAGTCAGGAACAACTCAAAGACATCCAAAACCAACTTACTACCTTAAAATCAGAAATCATTCAAACCAAGAGCCAGATTAACGCTTACAAGATTCAAATCCAACAAAGAGTAGTGCGATCGCCTGTTGATGGTACTGTGTTTGAATTACCCATCGACAAACCAGGCCCAGTAGTTGAAGCCGGACAGATAGTCGCGCAAATTGCCCCCAAGAATGCCCCATTAATCCTAAAAGCGACAATGCCTAGTCAACATAGTGGTTTCCTGAAAGTCGGAATGCCAGTCAAAATTAAATTTGATGCCTATCCTTTCCAAGATTACGGAATTTTACAAGGACGAGTTAATTGGATTTCGCCTGACTCGAAGATACAAACTACAAATCAAGGAAATCAAGAAACTTATGAAATGGATATTATTCTAGAGCATCCTTATATTCAAAATGGCAATAAGCGTATTCCTTTAACCCCAGGTCAAGCAGCAACCGCCGAAGTAATTGTCCGTCAACGGCGAGTTATTGACTTTATTTTAGACCCATTCAAGAAGTTACAAAAAGGTGGTTTGGAGCTTTAAGTTTCATCTTGTGTAAATTTGGATATGGTGGGCAATGCCCACCATACATAAATTCCCATAGATAGGATTTTTAAATATTTATAGCTTTTTTTATCCTAGTAAGAAAAAAGAATAATTAAACGCAGATGCACGCAGATGCACGCAGATAAATTTGTCTATCAGCATACTAGGAAACGCTATATAAAAGTTTTCCTAACAATGTTTGACTAACTAAGTGCTTAATACAAGACAGACTTATAACTTGCATCACTTGCTTATTGCTAAAATTACAAGCCAAAAAGTTTATTATTTCGTAGGGTGGGGAGTGCAGGGAGCCATCTACTTATTGAGAAAGTGCAAGATATCAAAAGACGGATTTCATCTTACTAAAATAGGAAAAGATATATCATGGAAAAGTATTTAAAATTTTCGACTGAAGAGATAATTAGCCATCTCAAAATAACTTGCCAAGTGCCTAGTATATTAGAAGCGATCGCCACTCAAAGAATTATCGCTGAGACAGCCCAAGAGTTAGGGATTGAACCAACTGTAGAAGAACTGCAAGAAGCAGCAGATAGTCTGCGTTTAGCTAACGGCTTAATTAAAGCTGATGATACCTGGGCTTGGCTAGACAAACATTATCTAACCATAGACGATTTTGAGGAAGTAGCTAAAACAAACCTACTGTATATTAAACTAGCCGAGCATTTATTTACAGACAAAGTAGAACCTTTTTTTTATGCCAACAAAATCGATTATACTGGTGCTGTAACCTATGAAGTCATCTTAGACGATGAAGACCTGGCTTTAGAGTTATTTTATGCCTTACAAGAAGGCGAAATTAGTTTTCAAGAAATAGCTCGTCAATACGTGCAAGACCTGGAAATTCGCCGTGCTGGAGGTTATCAAGGAATTCGCTATCGTCAAGACTTTCGTCCAGAAATAGCAGCCGCAGTCTTTGCAGCATCACCACCACAGCTTCTTAAACCAATAATTACGCCCAAAGGAGTACATATAATTAATGTGGAAGAAATCATTGCACCAGAGTTAACTGAGCAACGTAGGATTCAAATTATTAAAGATTTTTTCAATGAGTGGTTACAGCAACAAATCTCAGGAATAGAAGTCGTAGCTGAATTTTATCCCTCATCTTCAGAACTCCCAAAACCAGCTTAAAATTCTTTCTCTGTGACTTTGTGTCTCTGTGTTTTCAATAACCACAGAGGCACAGAAAACACAGAGGGAATACATTTATATAATATTTTTTACTTCAGGACTTACGCAAGCTTCACAATTGGTGGTTGCTGCGTGACGCTACAAGTCTCATGACTACGTTCAAATATTATCGCTCCTCACACACCCTACAGAAAAAATATGCCAGTTGCGTAAGTCCTATACTTAATAGCAGTAGCCAGATAGGTTAGGACATAGATAAATCATAAAATCTTTTTACCAAGCCGCTTGAAAAGCTGTTACCTGTCCCCTATCACCTGTCACCTGCTATAGCTTTAATCTAAATCAATCACATGAGTTTTAATAGCCACAAATTTAACACCAAGACTATTATTTTTACAAGCTCGAATTACATTAGGCATATTATTACTTTTCACTAGACGTAGATAGGTACTATATGGTATATAAGTTAAAGGATTATGACCAACAGTTTCGAGCATTAAAACACAAGCCCAAGAATATTTACCACAAGATATAGCTTTTAAGATGGCTTCCCACTCTTCAGTAAGAATTAAACAATCAGAAATTTGATGAGAGGAAGAAAATTTTTGATTCATAAGTGTAAAAATAGTAACTAATAAAAGCCTTGTTGCCCACCGGAAATAGCTCTACAAACCTGTTTACCTAATATCAACCAAGTGAAACCACTATCTATACATCCTTGGCGTTTTTACCAGCACAAAGATGTATAAATATCTTCAGAGTCAGCATTGAGGTAAGGACGCTGCAATTCAATTTTGAGTGAAGAGAAATGTTGCAAAATTGCTGCCATCCTACCTGCTGGTGTATCATCACCATGCTGCCAAGCTTCCATTAAACCGTTAGCCACAATTTGACAACGGTGTGTACCAAAACTTTCCTTTTCGTTAAATCTGTGGTTTGGTTCTTCAGCGATCGCTAACCCTGGTGCGATAGGCTTAGTAAATAAGGGTACTTGGTTTTGGAAGTGCGATCGATGTTCTGCATATATCATTTCCAGCACAGGTTGAACTTGTTCATACTCACTTTTATTAAAATAAAGTACGCCTGAGTCATAACGTCCATAATCAGAAGGGTTATATAAAGCTTTAAAGGTAAAAGCCATAGGTATGGCGTTAAGATGGGTAGTCAAACTGTCCATAACTGCAACTGCACCATCTGGAGTCACATTAAAGTAGACACGTACCAAAATCTCATCCTGTGTTTGATACTGTTGTGATGCACCTGCATCAGCCACCGCCATATAGAATCCGTTCTGCACAAGGTTTTTAGGCATTTTAATCGGGATTAAATCACCTACGCTAACAGGTGCTTGCAGAGAATCCTGTTCAACATACAATGTCAAACCATCGCGATGAACAGCGACAGCACCATCTGCTTCTTCTCTAACCACAAGCCAATCATAGCTCCAGTAGCCTTGACCTCGGTTACTTTCATGCAGGCGATCGTAAAAAGCTAAGTCTACACCCAAAAATGTGTTGTTCTCTAGATTTTGGTTGACCGCTAAATTAGATATTTCCCCATCAGATGCCAGAGACTTTGTTAAAGAGCCATTGTAATAGATGCCATAAAGAAAACTTCGTAACTGTTGACTCAAATACTTATTTTGTAAATCTGTAGATAATTTTTGAAACCTAGCAACTGAAGACTCAGGTAATTCCAGAGGTTTGTAATTTGGATGCTTAATACAATATTGAGATTGGATTTCAACATTATGAATAATATCTTGTAAAGATATCTGCAATGACTCTGGAATATCAGAAAATTGGACAGATAGCGAATCTAATAGCTGCATAGAGATTTGCCTGTAAATGATATGGAGGGATGAGGAGGACGTAAGTAACATGAACTAAATAAATCAAGGTTTGTAGTCAGGACTTTAGTCCTTTTTTAAGTTTTTGAGGACTAAAGTCCTGACTACAAACTGCATATTGAAATTAGATTCAACTCTTGTAGGGTGGGCATCTTGCCCGCCCTATTGATGCAAATTAACAAGCAAGTGTGTAGGTAAAAGTTCCGTTGCTTCCACACCAAAAATGCTTTGTATAGATGTTTCTGGACGACATAATAAACTTTTAGCAACTTGCAGCATACAAATACCAGCATTCCCAAAAGTTTTTTCGTATTGAAGTTGAGCGTGAATAGCCTTAATCAGCGCTAAACCACAAAACTGCATAACCCGTGGTAAGAAATTTGGATAATGTGCTAAAATTTCTGGGAAATTAGTAAAATAAGCAGTTACCAATTCTCTAATTGAAGGTTGGAGAACATACAAAGGGGTAGCTGCTAAACGCAAAGACTCTTCAATCGCAATTGACTGACCTGTTACCATGCTGTGTAGCCAGATTTGCAAATAACTAGCGATGAGTGTCCCTAAATCATTGGCTGGGTCTCCCCAATTACCTCGTTCCCAGTCAATGAAGCGAACAATATTTTGCTCAGTAGCTTCTTGCCAATCTAGGGAAAGAAGAATATTGTTTAACTTCAGATCATTATGGGTGAGACAACAGGGATTAAAGCTATTGGTTAATTGTGCGATCGCCTGACCCAAACTATCGTAACGTTGATATAAAGCAAAAAACTTAATACCATCAGCAGGAACTTTACCAAAAATTTCTGGAGTCAGCCTATCTAATCCACGATTTAAACTGGGAGAACGCTGACTAGATTCATCAATATTCTGTTGAAAGAACTTTCCATATGCTTCACTGTTCATAGAAGCACGATGAACCAATGCCAAAGTATTTCCTACAGCATTTGCAATTTTACTAGGAAAAATGTCCAAGTTTTCTTTAACATAAAAATCCATCAAATCTCGATAATTATCGAGATAATTGAAAATTATAATTGAATCATTTGCATTAAAGTGTAAGACTTCTGAAAAATAGGGTCGAAGATAGCTAAGTTCTGGAAATGTTCTTAGAAAATCGTGGATGCGCCATTCTAGTAAAAATTCACCAGATGTTTTTCCTTCCAGGTTATGACGTTCTTGCTTGACCAGAAATTTTCTGTTCTCAGGTAAAGTGACTAATAAGTTAAAATTTTTAGCAGGTTTTAGCTCTATTTCACTCAATACTTGCTCTGACTTAGTACACAAGTTTAGTGATATTAGGTACTCAAACACATTTTGAGAATTTAAAATAAATGGTGGCATAATCCTAGATTAATTACTAAATAAACAATTGTTTTCTGTGCCAAAAACAATACAGTCTTAGCTAGATTAAGTTCTTTACACCTTAATCTAGCTTAGTAAGTCATTAAAAATTAATAACCATCATGAGAGCTAAAGGACTTCACTAAGTGTCCAATCGCATCAATACCAAAAGTGATAGCGCCAAACTCAAAGCCTTTAATACCATACGCTAGAACGAAGTTGGTAGCCGAAGAATAACCATCATCACCACCATAAACAGAATTATCTATATTATTAAGTTCATGAAGAAAGCTTTCAGAATCTTGGAATAATTCAGAGCCGGTTGTCTGTAGTTCGGTCAGATTAATAGATGCCATGATTGACTCCTAAAACAATTGTGATTTTTTGAAAAATTGCAGGCGATTAAGCTATTATTTTGCTCAATCGCTGATGCAATAATTTCAGTTGAACCATTTACTTAATTCATAAATAGTTCAGAATTATTACTAATATTTATTGTCGCTGAAGGACTTAACCATGTGTCCAATAGCATCAATACCAAAAGTGATAGCACCAAATTCAAAACCCTTCAAACCGAAATCTAAAACGCCATTGGTAGCTGAAGAATAACCACTACCACCACCATTCACAGCAATAGTATCGACATTGTTCAATTCATTGAGGAAGCTTTCAGAATCTTGGAATAATTCTGCACCTGCATTTTGTAATTCTTTAACAGCAATAAATGCCATGATTGACTCCTAAAACAATTGTTGATTTCCTGATAAATTGCAGGCGATTAAGCTATTGACTTAGCTTAATCGCTCAGGCAATAATTTCAGTTGAACTATTTACTTACGTCACTAAATAATTCTGAATTAGTACCAACCGCCCTCATCACTGAAGGATTTAACTAGATGTCCGATAGCATCAACACCAAAAGTGATAGCACCAAATTCAAAACCTTTCAAACCGAAATCTAAAACGCCATTGGTAGCTGAAGAATAACCATCACCACCACCATTCACAGCAATGGTATCGACATTGTTCAATTCATTGAGGAAGCTTTCAGAATCTTGGAATAATTCTGCACCTGCATTTTGTAATTCTTTAACAGCAATAAATGCCATGATTGACTCCTAAAACAATTGTTGATTTACTGATAAATTGCAGGCGATTAAGCTATTGACTTTACTTAATCGCTGATGCAACAATTCCCATTGAACTATTTACTTGCGTCAGTAAATAGTTCTTAATTAGTAGCGATAGCCATTATCGCTGAAGGATTTAACTAGGTGTCCGATAGCATCAACACCAAAAGTGATAGCACCAAATTCAAAACCTTTCAAACCGAAATCTAAAACGCCATTGGTAGCTGAAGAATAACCATCACCACCACCATTCACAGCAATGGTATCGACATTGTTCAATTCGTTGAGGAAGCTTTCAGAATCTTGGAATAATTCTGCACCTGCATTTTGTAATTCTTTAACAGCAATAAATGCCATGATTGACTCCTAAAACAATTGTTATGTTCAGTCGTTTTCTTTAGGCGATTAAGTGTTGCTTAACCGTTGATTCAATTTTTATTTGTTTTTTTAGAGAAAATCAAGCTAAAAAACTTGATTTAAAAGACATAATTAGGTGGCAAATGTCCACATTATTTTGTATATTTATTAGGCACAAAATAGATTGGTAAACATGAAAGTTATATGTGCAATAATAGATATACTTCTAAGAAACACAGGTGACAGGTGACAGGTGACAGGTGACAGAAAATAGGGAATAGTTGTGTTTCTTTCATATTTTGCGGGAGCGTTAACCGCGCTCGTGGGAGGCTTATATCTTGCAACGGGTGACTAGAAATCACAACTACACAAGCAAAACCCGCACTTCTTGAGCTTCAGTGACCACCTGCGCGGGTTAAAAAACCTTTATTTTGTGTTAGTCGGCGCAGGCGGTGAGTGCAGCCACAAGTGCGGGATGAAGCGCCGGGTGGACTGCCGTAGCTTGCTTCTGGTGTAGGAGTACCAGGAGGGACTGGGTTTGTATAGCCACGATTTCTAATCGCTAAGGCTAGATGCAAGATGTTAGTGTATACCAATTTTTTATGAATTTGCACTACATAAATGATGTAGAGACTTTGTATGCAACGTATCACTGACTTTTCACGTCATGTGGAAAAGATAACGACAGACCTAACCCCCCAGCCCCCTTCCCTACAAGGGAAGGGGGAGCAATTAAAGCCTCTCTCCTTGTAGGAGAGGGGTTTTCCAGATCCCGTGAAAAGTCAGAACGTATCAGAGCGTGAAGAATAAAGCTATTTCCGCTTTCTCCGTTTCTCCTGCTTGCCTAATGGATGAATAGATCAAGGGGCGTAATTTTCAAAAAAAAACGTGTGTTTAACAGCATAATAATTCAAAAACACACGAATTAATGAGTATTCATTTGTTATTAACAGAAAACGATGTCAAATTCCCAATCTTCCGCGTATATCTCGAAGTTGTACTTCTAGATTATCCATCAAACTACTAATGCTTCCACTCATACCATTTAATGAAAATCCTGATGTTTCTGATGATGTTCCTGATGATGTTCCTGATGGTGTTTCTCCGGATGAATCAGATAGGGTGTCTCTTCCAAACCTTCTTTGCATTCCAGCATACACATTCTTTATTTCCCAAGCAGTGAGTTCATTAATTGATTTGCCTTCTTCATTGGGCGAAAGGTCGGTGATTTTTATTCTTACCATTGCTTTGTCTCCTTAAAGCAAGTGATTTTGACTGACAGAATTAGTGAAATTGAGGATGCTTATATAAAGATAAAATCCTCACTTATATTTTGAGACAGAATTTTATAAAATCAAGATTTAAGTACTAATTTTTAGGACAAAATTCAAGTTTTTTTGTCTATAAAAGCAATAAATTCTCCATCTATTTTTAACGTGAGTCCGATGGATGTAGACAACGCCTCTCCAAACCTCTGAGCCGATGTTAGAAAATAGTACAGGTATATAGGGGGAGAAGTTAGGGCTTGTTTTCAAACCCCAAATTAGACTTCGATATAGGTTTGATTGAGGAACGTAAACCCGTAGGGGCTTTTTGCAGGCTAACCCAACCTACTTTTAGAGTTGGAAAACAGTCTCTAGCCTCTAGGACTAGAGTGATGCACCTCATCTAGATGGAAAATGCTGTATTTATCTTGCTATAAACCGGATCATGGTGAGGAGATTCGCAGAAAATTTGACATCTTAGAACTTTCCAAACATCTTCCAACTAAATTTTAGGTTATTAAAGTTACATACTGTGAATATTTTACGTAAAATTACTGTAGTTGTTGTTTTAACACCTGATTTTATATTGTGGGTAGTTAACCTAAGTCAAATTTTCACGCTGTACAGCATGTGAGCGAAAAATACTGTAAATTTAATAGGGGCTTACGGTCGTAAGCCCCTATATAGGACTCATACTTGATTTTTGAAATATACGTAGTAGGGTGGGCATTGCCCACCATATCATGGCTTTGGTGGGCAATGCCCACCCTACAGATACTACAGATACTGAGATTTTTATGGCTACGCTCCCGTAAGGGATACAGAAATCAAATCGGATTCCTATATGATGAGCGATGTTTTGAATTGGTATGATTTCTACTTTGCAGTGCTGGGTTTGAGGGCTAATAACATTTCCACTTGGCTGGAAGATTTATCGGGGCTATTAGCAGTCATACTCAAACCACGAATGGAACTGAGAATAGCATTAGCTTCCGGGGGGATGGGTTGCTGTGTTTGCGTTGCAAAACGATTGACTAAGGTCATGGTTCTATCCATAT
The DNA here is from genome assembly GCF_014697625.1 of Anabaena azotica FACHB-119. Classification (GTDB taxonomy): domain Bacteria; phylum Cyanobacteriota; class Cyanobacteriia; order Cyanobacteriales; family Nostocaceae; genus Trichormus; species Trichormus azoticus_A. The sequence continues at coordinate 52,179 of NZ_JACJSG010000027.1, read as the reverse complement.
CTATATAGAAGTAACCACCGTTTGGTTTTTGTAAAGACCCGGCGATCGCTTTAAAATTATCACTATTGTCTAGAGTCTGGTTCTTGGCGTTGGCTAAGGTTTCCGCAACAGGGCCGCCAACTGCTAAAAATACGGTGTCTTCATCTAACCAACCATGAGCGAATAAAGCTCCTTGTTGGGGAATTTCCCATTGGGTAATGTCTTTACCACCAATGTTTCTGCTGGTGATGTTAATGTTTTGGGTTTTGGCGAGGGTATCTAGCTTAGTTAATGTGGCTTCTGCGGTTTTGCGATCGCTTGTATCAAACACCCAAGCGCCACCAAAACCTACACTAGCCAATATACCTTGGTTTGATGGAATCGCACCAAAAGCAAATTCTTTATCCATCCAGCCAAAAATGTCTTTATCCAGGTCAATATTTACTAATTTCGTTTGGGCGCGAACCTGTTCTATGGCCTGCTTAAATTCTGGATAATCTTGTGACTGTTCGACCACTGTTGACCAACCACGGCTAATTCCTTGTCCACTGATGAGGGCAAAAGTCTCAGCTGGGAATTTTCCTAATATTGTCGATGGTGTGCTTTGATATGGGAATTTATTCAGTTGGGGATCTAAATTAGCGATCGCCTTCAATCTTACCCCAGCATCATCAACACCCACAGCCGCAACCATTGACTTTACCTGTTCCAGTTGTTTCAATGTCTGCGGATTTACCTGACTTGCTTGAGGATTTGCAGCCAGTAGTTGTTTCACCATCCCTGGATAATCAGGAATATAGATTTGAGCCAGAGAATTTTTAACATCCGCACCCTTGCTGAGAATATTACTCGCATCTTGTTTAGTTACAAAGGATGCTTGACCTTTATAAGTATCTATAGCTTTTTCTACAGGCGCTTTTTCGGGAGACAACACTATATAACTATTATTTAAAATAGCACTGTATGTTGGCTGTCCAGATTCTGTCTTGACTTCTGTAATTTTTTCGCCTTTATAGTCAGTTTCTTGGGATTTGATGCCCTTTTGCTCCTTTAATTTATTCCCAAAGTTTAAAGCACTGAGTTTATCTTTAATCCCCACTACCATTAAAACTTGTGGTTCTGGCTGCGATGCGGTTGGCAAAGTTGTTCCCGGCGCAGGTGTACTAAATTGAGCAGGTTTGGTTGCATTTGCAGGTAGCAAAGCCACCATCACCCCACCTACCCAAGGTTTAATGTCTTTCTCATAAGAAATGTTGCCATCCTTCGACATTTGTTTATTAAAATTTTCCAACTCTTTAGCAACTAACTTTTGGGCTTCAGGCGTGCCAAATTGCCGTAACTTCTCCCAGGCTTGCGGGTCAGTGGTAATATAGGTAGCCATTAATGCTGTTGAAGGCACTAGTTTAGCGCTACCTAAAGCGCCAGAACTATCCCCAGCAGGCCCTCTCAGATACATATAGGCGGCTAAACTGCCGACAACAACTACAGTTGCACCGACAACAGGAATGAGAATTTTTGACTTTGATTCGGGCATTGTATACTCCTCGTTTGCTTAAATTGTCACCAAGGTTATGCAAAACGTCACTGTAGACTTTTCGGAATTATTGCTAATTTCTAGGCATTTTGATAATTTTTATGTAAAAAATATAGCTTGTTTATCACTAAGTGAAAAAGTATTCCAGAAAATACTTCAAAAGCATGAAGACCGAATCCGCAAATGATACAAAAACAAGGTAGGGAATGTTGCTAGTTGTGTTAATTGAGCAGCCTGTTGAGAAAAAATAACTTATAACTTTATGTAACGCTTTTTGTAAATCCCCCCTAATATTTGATTGCTATGCCATACTAGAAGGTGAGAGTTAATTCGGCGACCGCGTTTGTTTTTAGTATTGACGGGCTTTTTCCTTTTGGTATTTACAGACTTTTCTCCGAAACCTAAATCTCCACATACCTATGATTTCGGAGAAAATTTATGTCAGTTTATGTAGGCAATCTTTCTTATGATGTTACAGAAGATAGTCTAAATGCTGTTTTTGCAGAATATGGTTCTGTAAAACGAGTTCAGCTACCCACTGACCGTGACACAGGTCGGATGCGCGGCTTTGGCTTCGTGGAAATGGGTAGTGATGCTGAAGAAACAGCAGCCATTGAAGCACTTGATGGTGCTGAGTGGATGGGACGTGACCTCAAAGTTAATAAAGCTAAACCTAAAGAAGATAGAGGTTCTTTTGGTGGTAATCGGGGAGGCTACGGCGGACGGAACCGCTACTAAGCTTTATTAATTAAGTGCTTGAAGCTAATCCATTAATCCAGCATATCTATTGTACTTAGGACTGGCTCAAGCAGAAATGTTTGAGCTTTTTTTTACAAGGTTGGGATTAGTTAACGAAAGATTAAGCTTTTTGCGCCAAAACCTCATCTTTGGAGTTATTTATGTCAAACCTGTCCACTATCGTCGAACCTGCTGTTTTAATCACCATCATTGGTGAAACTGTTTTAAAAGACCGTATTGTGAAGCTACTGAAGAAGCATGATGTAAGCGGCTACACCATTAATCAAGTGCAAGGTGAGGGAGGTCACGGAAGACGTTTGTCAGACTTAGCAGGCTACAACACTAATATTGAAATCAAGACAATTGTTTCATTGGGTGCATCAGATGCAATCCTGGTGGCGCTGAAAGAGGAACAGGGTAATCACGCCTTAATAGCTTTCCGACAAAATATAGAAGCTTTCTATTGATGCAATTTTTTGGCTCAGTGAGTGCTGACAGCTATTTTGCAACGACAAGTTTTATCAGTTGACAATTGCTGAAAAATTGGATATGACTAGGCTTAACTTAATGCAGCTAAAAGTGTAATACTTAGTCGTATCGAAAGATGATCTTTGCCCTAACAACAGGTTTTAACCTGCATAAATTATGGAAATTACGTCAAATACAATTCCAGAATTTGAGAAATTATTTAGAGAAAAATTACATCTAAATAATTGTAAGTTGAAAAAGAAAAAGCAGGAAAATAATTATGAAATTATTACTCCTGCCAAAGATATATTTTTGATGTATTGGTGCGAGTTTCCCGAAATTAAGTTGGTATATCAGCCAATAGGAATACGCACACAACAAACTATGGTTTATGAGCAGGCTATCCGCTCTCATATTAATTTTTGTGTGAGTAATATCCAAGAATCTATGAAGCTTAATGTCAACTAGGGAATCTGCCCATGATGCTCTTACTTCACCACAATAATCTTTAAGTATTTATTTACTCTTTCTCAGCAATACAACCTTCATTTATCTATGTATTGCTGAGAAATTGCGTTTACTAAGTTCTCAAAACTAGCTATTAGGACTTACGCAAGTGTCATAATCGAACTAAATGTAGGGTGCGTCAGCCCCAATAATTTCGTACATATTCAAGGATTTTCCACATCTGACGCACCCTACCCCAGGTGCTAGTTGCATAAGTCCTGGCTATATCTAAACAAGCTTTTCAACAGCAGTGGTGAACTGCTCATAAGGAGAGACTCCGACAATTTTTTCCGCTAATTCACCATCTTTAAAAATCAGCACGGCGGGAATACTACGCAGTCCAAATCTTTTAAAGATTGGTTTGTTGTTGTCCACATCGACCTTAACAACTTTAACGCGGTCTTTGTATTCTTCGGCAAGTTGATCCATTAACGGACTGACAAGACGACATGGGCCACACCAAGTTGCAGTAAAGTCAACAACAAGAACTTTTTCTTGAGTTAAAAGCGTATCAAATTCATTTTCCTGAATATAAGCAACTGTGTCAGTAGACATTATTTATTTTCCTGCATCAAAGTAAAATTATAGTCAACAGATGACTATAAAAATATACACTTTTTTTGTTGACTGACATCTTGCACTTTCTCAACAAGTATATGGCTCCCTGCACTCCCCACCCTACGAAATAACAGGGGTTTTAGGCTTTGATTTTCGCAATAATGTAATGGTGCAATATATGAGCCTCCCACTAGCGCGGCGCAAAGCGCAAAATATAGAAGAAACACTTTTTTCTTCCCCTATACCCCTATACCCTTACACCCCTACACTCCTGTGTTTCTTGAGAGTTGAGTAAATTAAGTGTATTGCACAGACACCTGATCAGCAGATACTGGCAAAATTTCTATCATTAAAAAAACACTCTCATAAAATTAATAATTAGCGCTCTATGCTTCACAGACTAGAGCGCTGAGATTACTTTAAGCGGGCATAATTTGCACAATCAATGAACGTTTATCAAGTGATTGGACTTTACCTACTTGACCTAGATCCGTGACAATCCGTTCTAGCATTTGTCCAGCTTGCTCTCGATATTGATTTTCTCGCCCTCGTAAGCGAATAGCAAACTTAACTGAATCGCCTTTACTCAACCATTGAAGCGCTTGCTCGATGCGTAAATTATAATCAGCCGCACCGACGTTGGGACGGAATCGAACTTCTTTTACGGTGGGTCTAGCACTTTGACCCTGACGTTTTTTCTTTTGATACTGAAGCTTGCCATAGTTAACAATCTTCGCCACTGGAGTGTCTTTACTCTGAGAGACTATAACTAGGTCAAGTTCCACGCTTTGCGCTAACTGTAGAGCTTCATGGGTGTCGATGAGACCACGATTGTTATTTTCATGATCAATCAAGAACACCTGGGGGGACTTGATTTGTGAATTAATCAGCTGCTTTTGGACTACGATAATTATTTCCTCCTATTTTCAATACCTGCAAGAGCAAGTATTACTAAGGTAACACAGTACTATCTATTTGTTGACTATAAATTTTTACTTCTTTACTTGCTAGGCAACTGGCGATCGCTACACCTTCCCCCAACCACCTCTATTGTAAATTATCTATATTTAGTTCTTTAATCACCTCTACTGAACGATTTACATCGTTAGTTAATACTTCTTTAGTAAAATACTTTAAAGTTGAAGCTAAAGCTAGTTGAGAAGCTATTTGATGAACCACTTCCTGAGAAATTTCTTTTTGTTGATTTAAGACTTCAACAAAACTTTCAAAATCACGCATTACACAATATCTATGTAAAGCGGATTTATTATCTATTTGAGTAAACTTTTCATCAATCTTTTCTTTCGCTTCTTTTTCTGCCTCAGAAATTGAGTTCACAAATCCGCTATCATGGCATAATTCACCAGAAATCTTATAATAATAAGCTTTGCCGCTTAATGATTCCTCCTCAATACTGATCGCATGAAATTTGTAATCAATTTTGTACTTGTTAGATTCCATAGACAGAAAGCATCAGGTTACTAAGTTAATATGGTTTCTCTAATCTGCTGCTAAAATACTGATAAGATTAGAGAAATAAGGCAAATTTTTGCAGACTCAATTGCGAAAACTTCTCTTACGCTGTCTGTGTCTAGCAACTTCCTTCCGCTTACGTTTTTGCTCTGGCGTTTCAAAATACCGAGATTTTTTCATATCTGGAAAAATACCAGCATGGGAGACTTTTCGTTTAAAACGACGCAAAGCAGACTCAATCCCCTCATTCTCGCCTATTATGATTTGAGTCATTTCATGTCCTTACTTAATTATCACTGGTTAGTGTTAAGCCACCCAGTCAATCAGAGAAAAATTACCAACTCATGTTTTGCTCAAACTTCAGTAGCGGTTACGTCCACCGTAATTTCTTTGGTTCCCGCCAAACGAGTCTCTGTCTTCTCTGGGTTTAGCCTTATTAACTTTTAGGTTACGTCCCATCCACTCAGCACCATCAAGAGCTTCAATAGCTGCTGTTTCTTCTGCATCTGTACCCATCTCTACAAAAGCAAAGCCCCGCACACGTCCTGTTTCCCGGTCGGTGGGTAGGGTAACTTGTTTTACAGAACCATATTCTGCAAAAACACTATTGAGAGTCTCTTGTGTAACATCGTAAGAGAGGTTGCCTACATAAAGTGACATAAATTGTCCCCGCAATCATAAGTGTGTAGAGATAGAATTGTCGGAGACAAGCCTGTTAATACCAAAAGGTACTAGCCTGTTAATATATAAAACAAAATTTGTAACCGAATTTTATCCTTATCTTCTATTTTAACACGACATTCAACAACTCTCCAAAATCTCTCTCTAAAGCAGGAGCAGTGGTTTTATAATCATCAGTAATTGATAATATTTACACAAAGCAACTGGAAGAATGCAAAATAAGTCGCTTCTCTACGAGACGCTACGCGAACGCTCCAATTCAAAATTCACGCATTACAATCCCCATAAATAAATGTAGAGGCTTGTATCCTTTTCATCTTCGGTCATTATTGGTAGGCGGTGAGATAAAAAAGTGTTTAATAGCTTTTTAGAGAAACGCCTACTTGTTCATAAGAGATCACTTAATTATTAAATAACAAGAAAATCTTTAATTTATATGAGGCTAGTATATAAGTTTTGCACAAGATTCAATACCTATCTAGCCCTTCTTAACTGTCTCCTGTTCTCTGCTTACACCAATCATGAATCAAATATCTTGCACCTTCTCCATAAGCTAATGCCGATGCAATGCCCATCCTACGAAATCATCAAGGTTTCAAGCTCAGGTTTTCGAGTGGAATTAAAAATTACTTTTTTACGTAAAAATACTGTTCAAATTGTATTATATAATTTACTTTATAGATAGTTTTAGACAGTTGACTGCCGAGTTACTGGATTTGGAAATTCCCAAAAATAGCGCTATTTTTGGAAAATATACTCAGGGAAAATTTTCAAAATAAAAGGGTATTTCGCATCAATGCCACAATCTTATTCCTTTGACCAAGATAATAACGGACACAAATCATTTGCATTACCTGGAGCCAGACCACACTATAACCCCGATCGCCCTGGTCAGGTAGAGCATATTTTTCTCGATTTGCATTTAGATATCCCCAACCAAAGTTATGAGGGTACTTGCAGCATTCGTTTGTTACCCATTCGCAACGGGATAGATCGCTTAATTTTAGATGCTGTAAATCTGCACATCAAGTCTGTACAGGTAGACGAGGTAACACAGAATTTTGACTATGATGGCGAACAGCTAGTGATTCAGCTATCCCAACCTACCGAAATGGGGAAGCGGATATTAATTGCGATCGCCTACTCTGTAGAAAAACCCCAACGCGGTATCTACTTTATTCAACCAGACACACATTACCCCAACAAAACCGTGCAAGTCTGGACTCAAGGCGAAGATGAGGATTCACGCTATTGGTTCCCCTGTTTCGACTACCCCGGACAACTTTCCACCTCAGAAATTCGCGTGCTTGTTCCTAAACCCCTGGTGGCGATTTCTAACGGCGAACTGATTGACACCCAAGAAGATGGTGAAGACAAAATTTACCACTGGTCACAGCAACAGGTACACCCTAACTACTTGATAACTCTGGCTGTAGGCGACTTTGCCGAAATTCGGGATGAATGGCGCGCCAAACCAGTTACCTATTATGTAGAAAAGGGACGTGAAGCAGATGCTAAACGTAGCATGGGCAAAACGCCACGGATGATGGAGTTTTTGAGCGAAAAGTATGGTTATCCATATCCTTTCCCCAAATATGCCCAAGTTTGCGTCGATGACTTTATCTTTGGGGGGATGGAAAATACTTCCACCACCTTATTAACAGATAGATGTTTGTTGGATAAACGCGCCGCTTTAGATAACCGCAATACCGAAAGTTTGGTGGTTCACGAACTAGCCCATCAATGGTTCGGGGATTTACTAGTGATTAAACATTGGTCTCATGCTTGGGTGAAGGAAGGAATGGCTTCCTATTCGGAAGTGATGTGGACTGAACAAGAATATAGTCCTGAAGAAGCAGCTTATTACCGTTTATTAGAAACCCGTAGTTACCTGAGTGAAGATAGCGATCGCTACCGCCGTCCTATGGTAACTCATGTTTACCGCGAAGCCATTGAACTTTTAGATCGCCACACCTACGAAAAAGGGTCTTGTGTTTATCACATGATGCGGGCGGAATTGGGAGAAGAATTGTTTTGGCTAGCAATGCAAACTTTTGTCCAAGATAACGCTCACAAAACGGTAGAAACCATAGATTTACTCCGGGCGATTGAAAAAGCTACCGGACGAAATCTCACTTTCCTGTTCGACCAATACGTTTATCGTGGTGGTCATCCTGATTTTCAAGTTGCTTACTCTTGGGATGGGGAAGCGAAGTTAGCTAAGGTGACTGTTACCCAAACCCAAGTCAGCGCAGATCAGCAAAAAGATGTATTTGACTTGCGAATCCCTATTGGTTTTGGTTATAGTCAATCAGGAGAACCCGCAAAACTGCAAACTTTCACAGTGCGGGTGCATGAACGGGAACAGAGTTTTTACTTCCCATTGACCCAAAAGCCAGACTTCATCAGCTTTGATGTTGATAATCACTGGTTGAAAACGGTGTCTTTGGAATATCCCATACCAGAGTTAAAAGCGCAGTTAGCATCTGACCCTGACCCAATTTCACGCATATATGCAGCGACGGCTTTGGCTAAAAAAGGGGGATTAGAAGCGACTAAAGCTTTAGCTGCATCCTTGAAGCATGACCCATTCTGGGCTGTGCGGGTGGAAGTTGCCAAACAGCTAGCAGAGATTAAGTTAGACCAAGCCTTTGACGGATTAGTTGAGGGATTGGCGGATAAAAATCCTTATGTACGGCGGGCGGTGGTGCAAGCATTAGCAGAAATTAAAACTCGCGCTAGTTATAAGGCTGTCAAAAATGTTGTTAAAGATGGTGATGATAGTTACTACGTAGAGGCGGAGGCTTGCGTGGCTTTAGGTGCGATCGCCGCCATTAATTTCGATGACAAATCTAGAGAAGAGAAGGCAATCAAGCTCCTACAATCGGTTTTGTCAGAGAGGACTGGTTGGAATGAGGTGGTGCGTAGTGGGGCAATTAAGGGTTTAGCTGAACTTAAAACCTCAGAAGCAGCGTTGGATTTGATACTTGAGTATAGCAAACTAGGTGTACCGCAACCATTGCGATTGTCAGCTATACGCGCATTAGGCAAGGTTTCCGTCGGTCAAAATCCGGTTAACGTAGAACGGATAATAGAACGATTAGCCGAACTAGCCAAAGAAAACTTCTTTTTCACCTCAATGGCGGTTGTGACTTCCTTGGGAGAAATGGAGACAGCAAAGGCGATAGGCGTATTGCGATCGCTTGCTGATCAAACTACCGATGGACGTGTGCGTCGTTTCGCTGAAGAACAATTAGCTCATGTGCAGAAAAACATCGGTGCAGACAACGCCTTACGCCAATTACGCGAGGAACTTGACCAACTCAAACAGCAAAATCAACAACTCAAAAGCCGTCTGGAAACCTTAGAGGCTAAATCCCAGGCTGCAAAGAGTTAGTAATATCTTGTCCGCTTAAACACTTATCACTTCTTGGGGGTTGCTAATTGGTAATTGGTAATAGGTAATTGGAAAAGACAATTACCTATTACCAATTAAACCAACCAGATCGTAATTAGCCGCACTTGATATAATTGCTAATTCAAATGTATGGTGAGCATTACACCTTGTTATGGTTTTGGCGCTGCACTGCCCAACCTACTGTAACCTGTCACCTGTCACCTATGGTGCTGGTGGTAATGCTGGAGCTAGAGAAGCGCGTCTTGTGCTACCACCTCCACCTATGGTAGTTGAAGTATTATTGTTAACGATGTAGAGCGCCTTATATAGCTTCATCACATCCTCATAAAAATTGCCAGAGCCGCCCTCGATGCTGTAACCATATTTAGCTTGAAACTCTTCGGGAACTCCTTGTTCCATTGCGATGTAATGAGCATCCCAGGCTGCATCATCAACAACGTAGCCACCGTAATTTTGTAAAACCTTAAACAATTTTTTGCCTGCTGCGGTTTGTAATTTCAGGCTGGATTCGGTGACGGATGGAGGAATCGCTAGTAAGGTTCCTTGGACAAAGTTAGGGTTTGTACCCTGATAACTAGTGGAGGCTCCAGTATCAGATCGGTCTGCTGGCCAGCGATATCCAGGTACACTAGATGAATAGTAGTAGTATTTTTTACTCCAAAACAATAATTTGATGGCGTGGCGAATTGGTTGGTCGTTAGTTAATTCACCTTTACGAATAGAACCGCCAATGGAAGATAGTCCAGAGCCGAAATGCGCTCCGCCTATTCCTTGGCCATATAAGGTCAGGTCAGGGAAATAGCGCCAGCCATAAATCGGCCCGCCCTTTTCACACCGCGCCAATGGTTCAAGTTGTACTAAGGTTTTCCCATCTGGCATGAGAAAAGCCGAGGCATTGTTGGGAGTATTATAAGGATCGAGGGTAGCGTCAGGAATAATTAAGCTATCGGGAACGGGTAAAGAGATATTGACGGAGTTAGGGTTAGTGCCAGAACACCTTTTAGTCCAGCTACCCGGAGAATAAACAGGACGTAGAGGATCACTATCCTTGAGCTTGTAAAAATACTCTCGATCTACGCCAAACCAACCAGCTTTTTGAATGTTAGCTGCTACGTATTTAGCGCCTGAGCCAATTGGCATATTCCAAATTGATGTGGTGGAAAATGGCCATAACCAAGGATCTCTGGTAGTGGGTGTTTGACTACTAGCGATCGCATTTGTCAAGCTAATAGTTAATAAAGCACTTATTGCTACCGCAAATATACGCAACCTGAATTTGCGGTTTCTGAATATTGAAAATGATTTCATCAAAATCTAGCCCAGCAATTTTTTTGGGAACTTAGCTATTACTTACGCTATCAGCAGAGGAATTCGGGGCAACTCCGCTTGACCAGCCTGAGCCATTCTACATACGATAAATGAAAAAAGCAAGCGTTTAAACGCCTGTAGCCAATGTATCTGGCTCAGACTACGTAAATATGCAGCTATGTAAAGTATTCCCAAAGTTAAGTTATAAATAACATCGACAAAGTTGTACTTTTATAAAGTACAATTAAGAAAAAGATAGAAATATCTGAAAAGTCCAATAGGTTAGCATACCTGCGAAAAAACGCAAAAATCAAGAAGATTGACAGTTTTTTTGCAGAAAACTAGCCAAAATAGACTAGCAACCAACTTGCTTGTCAAAACAATAAATCAGTGAACAGTGAACAGTGAACAGTTATCAACATAATCTAGTGGAGGATTGAAACCAAGCACCAATTGCTGTAGTGTTTTCCCAAGGATGGAACTGATAACTGATAACCCTTACGGGTTCGCCAGTCGCTCATGGGGGAAACCCCCAAGACCGCGCTGGCTCACTGATAACTGAGAGTAAATTTCCCAGTAGAAGAGGCAGACAAAGGCGTGGGTCAGTATCAACCTGGTCAGCTTAAGCGCTACAATCCCGATGCGATCGCCAGTTACTATCGTTATCGTCCCTGGCTAACTTTAGGACGGTTGTTCAAAATAACGTGGTATTTTGCAACGTTTATTTTGGGCTTGAAGTGGGATGAATGGCAAAATCAAGAAGAACAGAACAAGGGAAAACGGGCTAGCCAGTTACGAAACATACTAACCCGTTTAGGCCCGACTTTTATCAAGGTAGGTCAAGCCCTCTCCACCAGACCAGACCTGATACGGAAAGATTTTCTAGAAGAACTGATTAAGCTACAAGACCAATTACCACCATTTGATAATGCGATCGCCTATCAAATCATCGAAACAGAATTAGGCAGATCCATAAGTGATATATATAGTGAACTTTCCCCATCTCCAGTAGCGGCGGCGAGTTTAGGTCAAGTCTACCGAGGACGCTTGATTAGCGGTGAAGAAGTCGCAGTCAAAGTACAACGCCCCAATCTGCGCCCCATCCTCACCCTTGACCTCTATATAATGCGTTGGGCGGCTGGTTGGTTAGCACCTTGGCTACCCCTCAATCTCGGTCATGACCTGACCTTGATTGTAGATGAGTTCGGAACCAAGTTATTTGAAGAAATTGATTACCTCAACGAAGGACGCAACGCGGAAAAATTCGCTCACAACTTCCGCGATCATCCCGAAGTCAAAGTACCGAGTATTTATTGGCGGTTTACAGCTAGTAAAGTTTTAACCTTAGAGTGGATTAACGGCTTCAAGCTGACAGATACCAAGAGTATCCGCGCCGCAGGTTTAGACCCAGAAGCGATTATCCGCATCGGTGTTACCTCTGGTTTGCAACAATTGTTAGAATACGGCTTTTTCCACGCTGACCCCCACCCAGGTAACTTATTTGCCATGCCTGATGGTCGCATGGCTTATATTGACTTTGGCATGATGGATCAGTTGGAGGAACTCACGAAAGAAACTTTGGTAGATGCGTTAGTGCATCTGGTGAACAAAGACTATAGTGATTTAGCCTTAGATTTCGTCAAATTAGGATTTCTCACCCCCAATACAAATATTGCCCCCATCATTCCCGCATTAGAGGCAGTATTAGGAAATGCGATCGGTAAAAATGTCGAGGACTTTAACTTTAAAACCATTACCGACCAGTTCTCAGAACTGATGTATGAATATCCCTTCCGCGTTCCCGCCAAGTTTGCTTTAATTATCCGTTCCCTGGTGACACAAGAAGGGATTGCACTAAGTCTCAACCCCAACTTCAAAATTGTGGAAGTGAGTCATCCTTATGTAGCTAAACGCCTACTAACTGGAGAATCTCCCCAATTAAGAAGACGGTTGTTGAATGTGCTGTTTAAAGATGGTAGATTTCAGTGGCAGCGCTTGGAAAATCTGATTGCGATCGCCCGCACCGATGGCAACTTTGACGTATTACCTACAGCCAGAATGGGGTTAGAATTTCTCCTATCTGATGAAGGTCAATTTTTACGCCGCCAATTGGTGCTAGCACTCACAGAAGATGACCGCCTGCACACCGAAGAAGTCCAACGCCTATGGTTTTTGGTGAAAGATGACCTCAAACCAACGCGCATTTTTAATGTGGCGATCGGGTTGTTGACAGATTTATCTAGAGAAAGCGTTGCTGCCATTTTACCCCAAGCAACATCTCTCACGTTTTTTGACGAATCCGCAGCTAAAAATTAAATTTCATCTTATAAAATTGGGAGTTTTCATGTACTATTACCCTTCACAACCGCCATATTTCTTATTAATTTTAGGTCTGTTTGTAGCGCTTACTTCTGGCTTTGCTCTCTCTGGAACACTAAAATTATTAGTACAAAATTGGCAAGTCAATAGCACAGAAAACTCTCAAACTAATTCAGCATTTAAGAAACAGTTGCCTTTCCCATTTTTAGGCATCACTATCGGTATTTGTTTATTTGTCTCCTCTGGTTTAGAAATATTCGGCTTTCCCAATATTCTTGCTTTAGGCATCGGTTTACCCCTCAGCTTAGGCACTTGTCTACTAGTTTGGTTCCAATTAGGCAGTATGTTAACCTACGCCGAACGCCGAGGAATGAAATCACTCGATTTAGACTCTTTATCTTAAATGATGTTTGGAAAATCGTAGGTCTTTAACATTTTGATCTCAGGAATCATACTTTTCAAACATCCTCTAAAAGAATGTTTGAAAATTATGCCAAATCATCTTGACGTACTCCCCACAGCTAAGAAAACGAGCGATAGTGATGTTTTCATAAAAAGCTGGGGGATTCTTCTATGATACTTAAGCTCGAAAAATGTTTCCACAATAGGACTTACGCAACTGGCATATTTTTTCTGTAGGGTGTGTGACTGGCGATAATATTTGAACATGGTAATGAGACTTGTAGCGTCACGCACCAACCACCAATTGTGACACTTGCGTAAGTCCTGCACAAGCAAGGTTTCCCCTGCCCCCTGCCTTGTTTCTTGAAAGGTAACAAGGGAATAATGCAAATTTTCCACATAAATTGCATATTTAATGACGAAATTACTGAATATTCCTTTAGATAGAGGTTTTTTCAACGTCTACTTAAGCGCGATCGCACCAAGGAATAAAATTTATGAGTTCTCAAATCAAATCGCTATCCGAATTTATTCAAGCAAACGCACCTACTATTTCCATCATTGATGGTTCTCCAGAGCTAATTAAAGAAATACAGGAAATCCTAAAAATAGAAGTAGACGGTATTGTAGGTTCTATAACAAAACAAGCTTTTGCAGACTTCAAAGAAGATAATCAACTAAAGTTCCCTTTACTACTGGGAGTAACTACTGCTAAAGAGTTGCTAGATGTCAAAGATCAGGAAGAGAAGGCAAGCACAACTGATGACAGTAGTGACTCACAACCCAAACTCAATCCAGATGCTGGAACACGCACTGGAAAGTCAATGAAACTTCCTAATGGTGAAGTAGTTTATGAGAACCAATACATTGTTGCTGGTATACCTTTAACTTGGGGTGAAGCAACTAAGGGCTGTACTCGCATTCCTACTATTTCCGAATATGTACAGAATGCGGTTAGGCTTGCTAAAGTTTGGGGAAAAGTGAGAGAGAAGTTTGGCTCACCTATAGTAATTACTTCTGGCTACCGTCCACCTAATGTAAACAAGGCAGTTGGCGGGGTTCGCAACAGTCAACATCTATACTTCCGTGCGCTTGATATGCAACCTATGAACGGCGACTTCAGGAAACTTTGGGAAGTGTTAGAAGTTTCTGACTTTGTTGGCTTGGGAGATGCAGTGTTCAGGGGACGTAATAAAGGATTCTTCCACGGTGATATACGACCGGGTACAAAAACAATATTTCCCTACTAGCAGGAATTATTCTTTGAATCATACAGGACTTATACCAAATTAATATGAAGCTGCATAGAATAATATGTCGAGAATAATTGAACGCAGATGCACGCAGATAAACGGGGATAAATCAATGGGTTTTATATTATGTGCAACCTCATATAAAATTGGTATTACGCATTAAAGTTGTTTGTTGAGGCTGGGGGTCATGGGTGTAAGGGTTTTAAAGATTTACACCCCTACACCCTTGCCCAAACTCTTGATTTTTCGTTTTTATGCTTAAGTCCTAATACTTTTCAAACATCCTCTAAGGGTTTTATTGTAGTATTTAGCCTCATCCAAGCGCAAAACGTTGTCAGTAAATTAACTTTTCTCAGCAACTTACTTAATGTGTATTTGCCGCAATGGGTTTTTCAGGAGATTTAATACTTTTTGCCATTGGCTTTGCTTTGCTGGCGCGGGTATAGCAGCCGCAGGGAAGTCAGGATTCAAATTGCGGTGATATTCCCAGATATCCCAATAGGGACAACCCGGTTGAATGCGAATACCTGCCCAATGCAGATATTGTAGAGGTTGATTAACATTAGGGTCAAATACTAAGTTACCTTGAGTTTGAAAATGGGGAGAACCCGCCCAATTACCAGGTGCTTTACCTTCACGGCGGACAATGTTGAAGCGGCGAGGAATGCGCTTGAGCAACATATAATTAATAATTGGTTGGTCAGAAGTCTTTTCGGAAAAATCAAAGTATTCGGGGTGGGCTGCACATTCAGTAAAGGTAGCAAATAAATCATCTGCCGAAATTAAGTTTTTCTTAGAACCCCAAAAACCACCGTTAAAAATATCTTGAACTTCTGCTTGAGTAAAAACCTGATCTTCAAAAACTTTAGGGGTAAATACGTTTTTGATACCGCCTGCGTGTTGATAATCACAACATATAAAATCTGCTGCGGCTAGGTAGTTCAGATTATCGATGATTTTTTCAAAGACAACAATATCGGTATCAATATAGAGAAATTCATCGAAGGGGCCAAACCAACAAGCTTGCTTGCGAAATTGATTAGGACGGGCGAAAAATTTCCCACCAAAAGTTTGATGCAATCTTTGAGAAAGTTGGTCTATAAAAGCTAAATCACTATAGAGTTGCACCCCATAGTGTTGGTTGAGAATATCTGCGATTTTATGATAATTATCATCGTAGGGAATCATCACAACTGGAGTATCGGCATCATATAAGCGGATACTGTTAAGGAGTGCGATCGCCTGATCAATAACTTTATCATTAGCTATAATATAAATTCCCCGACTCATATTTTCACCTCACACTGTTAAACCTAATTTTCTTAAAATCCGCTTACCCAAACTGGGGTAATTTTCGATAACTTTTGGCTTGGTTGTAAACTGTGGACGTTTGTTTGGTTCATGCAGATAACGATAATGCAAGAACAAATCCCGGTAAGGAAATTCCAGGTTTTCCCCTGCACAAATCCTTCTAAATAAACTAGAACTTAGCCCAATATAGTGAATATAAGTAAGCCGTTTACCTTGGTCATACAAGATATTATCGCGGGCTTTAAAGTGGGGAGAAGTTACACAACAACCAGTCTTTTCGTTATTTGGTAGATTGAGAGCAAAATTATAATTAGATATGCCTAACCGCATTACCATATAATTGAGAATTGTTTGATCAGGAGCCATATCATAAAGAACTTCAGCTTCTCCCTGACGCAACTTATCTAGAATAATTTTTTGGTTTTGGGCATTAAATAAACCTTTTTTAGCTGCATAAAAACCAGAACAAAATACTTCTGTTTGTAATTGTTCTTGGGTAAATAATTCTGTTAATTTAGCAGAATTAAGGTTATAAACGTGAGATAAATCTTTATACTGAAAATCGTACACCACCCAATCATAATGATTGAGTTGGTCAAAAACTGCGTCTAATGGACTCATTAATAATGTATCAGCATCCATGTAAACAAAGCGGTCAAAAGGCCCATCAAAGGCGCAGTAACGGCGATGAGTACCGACACGATGATACTTTTCCTGACTAATTTTCTGCCAATGTGCTTGAGCAGTAGGATGGATATCCCAGACACTACAAACAAATTCATCCCATTGCTGAATTGACTCTTGATGATCATAAAGCTGCACTTGGGGACGACGGGCAATTTCTGCCGCAATTTGTGTTGTATTGTCGTCATAGGGATAAATACAAACAGGCATTTTCTGCCCATAAATTGCTTCAATGCTATTGAGTAAAGCAATTAGTTGGTCGAAAACTCGGTCATTAGCAAGGGTACAAATACCATCCATATAGTTTTGGGGAAGGGGAAGGGGGAAAGGGGAAAGGGGAAGGGGGAAAATAACAACTGATAACTGTCAACTGACTACTGACTAACAAATTCTGACAACCAGTTGAGTAGGTTTAGTTTGTGGAGGATGATTTGTCTAGCTTCGGCGATCGCATCCTTAGCAGCATACCAAGCATCAGGTGTAGCTGTCACTTCTTGGATGTAAGCCACACCTTTTTCATCCAAGCTGGGTAGGCGTAAAAAACTGCCTGGAGGTAACAATTTATCTGCGGCTGGGCCACCATAATATATTGGTAAACACCATGCCAATAAAGCATCCCATAACTTTTCACTTACATACCAATCATTTTCCGCATAATTTTCAATTGATAGGTTGTAATAATATGGAGCCATTCCATACCATTTATTACCCAATTCTCCCGATGATTTTGCCCATTCCGGTAAACCCCGTCCATACAAATTCAACTTAACTTCGCTAGCTTGGAGTAATTCCAAAAACTTTAATCGGCGACGATGGTTAGCAGTACGACTAATACCAGAAGTTATCCAACTGCAAGGGAATACTTTTTCGGGTACAGGCATTTCATTCAGTTCTCGAAATGCGTTGTTATGATACCAAATAGCGGGCATATAATCAGGCTTAGGGGCAAAATCATCAGGCCCGGAAATATAACCGCAATATTGTTTTGCTGCTTGATAATATGATTTATTTTTCTCTACAATCTCTTCTAAGGGAGGTTCACGCAATAGATAAATTATACGTTCCTTCGGTACATTTCGGAGTAAAGATTCCACATTAATTTGTTGATTTTGTGGTTTACGGCGTAACTTATCTAACCAAGATGGCTGTTTATCATTCTTAGGAAAATCAAATTGATACATCAACAGAAAATCAGGTTTTTCTGCCAACGCTTCTATTTGAATATTTCGCCACACGCCAAATTGTTGGGGTGTCTGTTGCCATAACCAATCTGCTCTTTTTGCTAGATTGTTATAGCTAGAAATCATGCCAATTTTTTTTATATCCATTGAGCCAAGATTCATTATTGATAATGTGATTTTTAAGAGGTTTGTAGTCAGGACTTTAGTCCTGATTTTAGATATAATAGGACTAAAGTCCTGACTACGAACTTAAAATTAAGTACCATAGGTTAATTTATTAATTGCGGACGCAAAGATTCATCTACATAACTAAGAATTTTATCTATACGATTTTCCCAAGAAAATGGTTTAGCTAATTCAATATTTTTGGTATAACCTTCTATCTTTCTTGGATATATTTCCAGAGCCTGTTTTAATGCTTGAGCTAATTTATTTGGGTTATCAGGTTCACACCATACAGCAGCTAAAGGCATATCTTTAAACAGCATTAATGGCGGAATTTCGGTAATAACTATGGGAGTTCCTGAAGCCATATATTGAAAGAATTTTACAGGATTGGTGAAGTTAGCCGACTTACCAGAACAGTGAGGATGAACCAAAATATCAGCAGCTTGAAATAAACTGACTAAGCGTTGGCGAGGTAATACCCAGCCTAGAAACTTGATATTTTCTACTTGTTTATCTTTAGCTAATTGTTGATAGGCTGTTACTTGTTCTGTCTTACCACCTGTAATGGCAAACTGTACTTGTGGTAATTCTTTAGCTGCATCAATCAAAACATCAATACCTTTAAATGGGTATAAAGCGCCAGAATAAACTACTAGGCGTTGACTTTCATCTTTGAGTAATTCCTTACGCCATGCGGCGGCTTCTTCTGGCTGTTTTAATAAAAATGATTTCTCAAAACCGTTATGTAGCCAGACAACTTTTTCAGGGGGAAACCCCTGTTCAATAAGGCTTTGTCTAATAATTTCTGACTGGGTAATAGCTATTTGCAAAAAAGGACTTTCAGCAATAGCTTTAGGAACCTTTTCTTTTTGGAAATAGTGGCGTTCGTAGATAGTAGGGATGCGATTTTTAACTGCGGCTTGGACAAAATTCCAATCTCTAGTATGGACAATTTTGGTATGTGATAAAAGATGAAATGGTAAATAATATCGCGTTACTATTGTACTTGATGCTGTATATTTGCCTCCAACACAATCAATAGGCCAAGGCATTGGTAGGGAGGCAACTTTTAACTTATCTTGTACATCGTAAAATTCGACAAAATCCTTATCTGGTTGCTTGGGTTGGTAAGGAGAAAACAATGAGAATGTATTCAAAGAACCACGTTTTGCTTCTGGATACACTAAAACAGAAGCATATCCTAAATTAGCGGCAGCATTAGCACAAAGAACATCATGAATTTCGTGGGCAGTGTCTGGTTGCTGCGATACGTTTCTAGTATAAAAGATATATTGATTTTTCATTGTTGAGTTGGGGCCAATAGTTCTGTGTGCGTTGACAAGATGTCATTTTCAAAATTTTCTAAATAATTCAGGAGATTCATCGACAGATTTAGAGCCTCTTTGAGGATTGAATATTCACTTTGTGTTAACTCGCCTGTAAAATCAGTCAATGAACGTAGCGAAAGTAATATATTGTCAAACTGTATATGAAAGTCTTTAAAATTTTTTAAATTTTCACTCTGCTTGTTACTATTTTGATTTTCCTCCATTAATAAATTAGATGAATATTTAATTTGTTGTTGTAAACTGTCCTCAAAAATATCCAGGGTGTTAATGATTTTAAATGCTGATTTGTATGAATCTTCAATTAACTCCTGATGTTCTTGACTATTATCTATCACATCATCTAATAACAAGCGTAAAACCCCAATCATTGAGTTAAGGCGGGTGCGGATTTCATAGGAAATTCGCAAGTAGGTTTGATTGGTTTTATTAGCTGTTTCTGTATTACTAAACTGCATTTGATACAGTCGTGAGTAGTAGCCACCTTTTTGTAAGAGTTCTTCGTGGGTTCCTACCTCTACGACTTTTCCCTGATCTAAGACAGCGATTTGATGAGCTTTGCGGACTGTAGAGAGGCGGTGTGCTATGACTAATGTG
Source organism: Anabaena azotica FACHB-119 (assembly GCF_014697625.1). GTDB lineage: Bacteria > Cyanobacteriota > Cyanobacteriia > Cyanobacteriales > Nostocaceae > Trichormus > Trichormus azoticus_A. The sequence continues at coordinate 32,254 of NZ_JACJSG010000027.1, read as the reverse complement.
GTTCTATCGCGACTGAGTTCTTCTAATGCTGCTTGTACTAAGCGTTCGGAAACGGTGTCTAAAGCACTAGTCGCTTCATCAAGAATGAGGATATCAGGATTTTGTAGGAGTGCGCGGGCGATCGCTAGTCTTTGTCTTTGTCCTCCCGATAACATCACACCGCGATCGCCTACCATCGTATCAAATTGCTGCGGTAATTTACTAATAAATTCGTAGGCATTTGCCCGTTTAGCCGCTAACACAATCTCTTCGTCTGTAGCATCTGGTTTACCATAGGCGATGTTATTACGGACTGAATTATTGAACAGAAAAGTATCCTGGCTAACAATTCCCATACATCTGCGTAAAGATGCAGTATCAAACTCACGCAAATCTACATCATCAATACTAATAAAGCCACCAGTAGGGTCATAAAATCTAGGTAATAAGTCGGCTAAAGTTGACTTACCTGCACCAGAACCACCCACTAATGCTAAAGTTGTGCCACGGGGTAAATTTAAGGTGACATCTTTGAGTACTTGCTTATTATGCCCAGGATAAGTAAAGGAAACTGATTCAAAAGTAATCCCTTTTTGTAACCCGTTGTAGGCAATTTTACCATTAACTAGAAATGGTTTATTATCTACTCGTAATAATTCACAGACTACATCTACACTAGCACCCGTACTAGCAAAGCTACTACGGAGACTATTGAGTTGAGAAACTAGCGGTAGCAGGCGCAATAAGATGAGTAGATATGTTAAAAGTACAGCCGAAATGGCGCTAACTTGGTCAGCAAACAAAGTCTTACTTAAAAGTACAATTCCCAGTAAAGCTGCGACTCCCAAAAATTCGCTGAGGGGTGCGATCACATTTGAGTTCATCTGATCCTTAAAGTCTGCTGCTTCCCGCTCCCGAATTAATGTTTTAATTCTATTAAATTCTTTATTCTCATTCGCCGTAGCCTTGACAAGCCGAATCCCATTCAGGGTTTCTAACACAGCTATTGAGTAAGCTTTTGACATATTACTCAATATTTTGCCAAACTTGCGGGAACGGCTAATGGCAAATTGATTGACTAATGTTACTATCGACAATAAGACAGTCGCCATGATAGTTAACTGCCAAGAAATTGACAGTAATAGGCAAACAAAAACGAAAATTGTACTAGTTAGAATAATTAACTTGATTATGTTGCCTAAATAAGTAGCAGCACGACCAATTTCTCCTCCTAAACTGTTGATTAAGTCACCAACTTTGGTTTTAGCATAATAATCTATATCAATATTTAGTAATAAATTCACACTGGCTTCTCGCATATCCGCAGTGAGCCTACGAGTGAGAGAACTTGATGCTAATGTGCTAGTGTATGTTGCTAAATTTTTTAAAGCAATTGTCAGGAGAATTGCCCCTGCCATTACACCAACGCGGTAGTTTTCCGGCACATGATCAAATGGTGTCATGATGGCTTTAAGTAACCCTGGAGCGCCTTTCAAGTCTACTGGTTGCCCAACTATTCTTAAAATTATCGGTACAATCAGCGTTGTACTAATCCCATTAAATAAAGCTCCAGAAAATCCTAATATTATCGTCAGTAGAATTAATCCTGGGTATGGTTTCGCAAATTTGAGTAAGATGCGTTGATTAGGCATTTAGTTTATGAGGGTAACAATAGAATTATTTTTAACACAATCCATCAAGGCTTGATGATCTCTTCATTTACTATTTACTACCAACCATTGCCGTTTCCTTATAAATACTTACAAACTGGCAATAACTGACTCTAGGGTAGTAGCCATAGCAGATATGCTGTATGCTTCTATACATCTTATCCTAGCTTGGCGACCGCGATCGCTTGCAGCATCCCAATCTGCAAAAATCGACTTAATCTGCAATGCCATTTCTTCAGGACAAGCAGGCTCAACTAAAAAAGCCGTTTCTCCCACAATTTCGGGAATATCCCCTACTTTTGTCGCTAAAATCGGTTTAGCCATTGCCATCCCATCAGTTAACTTCAAGGGAAACTGCGCCAAAGCAGCTGGCGTATTCCGTTGGGGAACCACAATAATATGTGCAGCTGCGACAATTTTCGGCATTTGCGTAGGTGGAGACTTGGGTAACTTAATAATCCAACGTCCCCACTTTTCCATAAGTTGAGCATCATAGTCATCATAAGGGCTACCACCGACAATGACGAGTCTTAAATCGGGTTCGTTGAGAATATCTAACGCCGTGAGGATATCTTCCACGCCTTTATATGGTCTTGGCGCACCAGGAAACATTAAAACTCTGTAGTTGGATAACCCATAAAAAGCTCGGCTTTCTGCCGCATCGTAGTTGATGGGGTTAAACAAATCAGTATCTTTACCATTAGGTATATAAACCCCACCGAACCGTTCTTGTAAGAATTTAGTATGAATTGTGACTGCATCAGCTTTTGGTGCAATCCTCTCCACAAATTTTAAATATAGGGGATGATCAGGATTGCGTAACGCTCCATCCGGCTTAAAAATATCACGATAAAGTTGCTTCCAAGAGGGACGATATTGCCATTCTTCCCCCCCATACCAGCTTAATTCCCAATCATCTATATCTAAAATGACTGGGCGACGAGTTCTGAATTTTTTCCATAAAGAGAGGCCTAAAGTTGTAGGTTTAGGTCTCATCGCATAAATAATATCACCATCAATTCTTTTTAACAGTTCCGCCGCCGAACCTAAAAACTTGGGGTAATTATGACCGATGAATTGATGAATCTGAATTTCTGATTGAGGAAATACTGCTGCTTCACCAAAGACAAATCCTAAAATTTCGACTTCATAATTCAGCTTTTGCAGTGCTTGAGCTAGGAGAAAAGAACGTACCGAACCGCCTCCCCACCTTCCTGCTCCCGCACTGGATAAGTCGCTGACAACTATGGAAACTTTTAAGTTGGATTTGTTCGCTTGTAGATTCACAATTTAATATTCTTGGGATAACTGAACCTGTCCAAGATAATCATAAATCCTCATTCAAGATGTAGCCATAGGAAAACGAGCTAAGGCGTGTTTTCGCGCGTCTGACGATCCCCTGATCCTTCCCTTAAATCAGTTATCAGTTATCAGTCAGCCAGGGCTTATGGTGTGGTGTAACAGCGCACCAATGCCTTCCACCAATTGCTGTGGTGTTTCACTTTTGTATTTAAGTACGGGCGGGTTTAACGAACATATCTGTTTTTACCATGAATTTCTGTAAGGGCGGGTTTAACTGACATATTTGTTTTCCTCATGAATTTTTTACTGAACCCGCCCCTACCCGCCCCTACAACTGTTCACTATTAAAAAGAGGGGTGTAAAAGCTCTAAACCTATACCCCTACACCCTTACACCCGGTTACTGAGCGCAGTCGTACCACTCCGTGGAAGCAAGCTACGGGTAGCGTCCCGTAGGGAAGTATACACCCTGTCTCAATAGATAATCTCGGTGCGTAAGTCCTAACTATTTGAGGCTTGCCACTTCAGTAGGTTTGTGAATGGCGAATTGCTATTACCAGTCAATCAGTTTTAATTGACCTGTCTGGATCTGGTCAAAGATGCGATTAATTTGGCGACGTTCTGCTTCACTAATATCATTGCCATTGAATACTACAGAGGTCAGCAAAGCATGATCTTGGGGACTTAATTTGCCGAAGCGTAATATTCTATCTACAACTGGCTTAATTGCAGTTTCTGACTGACTATAAACACTGTTGTAGCTGTATCTGTAGTCACTACTCATATTTTTTCCTGTGGTCACTAACTGAATGTGGGAATGAATATCTGCTTTAGGTATAAAAAGAAACTACTTAAGCAAGATACTGAGTTTAGATAAATTTTTCACTAAGAACAGATATTCATGTATGTATATTCATGGTGTTTAAATATTCTAGCAGTACAAAAGAATCCAGTTAATTAAACTTTATATTTATACATCCTCCTACAGAGGTATCACTGATAAATATTTGGATATATTTTTATATTATTGTACAGTATCCGTGTTATTACGGTTGTACACTATCATGGTTTCTGTAGTCTTAAGTAGCCACAGCAATATATAAGTTTTTTTTAAAGCTAAGTGGGAAGGGGGAAGGGAAAAGCTTTCAAGGGCAGGTTTTTTACACTTCGACCCAAAAACACTGATTTTAGGGTGTAGGGGTAGATGAAAGTCTGATAATTTACTGAATCTTATAGTCCTCACTGATTACTTTATGAAAAACCTGCCCTTAAGAGACTCCCCCTACTCCCCCTCTCACAAGTTTAGGTTTTTAATCTAGCAGTGAGTAAGGACTCTAAAACTAACGAGAAAATCATTGTTTTATTCACCCCTACACCCCTACACCCTTACACCCTTACACCCCAAACCAAGGTTTTTGGAACACCAATAAAAAACCTACACCTGTCAGGAAGGGAAAAGGGGAAAGGGAAAAGGGGGAAGGGGGAAACCTTTGCCTTTTACTATCAGTTATCAGTTATCAGTTATCAGTCAGCCAGGGCGTATGGTGGGGGATAAAGAAGCGCCACGCGAAGCTTTCCAGCAATTGGTGTGATGTGTCACTAACTTATCTAAGTACGGGCGGGTTTAACGAACATATCTGTTTTTACTATGAATTTCTGTAAGGGCGGGTTTAACTGACATATTTGTTTTCCTCATGAATTTTTTACTGAACCCGCCCCTACCCGCCCCTACAACTGTTCACTGTTCACTGTTAAAGGAGATAAATATCATGCAGGTAATTCGTCTAACAGCACTCTCAGACAATTACGTTTTTTTACTACATGACCCTCAACAAAATATTGCGGCTGTTGTCGATCCAGCAGAGGCGGAGCCAGTCCTTCAGCAACTGGCGCAATTAAATGCAGAGCTAGTGGCAATTTTTAATACACACCACCACAATGATCATGTAGGTGGGAACCAGCAGTTAATCCAAAAGTTTCCCCAAGTAAAAGTCTATGGTGGCGCGGAGGATATAGGCAGAATCCCTGGGCAGGAAGTATTTTTACAACAAGGCGATCGCATCCAATTTGCTGATAGAGTAGCTGAAGTCCTCTTCGTACCCGGACATACCCGCGCTCACATTGCTTACTACTTCCCTCCCCAAACACCAGACGAGCCTGGGGAATTATTCTGTGGCGATACCCTGTTTGCTGGTGGTTGCGGTCGCTTATTTGAAGGCACACCAGCACAAATGGTAGAATCTTTAACTAAACTACGTTCTCTCCCAGAAAATACCCGTGTCTGGTGCGCTCACGAATACACATTAAAGAATTTACAATTTGCACTCAGTGTAGATAGTGGGAATACTGAATTACAAAAGCGCCTTGATGAAGTAAAAACACAACGCAATCAGGGAATAGCCACAGTACCATCATTACTAGGTGTAGAAAAACGCACCAATCCTTTTTTACGCTGGGAGCAACCCTCATTACAAGCAGCAGTTAACAGCAACGACCCCATCCAAACCTTTGCGCGTATCCGAGGATTGAAGGATAGGTTTTAGGTAGTTGTCAGTTGACAGTTGACAGTTATCAGTTGTCAGTTATCAGTTATCAGTTGTCAGTTGTCAGTTATCAGTTGTCAGTTATCAGTTATCAGTTGTTTTCCCCTGCTCCCCTGCTCCTCTGCTCCCCTGCTCCTCTGCTCCCCTGCTCCCCCAGTCCCCAGTCCCCAGTCCCCAGCCCCCAGTCCCCAGTCCCCAAACATTTTTCGATTTTTTGCCAACAAAGAGTTGCGATCGCCCCCAGCAGTTCGCTAGGATCTGTAAGCTTTAGGGTATAGAAATGCTGGGAATAGAGTTACACTAACGTGGGCTATCCTGCTGCAACCCAAGTTAATGAGATTTTACAGGAAAAATAGAAAACAATGGCGAAGCGCGTACAATTAGTTTTAACAAAGGATGTCAGCAAGCTAGGCAGATCCGGCGACTTAGTGGAAGTAGCTCCTGGCTATGCTCGTAATTATTTGATTCCTCAGAGTTTAGCAACTCATGCTACTCCTGGTATTCTCAAGCAAGTAGAACGTCGCCGCGAACAAGAACGGCAACGTCAAGCAGAACTCAAACAACAAGCATTAGAGCAGAAAGCAGCTTTGGAAAAAGTTGGCAGCTTGAAAATTGCCAAGCAAGTTGGTGAAAACGAAGCTATTTTCGGTACAGTCACCAGCCAAGATGTTGCAGATGCAATTCAAGCAGCTACCAGTCAAGAAGTAGACCGTCGTGGTATTACCATTCCTGACATTGGCAAGTTAGGTTCTTACAAAGCAGAAGTCAAGCTATTCTCCGACGTGACAGCAGTAATTGATATCGAAGTCGTAGCTAGCTAGAAAGAGATGAGGGAGATGAGGGGGATGATGGGGATGAGGGGGATGAGGGAGATGAGGGAGATGAGGGAGATGAGGGAGAACTAAGAATTATAACTACCCCAGCTTTCCCTGTTCTCTTCCCCATCTCCCCCTACTCCCCCTACTCCCTCATCTCCCCCCACTCCTCCTACTCCTCACTCTCCCCACCCCTATGGCTGAAGAATTAAGTTTTCATGGCGATGGTAGTAATCGCCTTCCGCCCCAAAACATTGAAGCAGAAGAAGCGATTTTGGGTGGTATACTGTTAGATCCAGAAGGTATTGGTCGAGTAAGCGATCGCCTGGTTGCCGAAGCATTTTATGTCAACGCTCACAAAGACATTTACCAAGCCGCCCTACGTCTCCACGCCCAAGGCAAACCTACAGATTTACTCTCGGTCACAAGTTGGCTGGCTGATAATGACTTGTTGACGCGGATTGGTGGGAGAAACAAATTAGCTACACTGGTAGACCGTACAGTGTCGGCTGTCAATATTGATGCCTTAGCAGGGTTGGTCATGGAAAAGTACCTGCGAAGGCAATTAATTAAAGCTGGCAATGAAATTGTTCATCTCGGTTACGAAACAGATAAAGAATTACCGATAGTATTAGACCAAGCAGAACAGAAAGTTTTTGGGGTGACGCAAGAACGCCCCCAGTCAGGTTTAGTTCACATAGCCGACACCTTAATTAATAATTTCCAAGAAATTGAGGAACGCAATCAAGGCATTGCTTTACCTGGAATTCCCTGCGGGTTTTATGATTTAGATGCCATGACTAGTGGTTTTCAGCGATCGGATTTAATTATCGTCGCTGGTCGCCCATCAATGGGGAAAACAGCATTTTGCCTTAACCTAGCTAATAACATTGCGGCGGGAATGAGGCTACCTGTAGCTGTTTTCAGTTTAGAAATGTCTAAAGAGCAACTGGTACAACGTCTACTCGCAAGTGAAGCCCAAATCGAAAGCGGTTATCTGCGGAGTGGTCGTCTTAGTCAGACACAATGGGAACCATTAAGCCGGGCAATTAGTATGCTTTCGGAAATGCCCATTTTTATCGATGATACACCAAATATTACCGTTACTCAAATGCGGAGTCAAGCCCGCAGGTTGCAAGCCGAACAGGGTGTCGAACTAGGTTTGATAGTAATAGATTATCTGCAATTAATGGAAGGAGGCGGTGATAATCGTGTGCAAGAATTATCAAAAATTACCCGTTCTCTTAAAGGATTAGCTAGGGAATTATCTGTACCTGTGATAGCTTTATCTCAGCTAAGTCGTGGTGTAGAAGCACGTACTAACAAGCGTCCTATGTTATCTGATTTGAGAGAATCAGGTTGTCTCACTGGTGATAGTCTAATAACGTTAGCAGATAGCGGTTTACAAGTACCAATTAAAGAATTAGTAGGTAAGTCTGGTTTTGCAGTTTGGGCTTTAAATCAAGCAACAATGAAGTTAGAAAAGGCAATTGTTAGTCATGCTTTTTCCACTGGTATTAAACCTATATTTACCCTAACAACTCGTAAGGGGTGCAAAATTCGTGCTACAGCTAATCACAAATTCCTAACCATTCATGGCTGGCGTAGACTAGATGAGTTAGAAACGGGAGCTAGCCTAGCTTTACCAAACCCTTTATTAACTAATTTCAGCAATTCTGAATTGGTGTTTGCTAGTAGTCAGAAGAGTGGAAGATTAACTACTGTCGTCAAAAAAGAAAATATAAATTTATTAGCTCAGAGTGATGTTTATTGGGATGAAATAGTGGCAATTGAATATAGCGGTGAGGAAGAAGTGTTTGATTTGACTGTTCCTGGGCTGCATAATTTTATTGCTAATAACATCGTTGTTCATAATTCTATTGAACAAGACGCGGATTTAGTCATCATGCTATACCGCGATGACTACTATAACAGCGATAGCCCCGATCGCGGTATTGCCGAAGTCATCGTAGCCAAACACCGCAACGGCCCCACAGGTACAGTCAAACTCTTATTCGACCCGCAATTTACCAAGTTCAAAAACTTAGCTAGATCAGGTTATTAAAAGGCAGGAGGCAGGAGACAGGAGGCTTTCCCCTTTCCCCTTTCCCCTTTCCCCTTTCCCCCAATACCTACTTAACCTCTAACAATTCCACGTCAAAGATTAAGGTAGCGTTGGGAGGAATGACACCACCAGCACCGCGAGAACCATAACCCAATTCGGAGGGAATGATTAATGTACGACGACCGCCGACTTTCATCGTGCTGAGTCCTTCATCCCAGCCTTTAATTACCTGTCCAACGCCGATTTTGAAGCTGAAGGGACTATTGCGATCGCGTGAACTATCAAATTTAGTACCATTTTCTAAAGTACCAGTGTAGTGAACTACAACAGTTTGTCCAGTTTGAGGAGTCGCACCAGTTCCTTCTCTTACCTCTATATACTTGAGTCCAGAAGCTGTAGTGACGGCGTTAGCATCAGACATATTATTTTTCTTGGTTGGAGTATTGTTTTCTTTAACACTTGTGACTGCTGGTGTAGTTTCAGGTAGATTAGCAGCAATGGCAGAGTCCTGTTTACTGCCTACTTGTGCTAACACCAAAACTACAACACAGACCAGCATCAAACCTATGCTGAGTAAAATTCCTTTCAAAATTAGCCCCCCAATGAGGTAGTTTGGCAACTAAAATTACCAACAGGACACCATTAGTTTAAAACACAAGCGTATCCTAACGCCAAAGCTTATTTTCTAAATCGCGTAATTGACGTTCTAAACGGTCAATTCTTCCCCGCAGTTCATCCACTTCCGACTGACGCGCTACCCCTAAATCGTGCATCATATTTCGCACTTGTCGTTGCATTTGGGCATCCCAGTTTCCCTGCTCCGACTTTAACTGCTGTACAATGTCATCCATTACCGCCTTAGCCTGCTCTGGATTGAGCTTACCATCCTTCACCAACTCATCACTAGCCTGCTTGAGTTTTTCCGCCATGATAGAGGTTGTACCAATACCAAGCATCATTAGCTGCTGCAACCAATTACTGCTATCCATATTCCTTTCCTGTTCCTTCTTTCAAACCAGCCCCCTTGCTCCTGATGTATGCAATCAAGCTATGCTGGAAGCGTAGTTATTCTAGCCTATAACTCTATTTTGGCAGATGGAAAAATAAAGGGATGGATGGGTGTGGTTATAGAATTTCTGAAGTTTAAAGTTAACCCCGATTTACGAGAAGCTTATCTTCAAAAGGATGCAGAGATTTGGACAACAGCATTAGCGCAATATCCGGGGTTTTTGGGTAAAGAAGTTTGGATTAATCCCCACGACTCTACAGAGGTTATCTTTGTGATTCATTGGGAGACTAAGGAACATTGGCAAGCCATACCAGCCAAGGATTTGGAGGAGATTGAGCAAAGGTTTAGGCAAGCTGTGGGTAACTGTTATGAGTTCGTGGAATTTGGGGAGTATCAAGTACGGAAATTCCCCCATAATTAAAAAATCTAGACTAGTTCATAATCTAACATCTTGCACCTTCTCAATAAGTACATGGCTCCCTGCACTGCCCACCCTACGAAATAATCAGCTTTTCATCTCGTTATTTTGTCAATAAGAGGCTGGTGCAAGATATAAGCCTCCCACTAGCGCGACTACGCGAAGCGCAAAATATAGAAGAAACACAACTATTCCCTATTTTCTTGTTTCTGTCACCTATCACCTGTCAACTGTCACCTGTGTTTCTTGAGAGTAATCAAGAGTTTAGTTAAAACAACACAAAAAATAACCCCAACTTTCAACAAGCTAGGGTTATTAACTATATCAGGACTACATCACATTATTTATTTAGTAGGGCGCTGCACTGTCCACCAAATTCATATTGAGAAGATGCAGGTTCTAAGTTATTTACTTAGTGGTGCTTTCAGCAGGAGTAGCAATCATTTTGGCAGCATTTTCTTCACTTTCAAGAATACCAAACTCAATCAACAACTCTTCTAGTTCTTCCATTTCAATTGGCGTAGGAACCTTCAGGTTTTGATTGTTGATGATTTTGTTAGCTAATATCCGGTATTCGTTAGACTGGTTGCTGTCGGGTGCATATTCGTTAACTGTCATCCGACGCAATTCAGCGTGTTGAACAATGTTGTCGCGGGGTACGTAGTGAATCATTTGGGTATTCAAACGTTTTGCCAGAGTTTCGATGAGTTCGATTTCTCTATCAACGTTACGGCTGTTACAAATCAAACCACCCAAACGCACACCGCCAGTATGGGCATATTTCAAAATACCACGAGCAATGTTGTTTGCAGCGTACATCGCCATCATTTCTCCTGATGTCACGATGTAAATTTCTTGCGCTTTATTTTCGCGGATAGGCATTGCGAAACCACCGCATACAACGTCACCTAGTACGTCATAAGATACGAAGTCAACATCTTGGTAAGCACCATTTTCTTCTAAGAAGTTGATGGCAGTGATGATACCACGACCAGCACAACCTACACCGGGTTCTGGGCCACCAGACTCCACGCACTTCACACCACGGAAGCCTGTAAGCATGACTTCTTCTAGTTCTAAATCTTCGACTGCACCGCGTTCAGCTGCTAAGTGAAGTACGGTTGTTTGAGCTTTAGAGTGTAGCATCAAACGGGTGGAGTCTGCTTTGGGGTCGCAACCTACAATAAGGATGCGCTGACCCATTTCTGCCATAGCTGCCAAGGTGTTTTGAGAAGTGGTAGACTTACCAATACCGCCTTTACCGTAGAAAGCAATCTGTCTAATTTTTTTGTCAATACTCATGGTTTGTGTTTTCCTACAATGAATGTAAATGCAAAGTTCTAGAGTAAATGTTTGGTTAGAGGTTGCGTAGATGAGGATTTAAATCAAGGAAAGATTGCAAGTATTACCAGAGGCAAAGCGAGATAGTTTTCTCAGATGAAGTAAATACAACTTCATCTTCAGAAAAAGTTGGTACTCAGACAGACTAAAGCTGAGAAAAGCTTGAGATATACATTGCAGGTTGTTGTGATAAATCTCCATTGGTTGCTCAAGCCTTAAGAGTGGTTACAGCAGCAATTTAACTTTATTCAGGAGGTTTACCTGAACCCAACTAACCAAAATTGCTAACCACTCTGAATGGTTTTGACAAGTTTCCTGCTCTTGTATTTGTCTGGCTGCTGAGTAATTCTCAGTTTGACTGATATGCTGATACTTCTAGCTAATATTCCTGCAAAAATCACTCACTATGCTCATAATTCATACAGGTAAATAAGTATTTACCTCTACCATTAGAGCTATACATTAGCAACCCCTAAAACCACGATTTGGGCAATGTATTGGTGATTATTTACAATATGCTAAAACTCCTGAATCTCTGAGAACGGTGTCTGCTATTTGTTGCAGGTTCCTTGCCAAAATTAGCAATTGTTAGAACATAGCTTGTGAATCAAAATAGTTAATTCTTTTGATACTATGTTCAATAACCGTTCTGATTGCTTTTGAATTGCCAACTTGTACTAAGAGTCTTTCTTCCCAGGCTCCTAGAGTAATTTGCGCTGGCTAGTAATACTAGCTATGTTAGGCAATTATGACTGACTATTATTACCTAAGCCAGTGACGATTGACTTCAAGTTTGTTTTGAGGTTACTATCCTCTTTACCTGGATTATTTCTATCGCTATACAAAAGCATAACGATATTGAAGTGGATTTACCAGAGCAAAAGGACTTTATTGAGTTACCCCAATATTTAACTTGAAGTCTTTTCGCTTGCTTACTTTTTTGATTCCTATTGTTAGCTTAACACAGGTTTACTAATTTATTGATTGAATCTCTAATTATTTTTTGTGGAGACGTATTATAGAAATATGATTTATTTTTTGCTGGGTATAATAATGGTTAAAGTCTTGCAGTGAAAGGGTTATATGTTGATTTTTCTTAAAATAAAAATATAAATTTTATCTTTTTTGAGTATTTAAATTATCAATTAGTGCAAGATTGACATTTTAAAAATTACTGAAAGTTTTTGCTAATTTGAGTATTTATTTTTTCTTAATTTTAAATTAATATTTATATCAGATTTATTTTTAGTGATGATGTCAGAATAAGGGAAGTAAAAATACTGCGATCGCTAGGATAAAACCCATATACTATTGATTGAATAATGCGTCTGAAGTATTGACTACAAACCTTTAACGTGAACAGTTGTAGGGGCGGGTTCATTGAGTAATTCATGGTAAAAACAGATATGTTCGTTAAACCCGCCCTTACTTAAATACGAAAGTGAAACACCACACCAATTGGTGAAAGGCATAGAGTGAAGCTTGTTTATCCCCCAATATACGCCCTCAATACTGATAACTGATAACTGATAACTGATAACTGATTTAAAACTAGCTTATTACTAAGAGTATCCTTCTACACTTTACTCACTGTATTTCTTCAAATATGCTAAAATCTACAGTTATTCCTACCGCTAATAGATATACTCAAAGTTTAAAGTTAGGCAAACGCGGGTATTATGTTGGATTGGTTGGCTGTCTGGGGCGTAACTCAAGCTGTGGGTTTTGCTTTTAAGTCGATTTTTGAAGACTTAGCAAAGGACGCTGTGAAAGACTGGGCTAAGGACTTATTAAAATCTGTCCCCAACAATATTTTACAGAAACTGCAAAAGGAAGATGTGGAAATTGCTGCTGGTACAGCCTTGAAGGAGTTTTTACAGTTAATGCAGCAGGAACTAGAAGATGCAGATTTAGAAGAAGCAGAACTGCAAAAATATACTCGTCCTTTAAGTATTTTTATTCACAACAAAACTCTACAAAATATTTTGAGTTTACCTTTTAAACCAGATTGTCAAGTTATTAATGCTCAGAGTTTAGCCAAGGTTTGGTATGAAAATAATCTCCCACCTTTACCCCAAGACTTTGATTGGGAAAGACTAGCTAAACGTTATCTCAAAAAAGTTAAAGCTATTATTCGAGAGTCAGATAAGCTACGCCCGATTTTAGATTCTCAACATTTAGAAGATATTAGGGAAAGCTTGCAGCAAATCGCTACTATACCTACGAAATTTGATTTGCTTGGCTATCAAGAAGCACTGCGAGAACGATATGGTAACTTGAAGTTAGATAGTTTAGATACTAGCGGTTATGCCTACAATGAGTTGAAGTTGTGGCAAATGTTTATTGTGCAGAATGTGCGGGAAGTTCATCAAGTTGTGCCTCAAGTCCATGAACTACCGAAGGAACATTTAAAACAACTAAAAGAAAGTAACCAAGTAGAGGATATTTCTGTAGACGAATTAGCTTATTACAAACAAGCTTATATTAATCAGCCATCTGTTTCTGTATTAGATGTGATAAATAATCGCCAAAGTTATCAATATATGGTAATTTTAGGTGATCCAGGTTCAGGCAAATCGACTTTATTACAATTCCTCGCCTTAAATTGGGCGGAAACGCCACTAGGAAATGCTATTTCTCAGCCGCTACCTTTATTAATTGAGTTACGGACTTATATGCGGCGGCTAGAAAATAACGAATGTAGTAATTTTATCGATTTCTTTGATAAAAGCAGTGGTATAGTTCACCATCTTAATCAACACAAACTGCATGAACAGCTAAAGACTGGTAATGCTTTGGTCATGTTTGATGGTTTAGATGAGGTATTTGAACCTGGACAAAGGGAAGATATTATTACTGATATTCATCGTTTTACTAATGAGTATCCTGATGTGCGAGTAATTGTTACTTCTCGCGTTATTGGCTACAAACCTCAACGTTTGCGAGATGCAGAATTTCGCCACTTTATGTTACAAGATTTGGAGGTGGAACAAATACAAGATTTTATCCATCGTTGGCATGAATTAACGTTCAGTGATGCAGGTGATAGGCGAAGGAAAAAGGAAAGGCTGCATAGGGCTATTGATACGTCGTATGCGATCGCTGAACTCGCAGGTAATCCTTTACTATTAACTATGATGGCTATCCTCAACCGTAACCAAGATTTACCCAGGGATAGAGCCACGCTGTATGAGCAAGCATCAAGGGTATTACTGCATCAATGGGATGTAGAACGCGCTTTGGTGGAAGATTATCGCCTAGACCCGAAAACCATCGATTATAAAGATAAGCAAGCCATGTTACGTCAAGTGGCTTATCATATGCAAACCAGCGCCAAGGGTTTGGCTGGTAATTTGATTAGTACAAGCGATTTAGAAAAGATTTTAATTCGTTATTTGAAAAATATCGAATTTGACCAACCTATCATAGTTGCCAGAGTCATGATTAATCAACTACGGACTCGCAACTTTATGTTATCTTACCTGGGCGCAGATTATTATGCTTTTGTCCACCGGACTTTTTTAGAATATTTCTGTGCTTGGGAATTTGTCTGGCAATTTAAAGAAACACAAACTCTCTCTATTCATGATTTAAATCAAGAAGTATTTGGCAAACATTGGCGAGATGAAACTTGGCATGAAATTCTGCGTTTAATTACAGCCATGATTGAACCCAGGTTTGTCTGTGAAATTATCGAATATTTAATGGCTCAGAATGGTGAACAAGATAAATTTATTAATATTTTTCTCGCCGCTAAATGTCTGGCAGAAGTACGAAATCGCTTATTAGTAGCATCCACAGCGAATAAATTATTGCCAAAAATCAAAGCTTTAACTAAATATGACCTTGGCTACTATTATCAACATTATTTTGATGAGGAAGAAACTCAGCTAGTACAAGAAATTCGTACCAAAGCCGTGACATCTGTCGCTACAACTTGGAAAGATGACTCAGAAACTTTGCCTTGGTTGCAACAACTAGCTACAAGTGATGAACGGGACTATGTGCGCTGCGCCGCCTTGCAAGAATTAGCGCGGAGTTTCAAAGATGACCCCGATATATTACCTTGGTTGAAAAAATGCGCTACCACAGATAATGACTGGACTATCCGTCAAGCCGCAGTGCAAGAATTAGCTAGGGGTTTTCGAGATGATCCTGATACCCTGTCAATTGTCAAGCAACGGGGAACAATTGATGATAGTGAGTATGTCCGTCAAACCGCAGTGCAGGAGTTAGTCAAGAGTTTTAAAGATGACCAGAATACCCTACCTTGGTTGAAAGGACGCACTGTAGCCGATAATTCGGGGGCGGTGAGACAAGTTGTGGTGCAAGAATTAGTCAGAGCTTTTAAAAATAATCCCGATACTCTATCTTGGCTGAAACAATGTGCTATTAGTGATGATTGGACTGTGCGCCAAGCCGCAGTGCAAGAATTAGCGAGGGTGTTTAAGAATGACTCTGCAACTTTATCTATTCTTAAACAGAGTGTAGCTAGCGATGATAATGAGTATGTGCGCCAAGCCGCAGTGCAGGAATTAGCGAGGGTGTTTAAGGATGATGCGGATACTTTATCTATTCTTAAACAGAGTGCGATCGCTGACAATTCTTTTAATGTCCGTCAAGCCGCAGTGCAAGAATTAGCTAGGGGTTTCAAAGATGAACCGCAAACTCTCCCCTGGTTGAAAGCACGCGCCACCATTGACAATGATAAGTATGTCAGGCGGGCGGCTGTGCAAGAATTAGCTAGGGGTTTTAAACATGACCCCGATACAGTATCAATTCTCAAACAACGTGCGGTTGTTGATATGCACTCGGATGTCAGGCGGGCATCTGTGCAAGAATTAGCTAGGGGTTTTAAACATGACCCCGATACCTTACCAATTCTTAAAGGGCGCACCACATCTGACGATAATGAGTCTGTGCGCCGGGCGGCTGTGCAAGAATTAGCCAGGGGTTTTAAACATGACCCCGACACCTTATCAATTCTCAAAAAACGCGCCACATCTGATAAATACGCCAACGTCCGCCAAGCTGCATTACAGGAATTAGCTAGGGGCTTTAAAGATGACCCGGATATCTTGCCAATTTTGAAAAAACGTGCTATTGCAGATACCCATTTGGATGTGCGACACACAGCATTGCAAGAGTTAACCCGCAGTTTTAAAAATCACCCTGATATGTTTGAAGTGTTTTATCACTGTGCGATGAATGACCCCTTTCAGCGTGAGTACAACTTCCAGCAAAACCCCCGCCAATTAGCCTTAGAAAGCATTATCGAACAATATCCCCACCATCCCCAGACTATACAATTATTCCGCGATCGCGCCCACAATGACCCAGATGAGCAAGTCAGGGATTTTGCTGGTCAGAAGTTGAGAGAATTGGATTTAATGCGTAATTTGTAATTGAGTATGATGTAAACTCTGTGCCTGGGTGGTAAAAAATAATGTATAGCAATCCCCTGATAGGTTAGGACACCGACTAAGCATAAAATGCTTATAAGAACAGGCTTTAAAGACTGTTACCTGTTACCTGCTATATTAAACCACCCAGGTGCAGACAACCCAGTATCATGTTTTTGGTAGGGATTACCCAGCCTACAAATAATAGCTTTTTTAATTACAAATTACATGGATTTATCGCTGCAAAACAAAATCGTTTCCTTCATTTGGGCGATCGCTGATGATTGTCTACGGGATGTCTACGTGCGGGGTAAGTATCGGGATGTGATTTTGCCGATGTTTGTCTTACGGCGGCTAGATTGTTTGTTGGAAGAAACGAAAGATGCAGTGATGGAAGAAGTGCGTTTTCAGCGAGAGGAAGCAGGTTTTACGGTGCTTGACCCTGTGGCTTTGCGGGAAGCATCGGGTTATGTATTTTACAACACCTCTGACTGGACGTTAAAGAAATTAGTCAAAACGGCTGCGAATAACCGTCAAATATTAGAAGCAAATTTCAAAGCTTATCTAGACGGGTTTAGCGACAACGTTAAGGAAATTATTGAGAAATTTGAACTCCGCAACCAAATTCGGCGCATGGTGCAGGCGGATGTATTATTGGATGTGCTGGAGAAATTCACCTCACCTTACATTAACCTCAGTCCCCACGATACCTTAGACCCAGATGGGCGAAAACTTGTAGGATTAAGTAACCTGGGAATGGGTTATGTATTTGAGGAATTAATCCGCAAGTTTAACGAAGAAAATAACGAAGAAGCCGGCGAACACTTCACCCCCCGCGAAGTGATTAAGCTGATGACTCATCTATTATTTATCCCAGTTAAAGATAAATTACCGCCAGTAATTACTATCTATGATGGTGCTTGCGGTTCGGGGGGAATGCTAACAGAATCACAGGATTTTATTAAAGATTTAGCGGGAGAAATTAAATATCAAGCGGCGGTTTATTTGTATGGTAAGGAAGTGAACGGCGAAACCTACGCCATCTGTAAATCTGACATGATGATTAAGGGCAATGACCCGGAAAATATCAAGTTTGGTTCGACTTTAGCAACAGATGAATTTACCGGGATGCGGTTTGATTTTATGTTATCAAATCCGCCTTATGGTAAGTCGTATAAATCAGATCAAAAATACATTCTTGATGGCAAAGATATTTTAGATGGTCGCTTTGAGGTGGTACTGAAAAATTTTCGAGGTGAATCAGAAATAGTCCCCGCCATTCCCCGTTCTTCCGATGGGCAATTGCTGTTTTTGATGGATATGGTTAGCAAAATGAAGCGGCTAGATGAGAATCAATTGGGTAGCCGCATTGCTTCAGTTCACAATGGTTCTTCGCTGTTTACCGGAGATGCAGGTAGCGGAGAAAGTAATATCCGCCGATATCTCATTGAAAATGACTGGTTAGAGGCAATTATCCAGTTGCCTAATAATTTATTTTATAACACTGGGATTACTACATATATTTGGGTTTTATCTAACAAAAAAACAACGCAGAGAAAGGGCAAGGTACAATTAATTGATGCTTCGGAACTATATCAAAAGTTACGTAAGAATTTAGGGGCAAAAAATTGCGAGTTTACCAAGGAGCATATTGAGAAAATTACCCACCTTTATTTAGAAATGCCCAATCAAGGTATTTCTAAAGTATTTGATAATCAAGATTTTGGATTCTACAAAATTACAGTTGAACGCCCTTTACGTTTAGCGGCACAATTTACGCCGGAACGGGTGGCGACATTGCGTTATCAGCCTGCGCTGCGTGAGGTGATGGCATGGGTTTATGAGCAATGGGGTGAGGAGATTTATACAAAATTAGATATACATAAGAAGGCAATTGAGGACTATATTGACAGTGAAGAAATTGCCCTATCTCCCAAAGCTAGAAAAGATTTATTCTCACCTAAAATTTGGGAAGCACAACGCAATTTAATGATTGTGGGTGAGCGTTTAATGGAAGCGGTAGAAGATGAATTATCACTTGATTTTAATGAGTTTGTTGTTGCTGTTGATACAGCATTAAAGTTGTTGGGGTTTAAGTTAACAAACAGTGAGAAGAATCAGATTTTAAATGCTGTTAGTTGGCGGGATGAAAACGCGCAAAAGGTGGTGAAGAAGGTACATAAATTGAAGGGTGAACAACTGAGTGATTTATTAACCCAATTGGGTACAACTGAGGATAATTTACTTGATTATGGTTATTTTCCTGGGAAGAAAGCGGGGGAATGGGTGGAGTATGAAGCCGATAGTGAATTGCGAGATACAGAAAATATCCCGTTGAAAGCACAAATACACGATTATTTTGTGCAGGAAGTGCGTCCCCATGTGGCTGATGCGTGGATAGCTTTGGATAAAACGCAAATTGGTTATGAGATTAGTTTTAACAAGTATTTTTATCAGTACAAGCCGTTGAGAAAATTAGAGGAAGTCACGGCGGAACTTTTGCAATTGGAACGTGAGACGGAAGGGTTATTGAAGCGGTTGGTGAGTTTTGGGGAGATAAACTGATGTCTGCTAAAGATATCTTCCATGAAAACGTCAAAAAAGCTCTCCAAAAAGAACAATGGGTGATTACAGCCGACCCGTTAAAATTTAAGTATGGTAACGTTAACTTTCAAATTGATTTAGGAGCAGAAAGAGTTTTAGCAGCAGAGCGACAAGGTGAGAAAATAGCAGTAGAAATTAAAAGTTTTCTCAATCCCTCAGCTGTGACTGATTTTTATGCAGCTTTAGGTCAGTTTTTAAGCTATAGATTAGCATTAGAAGCAACTGAACCCGACCGCTTATTATATTTAGCTGTTCCTTTAGATGTTTACGAGACGTTTTTTCAGTTTGAGTTTACACAAGCAGCTATCCAAAGGTATCAGCTTTTATTAATTGTCTATGAGCCTGTACAGGAGGTAATTGTGCAATGGATAAATTAGCTAAGTATCGGGAGTGTGTACAAAGTTTATTAACTCGTTATGCTAACGAAGATATCGCTCTTGGTGAAGTGGAAGTACAGCTAATTTTTGATGACAAGCGCGACCATTATCAGTGGATGAATGTAGGATGGGAAGGTTTAAAGCGTGTTTATCGCTGTATCATTCATTTTGATATTAAAGATGAAAAGATTTGGTTACAGCAAAATTTAACTGACCAAAATCCGGCTGAGGAATTGGTAGCAATGGGTGTACCACGAGAGGATATTGTTTTGGGTTTACAACCTGCTTATAAACGGCAGTATACAGATTATGGTGTGGCTTAGATTGGTAAAATAAATTAATTGCAAATAATAGGGTGAAAGTATGACACTAGCTGAATTATTACCTGCTGTCCGACAGCTTTCTCAAGTTGAGAAACTGAAGCTAATTCGCATTTTGGCAGAAGATTTAGAAAAGAGTGAGGATATTGCCCCGCTACAGCCGTTTAAGACTTATGATTTACCAACACCTTATGATACTTTTGGGGCTGGTGCAATTCTGATGGAAGCAATACAGCCTGTAGAACCTTCCTAATTTTATGCGATTTCGATATTCAACCACCAATCCATCTCAAAATGAGTTTGATAGTTTACCTCGGCTACCGCTTTTATTGTACAGAAGTGATGGTAGTAACATTGAGGCACTAGGCTTGGTTGATAGTGGTGCAACAATTAATGTTTTACCTTATGAAATTGGGATTCAGTTAGGTGCTGTTTGGGATGATAATCGGGCAATTATCCAACTGGCTGGTAATTTGAGTCAACAAGGAGCAATGCCGTTTTTTATGAATGTAAAAATTGCTGATTATACTCCTGTTCGACTTGCATTTGCTTGGGTAAACAAAGCTAATGTTCCTCTGATTTTAGGACAAACTAACTTTTTTCTAGAGTTTGATGTGTGTTTCTATCGCTCCAAGTTGGAGTTTGAGGTTAAACCTAAAGATGAATAGATTGTTGCAGCAGTTGGTAAGTTTGGGGGAGGTTGAATAATGGCTTTTCCCAAGTATGAAAGTTATAAGGATAGTGGGGTTGAGTGGTTAGGAGAAATACCAGAACATTGGGATTTACAAAATATCCGTGCAGTGACAGAATTAAAAAGTAAAAGGAATCGGCCTGATTTCCCAGTTCTCTCAGTTTACCGAGAATATGGAGTTTTGCTCAAAGATTCTCGTGATGATAATCACAATGCAACTGGATTAGATATTTCTAGCTACAAAGTTGTTGAGATTGGCGACCTTGTTATCAACAAAATGAAGGCTTGGCAAGGCTCAATGGGGGTTAGTGATTATCAAGGAATTGTCAGTCCTGCCTACATTATATGCCGAGTGAAGTCAGAAAAAGTTGAACCCAAATTTTTGCATTATTTACTGCGTTCAAAACCCTATATAGGTGTTTACAATGCTTTGTCCTGTGGTGTCCGAACAGGACAATGGGATATGCACTATGAAGATTTTAAAAAAATTCCTATTCCACTACCTACTTCTGAAGAACAAAAACGAATAGTTGCTTTTATAGAACGCACTACTGCCGAAATTGATGAAGCCATAGCTAAAAAACAGCATCTCATAAAACTGCTACAAGAGCAAAAATCCATTCTCATCAATCAAGCTGTCACCAAAGGGCTAAACCCTCAAGCACCTATGCGGGATAGTGGCGTTGAATGGATAGGGGAAATTCCTGAGCATTGGGAGGTAAGAAAACTAAAACACCTACTAAAAAGTATGGATTATGGACTTTCTGAAAGTGCTTTATCTGAAGGAGATTATAAATACTTGAATATGGGTCACATTCAAGCTGGAAGAGTCATATTAAAAAATACTGGATATCTCAATAATATTCCTGATGACTTGATTCTAGAGCCTAATGATATTCTTTTTAATAGAACAAACAGCTTTGATTTAGTAGGCAAAAGTGGAATATTTCAAGGTAAAAAAAGCGATAATGTGACTTTCGCATCATATTTAGTAAGATTGAGAGTTACTGAAGATGTTGAGCCTGTTTGGTTTAATTATTTATTAAATGACTTATTATTTTTAAAGTATATTCGTAGTCTTGCATTGAGAAGTTTAAATCAAGCTAACTTAAACCCAAATAGGTTGAGTGTTGTTTACATACCTACCCCACCTTTTGAAGAACAAAAAAAAATTGCTAAAATTCTCTCTTTAAAAGAAACCGAGTTTGAGCAGCAAATTGAAAATATTGGGAACAGTATTAATTTATACGAGGAACTAAAAAGTATTTATATTGCTAATGCCGTTACAGGAAAAATAAAAATATAGTGGCATTGAATTAATATTTTTCCAATTTTTATCACTTCAACTCATTACCCGCCAAAACAACCTGCAATTAATTATCGTAAATGTGCAACAGGAGGAAATTGTGCAATGAATACTCTAACCCAATATCGCCAACCTATTCAAGCAACGATTTAAAAATACTATAATTAGCGATCTCCTGATTTTACACAAACAACCTTCTGATCACTTCCTGCCCACTGTATAAGCAGTTATCATAGGAATCATACAAGTATAAAATCAAACGGACATCCTATGGTCAGCCAAACCAACGAGCAAGCACTAGAAAACTGTATAACAAATGCACTCGTTCAACGCGCTGGCTATGAAGCAGGAAACCCCGCAGACTTTGACCGGGAGTTTGCTATCGACAGGGAGAAGTTCTGGCGATTTTTGCATACCACCCAACCGGAAGAACTAGCCAAACTCCAAGACCGCCCCAACTGGGAGAGATTGATTTTAGAACGGTGCGATCGCAAAATTAAAAAAGATGGCATTCTTTCAGTCCTCAAAAAAGGATTATCCATCGATGATGCCCATCTCACATTGCTTTACAGCCAGCCCTACAACGATGTCAACCCGGCTATAGTTGAAAATTTTGCTAAAAATATCTTCTCAATTACCCGTCAGGTGCATTACTCCGAAAAAGATGCAGCCTTATCCATTGATATTGTCTTATTTGTGAATGGATTTGCGATCGCCACGATGGAATTAAAAAATCCTTGGACAGGACAAACAGTTTACCACGCCAAAAAACAATACCGAGAAGACCGTAACCCCCAAGAACCACTGTTACAATTTGCCCGTTGTCTTGTCCACTTTGCCGTAGATACCGATGAAGTATGGATGACAACAAAGCTAGACCGGGAAACAACTTACTTTCTCCCCTTCAACAAAGGATTTAACTTTGGTAAAGGGAACCCACCAAACCCCAATGGACACAAAACCGCCTACCTGTGGGAATCTATACTTACCCGCCAAAGTTTCACCAACATTATTGAACACTTCGCCATTCTCATCCCCGGCGACAACAAAACACCCCTCGCCCAAAAAAACCTCTACTTTCCCCGCTATCACCAACTTGATGTAGTCCGCCAACTCCTAGACCACGCCAGAACCCACGGTACAGGACAGACATATCTCATCCAACATTCCGCAGGTTCAGGTAAATCTAACTCCATCACCTGGACAGCATATCAATTAATCGAACTCTACGCCCAAGGTGCAGACAGTCCCCTATTTGACTCCGTTGTAGTAGTCACAGATAGACGCATTCTTGATAAACAACTCAAAGACAACATCAAAGATTTCTCCCAAGTTAAAAACATTATCGCCCATACCACCAGTTCCCAAGAATTAAAAACAGCTCTAGAGAACGGTAAAAAAATTATTATTACGACAATTCAAAAATTCCCCTTTATTGTCGATGGTATTGAAGATTTAAGTCACAAAACTTTCGCCGTCATTATCGATGAAGCCCACTCTTCACAAAGCGGCAAAGCTGCTGATAACTTAAATATGACCCTCAATAAAGAAGAGGATGAGGAAGAACCCGAAGACATTCAAGAAAAAATTCTCAAGGCAATGGCAGGACGCAAATTTGGTAAAAATGCCTCCTACTTTGCCTTTACCGCCACACCCAAAAATGCCACTCTAGAAAAATTTGGTCAGCCCATAGCAGAAAATAAATTTGTGCCGTTTCACCTTTATTCTATGAAACAAGCAATAGAAGAAGGTTTTATTTTGGATGTACTAGCTAATTACACCACCTATAAAAGCTATTACGAAATCCAAAAATCCATTCAAGATAATCCCATCTTCGACACCGCCAAATCTCAGAAAAAAATTCGCGCTTATGTAGAAGGACATAAACAAACAATCGCCACCAAAGCTGATATCATAGTTAACCATTTCCTTGAGCAAGTATGGCAACCCAAAAAGCTCAAAGGTAAAGCCAAAGCAATGGTAGTTACCCGCAACATTGAAGCGGCAATTCGCTATTTCTTCGCCATCAGAGACGCTTTAACACAAGCGAAAGCACCCTTTAAAGCCATCATCGCCTTCTCAGGAAAAAAGACTGTAGACGGCATCGAATATACCGAAGACATCATCAACGGATTTCCCGGTAAAGATATTCCTGATGAGTTTAAAAAAGACGAATACAAAATTTTAGTTGTCGCCAATAAATTCTTAACTGGATTTGATGAACCCTTACTGCACACCATGTATGTTGATAAAAAATTGCAATCGGTGCTGGCAGTGCAAACCCTATCCCGGCTCAATCGCTGTAATGAGAAAATGGGTAAACAAGACACTTTTATACTTGATTTTTACAATACAGTTAGCGATATTAAAACAGCCTTTGACCCCTTCTATACTGCCACAACTTTAAGCGAACCAACTGATGTTAATGTCCTGCATGACCTCAAAGAAGCTTTGGATGATGTAGGGGTTTACGAATGGTACGAAGTCGAACAATTCAATGAGTTATTTTTCAATAAAGCTGAAGCCGAGAAACTAAGCCCTTTAATTGATATTGCCGCAACTCGTTTTAATTCCGAATTAGAACTAGGACATGAACCCAAAATTGACTTTAAAATTAAAGCAAAACAATTCGTCAAAATTTATGGGCAGGTAGCTTGTATCATTCCCTATAACAATATGCAGTGGGAAATGCTGCATTGGTTTCTTAAATTTCTTATTCCCAAGTTGGCTGTAAAAAATCCTCACCAAGAACAAGATGAACTCCTAGAAAGTGTAGACCTTTCCACCTACGGTATTGAGCGAGTTAAACTCAACTACAGCATTGAACTTGATGCTTCAGAAGCGGAAATTGACCCACAAAACTCTAACTTGCGCGGTTATCACAACGACGCACCACAAAAAGACCCCCTTGATGATATAGTCACAGCCTTTAACAATCGCTTTTTTACAGGCTGGGATGCTACGCCGCAAGAACAACGGGTAAAATTCATTAATATAGCTAAACACGTCATTGACAATTCTGATTACCAAAATCAAGTCCTCAACAACTCAGACGAACAAAATCGCCGCCTCGCTTTAGAAGAGTTAATTAAACAAGCCATCAATAGAGAACGTAGACGCGAACTTGATCTATATAAACGTTACGCTTCAGACCCGGAATTTAAACGCGCTTTTGATGCTACGGTTATGCAGCTACTTACGCAAATCAATTTAGAACAATCTCACTCCTCATAAAACTAGGGATTCCCATTAAGAGGTTAACAGAACTATAACTAAACATATGAGTAATAAACCTAACACCAATATCAAAGCTTGATTACGTTTCATCCAAATTTTGATAGATGTGTCAAAACTATTGGAGGTAAGCTGTTCTTCTATCTGCGCCTTTCTCTCAGCCATGTTTTGGTAAAGGGTGCAGTCCTTAGCATAGGGACGTTGGGGAAAAGTACAACTATCATCAGCGTGGTATGTACAAGTGTCGCACAAATAAGTGCCTTTAGCAGCACGGTGTAGAGTAATACCTGGATGACCGTAAGCTTTGAGTGTTGTACGACAGTAAGGACAAGTTATAGCCTGACTATCAACTTGTTGCTGGCACTGGGGACAAGAAATTTTCGCCACAATACTAAAAGTAAAATATATCAGTAAATAATTTGATTTTATAGCAGGGGACAGGGGATAGGTTACAGGTTACAGGCGCTTAAGTCGCTTAGTATCTTGACTTGGCGGTGAATTTGTGTGCTAATCTAATAGGCGATCGCTATAAGCTTAGGATTTACGCAACTGGCATATTTTTTCTGTAGGGTGTGTGACGCTGCGAAAATCTTTGAACGTAGTCATGAGACTTGTAGCGTCACGCACCAACCACCAATTGTGACACTTGCGTAAGTCTTAAAGCTAAAAAACATTTGGCGTTGCATATTGAAATAACATCATACTCTTGTGGGGTGGGCATCTTGCCCGCCCTAGTTATGCAAGTTAAATGTGGAACAGCTTACAATATATTAGCGAATAAACTTGTTTAGCTCTTGCACTAAAAGATGTACCGTTGTTGAAGGATTATCTTTTGCGGGATTGCAAGGTTGGTACTGATTCAGCAAATTTTCAGCATTTTTGATAGCGATATGTTACTTACTCAGCAATTCATCATATATTAAATCACTGTTTTTCAAATACTTATGCCCAAGTAGGCGTGATAATTTTTGTGAATACTCACTCCGGGAAACTGCTGTATTGAGAAATTCAAAATGCAGAATATACCACAACTCGAAGGATTCATTGGAATAAGCTATTCTAAAACCTTCCTTATGAGCATTTTCAATAGCAAAACAGAAGTCTTTTTCAGACCATGAGTCTCGATCAAAAACACACCATATTTGATCGTAATCCTCTTTATCTCTATATTTTTTAGCTTCATCAACTAGTCTACTTGGATTTAGCCCTAACCCTTTCACCTCTATGACTAACTTGGGAACACGAAAATTCCTAAAATAGTTTGGCTCTGTTTCCTCTCCTTCACATACAATTAAAAATCTTTGTCGAATTTCTCTTATATTTACTTTTCTCTGTGAGTAGCCGTAGGTGCTTTTCTTTTTAGCCATGAGCATCAATAAGATGGCTTAGATTTCCAATATAGGGAATTGCACCATATCGACCTTTAATATAATCATTTTCAAATGAAGCATCATCACTAAGTTTATATTCTGCTAATGAGTATAAATCAGTTACGCCATATCTATTTTTCTCAGTAAACCAGATTTGGTCTCTTCTAAAAAGCTTTTTCGTCAGCAAATTAGTGTCATGAGTGATAAATATTAATTGTGAATTCTTGGGGTTAGTTTCATGAGAATTGAACAATTCAACAATTGCACAACGTAGTGGCGTGGCAAGGCTAAAATAGTGCAATGAAAATAAATCTTGTGGTGTGGGCATCTTGTCCGCACCGGACGGGCAAGATGCCCATCCTACAAGAAAGGAATAATGCAACATTTTAGCCTTGCCAGTCCAGTAGTATCATTTTCAGTCGGGGTTTAAATCCCCGACTGTTCGCGTAGCGTGCCGTAGGCAAAATGTCTTTAATTTTGAATTTTGAATTTTGAATTTTGAATTGTTAATGCTTCATCCTCAAACAAACTCAAGTCGAACCAAAATGTAGTACCGACCCCGACTTCACTAACTAAGTTGACTCTACTGTGGTGTCGTTCCACAATATTTCTGACAATCGACAACCCTAAGCCTGTACCCTCCAAGGTGTGAACCCTGTTTTCTACCCGGAAGAAACGGTCAAAAATGGCTTGTTGGTCTTCTGGGGCGATACCAATACCAGTATCGGAGACTTCTACACGCACTTGAGGAGATTGATTAGGAGAATTGGCTTTAGCATCTAACTTGTAGGTACGAATGGCAATTTGTCCGCCTGCGGGAGTGAATTTCAGAGCATTCCCGACCAAATTTGCTAGGACTTGTAATAACAAATCGTAATTTCCCAAAACTAGCGGTAAGCCAGGGGCGACATCTTGAATGAGTTCAATGCCTTTATCCTTAGCATTGAGTTGATAGGTACGCAGCGTTTGTTCAATTGCCTGAGCTAAATCTACACCATCAAAGTTGTAGCTACGACCAGATTCTAGCTTAGATAAATCTAAAACATCATTAACTAGGCGCGTCAAACGGTCTGTTTCATGGTTGACCGTTTGCAGAAACTCCTTGCGCTGTTCTAAGCTTAAGTCCTCGCCGTAGTCGTGTAAGGTTTCAATAAAAGATTTGATATTAAATAGCGGCGTTCGCAGTTCGTGGGAAACGTTGCTGATAAATTGGCTTTTGGCTTCATTTAGCTCTACTTCACGGGTAATATCCTGTACTGTGATGGCAATGCCTTTGATATTTTCCCGTTGCAAGTTGAGGACTGTAGTCAAAAGGATACGGATGGTGCGGTTGCTGGGTTGGTTGAGGGTAAGGCGAAACTCGGCACTTTCACATTCACCAGATGCCATATCATAGAGGGTTCTGCTGACTTCCATCTGTACTGTCGGGGGCAAGTGGTGTAATACATTACTACCAACAATATCATTAGCACCTTCCCAGCCAAAAATATGTCTTGCTGTGGGGTTGACTAAAACCACCTGCATATTGTTATCTATCAACACAGCACCGTCGGCGATGGTGGAAACTAGGGTTTCGAGTTTGGCTTTCTCTGCTGTTAGTTCCTCAATATTTTGCTCTTCATAACGCTCTAGGCGCTCCGCCATCTCGTTAAAATTAAGGATTAACTCCCCTAATTCGCCCCCCAAGGGTAAATCAATACGCTGCTTGAAATTCCCGGCGGCGATTTGTTTTACCCCCACCAATAATTCCTTGATGGGTTTGGTGATGGTCAAAGCGTTGACCACTCCCGCTAAAATCACCATTACCCAAATCGTGATAAATACGGCAATGGTGACATCGCGGGTGAAATTGGTAGAGGTGACGGCTATTTGGTTGGGGTTGATGCCAATAGCCAATACACCTAAGTATTTTTCATCGACAATTAGGGGAATAAACACATCAGTCACAACGCCATCTGGACTCATGTGTTGCCGCACCATTGGCTTGTCACCATCACCAGGGTATTCTTCTGGTAGTTGTATGCGTCGCTCAATGGAGAGGGAGTTTTCCACCTCTGGTTGCCAAAAGGGAATGCCAAAAAAGATTTTCCCAGTTTCATCAGCGTAGAGCATATAGCGCACGCTAGAGGTGGTGCTGTAAAAGCGTTGGGAAAACTGGGCAACCTCAGTCAAATTATGGTCAGCAATTAGGGGGGCAACATTAGCAGCCAACAGCAGTCCCAAGTCTCGCCCAAACCGGGTGTCATTCATTCGGGCATCTTGCTGAATTGTGTTTACCGCCCAAAAGGTCAGACCACTCATCACCAAGGAGACCACCAAAGTAGCTGCGGCTAACAGTTTAGTCTGGAGAGTGAACTCTGACCACCAGTTGGCGATCGCTTCTCGAATTGTTTTTAACAGCGCCAGCATCTCAATTAAAGTTGTTAGTAGCTCTGGATATCAACCGTTCATAATTTACTAACGTTTGCGCTCCAAACTGAAATTTTCCTGCTTCATCTCGGAGAAGTCGGCTTCACCCGATCCACAGGCTGACACGGTGTGACTCACCGCGTTTTTGAGATTAATCGATGCGTTCAAATCTCTGTCGCATTCAAAAGAGCAATGCTCACACTGGAAAACACGCTCTTGAAGTGATAGAGATTCTTTCCTTGTTCCGCAATTAGAGCAAGTTTTACTACTGGGATAAAACCTATCTACAATTACTAACTCACCACCGTAGAGCTTGGTTTTGTACTCTAGCTGACGGCGAAACTCATAAAAACCCATATCAGCTATTGCCTTGGCTAGCTTCCTGTTTGCCATCATCCCCGATACATTTAGATCCTCAATCACTATCACGCCGTGGTTCTTAGCCAGATAAGTGGTGAGTTTGTGCAATGTATCTTTGCGGATGTTGGCTATGCGTTGGTGTAGCCTAGCAATCTTGATTTGCGCTTTCCTCCAGTTAGTAGAACCAATTTGTTTGTGACGGTTGAGCCATTGTATTCTAGATAGTTTCGCCTCCAGTTTTCGGTAAGAGTTTGCACCTTCAAATACTCGTCCTGTTGAGAGTCTTGCTAAGGATTTAACGCCAAAGTCAACGCCCACAACGTCAGATGCTTTGGGTGTATTGGTTGGTTCTACCTCAATGCGAAATGAGATATACCAACGGTCAGCAGTACGACTAATAGTGACTGATTTGGGTTGAACTTGCGGCAAGTTCTCATAGGTTTTGAGTACACCTAATCGAGGAAGCTGAATCTTGCGAGTACAGCCAATCCAGATTTTTCCGTCTAACTCAAATGAATCACCCTCCCCTTTCTTTTTAAACCTGGGAACACCCGACACCTTTTTAAAACACCTATCCCAAGCTATTCTTAGGTCACGCAACGCATATTGCGGAGCGCATTTTGATACTTCAAAGTACCAAGGGTTCTCAGGCTTCACCAGTGCTACCAACCACTTATGTAGGTCAATTGCGGAGGGGAATTTAATTTTTTCCCCTGGATTGGCTTTATTGTGGTCGATTACTTGTTTGGTTAAAGCTAATCCCCAATTCCAAGCATGACGAGCTACACCACAGTGTTTTAACAACTGAGTACGTTGCTTATTGTTAAGTTTGAGTTCTGTTTTGAATCCTAGTAACATATATACATTGTACAGCATAAAGCCAGACAATGAAAGACGAAAGAAAGCTAACGATAAGGATTCCACAAAAAGAACTGGACTTACTAGAGTCATACTGTGAACAGGTGTCAAGGACTAAAACTGATGTGCTGCGTGAGTTTATTCGTGGGTTGTCAAAGAAAGTTAGGAAAAGTGAGGCAGTGGGAGTCTTCTCTTCGAGACGCTCCGCGAAGGCGGTTCCCGTCGAGTCCGAACTGCCGAACCCGAAGGGTGAGTAATTGTTAGCTTATTGTGTGCTGTTGATTAACCCCAAAACTTAAAAATTAACAGTTATTTTGGTCATTTGGTCAGTTGACAGTTGACAGTGGGCAGTTGTCAACTAAGAACTCTATGACCAATGTCTTTGCGGTAGTATATACCGGAAAAGTCAATGGCTTTAATTCCAGTGTACGCCTGCGCGAGGGCTTGTTGAAAATTTTCTCCGATTCCCGTTACGTTCAGGACTCTACCGCCGTCTGTAACTATTTGTTGTTCATGGTTTAATTTTGTGCCTGCATGAAACACTGTCGCGCCTGTGGCTTCTGCTTGGGGAATACCTGTAATGATTTTGCCTTTTTCATAATCCCCTGGATAACCGCCAGACGCGGCGACTACGGTGGCGGATGCGCCGAGTTGCCAGGCGATAGGGGGTAATGAGCTTAAACGCTGTTCTACACAGGCTAGAATTAACTCTTCTAAGGGGGTGGCTAACAGGGGGAGAATAACTTGCGTTTCTGGATCACCAAAGCGACAGTTAAATTCTAGGACTTGGAAATCGCCATTGGGTGTGATCATCAAGCCGGCGTACAATACACCGCGATAATCTATACCTTTGGATCTTAAGGCGGCGATCGCTCTTTCTAAAACCTCTGTTTGCACCCTTGCCATAATCTCCGGTGTGGCAATGGGTGCTGGGGCGTAGGCTCCCATCCCTCCTGTATTTTCTCCTGTATCACCTTCTCCTATCCGCTTATGGTCTTGGGCTGGTAGCAAGGTACGAATTGTTACTCCATCTGTCAACGCTAATACTGAGACTTCTTGCCCAGTCAAGCATTCTTCAATCACGGCAAACTCCCCCGCACTGCCGAATTGTCCTTGAAAGATAGCATCAATAGCGCTTTCTGCCTGTGCAATTGTCTGGGCAACGGTGACACCCTTACCCGCCGCTAAACCATCGGCTTTAACTACTATCGGCGCTCCCTGCGCTCTGATGTATGATTTAGCGGCTGCTGCTTCCGTAAATACCGCAGCCTTAGCCGTGGGAATTCCCGCTTCCTGCATGAGTGCTTTTGCCCAAGCCTTACTCGCTTCAATTTGCGCCCCGGCTCTACTTGGCCCAAACACCTTCAATCCTTTATCTTGTAGATAGTCGGTGATTCCCTTAGCTAGAGGCACTTCTGGCCCGACCACCACCAAAGAAAAACCTTGACTCAAGGCGTACTCACTAATGCCTGCAAAATCGTCCACGGCTAACGGGACATTTTGGCAACGTGGCAGAGTTGCCGTCCCCCCATTTCCTGGCACACAGGCGACTTGTTCAACTTGTGGCGATCGCAACAATTTCCACGCTAGAGCGTGTTCCCTTCCCCCGTTACCTACAACTATAACTTTCACTGATTCCCTCTTGCGTCTCTGGCGAAACGAGAAGTACCAATTCAAAATTCAAAATTCAAAATTCAAAATTAAGAATCCCAGATATTGCCTCCTGGGGAATTGGTATCAAACTACTCGCGGATCAATTTTTCACCAAATCTGACCCTGATGCAAGCCCTGTGTGGGGAGTGGGGGGAGATGGGGGAGATGAGGGAGTGGGGGGAGATGGGGAAGTAGGATATCTGACATCTTGCACCTTCTCATTAAGCTAGTGCCGATGCACTGCCCACCCTACGAAATCATAAGGGTTTCAAGCTCAGATTTTCGCAATAACAGAGTGGTGCAAGATATAAGATATGAGTTTAGTAACTGGAAAAAATGATTGTTCCTTTTTGATCACCTTCTCCCCCTCATCTCCCTCATCTCCCTCATCTCCCTCATCTCCCTCATCCCCCTCACTTTCAAGGGCAGGTTTTTTGAAGAATCAGATGTTAAGATAAATCGTCGTGACACAAAGCAGGTCATGAGCAAAGATTCGGGTTTAAACAGTTGGATTGCGATCGTTAGCCAA
>NZ_JACJSG010000026.1 GCF_014697625.1 Anabaena azotica FACHB-119 | reverse complement strand
CTCACTTATAAATCTCAAAGATTTGGGATGAAGGTTGAGATCCAGTGCGAGAAATACACAAGTCAGACTTGTCCTGCTTGCTGTCAGCGTCATAAACCCAAAAACCGCACCTACAAATGTAAATG
The DNA here is from genome assembly GCF_014697625.1 of Anabaena azotica FACHB-119. Taxonomy (GTDB): domain Bacteria; phylum Cyanobacteriota; class Cyanobacteriia; order Cyanobacteriales; family Nostocaceae; genus Trichormus; species Trichormus azoticus_A. The sequence continues at coordinate 119,117 of NZ_JACJSG010000026.1, read as the reverse complement.
CGGATTTGAGTTTCATAGAGATGGGATTGGCTCTCTAAATATTCGTAGAAAGTATCTGGGATGTTTCGATATCCCAGTAGTCGGCGTTATGGCTGCGCCCATTGGATTGAGATTTCGTCCTCATCTCCAGTGTAGCTCTGTGCAAGCGATAGCTCCCTGCACAGTGAAAGAATCCCCTTGCGCGATTCAATGGGGAGACAGTCAACAAGAGCCTCTTTCAAATCTTGAATTTTGGAAGCACTAATAAAGCTTTTCACTTCCACAACCAGTTTTTGCTCGTCTCGTTGGGCTGCGATCGCGCGATCAGCACCCAGATCAGCGTACAATGTTGTTCTGCGATACTGAATTACATAAGGGTCATGTGTAATTGCCCAGCCATCCTTTATAAGTGCATTTTTTACTGCATTGTGAATAATGTCTAACTTAGGCATAGTTTAAGTATAAGTTAGCCTTCATATCTATCAGTTTCTAACTTTAAATTAGTTTGCAAAATGTCCATTCTGGTTTGGGTTTGTTTCTATAAAAGGATATTCATATTTAAGTTGGTCTTGTAAGTAATTATCAATTTGCTTAAATGTATATGCAAGTTCCATCTTGATAGGAGATTGTTTGGTAACAGCAACGATTTTTACTCCTTGTTGATGAGCATATTCTCCTAACCTTACTAAGTATTCCTGTTTTATCTGTAAAGGACGCAGAGTGCCATCACGTAGAATAAAATCTCCCGATTTTGTTTCTGGCAAATTAATAATTTCTAGAATTAACGCAATTTCTAATACTTCCTGACAAAATCCTAATAAAGTTGATAAATTAGTACAAATTTGTTCTTTTTTGTATGCAAATACTTTTTCCGCAGTTTCACTCAAAAATATCAATAATTTTTTGACTGGCTCTAAATTTAAAAATTCATCATAAATAGCAATCAAGTGATCTTGATGTGTAACGAGAATATTTTGTGGATAATATGCCTTGCCAAGTATGACTGGATCATCTGATAAATTCATCCGAATTTGCTTACCCTTGTGAAAGCAAATGTAACCAGCAGCATAAATAGCAATACATAAACCGTTATAAAATTGTTCGCTATTGTAGCTACCATCTATAGCGTAAAATCTTCTATCACTATTATCAATTTGCTCAAATGGAATAATTTCAAATATTTGAGGAGTTTCTAGATTCTCTTCATGCCCAATTACGGGAATATTATAATTTTTGTTACTTCTTGTGTTGATATGTTTAGCAACTAACTCAATAGCACTATCAGGAATTTCTTTTCTGGGCATACCTTTGGTGTTGGTACAATCATCATAGATGATTGTACCCATCTTTACCATTTTCTTAATACGTAATTCTTCAATCACGCTGCCAACCATGTAAAAATGGCATCATGAACAAACCCCAAGCCAAACCTGTAATCAACCCGAAGGGTGTGACTAAATAATTATTAAAATCCCATAAACCAAAAATTTGCGCTGCTAATTCCACAGGATAAGCCATCATCAACACCGTGGCTAAAGCCGCACCACTCCAACCATATTGACTCAGCCAATAACCACCCTTACCACCAGTCACAGCATAAAGCAGGCGGGTAATTAATAAACCTGTTACCGTACCATAACAGCGCATACATACAGCCATAATGAATGGCGGCGCTAACTCCAAACTCATAGTAGGCTGCGGACATACATGATTACCCATAAAGTAAATGATGTCCGCAATAACCGCAAGTAACCAGACACCAGACGCAGCCAAAAAAGGTGCAACAGGAGGCCCAAACACCATACCCACCAACAGGAAATCAGCAAAAAAACTTACCCAATTCACCTGTAACTCTCTTGTTAAAGCCACCCTTTGCATCTTCCTTCCTTCGCGTCTTTGCGTGACGGCAGTCGCTACAACGGGGGAAACCCCCGCAACGCGCTGCCTCCTTTGCGTGAGATAATTCTTAACCTACCTTAGACACATAGGGACTTGTCAACTTATCCAACTGCTGTATCAACAAACTGAGGAACAACCCTACATCTGTAACTACGCCGACTGATTCTATTGAACCGCGATCGCTCAATTTAGTCACGACAGCCGGGTTAATATCCACACAGACCATTTTCACACCAGCCGGGGTCATATTCCCCACACCAATCGAGTGCAGCATCGATGACAGCATCAAAATCATCTCCGCGCCTTCCAGGTGTTTGGCGTATTCCTCCTGCGCCTTAATTAAGTCCATTTGCGTATCCGGTAAAGGCCCATCATCCCGAATGGAACCAGCCAGAACAAAGGGAACTTGATTGCGGACGCATTCATACATGACACCGCTATTAATTACCCCTGCTTCTACAGCCTTGGCAATACTACCATGACGGCGGATGCTGTTAATTACCTTCAGGTGATGGCGATGTCCTCCACGCACGGCGACACCCCGTTTCATGTCCACACCCAAGGATGTACCCATGATATTTTGTTCGATGTCGTGGACTGCGATCGCATTTCCCCCCAGTAAGGCTTGTACGTAACCTTCCCGAATCAATCTTGATAGGTGTTCACCGCCACCAGTATGAATCACCACAGGCCCAGCTGTGACAACTACTTTACCGCCAGCATCGCGGATTTTCCGTAATTCCCAAGCCACCTGTTCCACCACCAACTCGACCCGGCGTTCGCTGGAAACTCCCGCCGACATAAAGCTGAACTCTTGACTGTTACGTTGTTCCCGCGATTCAGTCTTGCGGATGGTACGAATACCTAGCACATCTACAACAACTTGTTCGCCCACTTCTAGGTCACGTAGTATTTTACACCGTGCTACTAGACCATTGGCAGTTTGAGAAATGGCGATCGCACCATCCATCCGTTGATTTGCAACTTTAATCCATTGTCCATTAATGCGGACTTCCGTAGGATAAATCGTACTCACATAGAAATCATCCGGGGCGACACCATTTTGAATTACAGGTTCAAGTTTGGCATCACGCTCATCTTGCGGCAAGTCTACCGCACCCAAATCAATCAACTGGGAGATAATTTCCTCCATCACCTCGTGAGAAGGTGCAGAAACCTTCACCTCGGCGGCGGATGTACTTTGTCTTTGTTCACCCAAGTTGAAATTTAATACTTGGAAACTACCGCCAGTATCAACAATTAAATCCAAGGCGCGGTTAATCAAGCCAGAATCAAGTAAATGTCCTTCGATGCGAATAATGCGGCTTTCGACGGATACATTGGCGTGAACTTCTTCCCTGACTGGTTCTGTTACCCGCAGGGTAAGACATTTAGCCGCGCCACCTGCTTTGAGAAATTCGGTAAGTGGCGTTTCCAATATACGGAACCCAACCTCGCCTAAACGCTCTTTTAAAGCATCGCTGGCTTTGTTCATAATGACGATGCTGTCCACATTCACCGCATTACAAGCGAAATTCACAGCATCGGCTTCAGCAATGGCTATGCGTTTTTCTGGTGCAACTCGCATCTCAATTAAGCGGTTGGAGTAGGAATCAAACGCACCAGGGTAGTAGAGTAAGTAACCGTTAGCTAATGGGCAAAAACAGGTATCTAAATGATAAAAACGCTCATCTATCAAGCGTAGTGATAGAACTTCAATATCCAGCCATTTAGCTAAATAAGGATGAGAATCTAACTCTGAACGGAAGCCATAACCAGCCCACAGCCAACGCCCTTCTCTATCTAGCAGTGCATCGCCTGCGCCTTCAAAGGGTAAGTCTTTGGGTAATTCATAAACTTTATAACCATTACCTTCAAACCATTGTTTGAAATATGGTTCTTCCCCTTGACGCTCTTTGTGTAAAAAGCGACTCAGGACAACATGATCACCCAAGACTAAGCCAGCATTGGCAGTAAATACCATATCTGGCCAGCCCTTTTCGGGTGTAACTAAATTTACAATGGCGTTTTCTTTAAGGATTTGGTATAGCCCCTGCCATTGATCAACCGCGCGATCGCGTGAAGATTTGTGAATATTCCCTTCCATCCAGGGATTAATCACATAATCCACCTCATAGTGGTCAGGGGGACACATCAAAAAACGAATGGGAGAAGTCATAAAATATCAAATGTTACAGGCTTATTTTGGACACCAGCATTTTCTTTTCCAAGCTCGGACAATCTGTTACACCACTTCATCTGGAGATAGTTGCAACATTAACAAAGATTTAGCTTTTTTTCTATTATTGGAAAAGACACAGTAATATTAGCAAAGCTATAAGGTAATCAACTGATAGGTTATAGGCATAGGCCTAAAGTAAGAATTTGCTGCTATGTATTGTCATTTAATTTATTAAATTGAATGTCAGATTTTGTTTTCACTATTGAGGATAATCCCGATGCCAACGATGTTGGCGTTTTAATTAGCAAAATCGTTAACTTTAATAACAATAGCCAACAATATGAAGATATTGCTTATCCTCTAAGCGTTTTCATGCGAGATGCTAAAGCCGAAATTGTTGGTGGTCTAGTTGGGAAAATACATTGGGGATGGTTGTTTGTATCTCACCTGTGGGTAGATGAGACGTTGCGAGGTCAAGGTTATGGAAAGCAACTTCTACTCCAAGCTGAACAAGCCGCCAAGCAACGCGGTTGTAATTACGCTTATCTCGATACTTTTAGTTTTCAAGCCCTGGGCTTTTACCAAAGTTTGGGATACCAAATATTTGGCGTTCTAGAGAACTTCCCCCCTGGACATCAAAGATATTTCTTGCAAAAACAAATTTAGAAACTCCCTGCCATTATTTAAAATTCAGTAGCGTTAGCCTCTCATAGAGATGCTGCAAGCCATAGCAGTAGCCACATAGGTTAGGACATTGAGGAAACACAAAATCTTAATAATAAGCAGGTTTTGAACCTGTCACCCTCCGGGTTCGCCAGTTCCCTACGGCGGGAAACCCGCCTACAGGACTGGACTCACCTGTCCCCTGTCATATTACGAATTGTTTCCACCTCCGCTACAGTCAAGCTGAGGACTTGTGCAACCTGTTCTTGACTCATTCCCATCTCTAGTAACTGGAGTACAGCATTTAATCTAGCTTGGCGTTCAGCATCAGCCCGTTGTTGTTCAGCATCAGCCCGTTGTTGTTCAGCATCAGCCCGTTGTTGTTCAGCATTAGCCCGTCGCTGCTGTGCTTCCTCTGGTAGCTGAACTACATTACCCGCCTCATCGTAAAACCTTAGCCAAACAGCATTGTCATCTTCTACTTGACCTTGCCAAGTCCCCACCCACAAGCCTAAACTCTGACTCCACAACCAGCCTTGGGGGTTGGGGGTAATTGGTTGGTAGCCTTTATCACTATCTAAATGCCAACCTTGCAAGGAATTAACTTTGAACGGATGAAATACGAAATAATCTTTAGTTTTAAATACTTGTTCGTAGAGACGTTTTTTCTCTCCCAAATCGTTAGCTTCTGTTGAGTCGGAAAGTAATTCCACAATCATATCGGGATACCGACCATTTTCTTCCCAGACTACCCAACCCAACCTTATGGGATCATTTTCTACATCTAGAACTACAAAAAAGTCAGGGCCTTTAAAATCTCTATTTCTTGCCTGTTTACTGCTGTAGTAAATAAACATATTCCCGCCAGCAAAAAAATCCGTTCGTTCTGCCCAATGATGTTTGAGTGAACGAATTAATAAATTCATGGCGATGCGGTGGCGGTTACTTTCCAAGGGTTCTCCGTCGTCAAAAATTAAATCCGTGGGTGGCATGGGGGGTTCCCAGTCCAAGGATTCTACTGTAGGGTCTTGGGGTAGTTGCGTAGTTTCCATTGACATAAAGTCTACTCCCAAAAGAGGTAATTGGTAATTGGTAATTGGTAATTGGTAATTGGTAATTGGTAATTCTAAAATGTCTTACTTAACATATCCTGGTTTTATGGGCAATTCCTACCTATGTAATATATTTATTTTTGTTGACAGTTAACTGTTAACTGTCAACGGTCAATTTGGCTAAAGAGATGATGCACAAGAGGTCAATTTTGTTTGGAGAAATCCTTTTAAAATCCGTTTAAGAGAGTCCTTTTTAATCAGCTTGATAGCGTGATTTGCATCTAACCATCGTCGGTATCTTTTATCAGCCTCTGGATAATAATCGCTTACTTTCGCGACTGGTAATAAATACATTTTAACTCGGTAGACTTTGCCTCCTTTACGATACTTATAACTACCCAATTCATTATCATCTACCTCGCCAATGACTCCGGCTTCTTCCCAAGCTTCTTTGGCGGCTGATGCAGGGGGAGTCATACCATTCACGATCCCACCTTTGGGAATTACCCAATCTTGGAGATCGCGTGTTGTAATCAACAGTATCTCAATCCTGCCATCACGTTCTCTATAAGGAATCACTCCAGACTGCTTCAACACCTTGTTTATCTTTCTTCTCACGGGAATTGCCTCTAAGTAATAATTTTGACGTACAATTTTTACTTTGAAATATCAGGCACAGATTCAGGGTAAATTTTTGTTAATTTATGTTTTAGCTTATTAACTTTAATATAGTCATTAGTCCATAGTCTATAGTCAACAGTCCCCCTTCACCTTTCCCCTTTCCCCTTTCCCCTTCACCTTTCCCCCTTCCCTCACACTGGCTTTTGATCCAAACGAGTCGCCTGTTCCAGGGCGGCTTTTTCTTTAGCCCTGTGGGCGTATGCTTGTAATTGAGTGCGATCGCAAGCTGTGATAATGCTTAAATTTTCTAGACTCATCCCTCGCATTAACATCTCTACGCGCCAGGTATGTTTTGCTTGGTCAATTTCTGGGGGTTGTCCTTGGGGCGTTAATAATCTTTGAGTCCAGAATTGCCAACAGGCTAAAACCTCAGATTCAGATATGGGTTCCCCTGTGGCATTAATAAACATGGCTGCATAATTATCCTTACGAGTTTTCAACCATTTAGTTAAGGGATTATCTGTATAAGAACCATAGCGTTTACCCAAAATCCACTGATTTACAGGGACTTGGCGGACGAATCCGGGGATGGTAATCTGCAAAAAGTGACCCTGAGAATCATAAATTTGGTGGTTTCGTTGTAAGTTAACTATTTCTGCCGCAGATAAGCCAGACGCGAATAAAATGTATGCGATCGCGTAATCCTGTATACTTGATTTTCTGGCTACTCTAATAATTTCGTGGACTAAAGCAGCAGGTAAATCCGCTACTTCTTGATTTGCATCTCTTCTTTCTAAGCTATTGTGAGCTAATTTCATTGCGGGTGACATCGCCCCGTGCAGAAATAACCCCACCAAATTTTCTAAAAAATCGTCCCGACTTTCCCACAATTGATGAAATTCACTTGTCAACTCAATCACGGCGTATCCTAAAATCATCCCGTTGAGTAAACTGGCTAATTTTTCTGCGGGTAAATAGGCGTTTAAATCTCCCTGTTTAATGACTGTGGCTAAGTATTGGGCTACATAACGGTTAGCCTCTGTTAAGCCTCGTCCCAAGGCGCGGCGATTTTCTGTTGGAAATTGGTCAGCTTCACCTACTACAGACCTGACCAAATCTGGAACCCGTTCTAATGCTTGTAAGCTATCACTTGCGTAGTCTTTTAAAGCTTGATAAACATCCCCCGGAGGATTAGCCCGTTGTACAAGAGACTCACCTAAATTGATAAAAGCTGCTGATTCTTCCAATACAGCCAACAGCAATCCATGTTTATTCCCAAAATTTCGGAACAGCGTCACTTCATTGACTGCGGCTTTTTCAGCGATTTGGCGGGTGGTAGTTGCACTAACTCCCTGAGCAGTAAATAATTCCAATGCAGCTTGAATCAAGCGTTGGCGAGCTGAAAGCGGTTGAGGGGCCATAAATAAAATGCAAGTGCTACTTGCACAAAAACAAAAAGAGGTGCTAGGATGACGAATGTAAGTGATACTTGCTCTAATTTACTGTAACGCATGAGTCTAGATAGGTAATACCAATTCGCCAAAAGAAAATTACAAACACTTAATCACGAATTGGTCAATTCCTGTTGGACATTGAAAAGCACCAGAGACAAGAGCAAATCGCACCCTGATCCATTAATAGGAATTGTTATGACCGCAAAACATCTGGCGATCGCCCCTGATGCAGAGAAACCATTGCGTATACGTTGGTTAAACGTGATATTCTTTACTGCCTTTCACGTTTTAGCTTTGTTGGCTCCTTGGTTTTTTTCCTGGTCAGCCTTGGGTTTGCTGTTGTTCCTTCACTGGTTGTTTGGCAGCATTGGTATTTGCTTAGGGTATCACAGATTACTTAGTCACAAGAGTTTTCAAGTACCCAAATGGTTGGAATATGCGATCGCCACTATCGGCGCATTAGCTATGCAGGGAGGGCCGATTTTTTGGGTTGGGGGACACCGCCAGCACCACGCCCACACCGAAGATGTCAACTTAGATCCATATTCTGCCGAGCGTGGGTTTTGGTGGAGCCATATGTTATGGATTTTATATCCCCGGTCGGAATTTTTTGACTTTGAAATCTATCAAAAGTATGCACCTGACTTAGCTAGACAACCTTTCTATCGTTGGTTAGATCGTTACTTCCTCTTGTTGCAAATTCCTTTAGCATTGCTGCTTTATGCTGTAGGAGGTTGGTCATTTGTAATTTATGGAGTAGTTCTCAGAGCAGTATTATTGTGGCATTCCACCTGGTTTGTCAACTCTGCCACCCATATGTGGGGTTATCGCACCTTTAACGCTGATGACAATGCACGGAATTTGTGGTGGGTATCTATCGTTACCTATGGTGAAGGTTGGCACAACAACCATCACACCTACCCTAACGTCGCCAAAGCTGGGTTTCAGTGGTGGGAAATTGACGTAACTTGGTGGAGTATTAAATTATTACAGACTCTAGGTTTAGCGAAGAAAGTAGTTTTACCACCAGCAAAAAGTTTAGCAATTCAAAATACCCTACGGGAAGGTAAACCTACAAAATTCAAAATTCAAAATTAAAGACATTTTGCCTACGGTACACTACGTGAACATTCGGGTGAGTTAAAGCCCGAATAAAATCAAACTCTTTCATGATTGAGCAACCAACGCTTGCGTTCTAGCCCCCCTGCGTATCCTGTGAGTAAATTATTAGCCCCAATTACTCGATGACAAGGAAGAACAATTGCAATTGGATTAAGTGAGTTTGCCAAGCCGACAGCACGAGAAGCAGTCGGCTTATTAACTTTCGCTGCTAGCTGACCATAAGAAATAGTAGTTCCCCAGGGAATAGTTAGCAGCGCAAGCCACACTTGCTGTTGAAAAGGAGTTCCGCCAGTATCTACTGGCGTGGCAAGGCTAAAATAGTGCAATAAGTTTCCTCTCTAACCTCTGTGTCTCTGTGCCTCTGTGGTTAATTAATGCAACATTTTAGTCGTGTCAGTCCACTACGGTAATATTATCTAAGCTGTAGCGATCGCCTTCCAGATAACCTTGAACTAGGCTACTAAATCCCTGTGGATTCTGCGTCTGTTGAAAATAAAACCTAGAATAGCGTTTTTGCAAGAGTTTCCCCATTCTTTGCACACAATCAGCAAAATCAAGAGCGCAAAGTTTTTCCCCATCAGAAACAATTAAAATCGTGCCGATTGGTGAATTGATTTTGTCAATTAAGAGCTTCACCGAGTCTACCACGCGACTAGTCTTAAGGTAGTTCATTTTACGTAATCTTTATGGCATAAATATAGTGAGCAAATGTAAATATTTTTAGTTAATTACATACAAAATTTATATGCAATATCCCCCAGCACCTTGGACAGTAAAAGGTTATGCTATCCAAACTCTGCATTTAGTCAACATTGACCAAGTACGCTCACTCATTCCCCCAGAGTTAAACCTATTTTCTGTATGGCCTAGTAAAACAATCGCTAGTGTGTATTTATCCTATTACAGTTCTGAGTCAGTAATGGAATACAGCGAGTTAATTGTCGCTTTAGCTGTGACGGCTGATAATGGAAAATTGGGTGGTTGGATTCCTTACATTTATGTAGATAATGAGAATTCTGTCGCTGGTGGTCGAGAAATTTGGGGTCTACCAAAAGAACTGGCAGAATTTACTTGGCAAGAAAAATCCGTCACAGTCCGCCAAGGAAACCAACATCTGTGTACTTTGAACTATGGTCAAACCAGCTTCGCATGGCGACAAAAATTAGCTGCACCCGGTTTTAGTAAGCTAGATAATGATTTGTTAACCTTTACTGCTAATTTTGAAGGTTTATTTGGTTTTGTCGGCTCTAGTTTAATAGTTCCTAGTGAAAGTCCTTTTGCTGGCGTAGGTTTAGGTCAACCTTTTCTCACTGTGCGTTGCGATCAACTGATTCTACAAGTAGACGCACCAAAATACGGCAGAGTGTTGACAGTTAACAGTTAACAGTTATCAGTTAACAGTTATCAGTTGTCAGTTGTTCCTTCCCCTTTCCCCCTTCCTTTCAAGGGCAGGTTTTTTACACTTCGACCTAAAAACACTGATTTTAGGGTGTAGGGGTATAAGGGTGTAGGGGTGTAGGGGTAGATGAAAGTCTGATAATGAGCGTGAATCTTATAGTCCTCACTTATTACTTTATGAAAAACCTGCCCTTAAGAGTTTCCCCCTTCCCCCTTTCCCCTTTCCCCTTCCCCCTTTCCCCTACTTTGGATAAAACCCAACATCCTCACCCTGACCAGCGTGAACTAATGCTAACTTTTTGTAACGTTGGGCGTGTTCGATGAGGTCGGCGGCTTCTTCTGGGGTGACAGGTCTTAAAACTTTACCGGGAAGACCCACAACTAGAGATAAGGGAGGTATATTCTTAGTTACTACCGAGCCAGCACCTATGATGCTACCAGCACCTACACGGACTCCATTTAAAATGACTGCGCCGATGCCTATTAAACAGCCACGCTCAATGTGGGCAGAATGGATGACAGCACGGTGTCCTACTGTTACATGATCTTCCAAAACTGTGGGAAAACCTGGATCACCGTGTAAAATTGCTCCATCTTGAATATTTGTGCATTCACCAATGTCAATGCTTTCCACATCTGCCCTAACTACTGCACCGTACCAAATGCTTGCACCTGCTGCTATTTTGACGGAACCCATAACAACAGCGTTGGCGGCGATGAAGGCGGCTTGAGAAAAATCGGGAGAAGGCCAGTAAGAAGAGGTAGACACGATAGAATATGAATAAGGTACCCAGGAACACTGGAATAACTCCATCCTTGGAGGCTGGTTGCAAAACCAGAATATCACAGTGTCCAACCTCTCAGTTGAGGAAGACAACGGTGAAATTGTTTCTCTTGCAATACCCTATCGGTGCAGCAGTGAACAAATCCCCCAAATTGGTGGAGCCGAAGTGTAAAATCCAACGCACTGGTGCTGGTGAATACGAGACTATGTTTGTACGCACTTCATGATGAATCCAGGCTTGCAGTACCCTATATTTGGCCCTGATATTCAGTGTCCCCATTGTCGCCAAACGATTCCGGCGCTGACACTGACAGATACCTATTTGTGTCCCCGACATGGCGCTTTTGAAGCTAATCCCAAAACGGGAGAGTTAGTTCATCTACAGTCCGGTCGCCATTGGCGGAGATGGAATAACGAATGGTATCGACAGCATACTCATCCCGATGGGATTCGCTTTGAAATCCACGAAGCCTTAGATAAGCTATACACCCAAGGCTATCGAGCTACAAAGGTAATTATTGCCAAGCGTTATCAGGAATTGATGAGCGGTTATTTAGAACGCAGCACTCCTTGGCGTTCTGGACAGCCGGAAACCTCATCGGCAAGATTATACGGCTTACCTGTAGAATTTAGTCCCGACTCAACAGAAGACCCCTGCTGGGAAGTGATTAATTTCGATTTGGATAAAGAACCGGGTGTTCCTGTGCGCTACCCTTATTTCCGATTATTTGAATAAGAGTCCATAGTCCATAGTCCACAGTCAACAGTCCAGAGTCCACAGTTAATAATAAAAATCTGTTTAACTCACCAATGACTAATGACTATGGACTAATGACTAATGACTAATGACTAATTTATGCACCACGCCTCTATTCGGACTGCGAATATCCATCGAGCGATCGCCTTCTATGAAATACTAGGCTTTACGGTTTGTGAACGCTTCACAACAGGCTATACCCTAGCTTGCTGGATGGAAGGATTAGGCGGCAGAATTGAACTTATCCAAATTCCTGAACCTAAACCAGCAGCTGATGCTTTTGCAGATGAGCATTATGTGGGTTATTATCACCTGTCATTCGATTTAACTGAAGCTACACCAGATTTACCTGGATGGTTGACAAATTTACAAGAATGTGTATCACAAGTAGCGGAATTATCGCCGTTGAAGATACTTTTAGAACCGACACAGCAGCAGATAGGCGATCGCATTTTTGAAGTGGCTTTTATTGCTGACACCGATGGCTTACCACTAGAATTTATTAGAGTTTTAAAGTAGGGTAATTGGTAATTGGTAATTGGTAATTGGTAATTACCTATTCGCTACCCGTTACCAACTCAACCAACCAGATCGTCAGTCATTCGCAGGACTTGATATTATATCTGTCCTAACCTCTGTGGCGACTGCTTTCAGTAAAATAAGTTAACTTAATTGTATTTTGATATACAAGATGTGGTTTTTTTTGTCACCTGCGCTTCAAAGCATTAAACTGGGTTTGTTCATAAAAAACGAATAAACTCAACACATCAGTTAAATAAATGTCTGCATTTTCCGTCTTCTACCGTTACCGTTTTTATGTGTTATTTTTAAGTGTTTTTTTAATTACAATATTATCGTTTAGTAATAAGCCTACTGAAACTCAATACAAAACCACATTGATTCCAGACAATTCCCAAACAACATTAGTGACGCAAAATCCCCATCAATTTCAATTAACAGAAAATGTCCACAAGACAGTGCTGGACAATGGTTTAACCGTATTAATCAAGGAAGTAAATACTGTACCAATTGTGAGTGTACAGGTGTGGTACAAATTTGGTTCACGCCACGAAGAACCAGGAGACAACGGTATCGCCCATCAACTAGAACACATGATGTTCAAAGGGACACAAAGCCGTCCCACTCAATTTGGCACTTTATTTAGTGCTTTAGGTAGCGACTCTAACGCCTTCACCAGCTATGACCAAACAGCATATTATAGCACAGTAGAACGAGAAAAGCTAAAAGCGGTGCTAGTGCTGGAAGCAGACAGAATGCAAAATGCGGTCATTGACGCGGAAAAACTAGCCAGTGAGAAGCGAGTAGTCATTTCCGAGTTACAGGGTTACGAAAATAGCCCAGAATATCGGCTTAATCGTGCAGTGATGCAAACCGTATTTCCTCATCATCCTTATGGCTTACCTGTTGGCGGTACAAAAGCGGATGTAGAAAACTTTCAAGTTGAGCAAGTACAAAAATACTACCAAAAATATTATAGTCCTGATAATGCCGTCTTAATCATAGTCGGTGACTGCCAAGCCGAAAAAACCTTGGCAATGGTAAAAGAGATATTTGGTAATATACCTAAGCGTCAACAGTTATCAGTTATCAGTTATCAGTTATCAGTTATCAGTCAACAGTCCATAGTCAATAGTCAACAGTCAATAGTCAACAGTCAACAGTCCATAGTCCATAGTTCTCCCTCATCTCCCCCCACTCCCTCATCTCCCTCATCTCCCTCATCTCCCCCCACTCCCTCATCTCCCTCATCTCCCTCATCTTCCCCCACTCCCCTCATCCTCCGCGAACCGGGTGGCGCAGCACTACTGCAAGTGATTTACCCAGTACCACAGGTGACTCACCCAGATATACCAGCTTTAGAGGTTGTCGATTACATCTTGAGCGAGGGGCGTAATTCTCGACTGTATCAGGCGTTGGTAGAATCGGGTTTAGCTAGTGAAGTGGAAGCTTCTGTTGGCGGTTTGCAACAAGCTGGTTGGTATGAGTTGCAGGTGACGGCAGATCCAGACCAAGATGTAGGTAAAATTGATTTGGTGTTGGATAAAGCGATCGCTAATCTTGCCCGCACCGGTGTAAAATCAGAGGAATTAGCCAGAGCAAAAAGACAGTTAGAAGCTGCCACTATTTTGAGTTATCGCACCATCACTGATCAAGCTACGCAGTTAGGTAATGATGAGACAACTGCTGGTGATTATCGCTTTACTGACCATTATTTAGCAGCGATTAGACAAGTTAGTTCCCAAGATGTGGTGCGTGTAGTTAATAAATATTTACAGAAATCTCAACGGAAAGTAGGTATTTTTACACCCACATCATATCAGCAGCATCAAGTTAATAGCAAAAAGCCCACACAACATACACAAGAAAACCTCACTAGCGGCTCATCTGTGGCATCATCTGAGGTGATGAAGTATTTACCATCTCTAGATGCTACAGATACTAGCCAGCACAAATCACGAGTAAGTTTACCACAGCAGTTTACTTTAGCTAATGGGTTGCAGGTATTTTTACTACCCGATAAAAGTACACCCACTGTCACCTTGAGTGGCTACATCAAAGCTGGTACAGAATTTGACCCAGATGGACAGGCTGGTTTAGCCACTTTAGTAGCAGATAGCTTGATGAGTGGGACTAAGACTAAAAATGCTTTCACCCTAGCGCAAGTTTTAGATGACAGGGGTATAACTTTAGACTTTGCCGCTTATCGGAATGGGATGAGTATCCAAGGGGATAGTTTAGCTGAAGATTTTCCAGTATTGATTCAGACATTAGCTGATACGCTGCAAAACAGCACATTCCCCCAAAAAGAACTGGAACTAAATCGCCAACAGGCTTTAACTGCGTTGAAAATGGAATTAGATGACCCCGCAGAAGTTGCGAGAAGGGTATTTGTACAATCAATTTATCCGCAAAAACATCCCCTACATGAGTTTCCCACGGTGGAGAGTTTACGCAAGCTTCGCCGTCAGGATGTGATTGCTTTTAATCAAAAATATTATCGCCCAGATACTACCGTGTTGGTGCTGGTGGGAGATTTTGCACCTCAGCAAGTGCGATCGCAAATTGCCGCCGAGTTTAGTAATTGGCAAGCCACAGGGGAACCACCAACTATACAATATCCCCAAGTACCGTTACCAAAAACTATCACGCGAGTAAATCCCGTTCTCCCTGGGAAAACTCAAGCCGTTACCTACATAGGTTATGCAGGTATTAACCGCCAAGACCCCAGATTTTACGCGGCGCTGGTGTTAAACCAAATTTTGGGGGGGGATACCTTATCTAGTAGATTAGGTGCGCAAGTGCGCGATCGCCAAGGTTTAACTTACGGTATTTATAGCGACTTCCTAGCAGAGAGAGATTATGGTACATTCTGGATTGAAATGCAAACCAGTCCTGAAGATGCGAAGGCTGCGATCGCCAGTACCCAACAAGTGCTGACACAAATTAACCAAAAAGGTGTGACTGCATCCGAACTAGACACAGCTAAACGCACCTTAATCGGTAATTATAACGTATCCTTGGCAGACCCAGAAGAATTAACCCATAGAATCTTGATGAATCATATCTATGGGCTAGATCAGAGCGAACTGCACTCTTATAATCAGAAAATTGAGCAAGTCACCCTAGCCGAAGTTAATCAAGCAGCCCGTGAGTTACTCCACCCAGAACAAATGGTAGTAGTCACAGTAGGGACAGTTGACAGTTGACAGTTATCAGTTATCAGTTACCAGTTATCAGTTATCAGGTGACAGATGACAGGTGACAGGTGAAAAAGATTAAAGCCTTCCCCCTTCCCCTTTCCCCCTTCCCCCTTCCCCCTTTCCCCTACTCACACTCCCGTTTAGTGACAAAATGACGGTAGCGAAACATAGCTTCTAATTGCGCTTGCACTAGCCAACCGCTCACAAACTCTATTGTCTCACCACCAGGCATTAGGTATGTAATATCGTCAGTCAGCCTGGTTTGACCATTTTCTGACTCAAATCGATGGTGATGTATCCAATATTCAAAAGGCCCAGATATTTGTGTATCGGTAAACAAGCGATATTTCTCACACTGAGTATGACGCGCTAACCAAGTTAAGGGAACAGGGCCAAGGAATAACTTAAATTCTGTAATTGCGCCTACTTCTAAGCCTCCCTCTCGGCGGACTACTCGCACTGGTTGCCAAGGTGGGGTTAGTAGTTGTAAAATATCCGGTCTTTCGTGGAATTTCCAAACTACTTCCGGTGGCGCGTTAATTAGTGAGGAATGTTGAAAGTGCAGCATGGAAAGAAAAACCTAATCTCAACCTTCATATTCTGTATCAATTTCGATGTCTAGGGTATCTTCGTCAACCCGCACATATAAAATATTTGGACGACAGCAAACTTGGCAGTCTTCAACGTAAGATTGTTGTCCACCTGCACTTAAATCAATAAAAGTCAAGTTTGGTTCACCACAATATGCACAGTAAAATTCGGCTGTATTTTGCATTCAATTTCTAACTATTAATTTAATGGCTGTAGTTCTTCCTGGGAAATGACTAGTAGCTTCAGCCAAATGCTTTAGTAGTGTAGACTGTGGTAGCGGCCCTTGCAAGTGGCTCCAAGGTAGAACTTGCTCGGTTGACCAATTTTGATGCACATAAAATTCTAAGTCAGGGATTTGACCTTTGAGTTGTTTGAAGGCGCGTTTGTAACTCCCCAAGGAGTCGCCAAAGTTGCGGGTGAGTTCCAGCAGTTGGGAGATACGGCGATCGCCTCTAGATATCAAAGCCTGGATTATAGACCAATTATAACTTTCTGGGCGAAAATCTATACCTTGGGGTTTTAACTGTTTCTGCAAAAATTGTAAGCGCTTCTCTGCTTGGCGATTTACTCCATACCATTGAAATGGTGTATGGGCTTTGGGTACAAAGGTACTACAACCCAAAGTTAGCCGCAACCCTGGCGCAGCCTTTTTCACACTCCGCATCATCGCCACCGTTGCGTCTAAATCTTCTGCTTCTTCTCCTGGTATTCCCACCATGCCGTAGAGTTTCAAACCTGTCAAACCCCCAGCTTTAGCATTGACGGCGGCTTGGATGATTTCGTCGTTGTGGAGTTTTTTGTTAACGATTTGCCGGACTTTTTCTGAACCACTTTCTACAGCAATAGTAAGCGATCGCGTGTCTCGTTTTGCCAAAGTTGCCGCTAGCTGTTCTGTCACTGTATTTGTACGTACTGAGGCAATACTGAGGCGCACATCATCATATTTTGGTTGACTAATATAATCCAGCAAAGCAGAAAATTCTGGATGCTGAGTTACAGAAGCACCCAATAACCCCAAACGATTTGTTACTTGTAAACCTTTCTCAATAGCTGGAATTAGGGAACCTGCTAAACTAGCAGTTCTAAAAGGTAATGTTAAGTAACTAGCCAAACAGAAGCGGCACATTTCTGGACAACTCCGCACCACTTCCACCATGAAAATATTTTCCCAAGCCGCCTTTTCGGTGACTACAGTCGAGGCTGATAGGGTGTTTCCCCGGTAAGTCTGCTTTTGCACCACCGCCGGAATTTCCCCAGAAATTGGTTTAATAGAACTTATCGCCCCATCTGCTGCTGCATACTCCACCGCATATAAACTCGGAACATAAATTCCCGGTACTTGTGCGAGTGCTTGCAGTTGAGTTTGCCTAGAAGCATTCCTCACTTCTTTATAAGCATCAATAAAATCACCTAAAAGGTTTTCGCCATCCCCCAACAAAATCACATCAAAAAAATCAGCAAAAGGTTCCGGGTTAGCTGTGAGAACAGGCCCGCCACCGAAAATAATCGGCTGAGAATCATCACGATTAATTGCTTGAATAGGAATTGATAAAGATTCCAGCAAATTGAGAATATTTACATAATCTAGTTCCCAAGAAATGGAAAATCCCACAATTTCTGGATTTCGTTGTAATGGTTCGGAAGTATCAGTAAATAATCGGCTCACCTGGACATCACTACGCATTGCCAAAGTCGCCCACACTACCTGATATCCTAAGCTAGTAATACCCACCGTATACTCATTGGGGAAAGCAAATATCATTGGTATGGCGTTGCTTTCAGGCGTAGCGGGTGTAAATAACAGGCGTTCAGAACTAAATAAGGAAGATGTCACAGGTGTTGTATTAAGACATATCTATCTATATTTAATTTTAAGCCATAAAATTATAAAATTTAAAACTAAAGTTATACTGTTAGCTAGAATAATTGGTAAGGCGTTGAGGATAATTCCATAAATTAACCACAAAACAAGACCACTCATAAAAGCAATCAGCATGATGAAAGAGACATCTTTTGCTGACTTTGTTTTCCATGTCCGCCACACTTGCGGTAAAAAGGCAATTGTGGTTAATGTTGCTGCAACTATGCCTAAAATTGTCACAAAATCCATGCAATAAAATTGTCCATTGAATTAATATTGACCTAGTTAAATGATGATTGTGATTTTGGCAATGAAAAATTTATTTGCCATGTCCATACAGATTTATTCTCAGGTTGTGATGTAGCGATCGCTCTCATAATCCCTGTTTGATCCCAGAACATCACATAAATAAACTGACATTGCAGATACATTAGCAAGAAATTCGACAAATATCAAACTCTCCCTCATCAGGCGGACTATGATTAGCTTTTGCACTCTAATGTCATCATATAAACATAAGTTATTATTCTTACATTATATATGCTAGTATTTACTGAATTTTGCAGATGTTATGGTCATATTTCAATAAATCGCTAGTAAAACTGTAACGAGAGTATGATAACTCACCTTAGCTACTTCTCCACTGTGATACCATTTCACAAAAAATATTATATAGATGCAAACCCCCAAACCTAAGCTAAGTCTCACTTTCTTAATGAGCAAATTTTGAATTGGTATGAGGGTTTTAAGAAAGGCCACCAGAAGGAAAAACTTAACTTATATAGCTAGACAGGAAATTAGTTCATGAAACGCTTGATTGTCTTGGCAACTGGAATCGATGGCTCACCGAAAAAATGGAACTTATTACTGAAACAACTGAAAGAGGAAGAAGAATTTTCTGGTAGCGACTGGCTAGTCTTTACCCATTACGGTTCCTGGAATTTGCGTGCATTGAAAACTTTCTTCACACATTCAATTGAGACATTATCGTTAGAACTGAAAGCAGAAATCGAACAATGTTGGATCGAGTCAATTGCTAGTGGCGAACCCTACGAAGATGTGATTTGTATTGGTCATAGTGTTGGCGGATTGATGATCAGACAAGCTTATTTAGTAGCGGCTGGAGCTTACCCCAATATACCTAGCAGTGAGATCCATTGGACAGAAAAAGTCAGTCGTTTTGTTTTACTTGCATCAATTAATAGAGGCTTTGAACCTGAGAATTTTTTGGTATCTGCACTAGTCAATTTTTCCAGTGTTACAGGTTGGTTACCTAGCTTGCACGAAACCGTTCAAGGTTCAGCTTTCGTTACTAATTTAAGAATCAGTTGGATTCGCTATTTCTCCAATATGAAAAAGCCAGAGCCAGTAATGATTCAAGTGCTTGGTACTCAGGATGGAGTCGTCAAAAGGACTGACAGTATCGATATTCAGGCATTTCCTAATGGCGTGCAATTGGATATCCCTGGTGCAAAGCATGATGACTTTTATTATCCAAAAGGGCGTAATTCTGAAGCTTTGGCAGAATGGAATTTAAGATACAAATTGCTGAAGTGGGCAATTTTTCAATATGACCCGCAAAAATCTCAACTCATCCCTACCGAGCTTCAAGGGAACGTAACTGTTGATCCCGGAGAGCATATAACTAAAACTACAACTGTATTTATCGTTCACGGTATACGAGATAGTAATAGTGGGTGGGTAGGTCAGTTAGAAGAGCAAATCAGAATGCGTACCAATGGAAAAGTAGCAGTAGTGCGCTCTACCTATGGTTATTTCTCGGCATTTAATTTTTTCTTTCCTTGGCTAAGAAGGCGAAATATTAGATGGTTTCAAGACCAGTATAGTTATCGTTTTGCCTTAAATCCTCAAGCAGAATTTCATTTTATTGGACACAGCAACGGAACTTATATTCTGGGAGAGAGTTTAAAGAGAGTCCCAGCAATGAAGTTTAAGCGAATTTACTTAGCAGGTAGCGTGCTACCTCGTGAATACCCTTGGCAGGAGCGCTTTGATTTAGGTCAAGTTGAGGAACTGCGTAATGATAGGAGTTGTTGGGATTGGCCTGTTGGTTTGCTTTGCAGTGGGTTACGTGGAATAGGTATGAAAGACATTGGTACAGGTGGATTTGATGGTTTTCACTTTGACGATGACAGAACTGAAGAAGTTTACTATTACCAGGGTGGGCATGGAGAACCACTTGCACAGGAAAACCAGACTAGTATTCTTGCATTCACGTTAGACGGAGATCGTACTCGTCCTTCTCATCTCCCGGAAATCGCACAAATATCCGCCAAATTTCAATGGATTTCACGAGCTGCCCCCTACTTTGCGCCATTATTGTTATTATTGGTCTTGTTTATAGCATTTATATGGGTATGGTGGATTTTTCAGGGTTTTGTATGGAATAGTTTAGCATTTTGGCTCAAGCTCCTCATATCGTTCATAATTATATATTTGGCCTATGCTTTGGCTAAAACGGGTTGATTTGAGCAGTCCCATCTCGCTAACCTACAAAACAAGATACACAAAGCAAGATAGGAATATCAACGCTGCTATTAACCGCCAAAGGCTAGAACTATGAATGTTGACAAGTCAGTAGCGTCTCGTAGAGAGGCTACTGGCTTGAGCTAGGGGGGATCGAAAGACTTTGAAGACACGCTCTAGAGGTTTGTAACGAAATTGATTGCTGTGGAAGCGATCGCAGTAATCTTATTAAAAAACCCAACTGTATTACAAAAAAAGATATACCTAAAACTGATGACTAATGATTAATGAGTTAAGTGCTATTGTCTTAGCGGGTGGTCAAAGTTCCCGTATGGGACAGGATAAAGCTTTGATATCTGTGAATGGTGTGCCGTTGTTGCAATTTGTCTGTAATATTGCGGCAAGTTGTGCTAATAAAGTTTATATAGTCACCCCTTGGCCGGAACGCTATCAGCATTTAGTTTTACCCAGGTGCGAATTTATTCGAGAAGTTCCCTCTAACTCTGATGCGACGACTCACGGCCCTTTAGTTGGCTTTGCTCAAGGGTTAGCAGAGGTAAAATCTGAATGGGTATTGCTGTTAGCTTGCGATTTACCTAAATTACGGGTTGAGGTTTTGCAAGATTGGGCTGCTAGTCTTGAGATTGTACCAGAAGATGCAATAGCAGCCTTAGCCCATCACGCCAAAGGCTGGGAACCCTTATGTGGTTTCTATCGCCGTCGCTGTTTACCGCAATTATTAGATTTTATCAATCAAGGCGGGCGTTCTTTTCAGCAATGGTTAAATAACCATTCTGTACAACTGTTATCTTTACCTACGCCAGAAGTATTATTTAATTGTAATACGCCAGAAGATTTGATTTATTTGCAAGAATAAGTTTGTAGTGGGGACTTTAGTCCTCAAAAAAGAAAGGACTGAAGTCCTGACTACGAACTTTTAATTCTTTACATTGTATCACACTATGAGTTGGAGAATTGAGGCTTTGCAACTTCCTACCCTGCAAAGAGGTTCTGAAGGCCGAAATGTCACTGTTTGGCAAAGATTCCTATTAGATAATGATTTTCCCATTGGTGCGGTAGATGGTGATTTTGGCAATATTACTGATAAAGCTACCCGTGAGTATCAAACTAAAAATGGTTTGAGGGTGACGGGAATTGTCGATATTACTACTTATGAAAAAGCATTAGCACAAGAGTTTGCAGTATATATTGCTTTTTATGCCAATGGAGTGAAGAGACTTTTAGCTTATCTCAATTTTGGCGATAATGAAGTCAAAGATTTACAAAAAAGTTTAACTGCGATCGCCACTTTAAATCCCCCCTTAGTAGCTGATGGTGATTTCGGCAATAATAGTATTAGAGGATTAGCAGAAGCTTACAAAAAAAGAGATGTAAATTTTCCTGCTGATTTAACTCAACAACTTTCTAACGCCACAAAAGCCAAACTCGGTGATGATTTTACACCAGCTATAGACAACATTACTGAGTATGCTAAACGATTAAGACAACGCCTCAGTGGTAGAAATTGGGTGAATTTTTTCCCCGACAGAGATGCAATTGATGATTTAGCTTCCCCTTTCCGCCAGAGAGTACAAGCATTTGAACTTGCTTTACAAGATGCAGGCGCTACTATCAGTATAGCCTCCGTATTGCGTCCTCCAGAACGGGCTTATTTAATGCACTACGCTTTTAGAATTAGTAGAAATGAAATTGCTGCCCAAAATGTCCCACCCATGCCTAATGTAGATATTAATTGGGTACATTACAACAACGCCATTTCTATTCAAGCAGCCAGCGAAATGGTGTCTGCTTATAATATTGCTTTTCGTCCCGCGCTAACTTCTCGCCATACCAGAGGTTTAGCCATTGACTGGGAAATCTCTTGGACAGGAACATTAAAAGTGAAAAATGCTAATGGCAATATAGTTAATATTAATGAGCCGAGAACAAGCTACGAAAACCCTACATTATGGGATGTGGGACGCTCTTATGGTGTAATTAAACTAGCAAGCGATCGCCCCCATTGGTCTAGTGATGGGCATTAGATTCAGTTGACAGTTGACAGTTGACAGTTGACAGTTATCATTAGCAACTCTCCCTCATCTCCTCTTTCCCCTCCTCTTAGGGGCTAGGGGTGGGTTACTCCCTCATCTCCCAGTTGGTGAGTTTCGACTACGCTCAACTACCGCGCAGTCAAACCACATCTTCCCCACTAGCCCTTATTGCGAAAATCTACAAAATATCAACTTTAGTAAACAAACGCTGGCTTACCCTAAATTAGGTGCTAACTTAAATATCAAGACACCAAACAAAACCAAAGTTAAAGGGTAAATGACTCGGTGTCTCCCGTCATCAGCCCAAGCAAATTTCAGCATATTTTGATGTACTGTGGCAAAAAGCTTAAAGCAGGCAAAGCCAAATCCCAAAGCGGAAAAACAGAGATTGCTGAGTTTGTGAATTGTTAAGTCCACCCTATTTGTAAACTTTCTCAACTACTCTCTTATTAAATTAACCACTTTGAAATCCTGTGAATTTGAAGAACCTGGTCTACCTAGACCAGGTTTTTCAATATTTTAGTGTTTTGCAGATGAAGAAATGGTAAAGTATTATAAATAATGCAAGGAGTGTCATAATTTACGCTTGAGTCTCTAGTGAGAAAACTAGGATAACGCTACCATCTAAGATGGCGTACTCAAGAACCGAAATATTTTATTTAGGGTACTTTATGCACTTTAAATAATCTAAACAAGCCCACAGACGTGGGCTGCTTTTTTATTACCCTGTTTATTACCCTGTGGGTGTCAGTGGTCAGTAGTCTGTTGATCAGCCCTTGTATCTAGTCTACTACCTCACTGGTAAAGGTACTGTGTTGCATTGGCAAAGACTTTGTGATGACCGAAGTTCTGCACGGAAGAAACTTCCACCGAGAGTTCTCTGTGAATCCCCGTGCTTAGAGATGATTTATAAAGTAAACCTTAAATTGTAGTAGTGGACTGTCTAGACTATAAATTTGAAAAAAATCGAACGCAGATAAACGCAGATAAACGCAGATGAACAAGATGATAGATTGTTGGCTAATGCACAAAATTAGTCCGGTCACGCCACTACTTAATATTTACTTTATAAATAGCCTCTTAGGTAACATATTTCTTAAGCTAAGGCACGATTAACAAATTTCTTGTAATATCAAAAGACAAATCCCAAAATTGATATTTTCTGAAAATCCTATCAAAATGAATACTACTCAGAAATTGCGACTAGCTATAGTTGGGCCTTACCCAATTAATCCTAGCAAAGTTACAGGTGGCATTCAGGCTGTAGTCAAAAACTTAGTTAATGGTCTTAAGCATTTTGAAGATTTAGAAATTCATATAGTTACCGTAGACTTTGATCGGCAAGAACAATTAGTTTCTCAACCCGGTATAACGATTCATGTCAAACAAGCAGTCCAGGGAATTAGTCAACTTGCCTTTTATTATCAAGAACGTCAGTGGTTGATTCGCACTATAGAGAGGATTTGCCCTGACATAGTTCATGTTCATGGAACAAACTTCTACGGCTATGCTGCACAAAACTGGAGTTTTCCTACTGTCTTTACTATACATGGGATTTTGCAAAAGGAAGGTAGGCTTGACTATACAGAGGTAGGAATATTTCACCAGATTTATAGGAAAATTAAAGGTTATTTCAATATTTCTTTTGAAGTAAAGACACTAAAACATATTCACCATGTGATTGTTATTTCACCCTATGTTAGTGAAATGCTCAATAATTTTCCAATTCCTAAACATTACTGTATTAGTAATCCTGTGGATGAGGCTTACTTTCAATTAGAAGACTATTCCCAGCCCTATCGGATACTTTTTGCAGGTACTATTAATGTCCGTAAGGGAATACTCACCCTCATCAAATCCATAGAATTAGTTCGCCAAGTATATCCTGATGTAGAGTTACATTTAGCAGGAAATGTGCTTGAGCCTGAATATGAGAAATTGCTGCATTCTTACGTTGAAAACAATAAACTGGAAAAGCAAATTATTTTTCGGGGACATCTTCATGATGAGGAACTTTATCAGGCTTTTGCTGAGTGTCAGATGTTAGTTCTGCCTTCTCAAGAAGAAGTTTCACCTATGGTAGTGCAGCAAGCAATGGCCGCAGGTAAGCCAGTAGTTGCCACCGCAGTCGGCGGAGTACCTTATATAGTTGAGGAAGGAAGTTCTGGTCTGTTAGTGCCTTTTGGCGACCCTCAAGCGCTAAGTCAAGCTATTCTCAGGCTTTTAGCTAATCCACACCAAGCAAAGCTTTTAGGCGCTAGGGGTCGTGAGATTGCTAGCGATCGCTTTCGCATAGCATCCATTTGTAGCCAAACTCGTGCTGTTTATTATGAGTTAGTTAACTCATAACAAATAATTTACACGTTGAATATCTCAAAATCTCTCTTAGAGTACTTGACAAACTTATAGTTATTAATTGTATAGATAATTGATTTATTATTTATAAAATTTTTTAATGTAAAAAATATTATTTTAAAGAAAATCATAGTAATATAAGTTGAGAAAATTAAATTCAGAAAAAATTAATTACATCAGTCAGAATATTTCTGTTTGAAGTAGCTTTATTTTTTAATAGCAAAATATTCAATGATTTACAACCTTCTTTTATGTCTGGGTGATAGCCTAACTTTTGGTGCAAGAGACAGATATATGCGGAATTATCCGCTAGAACTTGCTAAAGAATTATCAGAACTTACATCTGAAGAATGGTATTGCATTACAGAAGCCGTTAATGGCATAACATCATCTGAAGTAGCGAGAACAGCTTACTCTATTGTTAGTAAATACCCAGATGTTTATGGAGTAATACTTCTCATAGGAACTAATGATAGTCGTAACAAGTTTCCAGTAGATATGTATATTGATAACGTTAAGCAAATAATACGTGTCTGTCGGATTTGCCGCAAGAAAGTATATCTCTTATCCATACCTCCTTTTTTCTATCATAGACATTTTTTGTGGTATGACAAGCAAGCAAGATTACTAATAGATGAATACAATGCAAAACTGTCCGAAATAGAAAATGTTACATTTATAGATTTACATAAACATATAGAAGAAAACGACCTTATAGATGGCGTTCACTTCACCCACGAAGCCAATATTAAAATAGCTAAATTTTTAGCTAAATCACTTTTAACCACATAAAACTATCAAATCCTAAATTTAAATTATGTCAACTATTCAAGAGCTTTCAATAGATGGACTAGACCTATCTGGTGCAAAAGCTTTGGTAACAGGCGGCGCTGGTTTTGTCGGTTCTCATTTAGTTGATTCACTAATTGAAATAGGTTGTCAAGTCAGGATATTGGATAATCTTTCTACAGGCAAAGCGGATAATATTAATAGCCAAGCTGAGTTTTTACTTGGTGATGTACGTAATCCAGAAGATGTCAAGTCTGCTGTAGAAGGAGTTGATTTTGTATTTCATCAAGCAGCACAGATTAATCCGGCAAAAGCTGTCCAAGATCCCATGTTTGATTTTGAAGTAAATGCAAAAGGAACATTGAATTTACTTTTCGCAGCACACAAAACAGGAGTCAAAAAATTTTTATTAGCCTCTACAAATCTATACGGTGATGCTACCAGTCCAACTCCTAAAGTTAGTGAGTCTTTACCGATTCTAGCAATGTCTAATTCGTTACTTTCACCTTATGCAGCCAGTAAAGCATCAGCAGAGGCTTATTTGAAAGTATTTAATGACGAGTTTAATTTACCAACAGTAAGACTAAGATATACTAATATTTATGGCCCCAGACAACAGTATCAAGGAGGTTCTGGAGTCCTAGCAATATTCACAGAACGAGCATTGCGAAATCAGCCGCTAAGTATTTTTGGTTCAGGTAATCAATCTCGTGATTTTGTTTATGTAAAAGACGTTGTTAGAGCTAATATTCAAGCAGCATTATCCAATCAAGCTAATGGGCAGAGTTTTAATATCGGTTCAGGTAAAGATACCACAGTAATAGAACTAGCAAGAAAAATAATTTACTTAACTAAATCGCAAAGTTTAATTGAATATTTGCCTACAAGAGTAGCTGACTTTCAAGAAGTGAATGTAGACATCACCAAGGCTAAAGATTTAATAAGATGGCAACCTTTAGTTTCCCTTGATGTAGGATTAACCAATTACATTGAGTGGTTATCGGCATCATGCTTAATTACTGAAAAAACTACCAAATAATATCATGTCCGCTTAATCACTTATCATATCTTCGGGGTTGGTAATCGGTAATTGGTAATTGCTAATGGTAGAAAACAATTACCTATTAGCTATTACCCATTACCGACCAAAACAACCATATTATAAGTAATTAGCCGAACTTGATATAATAGGTAAAGATATTATTGTCTAAGAGTAGTACCTCAGTAGATTGGGAAAGGCTATAAGAGATGACTAAATAGATGATAAAGCTGTAGATATTCAGTTTGTAGTAAGAGTTTTAGCCATTTCTAAGGACTAAAGTCCTTACTACAAACTTGAATTATTTACACTGTTTTACTTATGATTGAGAAATTGATAAAACCCAGTCTCGTAAAAGTGGGTTTACCTGATCTGGAACTTCATCATGGGGACAATGACCAGCCCTGAGAAAATGTTCTGTGAGTTCTGGATAATATAGGCGAAACTTTTGAGAACGTTCTTTAGCATTCATCCAAGGATCAGCCTCACCCCACAACAGCAATAGCGGACAAGTTAATTGCTTTAATAAAACATCAACTTTTTCCCCTTGAGGACTGCTAAAAACTGAGACAAATACATCCAAAGCACCAGCATCGTAAGCAGGACGGGCAATTTCTTCTACTAATTGGTCTGTGATTGCACTTTTATCAAGATATACCTTTTCTAAAGTTTGACGAATTACCCAACCTTGACGGACGTATTGAAATAAGAAGAATTGGGCTAAGGGTTGTTGAAAAATCCACTTAATACTATCACCTAAAAGTTTTTGTATAGGGGATGGTTGCTTGGGAGGTTGGATTTGTGATTGTAAAGCTTCTGGTTCCGATGTAGACTGAGTTTCGCTAAATGGCCCTGCGCTATTCAGTAATACTACACCAGCCACACTCTCAGAACGTTGAGATGCAGTACATAAGCAAGCATAACCACCGAGGGAATTACCCGCTAACACTGCTTTTTGACCGATGACTTCACTGATAAAATCGTGCAGTTGGTCACGCCACAAATCACCGCTATACTGCAACTTGGGTTTAGCTGAACGCCCAAAACCTAAAAGGTCGATCGCAAATACTTCAAAATCATTACACAATCCTGTGATATTCTTACGCCAGTGGTCTGTAGAAGCACCAAAGCCATGCACCAATAACAACGGTGGACGCTGTGGATGCTTTTCTCCCGCACGCACGTAGTAAATTTTATGCCCTCGCCACTGCCAATATTGTCCAGGTATCGGTTTTGTAGAAGGCGCTGTAGTTGCCTGCATATTCCTAAGAAATGTTAAGTAGCTTTTAATAATTGTAGAGTAGGTATTGGGGAAAGGGGAAAGGGGAAAGGGGAAAATAACAACTGATAACTGATAACTGATAACTGATAACTGATAACTGATAACTGATAACTGATAACTGATAACTGATAACTGATAACTGATAACTGATAACTGACTAAAACAATGATTACAGGCAAAACTAAACTATTAGGGGTAATTGGACATCCGGTGGAACATTCGCTCTCCCCGGTGATGCACAATGCAGCGTTAGCACAATTGGGATTAGATTATGTATATCTGCCTTTTCCCATAGCACCGGATAATCTAGAGGTGGCGATCGCAGGTTTAGCTAGTATTGGTGTAGAAGGGTTTAGTGTGACCATTCCCCATAAACAAGCTATCATTCCTCTACTTGATGAAATTAGCCCCATCGCCCAAGCTATCGGTGCGGTAAATACTGTTACCCGTCGAGATAATCAATGGGTGGGGACGAACACGGATATAGAAGGGTTTATTTCTCCTTTACAAACCACCTATAAGCAAGATTGGAGTCAAAAGACGGCTGTAATTTTAGGTAATGGTGGCGCTGCTAGGGCTGTGGTTGCAGGTTGTCATCAATTGGGTTTTGCAGAAATTCATGTCGTAGGGCGAAATGTGCAACGCTTAGAAGAATTTCGCCACAGTTGGGAAAATTCACCCATTGGGGAGAATTTACAGGTGCATAGCTGGGATCATTTAGCAAAGCTGATTCCGCAAGCTAACCTATTGGTAAATACAACGCCGATAGGAATGTATCCTAAAATTGATGAGTCGCCCTTGAGTAGTGAGGCATTGACAGATTTACCAGCAGGTGCTATTGCCTATGATTTAATCTATATTCCGCAACCGACGCAATTTCTACAAAAAGCCCAACAACAAGGCGCAATTGCTATAGACGGTTTAGAAATGTTAGTTCAGCAAGGTGTCGCCGCTTTAAAAATCTGGTTACAACAGGACAATATACCTGTGGATGTCATGCGTCAAGCATTGAAAAAACAACTAGGTTTGGGAGAATAGTCAGTTGACAGTTGACAGTTGACAGTTGTTATTCTCCTCTGCTCCCCCAGTCCCCAGTCCCCAGTCTCTAACATTACTTCTTCGGCCAGCGCCAATTGTAGCGATTCCAATCGTAAACGCCTTGGATTTCATACTCAGCGCCATTATAAAAGCGGACAACGCAGTTAGTAGCCTCACTAACTTCATTCATTTGAATGACGGTGGCGAGAAACCATTCGCGTTTGCAGGGGCCATCATCTTGTACCCATTCCCAAAGGGCATTGGAAACTTCAATGCGATCGCCTATCCTTAATTTCAGTGCATCCCCAAAATAAGCATACTTGTCAAAATGATACGACTCAACACTGTTTAACCACTGCAACCCATATCTTTCCCGAATAAACTGCACATTTCCTGAATCTTGGTTATGTAGCCAGTCGTTGAGTAATTGTACCTTCCAAGTACGGTTTTGTTGTTCTTCTGTTTTCACAAACGCTAAAAATACTTCTAATTCCTCCGGTGTCAGTTCATCCAAAGGATTGAGAGTATCTGACTTACCAGACAGAGATTTTCCTTTAACTTCCTCAACCAATTGCAATAATATCTCTTTCTGCCTATCAGTGAGAGGACAGCTAGCCGCATCACAACGCTTAAAAGCTTTTTGCAAGACCGTAGCAATCTCATCTGGAGTCATAACTTAAAATTGCGACAAGGGTATAATTTCATAATTATTACAAAAGTCAATAAAAGTCATTAGTCATTAGTCCATAGTCATTAGTCCATAGTCCGAAAAAAGGGGAAGAGGTAAGGGGTAAAGGGTTGAATTTTTCCCTTTCCCCTTTCCCCTTTCCTCTTTCTTCCACCCTACGGGAAGCAAGCTACATCTCCCCCACTGCCCACTCCCCGTTATACAGTTTAAGTATGTATCCTTGCTACCTTATACAGATATGCAAAAGAAAAACAGTAGAGCAATAATATTGAATGTTCAGCCTGTAGTTAGAGGCAAATATTCACGAATGATTGCAAGTATCATCATGTCCTGCCTCATAGCATTTATCTCATGGGTATGGACTCCGCCGGCTCTGGCGTTAACCCAAATTAAACTATTTGACCTTTCCTACAGTGAATGTCCAGCAGAATTGGCGAAGGGTGCTGTTACTAGTGGCGGAAGTGCGGCGGCGGCTAATTGCTTTATTGTGACTGGGAAAGCCGAAAATGGCACTTATAAAACTGTCTACGATGCAGATATATTCGGGCGCATTTATGATGCGAATAACGACCCGATAATACAAAACCGCACCCGTCTTGGTTCTATTGCTGAAGTTCCACCAGGAATTAGTGATTTTGAATTAAGAATTTCTGTACCTGCAAATCAGCCTTTACCTTTAAAGCTGAAGCAATTTAAAGCTTCTGGGTTTAGCGCCCAAGTGCGGCGATAAGGTTTTAGTAAGAATAATTTTAATTAGGGTGGCTAAGTCCACCCTAATTTATCTCGACGATCAAACACTTGCAGAGTTAATACGCTCCCAACAAGCGCAAAAGATAAGGGTTGGTGAGAAGTCCACTGACTACATTAAGTGCAAGAAAGGCCAGGATGGGAGAAAAATCCATACCACCCAAGGGGGGAATAATTGAGCGAAATAGATTTAAGTAGGGGTCAGTTATTTGGCTTAAAGCGGCAAATGGTTGATTGTACCAGTTGATTTGGGGGAACCAAGTCAACAGAACTCGGATAATCAGCAAATAGCTGTAAATGCTGATAAAGGTTATGAGTGTCTGAATCAGTAAAATCATTGATGGTTTGGTTTCCTGCTAAGTGTCAAAAGCGGTCTTATTTGATTTTAATTTAGTCTATGCTACGACGTATGTAGATAATTGCCGCGTTAACCGCCATTATTCAGGAACGGGGCGTGAGAAACTGAACTTCCAGCCTGTTCCCTGTTCCCTATCCCCTGTCCCCTGCTATAAATTTAAGCATCTTTGTTGAGTGAGCGATCGCCACTTGATTGACTAGGGCTACCATTAACATTTCCCAGATGCTTCCTCACATCGTCTATGGTAGCGTTAAGTTGGGCAATTTTATCTTCTAGCGATCGCCTTGCTAATTCCATGTCTTGGTTATCCTCATCTGAGGATAGCATTTGACGGCGTTTGCTTGACACTTTCTTACTTTCACCTGAGCCATTGATCAAGTCTTTCTCGTCTTCTGGCAATTCTTCATCCCGTCGGGAAGCAATCACGGCTCCTAGAATACCACCGACTACGCCGCCGAATACCGCCCCTGCAAAAAAACCGGTGGCAAAACCATCACGCTGATTCATAATACCGCCTTGAAGAAATTTTAATATGAGTTAAGTTATGTTCCTTTCTTAGCTGCATACTAGCTCATGTCCCAAAAATGCGATCGCCTGCATCACCCAAGCCTGGCACGATAAAGCCTTTGTCATTTACCGTTTCATCAATTGTGGCAGTGTAAACTATCAACCCAGAATAAGCCGCATTCAATTTTTGCAAGGCTGGAGGTGCTGCTACTACTGAAACAATTCTAACTAAAGATGGCTCTACACCACGCTGGGTTAACTCCGACATAGCTTTCATAATAGATCCGCCCGTCGCCAGCATCGGATCGGTAATTAACACCCTGGTTTGCGGGTCAAATTTATCTGGTAATTTGTTGAGGTAACAGGAAGCTGCCAATGTCTCCTCATTCCGTACTAAGCCCAGATGGTAAATTGAAGCCAAAGGTAGTACCGTTTGCGCCCCCTCTAATAAGCCTAACCCTGCCCGCAGTATTGGCACGACTGCCACAGGCACTTGGGGGTTAATTACCGTCGCTGCACAGACATCTAAGGGCGTTTGTACTGTCGTTTCTTCTGTAGGCAACCATTCCCGCGCCGCTTCATAAGTTAGCCATCTACCCAACTCGGTGATAGCGCTACGAAATAAGACTGAAGGTGTGGCAGCATCACGGGCAACTGCCAGCCAGTGCTTAATCAGAGGATGGGGAGGAACGTAAACACGCAGTTGTACCGTCATAGCCGGATATAGCCACTTTTTCTATGAGAACTGAAACATCATCATACTCTTTCTTGCAATTCGTAATTCATAATTCGTAATTTGTATTTCTTAATTGATGAGATTGTGCGATCGCCAACGGCGGGTGAGCTTATCGCACCTCAGCCATGAGAATTTAATGCAAAAAATTTTCATTAGTAGTTGACAGCTATTCTCAATCAGGGTTATATTATTAATCAGTGTTCTCCTCTCTTTAAGGATCGGCAGACGGGATTAGCCGGCGGTAGCAGGCTCGTCCCTCTTTTTTGTGTAAGTAGAAACACAGATATAGCAGGGGACAGGGGACAGTTAAATACGTTGGTGAAACACCACACCAATTAATGGAAGGCGTATTTCGGCGCTTCTTTATCCCCCCATACGCCGTCAGGACTGATAACTGATAACTGATAACTGATAACTGATAACTGATAACTGATAACTGATAACTGATAACTGATAACTGATAACTGATAACTGATTTAAGAAAAATGCGTAAAATTCGCTCAATAGAAGTATTATGAAATACGGTTTGGCTGGTTGATTTCATGGTAACGCCGCGTTTATGTCCGTAAAGACTAACTCCTGGGATAATTTGTTTGATGTCATTGTCATCGGTTCTGGCATTGGTGGGTTAGTGACAGCTACCCAACTTGCAGCCAAGGGAGCAAAAGTGCTGGTGTTAGAGAGTTATATAATTCCTGGTGGCAGTGCTGGTTACTTTGAGCGTCAAGGATATCGGTTTGATGTTGGGGCTTCGATGATTTTCGGGTTGGGTAGCCAAGGGACAACGAACTTACTCACCCGCGCCTTACAAGCTGTAGATACTAGTGTAGATGCGATCGCCGACCCCGTACAGATTCACTATCACTTGCCCAACAACTTAAACCTCAAAGTTGAGCGAGTTTATGATAAATTTTTGCAAAATCTTGCTGCTTACTTTCCTCATGAACAAATCGGTATACGTCGCTTTTATGACGAGTGTTGGCAAGTATTTAATTGCCTCAACCGCATAGAGTTGTTGTCACTAGAAGAACCTCGATATTTACTACGGACATTTTTACAGCATCCATTAGCTTGTTTAGGATTACTTAAGTATCTACCTCAAAATGTCGGGGAAGTTGCCCAACGCTACATCAAAGACCCCGAATTATTGAAATTTATCGATATGGAATGTTACTGCTGGTCGGTAGTTCCAGCCCAGATGACACCAATGATTAATGCAGGTATGGTCTTTTCTGATAGGCATTACGGCGGTGTCAATTACCCCAAAGGCGGAGTCGGTCAAATTGCTCAAAAACTGGCACAAGGGCTAGAAAAAGCCGGCGGTCAGATTAAATATCAAGCCAAAGTAACAAAAATCATCACCGAAAGCCGGTGTGCTGTCGGTGTGCAATTAACTAACGGGGAAATTTATCGAGCCAAACGGGTAGTTTCTAATGCTACACGGTGGGATACCTTTGAAAAATTGCTACCTGTAGAACAACTACCAACTAATGAGAAAAACTGGCAACAGAATTATCAAAAATCGCCCAGTTTTCTCAGCCTACATATGGGAGTAAAACAGTCAGTTTTGCCACAGGGAACAGAATGTCATCACATCATCTTGGAAAACTGGCAAGATATGACCAAACCAGAGGGAACCCTGTTTGTCTCCATTCCCACATTACTCGACCCAGAATTAGCCCCAGAGGGATATCATATAATTCATGCCTTTACACCCCACTGGATCAATGATTGGCAGGGGTTATCTGCAAGCGAATACGAAGCCAAGAAAGAAGAGATAGCCTGGTGCATTATTGACCGACTAGAGAAAATATTCCCAGGGTTAGATGCAGGTTTAGATTATTTGGAAGTAGGCACACCCCGCACCCATCGCCGCTTTTTGGGGAGAGATGATGGTACTTATGGCCCCATACCCAAACGGAAACTACAGGGGTTGTTATCCATGCCCTTTAACCGCACCGCCATCAAGGGGCTTTATTGCGTAGGCGACAGCACATTTCCCGGCCAGGGTTTAAACGCCGTCGCCTTTTCCGGCTTCGCCTGCGCCCATCGCATCGCCGCCGATTTGGGGATAAAGGTTAGGGACTAGTGGCGCAATAAAAAACCTCGGTGTTGAGTACCGAGGCTGATAGAAGAAGCCCGAATGACGATGAGATACAGCGATACCGAAATCAAAAAAGTTTAGCTAACACTAATACCGACTAAAACTAGAGCAGTAACTATTAAAGTAGCGAACAAGCCTTGTATAACGTATCTTCGTTGTTCCCAAATTGCTGGGTATTCAGCGTAGTACATCTTGGGTTCAGTTGCGTAGTTATTCAGAACGCCGTCTTCATTAACAGTGGTATACATAGTTTTTTTTTTCAGGATTTATTAACTTATGTAAATAAATATAACAGTATTGTTACAAAAAGTCAACAGGACTTGACAGAAAAAGGCTGATAGCGTTAATAACACTCACTTATGAGTAGGTAGTCTTGGCAATGACTTGACAAAATCTTTGTGGTGTGGTGTCATCATGCCAGGGACAGTTTCTCAAATGGCGATCGCACTCATTTTTCGGTCTACCGAAATTAAATTAAACCTTTGATACACATAGCGAAAACGCTCTGATGACAATTTACTGAACAGTGCATTGACCGAGCAGAATTGCTAAGTTACTTTGTACTTGCTCAAGTTGTTGACGCTTTTGATAAATAAACTCTTTTTCAGCTTCGCGTTGTTCCAGAGTTTCTTGATGAGCTTTTTCTTGCTGTTCTAGGAGGTTTTCATAAAGTGCGATCGCTTGCTCAATGATTCGACTCGCTGATTCAATGCGGCTATCAAACACTGTACTAATAATTTCTTCTAACTTTTCAGAAAGTTTGTCTATTGAGTTATCCAATTTTTCAAAACCTATTTCAAAATCCTTCACGCCAATTATTCCAAGTTTTAGCTGTTTCCTCATAAACTTGCTCTATTAGATTAGATCCTAATAGATTTATTCTGATACCAATTCTTTATGAAGCTGCGCTAAATAAAGAATTGGTATCAGATGCCTTTTCACCAAAAATCAGTCTGTTGCAAAAACTTCAAAATCGCCTGATTTACCACTTTTGCAGCACCAGTAGAAGCATCATGACAACAGTTCTCTAAAATTTGAAATTGGGAATTAGGTAATTGTTGATGCAATTTTTCGCCGTGGCTAGCTGGAAACCAACTATCTTTATCACCCCATAAGATTAATGTAGGACAATCAATTTCACTCAATCTTTTCTGAATCTGAGTTAGCATATTGGGTTTATTTGCTTGCAAATTCTCAATTTCTTTAGCTGCTATTTGCAAATCCTCAGCAACTTTTACCAAAGTACCAGGAATCTCAACAAAGGGGTAAGTAATCCAATAAACATCTTCTTGGGTAAGAATTGATGGATCAAATAACACTTTACGCCTTTCTATTGCCATGATTTCCCTGACTATTGGCGAAAATAAATAAGCTAGACGTAAAGAATCTATTGTTTGCAATAATTCTATTGGCATTTGAGACAGTATCGACATTGCCCAATGAGGTAACTTATCGGCAAAAATCGGGGCATTAATTACTACTAACCGCCCAACTAATTGGGGATTTTTTTGTGCTAGAGCGAGAGCAATTAATGCGCCTAAAGATTCGGACACAATCACTGCTGGTTCATCACATAATTGTTGAATTATTCGTTCTAATTCAATCACTTGATGCCCACTTTGTTCGCGCCGTAAACAAGGCTTCTCAGAAAAACCGAAGCCTTTAGAGTCTACACAAATAACTCGAAAATACTTAGATAATGGAGCGACGCTATAACGCCAATTATAGCTCCAGCTACCCATACCATGTAACAAAAATAGTGGTTTACCTGTACCCTTTTCACCGTATGCAATTTGTACAGGATAACCATGAACATCACTAATTATCAGACTTTGCCGCCCTCTGGGGAAAGTTTCTTGCCACCAATCTTTCATGTCTTTGCTCAATGAGTGATCTCAACACTCGTTAAGGCATTTTACAGCAGAAATTGGGGATTGGGTACTGGGGATTGGGGAGAGATGGGGGAGATGGGGGAGTAGAGGAGAAAAACTAATGACTAATGACCATTTAAGTATTTTTCTATTAGTTTGATGTTGTATTGATTCGCTGTCCAGGCAAAGTCAAAGAAGTCGCCTATGACGGGGAAGCTACCTACTAGACTATCAATCATAATATTGAATATCATCCTACCTAATATCTTTTTCGGCACGCCTAGCCGCGAGGCTTCAAACACGATGTAGCAGGACAGGATTAAACCTAAAGCATCGCCACCAATAGGTATTATTCCGATGATTGGATCTAAACCTACAGCTATCGGTGTACCGGGAATTTTGATGACTGTATCTAACAGATAGCTTAATTGACGTAGGCGCTTTATCGTAGCTGCTTGGGTATGAGAGTCAACGTCAGAGTATTTGGGAGAAGATTCAGGCATTCGGGCGATCGCTCGTTTTTTCGCTATAAAATTGTCCAATATTCTACTGCTTTTTGGCAATTTTACAATGTCTGTAACTATACTTATTGACTAACCTCTTGTGGTAAGTTCCGATATTTTTTCGCCTGCATATCTTCACCGACAGTTACATTTAATTGGTCGCCTACTAATAAAACAGCCGAACTCATCCACAGCCACAGCATTAAAACTATCACTGTCCCTACTGCACCATAAACTTTGTTATAGTTACCAAAATTTGCTACATATAAGCGAAATAAGCCCGACAAAATTGCCCAACCAACTGCGGCAATTATAGCCCCTGGCATAATTGGTGTGCCTCGATTCCACACACTAGGCCCGTAACGATAAATAAAACTAAATGCTGTAGCCACAATGCCTAACGCTAAAGGCCAGCGTAACAACTGCCAAAGATGCAATAAGAATATTAAATAACTATTCTCATTCACCACCATTCCCAACAACAAATCACTAATAAAAACTAAGAAGGAAGCCAGAACTAACAGCAAGATAGTACCCACCGTCAATCCTAAAGACACAAGTTTAGATTTCCAAAATGGGCGGATCTTTTCTTGAGGAATTTGATGGATTTGATCAAAGGCTGTCATGGCGGTATTCACTGCGCCTGAAGCCGTCCAAAGGGCGATGATAAAACTCAGAGAAAACAAGCCACTATTTTGAGAATTGGCAATTTCTTGGCTAGCAAAATCACGAATTAATACCATCGCTTCCTCTGGTACAACTTGACTCAATTGTCCAGCCATTTGCTTAAAGGTGTTCTGCAAGGAGTCAGCAAACAAACCAATAGCTGTAAGTACCGCGAGAATTGCCGGAAATAAAGATAACATAGCATTGAAGGCAATTTCTGAAGCCAGTCCTAAAAGTCGTCTTTCAGTTGTCCTAGTAAAAGTTTTCTGGATTGTACGCCAACTGATATGACGAAAGAAGCGAATAAAACGAGGCAAAGACATAATTTGAGTGATGGCAGATGATTTTCTCTAATTTGCCAGATTTATGGAGGCGATCGCATCTACCCATTTACTTTTTTTTACCTCAATAATACTTATAAAATGAGCTTGGGCAGAGGGAATAGTAATTAATCCCCAGTCCCCATTACCCAACCCCCACCCAATCTATGAGTCAAGACTTAACCCAACAGTGGCTAGCAGAAATCCAAACCCTCAAGCAACAGCTAATAGAAGAACAACAACAACGCGCTGCTGCTTGGGAAAGTGCTGAGAAGTGGCGGAAACTCTACAACACAGAAGCAGAACAACGCCGCACAGATGCAGATTTCTTCCGCCAAACGATCGCATCCCTGAAAACGGAAATTCAGCAACTCAAGGGGATTGATGGGCAAACATTACCCGATGCTAAAGCTAGCGTAGGTATTCAGCAAGAATTAGCCCAAATCCGGACTGTGGAGGACTTGAAAGCTAAACTAGTTGAGGTGATCAAA
Source organism: Anabaena azotica FACHB-119 (assembly GCF_014697625.1). Taxonomy (GTDB): domain Bacteria; phylum Cyanobacteriota; class Cyanobacteriia; order Cyanobacteriales; family Nostocaceae; genus Trichormus; species Trichormus azoticus_A. The sequence goes on along the minus strand of NZ_JACJSG010000026.1, from coordinate 80,997 downwards.
GAACGCGATCGCTTGCGTCAAGCTTTGAAAACTGAACAAGAAAACCACGCCCAAACCCGTAAAAGCCTCACCACCGCCCTGGGTGATGCAATTGATAGCTTGGCAAGGGAGAGAGCGAAAGGGAATGGGGAGTGATGTAAATTATCAATTAATTTGTCCACTTGACAAATTAATAACCCTGACTTGGTAAGGTTTTTACTTATTTAGCCTCAAAATAACTCCTAGTCTATTCAGGCTGTAGCAAATTCTGTAAAACCTCGCTTACTAGGATGATGGAAGCCTAAAACAATATCACTTTGAGGAATGCCTGCTGATAGTAAATCATCAACTACGCATAAATTAGTTGCGTCTTCTTCCACCCAAATTTTGCCATTTTTAATGCACAGATAGATGATAATGTGCTGTATCAGCTTTTTGTTATCCCAGCCAAACCGAAACCAAAGATATTGATTTCTTTCTTCATCAAAAGCCAAGCGTTAGCGTAGCTTACCGTAGGTATCGCTCACTTCAATTTCTCTACTGCTAATAACTTGAGTATTAGCCATTTCGTAATACTCAGTTAATATCTTCTTGATAATACTGCGATATTTATCTAGTTTATCCATTGTGATATATAAACTAATACCAACTATAGATTCCTCGGCGCTTCTACATCTTTGCCAAAATTTCTTTTATCCAAGCTTCTTCTTCAAGCGCTCGCCTGATTTTTAAAGGTTGTGTATAGTCAATTGCCAAGTCAAATCTAGCACGTTCATAAACTTCATTTAATAACCTTTGTAATTCAACAATTGGCTCAGTTTCACCCTTACGCAAAGGTACAGGAAAAGCAGGAATTGGATTTTTCAAATCAAAGGTATATAAATCTGCATCAGGTCTTTCGTAGCTGCGACTGACCAAGATACTATAATTTGTAGATTTCACTCCTAAAATAGGCATTGGCTCACCTTGTTTTAAAAGGTCGATTTCTACAAAATTAGTTGCAGAAGCTAAAATTTTGTGCCGTTTGTTCTCATAGGCTGCTCTACCTTCTTGGGAAACTTTGTTTTTGGGTGAAAGTATTTCAATTACAGCTACTACTTCTTTACTTTGAGTGGCTCGTACCTCTAAAAATCGTTCAGTTACTTGTTCAGGTATAGGAACTTTTACTTTAGTAGGTTTGCTAAGTTTCGCAGCCGTTAAAGTTGTGTTTGTATCTAAACTGTTACGGTTAGTAACGGCTACATCAGCAATTCCTACCAGTAAGATATCGTCTACGCTGGTGTAAACTCGCTCTTCTATGGAAACTCGATATTTAGGCGCAATTTGAGGAGTCAAATCATCAGCTATAGCTACAATTAAACGATTATGAACTTGATGCCAAAGTTCCGTCTGTTCTAAATACGGGTTCATCCCAGGAAATGGATTTCCCATTGCGCTTTACCTTAGTTATCGTAATTCCGAGGGTTAAAGACCCCTACGTCTGTACGTAGCAAATTTTCAGTTGGGGTTTAAATCCCCAACTGTTCGCGTAGCGTGCCGTAGGCAAAATGTCTTTAATGCGCGAATTTTGAATGCGCGAATTTTGAATTGTTATTGACTGCTCCCTGGAAAATATTTTATGCTTTTATATGTGTATAGTAACGAGCGCGGAGGGATTTGAACCCCCGGCCAACAGAACCGGAATCTGTTGCTCTATCCACTGAGCTACGCGCCCTCGTATTGAAAGATTATATCATACTCTAGAACATTTGACGCTACAAATAATCGGCTGGGTTGACTGGTGTACCGTTGCGACGCACTTCAAAATGGAGGTGTGGCCCGGTGGATAAGCCTGTGGAACCGACAGCCGCGATCGCCTGTCCTTTTTGGACTGTTTGCCCCTCGGAAACATATAATTCACTAGCATGGCCGTAAAGTGTGGTAACGCCACCACCATGACTAATAATCACAGTCCTACCATAACCCCCATACCAGCCTGCCATAATCACTGTACCCGAATCAGCAGCCCTAATTGTACTGCCATAACTAGCGGCAAAATCTAACCCAGCGTGAAAGCGACGATAGCCGAGAATGGGATGTACCCGCCAACCAAAGGGACTGCTTGTCGGTGCGCTGCTAGGAAGGGCAAATAAACCTGTTCCTTTGACGAGGACGTTAGTTCTGATGTTGGCTTTGGCTTGCGCTTCCTCTCTGGCTTGCGCTTCGGCTATCTTTTGTTGAATCAAAGTTTCCAAATTTTGGGAATCTCTTTCCAGTTGATTTTGTGCAGCATCTAAGGCGAAGCGATCGCTATTTAAACGCTGTATCAATTCTGACTGAGTTTGTGCTTGAGTTTGATAATCGGCTTTTTGCGCCAATAATTGCTCTCTAATCAAAGCAATCTCATTTTTTTGTTCTTCTACTTCTGTTTTTTGCTTATAAATTAAATCTGCTTGCTGGCTGAGTTTCACCAAAATTTGCTGATCTGCCTGATAAACTAACTTCAACTGATGACGACGGCTGATAAAATCACTAATATCTCGGCTTTGTAGCAAAACAGCCCATCCTTGACTGATAGGCGATCGCTGAAGATAACGCAACCGTGCTACAGTTGCCACTTGACGTTCTTCATAAGCCTTTTGTGTCACAGCTAAATTCGCCTCTAGCTGTTGTAGGCGCTGGGAAGCCTGCTGTAAGCGCAACTCACTATCTTTAATTTGACTGTTGGTGGTTTGCAAATTGTTAGCAATACCAGTCAGGCGATTTTGTGCAGCTTGTTGTAAATTATTTAGGCGATCGCGTTCTTGTACAACATTTTGCCGTTCTTGTTGAATTTGTTGTTGCTGCTGTTTTAGCGTGTCAATTGAAGGCGATGTATTAGCCAAGACTGGCACTAATGCTAATAACACAGACAAAACACAGCACAATACAATACATAATTTCCCAAATTTTGTTAGTCGGTCAATAGGCGCTTTCATGCCGTTATCTTCAGCCAAAGGATTGCAAGCATACTGCATTGTTCCCCAAACTTGGCAGAATCTAACATTGAAGGAGACAGTTGAAAATTTAAGAGCAGTGGTTCGCCTGCGCGGTAATCGAGTTTCGACTACGCGGTAGTTGACCGTTCGCCTAGCGTCTCGCAGAGAAGCCGAAACTCAACTGTCGCGGAGTCGAGATTCACCAACCGCAGCAGAGGAGCAGGCGAGAATAACAATTCAAAATTCAAAATTCGCGCATTAAAGACATTTTGCCTACGGCACGCTACGCGAACAGTTGGGGATTTAAACCCGAACTGAAAATTTGCTACGTACAGACGTAGGGGTCTTTAACCCTCGGAATTACGATAAAAACTGTCAACTGTCAACTGTCACCTGTCAACTGTCACCTGTCACCTGTCACCTGTCAACTAACCAATATTTGATAAATTCTAAAGAAAAACCGATCTCAACAATATTTTTGCTAAATTGCTGATGAGGTTGTAAGCGGGAAAATGCTTATGAGTAGCAATTTAGTCAATGATGCACACGATTTAAAGCTGCGTTTAGAGTGGGGTCAGCCTGGGTTTACAATTGTTGATGTGCGCGATCGCCACACATACAATCACGGTCACATCACAGGTGCAATTCAAATCCCCGTGGAAGAATTAGCCCAAAAGGCTAAAACTTCTCTACACAAAGAACGTCATATCTATATCTATGGGACAAGTGATGAACAAGCTACCCATGCAGTACAACTATTGAAAGACTCTGGCTTTGCTGATGTAGCAGTAATTCCAGGTGGTTTGGCTGCTTGGAAAAACGTCGGTGGCCCTACAGAAGGAGTCGCAGCTTAGATATAGCAGGGGACAGGGTACAGACAAGGGAAGCGCCTTGCTATAAAGACTTTATGATTCATCCATGTCCTAACCCATGTAGCTACTGCTATATATCGGTTTGAATTGTTTAGTTGCATTATCCTCTCTTGTACTGCACAATGTGCAGTACAGTTTTTTAGCTTGAACCAACAAAAGCCCCAGGTCTGACACGATAGTGCAGCGTGGGATGAATGGTGGGGTGATGACGAATTGACCTCCGACGACTATCAACCGCTACTGTTGATTAGGGAGTGGGGTCGATCAGGAATCATCATTTTTAACTTTGAGCGAGTCTAGAAAATCTTCAATTATATGAGTCATAGTTTTGTGATTCTGACTTGCGTATAACCGTAGTTTATTCAATCTGCGCTCAGATATCCTTAAATTCAATGTTCTATTTTTCCTAAATGCCAGCACAATGTTGTTACATTTATGTAAATATATAAACAGGTCGAAACTAAGGATAAAGCAGTGAAGACATCATACCAGTACAAAATTAAACCAAATAGAGAACAAGCAGAAAAGATAGATAAAACTCTAGAAATGCTGTGTTGTCAGTATAATTATCTGCTGGCTCAAAGATTTGACTGGTATGAGCAAAATCGCTGCCCTGTTGATAGATGTCCGTTAATTTGTCATTTACCAGAATTAAAGGAGCAACCCAATTACTACAATCAAAAAGCCTCTCTAGTTCAACTAAAGGTAGGCAGACCTTGGTATAAAGAGATTCACTCACAGGTGCTACAGGAAGTTCCTAAAAAAGTTGAATTGGCTTTTGATAGGTGGTTAAAAGGCGATGTTAATGGGAAAAAGTCTGGTAAACCTAGATTCAAAGGTAAAGAGCAATATAAAACTTTTACTTACACCCAATTTAAACAGCACCACTTTGTTAACAATAAAATCACACTGTCAAAAATTGGAGAAGTGAAAGTAATTGTCCATAGACCAATACCCGATGGATTTGACATAAAAACTGTATCCGTTACCAAGAAAGCGGATGGTTATTATGTCACCCTCAGCCTTGATGACAAAACAGTGCCAACTGTTAAGCCTGATTTCCATCCTGATAATATTGTTGGTATTGACGTTGGCTTAATTGATTTTTATGTAGCCTCTGACGGAGCTAGAATTGCCGCACCAAAGTATTTACGCAAAGCTGAACGTAAATTAAAGTCAGCACAGCGTAGAGTATCTAGACGTAAAAAAGGCTCTAATCGACGTAGAAAAGCTATCCAGAAACTAGGTAAACAGCATAAAAAAGTTGCTGATACCCGTAGAGATTTTCACTGGAAAACAGCTAAATCACTGCTTGATAAGTATGATGTTGTAGCTGTTGAAAAGTTGAATATCAAAGGACTAGCTAAAACAAGACTGGCTAAAAGTATTAATGATGCTGGATGGAGACAGTTTGTAAACATACTTTCAATCAAAGCCGAAAATGCTGGATTGAAGGTAATATCTGTAAATCCAAACGGTACTAGCCAAGAATGTTCTAGATGTGGTCACAAAGTTAAAAAGCCGCTATCCCAGAGAATACATAATTGTTCTGTTTGCCACACAATTATTTGCCGGGATTTAAATGCTGCTATAAACATAAAGAACCGTGGGACGCACGGTCTTAAAGCTCAATTAATGTCCGGAGTAGGAGTCATTGAGAAGCCCACACTCACCCTGAAAGGGGAGTGTGTGGAGTACATCACGGATATTCATGAGAAACAAAGGGAATGACGACTATTTCTCCCTCGCTGTCTCCCACCTGCACTTTTAAGCCTACACCCCCAGCTTTGCTGCGAATATATCCCAGTCCGAAATAACCATCGGGAGTTTCTGTGTAACTGGTGAGTTTACCGACTTTTTCTTCACCAATACTAATAGTATCACCAACTGCGGCTGGAGCATTGAGGCGAATACCCCAAAGATATTGTTTGACTCCTTTATAAGTATTTAATCTGGCGATAGTTTCTTGCCCAATATAACAACCCTTGTTAAAAGAAATAGTCTGCCATAATCCCACTTCCAAGGGATTGTAATCATCTGTTAATTCCGCATCTGGCGCTGGTCTTCCTTGTAAGATGCGTAAGGTATCCCAGGCGCGATCGCTCAATTCTACCACCCCTAATTCTATAATTTTTTGCCACACCTGCTGCTTTTGCGCTACTGGCAAAATCAAGGTATATCCAGGGGAAGCCAAACCACTACCCACTGCAACGATCGCACCGTCATCGATGGTAATGTGATTACCGTATGCTTGACCAACAATTGCCCCAGCACCCAACTTTTCCACTACTGCATCACTACCAGGGCCAATAAGACTAAAAGTAGCCGTTTCATCCGTCACATCAGTTAACTGCACCTGATCAGCAAAGAAGATGTAGCGGTCTAGCCATTGCAACAGCAATTCCCGCCGACTAGGTGAAACTAACAGCAGCACCGCATCATCCAGAACATACGCGCTTACCAAATCTATAGTCCGAGCTGTAGATGTCACCATCACCGTATCACAGCCCTGTCCTGACTTCAGCTTTTGGAAATCATTGGTACTTTGATTGTGTAAAAACCGCAGACGGTCATCATCCCCAACCCGGATGCGTCCCCAAAGTGAGCGATCGCATACAGCAACTTCTGCTGTTGCAGCTTGGATAGCGGCTGCGTCTTTACTGTCAATTGCAGATGTTGGCATGATAGTCAAGCTTTAAATTTAAATTATGTTAAATAAATCTAGAAGTAATTGCTTTAGATATATCCTAAGTTATGTTGACATATCGCAAAACATATTTAGTCAATTAAATGCTAACATTCACCCCAAAAAATTAATGCTCGATTTTTCAACTTTAGCTGAATTTTCCCGTGCCAACTGTATTGGTATTTGTGCCTTCCTTGTACCAGCCAATCTACTCACTACATTGTTCACAATTATCTTGGCTGTACTAGGTCGCCCCACACAGCAAATTTGGCAGAGCGTCAGCCTCGCCAGTATTTTTGCCACCGTCATGATTTATCATGTATATACATGGTTTATCATCGGCGTAGTCATGCTACCCACATATATCTTGTTAGCATTAGCCATCACCTGTTTGCTAACCAACCTCGTCACCGTCATCCTTTACAAACGCTACTTCCGCCCACAACATATTTCTCAAAACGCCTAACCTCAACAGGACTATCCCATTCTCAGCGTCCCTCTGCGTTTAACTCCCCCTCATAACCTCACCACGAGATTACGCAGAGTATAATAATTTTCATAATAAATTTATAATCCCTCTTGTGCGCTACATCATCAGGGGTATGTTGAAAGCTGATTAAATCAAGACTTTTGGTAACAAAAGGATACATAATTGGATGGGTGTTTCTTCCATGTAAATTTATTTTTTTAGTAAAAATACCTGTAAAATCTTCCCCTAAGTAGAGCGATTGTGTCAAGATTACTGAATTAACAAGTAAGAAAAATCCCTGGATAGCTCATATCTGAAGCGACGCATCCGCCAAAAGTCAGATATCTGATGCCCTAGTTTCCAGGGTATGTTCGGAAGCACCCATTGACTCACCGCCTAACTATCCTAGAAGTTGCCAATGACAAACGTCTCTACCCTGGTTGAACTACTACGCGATCGTGCTAATCACGAGCCGGACAAGCTCGCCTATACGTTCCTCGTTGACGGGAAAACAGAAGGACACCAGTTAACATACCAAGAACTGGATCGTCTAGCCCGTGCCATTGGTGCATTACTACAAAAACATCATGCTCAAGGTGAACGTGCTTTGCTGCTTTACCCACAGGGATTAGATGTGATGGCAGCATTTCTGGGAAGTCTGTACGGTGGAGTCATCGCCATCCCAGCACCTCCCCCTGATGCAGGCAGATTGAAACGCGCTTTACCACGGCTACGGGCAATTGTCAAGGATGCGAATGCTAAATTTGTCTTCACCACTCAGCACCTATTGACTGTTCTGCAAGCAGCCAAGTTAGACTTTCCCGAATTTGAGGAAATGACCTGGTTTGCTAGTGAAGACATCGACCTAGAACTAGCAGACCAATGGCAAGACCCGCAAATTACTCCCGAAACCCTGGCATATTTACAGTACACTTCAGGCTCCACATCCACACCCAAAGGTGTGATGATTAGCCACCACAACATCATGCACCACTGCGCCTATCTACAACAAGCCTGTGGTTATGATGCTGATAGCGTTTCCATCACTTGGATGCCATATTTCCATGATTACGGACTAGTAGAAGGGCTGACAGTACCCATCTACAACGGACATCCCTGCTACGTTATGTCCCCCATGTCCTTTGTTAAACAGCCTGTACGCTGGTTACAAGCAATTTCCCGCTATCGTGGTACTCATAGCCAAGCACCCAACTTTGCCTACGAGCAATGTATTCGCCGCGTCAGTGATGCACAACTGGCTACCCTGGATCTGAGTAGTTGGGTAGCAGCCGGGAACGCCGCAGAACCAATTAACCCCAGAGTTTTGGAAGAGTTTTTCGAGAAGTTTGCCCCCTGTGGGTTCAAGTGGGAAACCTTTGCACCTGCTTATGGGTTGGCAGAAAATACGCTGTTGGTTTCCACAAGCCCTAGAAATACAGCGCCTGTTCTCTGCTTGGTGGAAAAATCGCAAATTGAACAGAACAAAATTGTGGAAGCCACTCACTGGCATGATGGAGTCAGGGCTATCCCTGGATGCGGTCGCCTAGTTTGTCAGACGCAAGTGGCAATTGTCAACCCAGATACCTTAAAACGTTGTGCGCCTGATGAAGTGGGTGAGGTATGGGTAGCAGACCCTAGTGTGGCGGGTGGTTATTGGCAACGCCCCCAAGAAAGTGAAAGTACTTTCCGCGCTAGAATTGCCGATACAAATGAAGGCCCCTTCCTGCGAACAGGTGACTTGGGCTTTATGAGAAATGGGGAGTTATTCATCACCGGACGGATTAAAGATTTGATTATCATCCGGGGTACTAACCATTATCCCCAAGACTTAGAATGGACTGTGCAGCAAATTCACCCAGCCCTACGCCCAGACTACGGTGCAGCCTTCTCTATAGATGTGGATGGAGTAGAACAACTGGTGGTTGTTCAGGAAGTCAAACGCAACCCAGAAGAGTTTGACCCCGATGAGGTGTTGTGCAATATTAAACAAGCGATCGCCGAAATTCACGAACTCCAAGCATATGCTGTGGTACTTGTCAAGCCCGGTAATGTCCTGAAAACCTCCAGTGGCAAGATTCAGCGACGGGCTTGCAAAGCCAGCTTCCTGGCTGGTGAGTTGGAAGTTTTAGCCGATTGGAGCGAAAACCCCAAATATACAGCCAGTTATCGGCGCGTACAAGGGGAAGTAGATTCCTTGCTGGAAAAGGTGCAAGTTGCTCACTAAGGAGGAAATTATGCAGCCACTCAAGCAATATTGGATCGCCCAAGCATTAGAAAAGGACTTGGGCGACCCCAGTCAACCAGATAGTATGATGTCGTTCAAACAGGTCATCGACCTAGACGAACAAGAAGAGTTTCCCCATGAGATTATCAACTGGCTCTACAACTGGAAACTCCAACACTACTACATTCCTACAGATTGTGGTGGTGAATTTACCTCCTTTGATGAGTTTATCGCCTTTGTGAGGGTACTTTCCCGCCGGGATCAAACAAGTGCGATCGCCTTTACCACCATGTTCTGGTCATACCTGACATGGATGGCAGGTACAGACGAGCAGAAGCGCACCTTGGCGAGCTTCATGAAGGATGCCAACGGGGCAATGTGCCTCGCCTATTCCGAAAAAGCCCACGGTAGCGATTTGCTAGCTAGTGATGTCCGTGCCACAAAAGTCCCTGGTGGCTACATCCTCAACGGCGAAAAATGGCCGATTAACCGTGCTACCATCTCCGGCGTTTCCTTCGTCTTAGCGAAAACCGATGAAGCAGGGGGTGCGCGTAGCCTGTCCCTATTCATGGTGGAAAAGAGTAAAATCGACCCCGCCAACTACACCCACCTCCCCAAAATTTACACCCACGGCGTTCGCGGTTCGGATATGAGCGGTATCCGCTTTGAGAACTGCTTCATCCCCGAATCTATGCGCATAGGCGCAGAAGGTGCAGGACTAGAACTCGCCCTCAAAGGCTTCCAAATCACCCGCGCCCTCTGTGCCGCCTTTTCCCAAGGGGCGGCAGATACCGCCCTAAGAACTACCCTCAAATTTGCTTTGGGAAGGCAACTATACGGTAAAACTGTATTTGATATGCCCCAACCCAAGCGCACTCTCACAGATGCGTTTCTAGATATCCTGATTTGTGACTGTGCAACTATTGGTGTGGCACGTGGCTTTAACACCATGCCAGAGCAAATCAGCGTCTGGTCAGCAGTGGTGAAATACTTCGTCACCACCACCCTAGAAACAGTCGTGCAGAATGTCTCCGTCGTTTTGGGTTCACGCTTCTATATGCGTGAAGAACACGATTGGGGCATTTTCCAAAAAGTACTGCGGGATAATGCCATCATCAGTATGTTTGATGGCAGCACTGTAGTTAACCTCCATGCCCTGTTGCTGCAACTACGTCAGCTAACCAAGTCCCGCGCCAGAAACGCGGGACGCAACCAAGAAACCTTACAGGCACGTCTGTTCGCCACCTTTGATTTAACCCAGCCCCTACCCGCTTTTGATGGGAAGAAACTGGAACTAGTCAACCGGGGTGGAGACGATGTGCTGCAAGGACTAGAACTAGCGCTGACATCCCTATCTGATTTACAAACAGACTCCCACCTCAATAGTGAGGTGTTGCAGCAAATTATCCAACTGACCCAGATGGTACAGGAAGAGTTGCAGATTCTTGATCATCAGATTACAGAGTCTACCTTCCAGTTTGGGCATGAGCAAGCACCGGAAGTTTTCGACATGGCAAAACAATACTGCGTCCTACACGCGGCTGCTAGCTGTGTATATATGTGGCTATACAACCGCCATCATTTAGGAGACTTCTTTGCTAGTGGTGAGTGGTTGGCTGTTAGCCTCCGCAAACTGCTGCTCACCTTCCGCCCTGCCAAAGCATTGCCAGCGCGGCTCGACGACGGGGCAGTTGCCCAAGAGTTAGTCCGGTTGTACAACAACAATCGGATGTTTTCTATCGTTCCTTTCCAATTAGCACAATCTCAGCAAGAAGAGACTACAACCGATGCAACTCAAAGACTCCAACTCCAAGCCTAGTACCAATAACGCCGTTGATACTATCCAAGGGTGGTTAGTTAATCAGATTGCTAAACAATTAGGAATCAATGCCCAAACTATCAAAGTCACTGAACCCTTGACCCGCTACGGACTAGACTCCATTGATTCAGTTACTATTGTCGGTGAATTGGAAGACTGGCTCGATGCGGAATTGCCCTCCACCTTACTTTGGGACTACCCCACCATCGAAAAAGCCGCTAACTATCTGGTGAATGAAGTTGGTGTTACACCTGCCCAAACAGAGACTACCCAACCAGTAGCCGTTACCGAAAAAGCCCAAGCAGCCCCCAAAGAAAAAGCTTGGGGCGGTCTGTGGAACAAAATTAGTGGCAGCTAGGTAATTTGTAATACCCTGCGGTAAGACTAAAATCTACGTAATTCGTGAGGCAGTTCGGTCTTGGTGTTTCCCCAAGGAGGAACTGCCAAACCTGTAAGGGTAATTTGTAATTCAGCCTGTAATTACGAATTACGAATTAGCCATTATTAATTATCATGAGGGTGGATAATTGAACTTTTCCGAGTTTTCCTTCTGGTGGGTACTGCTACTATTTAGCATTCCTTATTTTACAGTTCGTTATGTTGCTAAGTCGTTGAATCTGTGGAGAAATTCCTTTGATACTGTCGGCATAGCGGCAATGTCTTTGCTGTTATTTGTCAACGCTTCTCGTTCTAGCTTTGTCATCTTTATCTGCGAAATTATCTTCAACTACGTGATGGTGTGGTTGATGTTGCGTCAAGAAGGATGGAAAGCTAAAGCGATCGCCACAACTGTAGTTATTATTGATATTGCGATCCTCGCCTATTTCAAGTATCTAAATTTCTTTGTAGAGGATGTTTTAGGTTTATTAGTACCGGGTTTAGCCGCCAACTGGCAAGGAAAAAGTATTCCGGGGATGGGTTCAATTCCTCCAGGTTTATCTTTTTACACCTTCCAAATGGTAGCATTTGTTGTTGATTCCTACACCAGTCGCAAAAAACGCGCCATTGGAGCATTAGATTACGTTAACTTCGTTTCCTTTTTCCCGCAAGTAGTTGCAGGCCCCATCGAACGCCGGGCAGATTTATTTCCCCAAATAGAATCATTCCGCTTTAAATTAACTTACGAGAACTTTGAAACTGGTTTTCGTTGGCTGTCTCTAGGGCTATTTATGAAGTTTGTCCTAGCAGATAATATTTCCCCTTATATCAAATTAGACCAAGCCCAAAACCCCTGGTTGGTTTGGTTTTTTGCATTTTTATTTACATTACAAATTTACTTTGATTTTGGTGGATACAGTTTTATTGCTCTGGGTTTAGCAAAATTTGTAGGTGTTAATTTAACTATTAACTTTTTGGCTCCTTATACATCCCAAAGCATTAACGAGTTTTGGCGGAGATGGCACGTTACTCTTAGCACTTGGTTTCGGGATTATGTCTTCTTGCCTTTGATGGGTAAGAATAAAAACTTAGCCCCATTTTATCTATTTATTACATTCACTCTTTCAGGATTTTGGCATGGAGCAGCCTGGAACTTTGTTTTCTGGGGAGCTTACCACGGACTGCTGTTACTGATTATACGTTACGCGGGACGACCTTTTTACAAATTTATTGGACAGCAACGTTTGCTGATGCCCCAGTTTATATCCTGGGCATTAACCTTTGGTTCGGTGATCCTGGGATGTCTGTTCTTTATGGAAACTAAGACCCCACGTTTATTAGAGAAGTTGCAAACAATACTTAATCCTTGGGCATATTCCCTGAGCAACCTGGGCGAAGCTATGAGCTTCTTTAGTGGTAACGAAGCGATCGCCCTGGGATTTACTCTAGTATTAGCCACGGCTGTATTGCTGATGGAACACATTGGAGTTTGGCAACAAAGGGAATGTGAATATGACTTGTTACTGTCTCCTTGGGTTTCGCGGGGGTTGTTGGCTTTAACCGTGTTACTAGCTGCGAATACACCATCGCCCTTTATTTATTTTGAGTTCTAAGCTATCTGGTGCTATGAAAAAATTTTTACAGCTTAACAGTTGGTTGGCGATCGCCGCTTTAGCTTGGGGTGTGGGATATATATATAATGCCCGGTATGGGGGCGAACTCAGTTGGCTAAGGATAATGTATGAACAGAAAATGGCGATCGCCAGTGAAGTTACAGCGCCCCAACGCATCTTAATTGTCGGTGGTTCTGGGGCGCATTACACAGTGGATGCAGGATTGATGCAGCAACAATTAGGCATCCCCACCCTAAATATGGCAACCGATGGGCCAGTGGGCTTAAATGTCATCCTACCCAGCGTTAGCGATGCGATTAAGAAAGGCGATATTGTTGTTTTAATTCCAGAGTATTTAATTTTACAACAAAAAGATGGATTTGGCGATCGCTCCGGTCAATTTGGTGTCGCCATTGGTAAACCCGGACTGGGGGGAGTTCCCGCCAAACAACTAGCCCAAGATATCATGTTGTTGGGCATTCCCACCTTGAAAGGCGTTACCAAGTCATCTGTAGATTTAGTAGAAAAGGGGCGCTTCACTGGCTATTATTCCGACCCCATCACCGCTAACGGAGACCCTACCGTACTCAAACAGCGCCTCAAATCAGATTGGTGGGAACTGCAAATTAAAGAACCAGTTTCTCCCCACGCCTTACAACGTATTCGCCAGTTTAAAAAAGAAGTAGAAGCCAAAGGCGCAACCTTAGTTTTGGGACTTTCTTGGATTTATGGCAGTACAGATAAGCAAACCCTTGGTAATATCAGTAAAACTGCTGAAAAGCTAGGGGAAATTGCCCCTGTACTTTACGACAAACAGAGTTTGAATGTAAAAACTGACTCTAGTCTATTTGCCGACACACACTATCATCTCAACTCATCAGGTCGCCGCACCCGTACCACCGAGTTAGTAGAACAACTCAAAGCTTTGAATATTGTTCGTAATTAGCCACAGGTTAGGGGATGAGGGAGCAGAGGAGCAGAGGAGCAGAGGAGCAGGGGAGCAGAGGAGCAGAGGAGCAGAGGAGCAGAGGAGCAGAGGAGGAAATAATTACTTACCCTTTCCCCTTTCCCCTTTCCCCTTTCCCTTTTCCCCTTCCCCCTTACCCTTTCCCCCTTCCCCTTTCCCCTTTCCCCTCTTTTAAATATGGTTAAGAAACTATTGACAAAAACGCTGGATGATGTATTTGGGCTGGATTTGCGATCGCTAGCAGCTTTTCGCATCGGTATAGCCTTAATTCTATTAACTGATTTAGGTATTCGCTTCGGTGACTACATCGCCCATTACACCGATGCAGGCGTTATGCCCCGCACCTTACTACAAGACATCAGCAAACCTTGGCATTGGTCACTACACGCCTTGAGTGGGGAACCCTCCTTTCAGGTGCTGTTGTTTGGGCTGGCTGCTATCATGGCAATACTGATGCTTGTGGGATATCGCACCCGCATAGCTACCATTGCCTCTTGGGTGTTACTTATCTCCCTGCATAACCGAAATCCCGCCTTAATTTTCGCCGCCGATGATGTGTTGCGGGCGCTGATGTTTTGGGCAATGTTTCTACCTCTGGGTGCTAGCTACTCCATCGAAAGCGCCCTGAATACTGCCACTCGCAAGTTACCCGAAAGAGTTGTTTCTGGGGCGACCTTTGCCTTAATTTGTCAGCAGTGCTTTATCTATATCTTCTCCGCCGCCTTCAAAACCAAAAGTCCGGTGTGGGTTGATGGCAGTGCTGTTTACTATTCTCTCAGTTTTGACCAGTACGTTACACCGTTTGGTCATTTCCTCCTCAACTTCCCGCCGCTTTTAACTCTGTTTACCTACGTTACCCTGGTGTGGGAATGGGTAGGGCCTTTGCTGCTGTTCATCCCCTTCCGTAACAGCTTCTTCCGTATGTGCGCTGTGATTACATTCATCTTGCTACACGCGGGATTTGGTTTAACGTTGAACTTGGGTATTTTCCCCTTCTTAAGCATCTTTAGTTGGTTAGCCTTCCTCCCCAGTTCCTTTTGGAATGGGTTACAAAAGCGCTTAGAAACAGCAGAACGTCAAGGCTTGACAATTTACTTCGATGCTGACTGTGGTTTTTGTAAAAAAGTAGTGCATCTGTTACGCACAATCTTGATTTTGCCAGGAACGCCTTTACTCATGGCGCAAGAGTACCCAGATATCCATACCGATATGCAAACCTACAATTCCTGGGTAGTGGAAGACTGGCGGGGAAATCGACATTTTAAATTTGCGGGAATTGCTTATATAGTCAGTCTCTCACCCGTATTTCGCTTTCTTGTTCCTCTACTTACTTGGAAGCCAGTTATGGCAGTGGGGACAAAGTTTTATGAGACAATTGCCTCTAACCGTAGGATTGCTGGTAATTTCACCAAACCCTTTAAATTCAGACCAATACAAATTCGCTCATCCAGGTTATTAAATATTCTGGCGCTGGTATTGCTGTTGTATACTTTCGTATGGAATATCAGCAGTTACTCCCCCGATGCTTTCAGACGTAAGGCTTGGCAAAGTACACAATTCATTGGACGCGCTACACGCCTAGACCAGTCTTGGAGTATTTTTGCACCTGCACCACCTAGAGACGATGGCTGGTATGTAATTCCCGGTCGTCTGCAAGATGGGGCGGAAGCTGATATTTTCCGAGGCGGAAGTCCGGTAAATTGGGATAAACCAGACTTGGGTTTACGCAGTGCCATTTACAAGAATATGCAATGGCGTACTTATTTTATCAACTTGAATCGGGCGATCGGTAAAAAGCTTTATCCATTCTACGCTCAATATGTTTGCCGCACTTGGAATGCTCAACATACTGATGGGAAAAGGCTGAAAAGCTTTGATATTTATTTTATGAGTGAGCGGACTGTACCACCAGGTCAACAGCAAACTGTTGAGAAGAAGCAGACTTGGCAGCAGTCTTGTTCTTGATGATAGGATTCCCATCTGTATATTTGCCGGATAATTTTGTTAGTTTTATGGGATGGGCATCTTGCCCGTCCTTTGTTTTTCTAGAACAGGTATGCTTACCCTACAAAAGTCATCGTTTGATTTAGTTGTAGTAGCGTGGCAAGGCTAAAATGTGGCAATAGGTTTGGGGAAAATTGAACGCAGATGAACGCAGATGAACAAGATGAGAGATTTTTAAATAATGCACTATTTTAGTTTGGTCACGCCAGTAGTGGCTTGGCAAGGTTAAAATGTGGCAATAGGTTTGGGGAAAATTGAACGCAGATGAACGCAGATGAACGCAGATGTTGGCGCAGTCTTAAGGCAGGTTACGCAGATGAATAAGTATTTGTAGGGTGGGTATTGTCCACCATATCATGGCTTTGGTGGGCAGTGCATCGGCCTACGTATATTTCAAAAATCAAGTATGAGTCCTTTATCGCCTGTGCAAATTAGGATAACATTCTAAAAATAGAAAAATGAAAGGGATTATTTTAGCAGGTGGTGCTGGCACACGTCTTTATCCCATCACAAATGTTGTTGGTAAACAACTAATGCCAATTTATGACAAGCCGATGATTTACTATCCCTTGTCTGTATTAATGTTAGCTGGAATTAGAAAAATTCTCATCATTTCTACTCCTCATGATTTACCTTTATTAGAACAACTTTTAGAAGATGGTAGTCAGTGGGGTTTAAAGTTTAGCTATATTGCACAACCACAACCAGAAGGTGTGGCGCAAGCTTTTATTTTAGGTAAGGAGTTTATTGGTAATGAGCCTGTATGTTTAATTTTGGGTGATAATATTTTTTATGGCAATGGCTTAATAGAAGTATTAATGCGTTCTGCAAGGTTAGATAAAGGTGGTTTAGTATTTGCCTATCAGGTAAAAGACCCTAGACCCTATGGAGTAATAGAATTTGATGTCAATCATCAGGTAATTAGTATAGCAGAAAAGCCTCAGTTTCCTAAATCTAAATATGTGATTCCGGGGATTTATTTTTATGATTCTCAGGTGGTAGAAATTGCCTCTCGTCTCCAACCATCTGCACGGAATGAGTTGGAAATTACGGATGTGAATTTAGCTTATTTACAACAAGGTCAATTGCAAGTAGAGATTTTAGGTAGAGGATACGCTTGGCTAGATGCTGGTACTCATGAATCTCTACATCAAGCAAGTAATTTTATCCAAACTTTAGAGGAAAGACAGGGATTAAAAATAGCTTGTATTGAAGAAATCGCTTATAATTACGGTTATATTGACGCAGCACAGTTACAACAATTAATTGCGCCGATGGCTAAGAGTAGCTACGGTCATTATTTAATGTCAATTTTAGAAGATGACTATTTTGGTGGGAGAAGATTTGCACCTGATAAATTATTCCACAGTGGTGACTTTCTGCGGCCATAGATAAATTACCCCAGAGATTAAAGTTAAGGCGACAGATACCCAAAAAGCAATTAAAGATGGTAATTGCCAAGCTGATGATAAAGGTGCAATTAATAGTGCGATCGCTACTATCTGACTCACCGTTTTTAGCTTACCCCAAATATTCGCCCCTGTAATCTGCGTTTGGTTCACTCGCCAACCTGCGATCGCCAATTCCCGCGCTAAAATCAAAAACACTCCCCAAGCGGGAATTTTCCCCAATTCCACCAACACCAACAATGGCGCTAGCACTAAAAATTTATCTACCAAGGGGTCAAGAAATTTACCCAAATCACTAATCTGATTCAGCTTTCTTGCTAAATAACCATCTAACCAGTCAGTTAATGCCGCAACTAAAAAAATAGCCAAACACACCCACCTAGCCTGCGGTGTAGGGTCGTATAAGCCGTATAGTAGAAATGGTACACCAAGAAGGCGAGAAAAAGTAATCCAGTTTGGTAAAGTCATGAATTTGGATAGTAAATTTTCTATAATTTCAACCAATCAAATAATTGTCCCAATGTCAAATGTAAATCTTTAACTAAATCGGGTACAGGTAATATATCTTCTTCATTTTCTAAATATATTGGTTGTTGATTTGGTGGATAAATCAAAACGCTAGATTCTTCTGGGTCAATTAACCAACCTAAACTAGTACCATGATTTAAACAATGTAAAATATTCCGAGTGACTCTGGTTGTATTTTGGTCAGGCGATAATATCTCAATTGTCCAATCTGGATAGGTATTAAACACATTGCCAATATTACCTTTTTCATCAACAGGAATCCTTGACCAAGCAAACACTGCTACATCTGGCACAATAGAACGTCCGCCAAAAGTGCAGCGTAATTCTGGTAAAGCTAAGGCAATTTTTTGGCTTTCTACCACATTATTAATTGCATTGGCTGATTGAATCTGTAGTCTACTATGTTTACCTTGAGGCATAGGTTTTTGAATGATTTCGCCGTTGATATATTCACTTGCTGGTTTTGTTTCTGGTAACTGTAAAAATTCCTCTAAAGTGATCCGGCGAGTTGGTGTTTTTATCATAATATTTCCTGGCTCGTATTAATAGCAGGTGACAGGTGACAGGTGACAGGCTTGAGAACTTCTCATTGCCGAGGTTTTATGATTAGTTTATGTCCTCATCTCTCTGGTAACAGCTATACATCCAAGTTTAGCCTAACTTAAAAAGTGAACCTATACGTAACCTTGTTATACTAATTTTTATGAGGTTGGACATAATGAGAAAATTCATTGATTTATCCGCGTTTATCTGCGTGCATCTGCGTTCAATTATCCTATGCAGCCTCATATTAATTTGGGATGAATTAGGAATTACAAATTTGTATTTAGTCTAAGCACATGGCATGATCTGGATCTGGGAATTATCTACACAATAATTATGACTAACAGTACAGATTTTCGTATTGAACGCGATTCAATGGGCGATCGCCAAATTGCCAGTAATGTATATTACGGTATTCAAACCCTACGCGCTATCGAAAACTTCCCCATTAGCGGCATTAAGCCCTTACCCACTTACGTAGATGCTTGTCTGTGGATTAAAAAAGCTACAGCAATTGTTAACGGAGAACTAGGTTGCATTCCCCAAGATATTGGTCAAGCCATTGTCCAAGCTGCTGATGAAATTCTCGCTGGGAAATTAAGAGATCAGTTTGTTGTTGATGTTTATCAAGCGGGTGCGGGAACTTCCCACCACATGAACGTGAACGAAGTTTTAGCAAATCGAGCTTTGGAAATTCTTGGTGAAGAAAAGGGTAATTACAAACGAGTTAGCCCTAATGATCATGTCAACTACGGACAGTCTACCAACGATGTGATTCCTACAGCAATCCGCATCGGTGGCTTGTTGGCTCTTACCAATACATTACAACCAGCTTTAGAAAAAGCGATCGCTGCTCTAGAAAACAAAGCTGTAGAATTTCAAGATATCGTCAAATCTGGCAGAACCCATCTACAAGATGCTGTTCCCGTGCGTTTGGGTGACAATTTCGCCGCTTGGGCGCAAATTTTATCAGAACATCAAAACCGCATCTACACCGCCTCTTCTGATTTAATGGTATTAGGTTTAGGCGGTAGTGCGGCGGGAACAGGGTTAAATACTCATCCCCAATACCGCGCCCGTGTGGTAGAAGTGCTAGGAGAATTACTCAACTTCCCACTGCAACCCGCACCGCATCTGATGGCGGCGATGCAGAGTATGTCCCCCTTCGTGAACGTTTCCGGTGCGTTACGCAACTTAGCCCAAGATTTAGCAAAAATCTCTCACGACTTGCGGCTAATGGACTCCGGGCCGAAAACTGGTTTCAAGGAAATTCAACTACCACCCGTACAACCCGGTTCCTCAATTATGCCAGGGAAATATAACCCAGTCATGGCAGAAATGACATCAATGGTGTGTTTTCAGGTGATGGGGTACGACCAGGCGATCGCATTTGCCGCCCAAGCCGGACAATTAGAATTAAACGTGATGATGCCCTTAATCGCCTATGATTTGATTCACAGCATCGAAATTCTTGGGTTAACCATCGCCGCCCTCACAGAACGCTGTATTCAAGGAATTACCGCCAACGAACAAAGGTGTTTAGCCTATGCTGAAGGTAGTTTAGCCCTAGTCACCGCACTCAATACCCACATTGGTTATTTAAACGCCGCCGATGTCGCTAAAGAATCATTAAAAACAGGAAAATCCCTACGGCAAATTGTTTTAGAAAAAGGACTGATGACTGAAGCAGAATTAGCCACTGTCTTAAATCTAGAACAGATGAGTAGTATTGTACCGCTTCATCAGGGAAGTGGAGAGTAGAGACTAGGGCAGGGTACAGGGGAAAAAGGAGAAGTCTTTGTTTCAATTTCCCCCCCTTGCTCTCTTGCTTGTTTACTCCCTGATCTTTCAAATCCCCATTTTCTACCTCTGCCGTCAAAACTCTCTTTTTGCAACAAAACTTCAATTTTTTACAAAATAGTAACTCTCGATACATCTACTTGAGAAAACCGCATATACCATTAAAAAAATCTTAATCTCAGATGAAAGTCAGGCACAAAAGCCTTATTTAGCTTATGAGCCTGATAACTAATCCAAATATCCACTCTATATTTAAGTAATTGTGCGGTTATCAATTGTACATATGTTGACATAACATCAGAGGAAAAAATTATCCCGCAAGGGTGATGCAACTATTGACAAAAAACTGCCAATATGCAATATATGCCTCAAGCAAAGGAGTTTGCCATGTATCGACAAATGTGCTGGATATCTAAGAGTAGCGGTGATGGTGATAAAATATTATATCTGCAAACTGCGCCCAGCCAACCGTGGCGACCATATACCCATTTCCCGCAATATTCAGTACCAGATTATCAGATACCAGGTGGCTCCAAAGGTTGGGCGACCTATCAGAAATTACTAAAAGCTGGTTGGACATTAGTCCCCAGCGCCCGCGCCAACGAATTTGGTAGCAGTGTTTATCAGTTGACAGTTGACAGTTGACAGTTGACAGTTATCAGTTATCAATTATCTTGATTTTGGAATACCTTCGCCGCGTGGGTCGGCTGCGCCTTCTAGGTCGCCTTCTTTGGTGACGACGATCGCATTAATATTGCCCCAAGGATTAATTTCCTGAATATTATGTCCGCGTTGGCGTAAGTCTTGCAGGGTAAGTGCATCTAAACCCCAACTTTCTACTCGCAATTCATCGGGTAGCCACTGGTGATGTATGCGTGGAACAGACACGGCTGCACCAACATCCATATTATATTCCAAAACGTTGAGTATAACTTGCAAAACTTGAGTGATGATGGTGCTACCACCGGGCGCACCTACTACCATTCGCAGGCGTTCGTTCTCGGTGACGATGGTCGGTGTCATGCTCGATAGGGGCGTTTTCCGGGGTGCGATCGCATTGGCTTCGTTTCCCACTAGTCCAAATACGTTGGGAACGCCTGGTGCAGCAGCAAAATCATCCATCTCATCGTTGAGCAAAATACCCGTCCCCGATGCAACTACCCCAGAACCAAAGCCGTAGTTAACTGTAAAGGTGAGGCTAACAGCGTTGCGTTCTTCATCGACGACGTTGAGATGGCTGGTTTCGGGAGATTCATAACCTGCATATATCCTTTGGGGTATCTCTGCTTGTCCGAACCTTTGTAAAATCTCTGGCGCTATGGGTTTGACTTGCGTTGAGGGTGTGGCTCTATCGAGATTAATTTCGCTACGGCGTTTTTTGGCGTAAGCTGGACTAAGCAAGGCTTGTAAGGGAATCTTGACAAAATCGGGGTCGCCTAAATATTGTGAGCGATCGCTGTAAGCAATTTTCATCGCTTCTGTTAATAAATGTAAAGCTTTTGGGTGATGCCAACCCCAAGATTTTAAATCTGTGTCACCAATTATATTTAACATCTGTATGAGCAGTACACCACCAGATGATGGTGGGGGCATTGAGCAGATTTTAGCTTGACGGAAGTTACCACAGACAGGATTACGCCAGATAGGCTGATAGGCTTTGAGGTCTGCTAAGGTAATTAAACCACCATTTTTTGCCATATCTGCGGCGATCGCACGGGCGATACTACCAGTGTAGAAGCTTTGGGGATTTTGGGCGATCGTTTCTAGAGTACGGGCTAAATCACGCTGTACCAACCTTTCCCCAGGCTGATAAAAATCGCCGTTGCGAGTGAAGATTTCCCTAGCGGCTGGGTTGTTGAGAATGGCTTGTTTGCGGGTTTCATATACGGAAATTGAACGCCAAGTTGGTTTTTCACTCAGAACGAAACCATTTTTAGCGAGTGCGATCGCAGGTTTTACCACCTCCCGCCAAGGTAGCTTACCATAACGCCGATGCACTTCATACATTCCGGCGATCGTTCCTGGTGTAGCCACCGCCAAATAACCGTTAACACTGGCATTCGGACGCACCTTCCCGGCTGCATCCAAGTACATATTTCTCGTAGCTTTCAGGGGTGCGCGTTCCCGAAAATCCAACGCCTTAATTTCTCCCGTTTTCTGAGAACGCATCAGCAAAAACCCCCCACCACCAATTCCCGCCGAAAAAGGCTCAACAACAGAAATGGCAAAGGTTGTAGCCACTGCAGCATCAACTGCATTTCCACCCTTACCTAACATTTCCACCCCCGCCGCACTCGCCAAAGGATGGGCAGATACTACCATGCCCTTTTTACTGCGTAGAGGTAAAGTAATAGTGGCTGAGGCTATCTGACTGTAACAGAGAACCCCCAGAGAAAAGAAGGTAAATACAACCCGCTTGGATTTTGCAAGGGTAAGCATTTGATACTTGTGCTGGCGATATATTTAGCCTACATTAATTGACACTCTCACCGCTAACCGCAAAGCGGTGTAGCGGGAGATTCTTGCATCTGTGAAACACGCTTTTTAGTACAAGTACCAACGAGTCTTACTGTTTCTCCGCAAGCTTGAATTTCTGTGTGTCCCACAGTATTTGTTGACAATATTCTTATTCCTTCTGCCCTCAAGTTCCGTGAAGCGTTTTCATCCCTATCATGAGTCGTTTGACAACTCGAACAAACCCATTCACGAATACTTAAATTCAGTAAATCATTTTTATGACCACAGCATGAGCAAAGTTTTGAACTGGGAAAGAATCTATCAACTTGAACAAATTTACCTCCCTCTCTATCCAGTTTGTAGCTGATGAAATTAAGCAGCATACCAAAACCAGCATCATGTATGACGCGCGCTAATTTAGTACGTGCTAATCCTTTAACACAAATGTTTTCAGCTACTATGACTTGGTTATCATCAACTAACTTTCGTGAGAGTTTATGAAGAAAATCTTGTCGAGTGTTTGATATTTTTTCGTGAACTTTGGCAACTACTTTAACTGCTTTACGCCTATTGTTAGATCCCTTGACTTTCCGAGATAAAGCTTTTTGTCTAATTCGTAGTCGCTTGGCATATTTTCTAGTTGGCTTGATTGGGTCAACC
This sequence comes from Anabaena azotica FACHB-119, assembly GCF_014697625.1. GTDB lineage: Bacteria > Cyanobacteriota > Cyanobacteriia > Cyanobacteriales > Nostocaceae > Trichormus > Trichormus azoticus_A. The sequence goes on along the minus strand of NZ_JACJSG010000026.1, from coordinate 57,632 downwards.
TTATAACAAGTTTCACCGTCAAACACAGTTATCAAACTGGTTAATCCTAAATCAATTCCTGATATCCTGCCTTTCTTGGTGTTTCTCAAGTCTCCAACTTCAAACAAGATTGCAGCAAAATATTTATCTGTACTTGTTTTAGAAACAGTTACAGATTTAATCTTGCCATCAACACTCTTTGAAAGACTAGCTTTAACAATCCCCAGCTTGGGTAGTTTTAATACACCATCTTTAATCGAACAACTTTCAGGAAATCGGATTGATTGTTTTGAATGTTTGCTCTTGAATTTTGGAAATCCAGTGCGCTTTGCAAAAAAGTTTTTAAACGCAGATTCTAAATTCTTGAGTGACTGTTGCAGAACGGCAGCAGTTGGTTCTTGCAACCATTCATAATCAGCCAGTTTCTTCAACTGGGTAAGGTCTTTAGCCATCTGGCAATAAGTCATGCCCTTACCTGTTTCTTCATATTGAGCATTAGTTTTATTGAGGTAGAAATTCCAAACAAAGCGGGAGCATCCAAAGCTTTTGACTAGGGATATTTCTTGCTCTTTATTTGGATAAATTCTGACCTTCAGTACATCTAACATCAATATAATTTTGAGAAACTTATGGTAATATACTACTTACCGCTATCTCTTGTCAATATATGTACCATCATGGTTTTAGGTCTATTTACAGACTTAACGCTCATATCGTTTTGGTTGTAAAGTACCGCAAAAAAGCTATTAATACAGAAATCCTAAACAGGTTAAAAGAAATAATCACGGATACTCTTAAAAAATGGGATTGTGAACTGTTAGAGTTTAACGGTGAATCAGATCACGTTCACATATTAATTGACTACAAACCTGATAAACCTCTCTCAACTCTGATTGGAAATATCAAAACAGTGAGCAGCAGGTTAATACGTAAAGAGTTTCCCTGGTTGGCTAAAAAATACTTTTACAACAAGCCTTACTTTTGGACTGGTGCGTATTTTGTGGCTAGTTGTGGAGGTGTCACAGTTGAGCAATTAAAGAATTACGTTGAGAACCTTTGAACTTCCAAAACATTGATTCGCGCTTGCCAGTTTTATATTGGTCGCAATTCATCATCCCGTTAAGTCTTCGACTGTAACGGGATGATGAATTGCTCCATTAAGATAGGGGTTAAAGATGAGAGGATAGTGATTTTTTAGGTACACACAAGATAGTATAAAAATCTTGTTCCTCAAGATTGATTTGCTTAATCTAACTCAAGGTTATGTTGATGTAAGTAAAAATAGTTTATAAACATTTTAGCTTTTATTTCTGAGAAAGGTGTTTTTATACAAACCTAGAAAAAACTTCCTCAAGTTGAAGCAAACGATTATTTTACACTAAGTTTTTTGTTTACTGTGGCGTAAGTCCTAACAATATGAAAAAGTTAATTTATTTAGGAGTCCAGTGCTTGTCTGGAGGCTTTGTGCTTTCCCTATGTCTGGGAGGAATTGCATTGGCTGATAATGATCGAGACGCTACCCCTAATGAACAAAACAAGATAGCAGAGGTTTTGAAAAAAGAAGGTTGTTCTTCCTTTGATGATGTTGATTTTATCTTCAAAACCAATCTCTATAAGGTTGACGATGCTATCTGTAATGATGGTAAGAAATATGAAATATATCTTGACAGAAACTACAAGATTGTCTCTAAAAAGGAAGACAGCGACTAATGGTTTTGGTGGGTATTGCCCACCCTACATATACTTTGCTTATAATTACACAACAAAATGATAAAAATATTTCTTGTATAGCCTCTAGCCTCTAACCCCTATTTTTACTTTTCTTAGACAAAAGTGGCTAAATACATTGATATTAGCTATATTCCCGGAAGTATAACTTGAAAAAATAGATACTTATATGAGAATCAGTTGGAAAAGTATTAAAGTTTTGACAGGTATTTTCTGTACACTCACCTTTACACAGCTTTTGACTACAAATACTCCTGTACAAGCAGCCGAGACAATTGTCGTGCGGTTTGGGTTGTTTGCCGAATCAATTCCTGTAGCTGACTTACAAAAGGCGGCGCAGACTGGGGAATTTCCTCAAAGTTTAAACCTGTTTACCAGCAGATTATCTCAAGGACAACGCCGTAGGCTCATCAGAGCGCTGAGGACAAGAGTACCTTTAAATGTAGTTACCATCAATAGATTATTAAATACTCAAATTGGTACAACTGTTCTCAATGATATCGCTACAGCTGTGGCGCGGAAAGACCAAGCAGGTGCAACAGCTTTAAGAGCTAGTTTAGTTTTGGGTGCTAATGCACCAGAGGGACTTTCTGTTCTCAGCGTTCTTAAAGCTTACCCTAGTAAAAATTTAGAAATCAACCTACCCCAAGCTTTACAAGTGGTGGGGAGTTTAAATAATAGTTTCTGGCGGACACAACAATATTTGCTGTCAATCAATACTATACTTGACACCAGAAAACCGCAGATTTCCTTACCTTTTGACCCTAGCGAACCGGGAAATGCACAAGTACAGGTACTCAACTTGAATTTGCGTGATCAAAAACGCAACCGTCAAATTCCCGTTGATATATACTGGTCAACGGCTGCAACTCAGGAAAAACCCGTCATTGTCTATACGCATGGTATGGGTTCAGTCCGCACAGATTTGCGTTATCTAGCCGAACATCTAGCCTCTCACGGTTATGTATTTGTCGCTTTAGAACATCCAGGTAGTAATCAAACACATACCGATTTAGCTATCAAGGGTAAAACTCGGTTTTTACAACCCCAAGAATTTTTAGATCGTCCTAGAGATGTGAGTTTTGTTTTGGATGAATTGGAAAAACTCAACCAAACAACGGGTAATCCTCTACAAGGGAAACTGGCAACTAGTAATACAATGGTTATAGGTTATTCTTTTGGTGGCGGTACAGCTTTATCACTGGCTGGAGGCGAGTTACAAATCACCGCCATCAAAGAACGTTGTCAGAAGAAATTAGCCTCTTTGAGCTTAGGAGAAACTCTGCAATGCGTTGCACAAGAATTACCAGAGAAAAGTTATCAATTACGGGATAACAGAATTAAACAGGCGATCGCTTTAAATCCTACCACTTCAATTATGTTTGGCGAAACTGGTTTAACTAAAGTGCAAATCCCGACTTTAGTTGTCGCCGCTTCCGCCGATAAAACTACCCCAGCCTTAACAGAACAAATCGCCGCATTTAGTAAAATCCCCTCACCAAAATGGTTAGTAGGTATCATTGGTGGTACACATTTGAGTGTCAAAGACCCCAGTACTACCTTAGACCAAGTAAACCAACCCAATACACCCTTTAGTGGTGGGGAAATTGTTGGCGAACAAGCAGCCGATGTTCGCAGATTTATGAAAGCGATCGCCTTAGCAATGGCTGCACAACTCACACCAGAAGCCCAAAAATACGCTATCTTCCTCACCCCAGACTACGCTCAATTAGCCTCAACCAAAGCCTTCCCCTTCCGCATAGTGACAGAACTCCCGCGTCAAGCCGTTCCCGTCGGGACGCGGTAGCTTTGGGGGAGTGGGGGAGTGGGGGAGATGAGGGAGTGGGGGGAGATGGGGGAGATGGGGGAGTGGGGGGAGATGGGGGAGTAACCCACCCCTAGCCTTTCCCTGGAGGGGAACGGGGAGATGGGGGAGTAGGGGGAGAAAAATTAATATCAACTGTCAACTGACAACTGACAACTGACAACTGATAACTGATAACTGATAACTGATAACTGTCAACTGTCAACTGTCAACTTGAGAATTTCTGCTATGAGCATATTAGGATCTAAAGGTTTATTAACATAGCCTTGAAAACCTGATTTCAACGCCATTTTTAAATCTTCTTCTGAACCTAGCGCAGTGAGAGCGATCGCTGGAATATTCCTATTTTCTGTAAGTTCATTATTTCTAATTTGCTTTAATAATGTAAATCCATCCATATCTGGCATAGCAATGTCAAAAATTAACATATCAAACTTGAATTTTTCAACTATCTCTAGCGCTTCTGCTCCTGATGTTGCTGTTGTTACTTGCACATCATAACTTTCTAAAACGCAGGTAGTTAAAAATAGACTATCGGCATTATCATCTACTACTAAAATATGCAACCCATCTAAAGAATTATCTGAATTTGTAACGTTTTGTGGATGCTGTTCTTCCGAGTTATTTGACACGCTATAGTGGCCTCCCTAGTTGCCCAAATCAATTACGGAGGAAGTTGTACCAACAGCTAGTAGCCCCTAGCTGTTTGGTAAACATCTGTAAATCAAACTATCACAACCTGAAGGACAGATCATGTCAATTTTCACACTTATAATTTTGTGGGGGTAGGTAATTGCTAGTTGATCATATAGGAATCCGATTTGATTTGTGAAAAACTCTTAGTACCTGTACGGTCGGCAATGCAGCGCCTTATCAAGGTTTTGTAAGGCAGAGCCGCTACCTACGTATATTTCAAGAATTAAGTATAAATCCTATATTAAAATAATATTACTAATTAGCAATCATTCATCAGCAATCAAAATCTTGATTAATTAGCCGAACTTTTTATTAATTCTATTTAGATAAAAATAATTTAACTAAAAACCTCGGTTTATAACCGGAGTGTAGAAATATAAGCTAAACCTCTTTTAACCACACAGTGAACAAAACATTGATGCTTGGGGTAATATAACTTGCATCAATAGAAGTTCTTTTCTGCCTTTTTGTATATAACTTTATCTATCAAAAGTCAGAAATGCTTCAATAATATTGATATAAACAAGTTTTAGCTAGTTGGATGCTCTTAACTTGCACTTTGTCAAGAAAAAGGTGGCTCCCTGCGCTCCCCACCCTATTAACTAGCCTCTAGCCTCTAATTTTTATAGGACTTACGCAACTGGCAGATTTTTTCTGTAGGGTGTGTGAGGAGCGATAATATTTGAACGTAGTCATGAGACTTGTAGCGTCACGCACCAACCACCAATTGTGACACTTGCGTAAGTCCTGTTTTATTTTTGATCTGCCAAGAAACTTAGATATAGCACTGACTTTTCACGGGATCTGGAAAACCTGGCTTTGCACCTGTTACCCTCCGGGTTCGCCAGTTCCCAGGGCGCGGGAAACCCCTCCGGGTTCGGCAGTTGCCTGCGGAGGGAAACCCTCCCGCAGCACTGCACTCACCGCCTACAGGACTGGACTCACCTGTCCCCTGCTATGGTAGTAACTTTTTGCTGTTGATAGCGTAGTTTAAATTGCTGTTGCTGCTTTTTATGATCCACAATTGGTTGAGGATAACCAACAGCACGACGCTCTAGAGGCGTAATCTTACCAGTTACTAAATACTCTGTATCTATTGACCTCAATTCAGGTAGCCATCGACGAATATACTCTGCATCAGGGTCAAATTTTTGTGATTGGCTAGCGGGGTTAAAAATTCGCACGGGTTTAGGGTCCATACCACTAGAAGCACTCCATTGCCAGCCGCCATTGTTGGCAGATAAATCACCATCAATTAGCTTCTGCATAAAATACTTCTCTCCCAATTGGGGATTAATTAACAAGTCTTTGGTAAGGAAACTAGCAACAATCATGCGACATCGGTTGTGCATCCAGCCGCTTTCATTCATCTGCCGCATAGCTGCATCAACAATAGGATAACCTGTTCTGCCCTCACACCAAGCCTGAAAATGTTCTTCGTTGGTTTCCCAAGGAAAGCTTTTAAAAGCTTCGCGGTAAGCGCCGTCAGCTAATGCGGGGAAATTATACATAGCTTGTTGATAAAATTCCCGCCATGCTATTTCTTGTTGCCATGTGCGGATACTGGCGGTAGTTTCTTCGCTACGACTATTTTCTAATGCTTCTAGAGTTGCTTGCCAAACGGTGCGAATGCCAATTACACCAAATTTCAATGCCGCACTCAGTTGTGATGTGCCGTCAACGGCGGGGAAATTACGCTGTTGTTGATATTCAGTGATGGCTTTGGCGGTAAATTCTTCTAACTTGGCTTGGGCTGCGGCTTCCCCAGGTGCAATTACCAAACCACCATCCCAAAAAAATCCTAAATCTTTGGCAGTGGGTAAAGGTTTGACTCCAGCTTTTTGGGCAATCTCTTGTTCAGTATCTGTTAGTCCCTCGACGTTTTGCAAGGTTTCCACTGGTTTAGCCTTGGGTTTGCTACTCCAATTTTTCCAAAAGGGGCTATAGACAGTGTAGGGGGTATTGCTACCCGAACGGATTTCTTCTGGGGAATGGAGTATCTGATCCCAATTGTGGGTGAGAAATTCGATGCCTTTGGTTTTTAGGGTATCAATAATGGTGCGATCGCGTATCTGCGAATATGGTTCTACATCCCAATTCCAAAACACAGCTTTAGCATTCAACGCCTGGGCTAAATTCGGGATAGCTTGCACCGGATTGTCATGTAATATTAACAATTCGCTCCCCGCTTCTCGATATCGCTGTTGCAATGCTTGCAAACTGCCAATCATATAAGTTACTCTAGCAGGCGCAACATCATCCCTTTCTAAAATATTCGGGTCTAAACAAAATACACCCACTACTTTAGAACTTCGCCCTCTAGCCGCCGCCAGCCCTAAATTGTCAGCAATACGTAAATCGCGGCGATGCCAAAATAAAACTAAGTCAGACATTTGCTAATTTATATAGTTCCTTTGTACTAGACTAAACTCTAGTACTACCATTGAACAACATTCTGGGGACTGGGTATTGGGGACTGGGTATTGGGGACTGGGGAGATGAAGAGAATAAGTCTTGACTATGGACTAATGACTAATGACTAATTACTCCACTATGTCTATCGGAAAAAGTGGATTATTGACTTATTATGGGTTAAAGTTAAGTATACTCTTCTTAATACATAATTACTTATTTTGTCATGGCGACCTTGTTACTGGACGACGGCACAATTGAGAGCAATCTAGATGAGATAGCCCGTGAACTTGCCCCGCTTGGTATTCACATAAAGCACTATGATCCAGGTACAGCGCTGTTATTTCCCCATCTCTTAACACAAGATGTTTTAACAGACGGTGAAAAGCGCCACATTGTAGATTTGCACAATAGTGTCTTTGAATTTATCCAGCAGGAAAACCGCTATCTTTGGTGTGATTTGCTGAACGTGCATCCAGGTTCGCCTAATCTGCAAACTTTAATTACTACCTACAGCCAGTATCACACTCATACTGCACCTGAACCATTGTATGTTTTAGCGGGCGAGATAATTTTTGGTTTTATCAAGCCAGATGGTAGCCAAGTACAGCTTTTAGTCCAGTCCCAAGATTATCTGCATATCCCCGCCGGCGTAGAACATTGGTGTAGTCTCACTGCATCGTTAAATTTCAAAGCAGTACGCTATTTCACAGCAGCAGATGGCTGGGTTCCCAACTATACAGGTACACAGTTGAATGATCAAGACTGGGGACTGGGGAATTAGTTAACACTTAATCTGTCAACTGTCAACTGTCAACTGATAACTGATAACTGATAACTGTGAACTGACTAATTACCATTCCAAATTAGTTCTAAACGTTCTTGTGCTGATTTGAGAGCTTTTTTGGGAGACTCACCTAACAACGTAGCCTCAATTGCTCTGCCAAGACTGTCAGATAGACGACTATATCCAGCAATAATTGGTCGAGAACCAGCCTCAGACATCTGTTCCATAAACACTTTTAATACTGGCTGCTTGCTGATGAATTGCTGATAAGCTTCACTCTCAAGAGATTTTCTATTAACTGGTAAAAAACCCGTTCCTATACTCCATTCTGTTTGGAATTCTTCACTCAAAACATACTCTAAAAATTTGAGTGCAGCTTTTTCTCTAGCAGGTGTTGTCTTCATCAAATACATAACACCCGTGGCGGTAACTGTAGCAGGCTTAATCTTTGCTGGTATGGGAAACACCTGATAGTCAACATTTGACTTCATGATATAAGTCCAAGGCCCTGTAATTTGCATCGCCACTCGACCTGAGACAAAACCATCCTCCTCATAACCACGTTCTGGAGGCGAAAGAGTTGCTGAACCATCTTTGATCAAGTTCTGCCAAAACTGTAAAGCATCAATAGCAGCCTGATTCGTCAAATTTGGTCTATTATTGTCTACGATGTCGCCACCAGCGCTTAGTAAAAAAGGGAACCAACTAAAAACTGTCCATTCTTGCTTGCCTAAAGGCAGTAACATCCCATACTGTTCAGGTACTTTATCACCATTACGGTCAATAGTTAACTTTTTTGCTACTTGCCTTAATTCTTCCCAAGTTTTAGGTGTTTCCGTAATTCCCGCAGCTTGAAAAAGTTTTGGTCGATAGAAAATACCAAGATTAGCAGTGTATAAGGGTATTGACCAGATATGGTCATTTAATCGTAATTCTGTAAATAAATTGGGTAATACTTCCGACTTTATCGGTAATTGTTCTAGCCACTCATCTAAAGGTTGAATTGCCCCTAATTCGGCAAACTGACCTGTATTTTGTGGGTCATAGGCCAAAATATCTGGAGGTACATTTCCCACAACTGCTGTTAAGATTTTTGGCAATTGTGGCTGACCAACAAAAATAGATTCTACTTGAATATCAGGATGAGTTTGATTAAATTTCTTTACTAGTTTTTCAAACACTTCTCGATTTGCCGGAGGATTAATTGATTGCCATAAGCTTATACGAATTACTCCGTCAGTCTCAGCAACTGTTCCTTGACAACCGGATAAAAGTATTAAACATAGACTCAGCATAATTAACAGCAATGAAAATTGCCAAGCTGATTTTCTCCAGTTGCGAGATAAAGTATTTATCTGGGATTGAAAATAAATAAAACTCATGACCAGTGTTTAAACAACTGCGCCCCTACCCAAATATTGTCGCATTCTTTTGTTTTAAATTGGTAAGCTAATCGTCATTAATTTTTCAAGGCTTTAGTTCTGGGTTTATGCAACTTAAATGTTCATTAGCTGATTGACGTGGGGTGGGAAATGCCCACCCTATAAATGCTATATTAATTCGCCCTTTTTAAACCACACCCCAGTATAATCAATGCGATTGAGGGTAAACTGCTCTCCTCTCAAACGTTCAAAATCATGTAATGCTTTTCTACAACCATCCCAATGACCATAGTCATCGACTTGAATGCTAGCATTAGGAGCAACGTTGTCATAGAGGTTATTGAAGATATCCATTGTTGATTCATACCAGTCGCCATCAGCATGGAGAAAGGCAATAGTACCTATTGCTGATTTATATTTGGGTAAGGTTTCTGCAAATAAACCCTTCACAGGGATAACAATATCTTCGACATTTAATATTTGAGAAATCTTTTGGATATTTTCTGTAATTGGAGCTTTTAAAGTACCAACTCCAAATCCTGTATCATTTGCTGGTATGCCATTGTGTATATCTATTTCTGTTGGGTCGGGCATTCCTTCAAAAGTATCACAGGCGTAAACTAAGCGTGGACGGCGGCTATACTTCTTAACTATTGCGCCTAATAATGCTGCTGATCCTCCTTGACAACTGCCACATTCAACAAAGTTACCTGGAATATCATCTAAACAAACTTTCCTCGCTAGATTGTAGAGGGAAAATAACCGTGCTTCACCTAATAAAGTGTAAGGTTGAATAGTATTCACTAGTTCCTGAAAGTCATTGAAGACATCAGTTGATAATTGACTCACTTGATAGTCTTGCAAATGTTCTGGTAAATACCAATCCATTTGAGGGTCTGGGTGATGTTGCACTGGTTGAATATTTCCCCGCCAAGCAACTCCCATAATTTGCATTGTTTGATAAATCATTGTGTTCCAACCCTGATTTTTTAAGTAATCTAAACCTTGGACAACATCAGGGCAAGTTAAATCATGGAACAAAATTAAAGCATCGTTCTCGGCAAATTTTTCGCAAACTATCGCATCGTTTAATGGGCAGGGCGCATCATGAGAACCATCAATGAAAAAGAATGACCATTTGCGCTGTAATTGTTCTGCTAATTCTTCTACTTTTTGAGGGCTATAACCGCTTACTAAATTAACTGTTTCCAGAACACCTGCATCTCGCAAAGAATTAGCGACACTTTCGTAAATATCTGCTTGATCTAACAGAGGATCAATCACATCTAACTCTACACCTGCCAAGGCTATATGACAAGCAGACCAACCATACCAACAGCCAATTTCTAGAGCTTTTTTATCTCTAAACTTGAGGGCAGTATTATAGAGAATATGAGCTTCATCTCGACTAACAAATCCTATGTATTTGTGTCTTTTATCTACATACCAGTTATGGGATATATCGTGCCTGAGATAAGGCCAATTAGATATAGTGGTATCTTCTACAATCATATTGGGGAAGCATTTGTCAGGCTTAATAACTTCCAATCCAGGGGAAACATAATCTTCGGCTGGCAATAATTCTCTACTAATAATTTCTACCATTTCTTTATTCATGGTTGATGCCCTCAATCTTCTGGTATTAACAACTAAATAGAATTAAGCAAAATTTCTAAATTCATCAATAATTTGAATATAGTTCTTCATAAGATAACTATAATCAAAGTTATGTTTGGCATATTCTACAATTTCCTGACGATAAGATTGATTCTTTTCTATCATCTCCAAAATTGTCTCAGTAATAATTTGTTGATTTTCTGGAGAGGCTTTGCTTAAGATGTTATCTGGCAAAACTTGAATAAATTCTTTGGTATGTAAGTTGGCACTTGCTGATTCAGAAACCACAACACATAAACCTGCGGCTAAAGCTTCGAGTACAACTAGGGGTGCAACTTCACCATCACTAATTAAAACTAAACAATTATAATCTGTCAGGTTGTGATAAACCTGTTGTAAGTTCCAAATGCCTAAATATTTGCTTGTAGTACCTTCTCGAAAATCAGGATCATCTAAAGGTCCGACGAAATCTAGAGGTACTTTTCCATCTATACTTTCTGCTAATAATCGCTGTTGTTTTCTTGGTTGAATCCAACCTAAACAAATGGCTTTATTATTTCCTGTTGCTTGGACACGAACTTTATTTGTATTTACACCGTTTGGTTGGACTTTAATAAATCCTGAATATCCTTTGCTAATAAAAAAATCTTTTGTAGGGTAGGATGCGGCAATTATACCAGGTGCATCTAGATAAAATTTAAACGCTTCTTGGAAATCTTTTTCCCATTTATTTTCTTTGAATAGATAGCCATAATGACTTGTGAAACAATATTTTTGTTTGAGTTTTTTATTAAATTCGTTGACAAAGTGATAGGCGTGTAAATGCACAAAGTCATAATTGCTGTTGTTGATATATTCTATGGATTGATCAACATCTTTCTCATTGATGATATCTACTTCATAACCAAGTTGATTTAAACAACATTGGTAGTCATACATCAAGGTATAAATAGAATTTGATAAGGGTGGTTGAGGATTATAGCCCCAAGCTACGATCGCAATTTTCATAGTAATTCTTAATCAGCAAAAAATTCCTCCTCAAGATAGCACTAATTTATTTGAATGGCAATTTTTTCGGCAACTTATCGTAGTTAAGTGCCAATATAGCCAAATGTTTTGGTTTTCATAATTATCTACATTAACAAACTATCCCAATTGGCTATTATTGAGAAGGTGCAGATATTAGATTAAGTGATTTTTTTCAGAGACATTTCAGAGTATACAGCAAAAGGCTTGAACTTCTGCATCAGCATATTCTCAACGAAATTATCTGAGCGCACAATATATATTTATCTTTGAATAAATAATTTTGTCATCCTGATCAGCACTGTAATTTAGGCTGGAGATGATTCACGTCGCAGAACAATTTATGATGTTTGGGTGAATGTTGTGAGTGTTGTAAATATTTATTGAAAATCTACTTATATATACCCAATTAATGTAATATGAACATAACAAAAAAGGTAGTCCCTGCGGCTTTTAGCTTAGGGATAGCGGGCAAAAGCAGTTTGCCCTTCTCGGATTACTCCGGGTAAAGTAGCTATTTAGGATATTTGTCCATAAATCTACTAACTGTACCCTGATCTGCATCTAAAGTTACGACTACACCAACAGGTAAGGCGGCATTGGGATGGTCATGACCAAATGGTAAATTGGAGACAATGGGAATACCCAAATCAGCCAAGCGATCGCCCAAAACTTCCTCTACAGTAAAACTAGGGATATTGGCTGGCGCTTCGCATTTGGTGAAGCCACCCAAAGCAATACCTTTGACTTTGGTGAATAACCCACTCAAACGCCACTGTGTCAGCATTCTATCAATGCGGTATGGTGCTTCTGTCACATCTTCTATGGCTAAAATTACGTCATCAAAGTTAGGTAAAATTGGTGTACTTAAAAGATGGGTAGCCACCGTCAAATTACCGGGAAGCAAAATACCCCTAGCCACACCACCACCCCAACCACAACCTTTCAAGGGTGCAAGCGGTCTTCCTTCCACCAAATCGAACAGACGTTGAATTGACCATTCTGGTTCATCAGCTAACGTCGTCAGCACAGGGCCATGAACGCCGGATATACCTGCGTTATAAAGACTCCACAACAAAGCAGTGATATCAGAAAAGCCAATCAACCATTTTGGTGTGGTATTTGGCCAGTGCCAATTTTCTAAGATGCGTGTGCTACCAAAACCGCCTCTAGAGCAGAGAATACCACGGCAGTCTGGGTCTTGCCAAGCAGAGGCTAGCTGATGACGACGAATTTCATCTTTGTTAGCTAAGTATCCCCAACGCTGGTCAAGATCATGACTAATTTCTACAAGATAACCGCGCGATCGCCAAATTTCCACACTCTGCTGCAAAGCCGCAAATTCTCGCAAAGCACCACTAGGCGCAATAACTCGCAGTAAATCTCCTCTTTTGAGAGGTTCAGGTAAGATTGCCGATTTCATCAATGTTGTTGCAAAAGTCAAAATTTAGGATAGCCCATAGCTAGGGTTTATACCAAGGTGTGAATTAAATGAGGTTGGGGAGTGGGGGGAGATGGGGGAGCAACCCACCCCTAACCCCTCCCAGGAGGGGTTAGGAGCAGGGGAGAATAACAAGTGTCACCTGTCACCTGATAACTGATAACTGATAACTGATAACTGTTAACTGTCAACTGATAACTGTTATGAGGTATACTGCGAGGAGCTTTTTACCGAGATAATCCGAGCGATCGCCTATGGTATACCATAAGCTATGCCAGATTGACACTCCTCGCTCTAAAGAGACGTTCGCGTTAGCGTCCCGGAGGGAGGATTCTTGCTTCATCCGTCCTCTCTAGAAATCTGAATACTAGTATTCAACTTTCTCCGTTTGGATACGTCCACAAGCTCACACGGACTGCCCGACCGCGTTTGAAAAGGTTTTTAATTTCTGCGTTTACTCCCACATTTGTCAGCCACTGCGTTGGACGGGTTTCCCGGCATAAAGCAAGTGGCGGTACAAGATGCGCGGATTTATACTACCTGTCTTTCCGGATCAGGAGCAGTCCGCTTGACCTACTTCGTCTTTTATTTGTGCGCTTTACCGCTATTAGTTATACTACCACAAAAGCCGCCCTTCTAGGGCGGGGCTTTAAACCCAGTTTTTCGGTAAAAAATAATTCAACTTTTATGAGTACAATATCAGCTCCATCTTTCCTAAAACCTTATTTGGATAGTTCATTTAATTTAAAACAACATCTACAAGGATTTCTGCATCTAGATGCAGAAACTCTAGAGATGAAATTAGCAACTGGTCAAACACAACTAACCCAGTTGGGTCAAGAAAATTTTGATTGGGAACAGGCTACTGCTTTTTATCGTGACAGAGTAGGGGAGCTTTATTTATTTGAGTTGGGAGCGTGGCATTTAAGAAGTTCTGACTACATTGAAGATACAATCAGATTAATTGCTGACCATGCTCAAGGTGTGGTGTTAGATTTTGGCGGTGGTATTGGCACTCATACTATCGCTGCTGCTCTTTGTCCTCAAGTCGAACAAGTTATTTATTGTGATCTTAATCCTGTAAGTCGTGATTTTGTACGTTATCGCTCAGAGCAACTAGGACTGAGCAACAAAATTGTGATTACTCAGGAAATTCCCCCAAATCAGAGTTTTGATACTATTGTATCTTTTGATGTTTTAGAGCATTTGCCTGACCCTAGTCAGCAACTTTTACAATTCTATCAAATTCTACAACCAGAGGGGAAAATGATTCTTAACTGGTATTTCTTTAAAGGGTTTAATCAAGAGCATCCCTTTCATCTAGATGAGCCTGAAGTAGTTAATACTTTCTTCAAGACCATTCAGAGTAATTTTTTAGAAGTTTTTCACCCCTACTTTATCACAGCTCGTTGCTATGGTAAATGGGTTTGAAGATAGTTATTAGTCATTAGTTCATAGGAAGGGGAAAGGGTAAAGGCTGCTCTGACTTTTCACGGTATCTGAAAGACCTCTCTGTTTTTAGCAAAGAGGCTTTGATTACTCCCCCTTCCCTTGAACCTAGTATAAAATTTATTATAATCATAGTTTTTAATAATGATGGTAATGTTCTTATGTGCTGTTAATTGTGCCACTTTAATTATCAGCATACCCTGAGCTATGACATCGCTAATTCTGCGCCTAATACCAATTCTTTATGAAGCTGCACCCAATAAATAATGTAGAGACGTTGCACGCAACGTCTCTACGGTGCAGAATAAAGTGCATCTTCATGAAGAAACGGTATAAGCTTTTCAAGCTTCTTATATGGTATGTCTGAGACTTTAAGCATCTGAAGTTATCTGCAAGGTCTATTTCTTTAAAAATAATTTGTATTTGCTGTAAATTTTTGATTTTTTGCTATTAAATCAGTTGTGTAATTAATTGGATCAAGTTATTTTGGGGTAATAATTAATGTAACTTATGAGGCATGGTCATGAATCAAATACAATTAACTTTACTTATTAGCTATTTACTGATGACTTGCTATTTTTTTACTAACTGGGTAAGCTTTGCTCTGCGTCATCCTACTTCCTCTCCCGAAGATAAGTTTTTAAGCTTTGTAATGTGTTTAATCACAACTGTTTTCTGGCCTTTGATTGTGCCAATGTCTCTAATTGAAATCTTTAAACAGCGTAAATTAGAGGTTAGTACTATAATTCCTGTTCTGTTAGTGATGTTTGCTGTAACTCTTTCTTACGTAATATCAGAATTATCTGCCTAAGTTAAAAGTTTGCTTATTTTTGATTGCTGGCAGTAGGCTTTTAGCTGTGATGGGTAATAGTCGGATTTTGCCACCTGGGAAATGGGCGATCAGCTACGCTGGGCGCTTGCGCCATCGCACTAGCTATGGTAGATGACCTGAATTATACAGTACTTTGCCATTAAAAACTACATATTTAATATAATAAATTTTATAGGGTAGGTATCTTGCCTACCCTATAAATATAAGAGACGCTGCAAACCTGTTCTGCATCTGGGCGAAAAACTCAGTAGCCTTGATTTTATGCAAATATCTGTGATACTCTGCCTTTATCCACAAAATACTGTTAATCGACTGATTAACCGTAGTTTATAAATACACAGTGTGCATCAAATTGGAAATCACCGCTTATGCCAAAAGATTGGTATGAATGGCACGAACTCTATAACACTGAGCCAACATTGCAGCAGCGTCTAGAAATCGTGCGGGAATTTATTGCTTATAGCTTGAATGCGTCCCCAAATGGCAATATTCGGGTGGTGAGTGTTTGCGCTGGTGATGGCAGAGATTTGCTGGGAACCTTAAAAAATCACCCCCGCAAGCAAGATGTTTCTGCAAGACTGGTGGAACTCAACCCCCAATTAGTTGAACGTGGACGAGCAACTATAGAAACTTTAGGTTTAGCCAAGCAAATTGAGTTTATTAATGGTGATGCTGCGATCGCCAATAACTACATCGGTGCAGTACCAGCAGATATTGTGATTGTTTGCGGTGTCTTAGGTCATCTAGCTGATGATAGAGAACTCAAGCGCTTAATAGATAACTTAAGTTATCTGAGTAAAACAGGTGCTTTTTTCATCTGGACTCGTGGACATACTAACGGTATTCCTTACTCTGATAATGTGCGAAAAATTCTCTTTGCATCTCAATTTGAGGAAGTAAATTTTCAACTCACAGCTACAGGAGATATGGCTGTAGGTCTTCATCAATACATAGGTGAAAACTTACCTCAACCCAAAGAGCAACAATTATTTGTGTTTTCTGGCGTTCCTAGTAAAGCGAGGTAAAAATGTCTATTCATACAATATCCAGTTGGGAAGAACTATTAGAAACTGCGAGAAAAAATACCCCAGCGCGTAGAGTTAAAAGACCTGGACAATCTCCTTCCACTGCACCAGTTCCCAGCAGCTTACATAAACTTCCTCCAAACACAGAACCACCAGTTCTGCTATATCGAGATACTAACTCTTGGTGTCCTTTTTGTGAGCGAGTTTGGTTTGCATTAGAAGAAAAAGAAATTCCCTTTGCTACCGAGTTTATTGATTTAAGTAATAAACCCAAATGGTACACAGACCTAGTTCCCACAACCCTTGTCCCGGCTGCAAAAATCGAGGGAAAGTTAATATATGAATCCAAAGATATTCTGTTAGCTTTAGAAGCAAGATTTCCCACTCCTGCATTATTACCAGAAAATCCCGAAGAAAACGCTGCTGCAAGACAGTTAGTAGAAGAAGCCGAGACTAACGGGTTTAGAGATATTGCCTATAAATTCTTGCGAGAAGCACCAAGCGATGCTGATGAATTGGCAAAGTTACAAACAGCATTTGAAACTAAATTAGATGAACTTGAGCAAACTTTAGCTAAATATCCCGGCCCCTTCTTCGTCAGTACATTTAGCTTAGTAGATATTATGTATAGCCCGCATTTAGATAGATTAGCGGCTAATTTACCTGTGTATCGAGGCTATCACCTCAAAGGAAATCCGCGCTTTCCTCGAATTAATGCTTGGTTTGCAGCACTCAATCAACGTCCTGCATATCACAGAGTCAAGTCAGATAATATCACCAACAATTTACTGTTGCGTCGTCGATGGGGAGTGGAACCAATTGGAAATCCTTTACCTCTGGATGCAGCCGATAGCGAGAAGATTGAATATCGAGCCGAAGCAGCCGAGAGACTGAGCGATAATCGAGAAGTGGCGATCGCAGATATTATCAAAAACTCTGGAGTTCAAGCATTAGCCGCAGATGGTGATTTTACCACAGTCAAGGAAGCCGTTGATTTTCACCTGCGACAACTGGCTGATTATCTCATTCATAGCAATGGGCAAAATTTACCGGGTGGTCGGACTGGTGGTAAAAATAGCAATATTGATCCTGTCTTCGCTGCTGTGGGGGCGATTACTTTAGCGTATCTCAGAAATCGCATCTGTGCGCCTCGTGATATGAGTGCTGGTGCAGCCACAGCATTCCGCGCCGCGATAGATAAGTTGTTGACATCGGTGTATTAGGAGTTATCAGTTATCAGTTAACAGTTAACAGTTGTTCTCCCTCATCTCCCCAGTCCCCAGTCCCCAGTCCCCAGTCCCCAGTCCCCCCCTAAAACACTGTTTGACGCAACTGAGGGAATACCTTAGACACCTTGTTTAACAGATAATCGCCGTATGTACCGCGAACGTGAACACTGGCTTGATAAGAGCGATCGCTTTTATCATCATTCACTACTATGTCATTGAGTGCGATCGGTTTGACTTCAACATGAAAATTGGGGTCAAAGAAGAACGGGAAAGAAAGACGATGACTTGTGGATAGGTTGACAACGCGGTGGGCTGTTGAGCGATATAGTCCTTGAGTCATGCGATCGAGCATATCCCCGATGTTGCAGATAAAGGAACCAGGAATAGGAGGAGCATCTATCCAACCAGACTTTGATTTGACTTGTAATCCACCTACATTATCTTGTTTGAGAATAGTTAAAACTCCATAATCAGTATGCTCACCAACACCCCATTCAGAACTAGGTAACGATGACTTAGGAGGGTAATTAAAAATCCGAAATAATATCAATGGGTCTTTTGTATAACGGTCGGCAAAGTAAGACTCTGTTAATCCTAAACTCAGAGCAATTCCCGCCATGATTGTGTGTCCGAGTTGAGTCATCGACTCCATATAAGCAAGCACAGTTTCCCTAAATTGGGGAATATTAGATGGAAAAAGATTGTGACCGTGCATTGGCACACCAGCTTGCACCAATGGGTGATTTTCTGATAGTTCTGCACCAAAGTAAATGCCCTCTTTTAAGTCGGGTTTACCTGATGTTAACTCGTTACCCACAGGAAAATACCCTCGCCAAGCTCTACCACCAAGAGCCATACGCATCTTCAATTTAGTTTCCAAATCTTGTTGAAAAAACTGTTGACTAAGATGTTCTAACTGATTTTGTAATTCTTCATCAACTCCATGCCCAACTATATAGAAAAAACCGTAATCCTCACAGGCTTGTCTGATTTGTTTCGCGACTAAATCACAATCTTGTGGTGTTGTAGGTGAAGAATTTATAGTTTGAGAAACCAGCGCACTAATATCAATGATGGGAACTTGTGAAAACTTTTCGTCCACAATTTGTAAGGCTGTCATATTGAGATTCTCCTAATTGAAGTGGACTAGTAACTAAATCATAAAAGAATTGTATTCCTGAATCAAAACATGAAACATCAAATTAACTTTTATTTTTCTTTGTGACTTTGCGCCTTTGCGTGATGCAAATTCATATTTTCCATCAGTAACTCCAAAAAAATTATATCGATAATGCAGAAGATAAGGAGGACAGGCAATTGGTAACATATAAGGAAAATGAACTACAATTAACTGCTGATGTGCTAGTAATTGGTGGCGGCCCCGCCGCCGCATGGGCAGCATGGGCAGCCGCAGCTCAAGGTGTGAAAGTCATCATTGCTGATAAAGGTTTTTTGGGTACAAGCGGTGCTGCTGCTGCAAGTGGTAACGGCATCATGGCTCCTTCTCCCGAACATTGGGACAAAGTTCTACAGGAACGTTATCGCATAGGCAAAGACCTTGCCAACCTACGCTGGATTGAACGTGTCATCGAAAAAACTTGGCTGAGTTTGCTTTTAGTAGAAAATTGGGGCTATCGTTTCCCCAAAGAAAACGGCGAATCGGTGCGTCAGAGTTACTATGGCCCTGAATATATGCGGGTACTTCGTAAAAACCTCTTGCGTGTTGGGGTGCAAATTCTCGACCAAAGTCCGGCGCTAGAGCTTTTATTAGCTGATGACGGCTCAGTAGCTGGAGCCAGAGGGATACAGAGACAACATCATCGCGCCTATACTGTTCGTGCGGCGGCGGTAGTTATGGCGAATGGCGGTTGTGCATTCTTGAGTAAAGCCTTGGGTTGCAATACTAATACAGGTGATGGAATGCTGATGGCTGTGGAGGCTGGTGGCGAACTCTCCAGTATGGAAGCTTCTAATCACTACGCCATCTCAACAGCTTTCAACGCCACGGTGACGCGGGGGGTTCCTTTTGGCTGGGCTAGTTATACTGATGAAGCAGGGAATGATTTAGGTGGCTATGTCAATGGTCGGCGTGATCCCGCTTTTCTACCTCATGCCTTGATGAAAGGTTCGGTTTATGCTCGTCTGGATAAAGCCACGCCGGAAGTTCAAGCAGTGATTGAAAAGTCTCATTTCATCGCTTTTCTACCCTATAAAAAAGCTGGCATTGACCCCTATACAGAGCGAGTCCCTGTTACCCTGGTTTTGGAAGGTACAGTTAGGGGTACAGGTGGGATTCGGATTATCGATGAAACTTGCGCCACAACAGTCCCTGGTCTTTACGCTGCTGGTGATGCTGCATCACGGGAATTTCTAGCAGGTTTAGCTTCTGGGGGTGGTGGCCCCAATGCGGCTTGGGCAATCTCCACAGGGCAATGGGCTGGAGAAGGTGCAGCAGCCTTTGCCAAGAGTTTGGGCGCTCATGCTAATGAACGGGTTGCCCGTGGAACTGGTCAGGTGGGATGGCGTTCTGCTTCTCCCACTGCGGAAACATACGATAATGAGGCAATTGTACGCGGTGTACAAGCTCAGATGTTCCCGTTGGAAAAGAATTATCTGCGTTCTGAACAAGGGCTTTTGGATTCTCTCGCCAAGTTAGAAACGTTGTGGCAACAGGTACAAGGTAAGCCGAAACAGGAGACAGTGCGCGATGTGGAATTTTCCCGTCGAGCGGTGGCGCTAACGGCTGTAGCAAGGTGGGCATACTTTAGCGCCTTACATCGCACAGAAAGCCGCAGCGAACACATCCGCGTAGACTATCCCGAAACCGACCCCAATCAGCGTTATTACCAAGCCACAGGCGGCTTAGACAAGCTCTGGGTTAGACGTGATTGGATTACAAAAGCTGTTGCCACAACACCAGTATTCACCTATTCAAGTCCTAGCCGGAGCGGATTATGATTGAGCTTGTCAGCCATAAACTATGTATCAATTGCAACTTGTGCGTCCAAGTTTGTCCTACCAACGTCTTTGATGCAGTTCCTGACGAACCACCTGCGATCGCTCGCAAGGAAGACTGTCAAACTTGTTTTATGTGTGAGGCATATTGTCCTGCTGATGCCCTCTACGTTGCGCCTGAGTCTCATACCGAGATTCCCGTTAATGAGGATGAGTTAATTGCAAGCGGCATTATGGGCGAATATCGCCGCATCTTGGGTTGGGGATATGGCAGAAAAAACAATAGTGAACAAGATACTGCCCATAAACTACGCCAGTTACCACGCCCCTATCAAAGTTAATTGGCTACCCAAAATAAACTTGCCTTGAGATATTAAATTTCATCTATCGCGTGCCTTAAATGGGAGTGGAGAAACACCGCTCCTTTTTTCTTTTACCAAATATTTATAGTAGGGGACAGGTAATATCGTGTCCGGTAAAAGACTTATCATTAAGACTGCAAGGGGGCAGGGGGAGAAAGACTTTTCACCTTTTTGCACAGATGCACCGAATTACAACTAATTAGGCGGACATGATATAACAGGTTACAGGTAACAGTCTTTAAAGCCTGTTCTTATAGGCATTTTATGCTTAGTCGGTGTCCTAACCTATCAGGGGATTGCTATAAATCTTATATTTTTATCTTAACTAATATAAATTGGTTAACAACACCACCAAAATTTTGTTTAAGCGTTCGTAATAAAGAATCTATCACACCAACACTAGTAGCACTTTTAGAAGAGTTTTTAGAAAAAGAAATGGGTCAACCTTTTATTAATTTGCTAATGGTTGCCATACTTTAATTTATATATTAAGTCTAGAGATAGATGTAATAAAAATTAGCTCTCGATAAGGTGGTCGTGATTATTTTGATTGATAAAAATACAAACATTAGTTAAACCCTGACGAAAATTGGCAGGTTGATTGTTTTGCAAGTTAAAACTCGATACTAGTAATTGTGATGGCAATTCCCTCGCCCATCACAGCAGGACAAAATTCTCCGCATTACCCAATAAGACAGAAATTAGTTGATTAATAAAGGAAAAATGCTATGAAAGGATTAAAAGGAAAAAACGCATTGATTACAGGTGGAAGTTCGGGAATTGGACAAGCGATCGCGATTCGTTTGGCTCAAGAAGGTTGTAATATTGCTATTAATTACCGCAAAGATCCCGAAGCGGCGGAAGATACCGAAGAAATGGCAATGGAAAAAGCCTGTGGCGATGTCAATAACTGCGGTGTTCAGTCTCTACTGATACAGGGTGATGTCTCTAAGGAAGAAGACATTGTGAACATGATCAATTCTGTAGTTGATAAATTCGGCAGTATTGATATTTTGGTCAATAATGCTGGCATTCAAATCGAATGTCCATCCCATGAAATCAAAACAGAAGACTTTGATAGAGTCATTGGGGTAAATCTGCGGGGTGCTTATCTATGCGCCCGTGAAACTATAAAATATTTGCTATCGCAAAATCAAGCGGGAATCATCATTAATGTTTCCAGTGTTCACGAAATTATTCCCCGACCGATGTATGTTAGCTATTCTATCAGCAAAGGCGGAATGGAAAATCTGACGAAAACTCTAGCCCTAGAATATGCAAATCGGGGTATTCGCGTCAATGCGATCGCTCCAGGCGCAACTATCACTCCCATCAACGAAGCTTGGACAAACGACCCCGAAAAGAAAGCAGTTGTCGAAAGTCATATCCCAATGGGTCGTGCGGGAACGGCGGAGGAAATGGCCGCAGCCGTCGCTTTTTTAGCATCCGACGAAGCCGCATATATCACCGGACAAACTCTATTTATTGATGGTGGATTAACACTCTACGCCGACTTCCGCGAAACTTGGTCTGCGTGATAGGGACGATTTGGGTATAGGACTGTAGGTCGGCAAAACCCTTATACCCGTAATGCCAATAACATCTGCTGAAATTGCTTCTTTTCCCAGCTTCTAAGTGACTAGGCTGCTGATTCTGAGGGAGTTTGAGGAGTTTGTAACTATTTTTTTACAAAAATTACTTAAGTTTTGTGAAGAAGTATGTTATTTTATTAATTGGTCTTAACTATGATTAGCTTTGGTATTTTCGAGCGAGCTGACAGCGATGGCGTTCCGCCCCCCTGTCGGCGATCGCTTTTATTTATTAAGAGAAGTTAAATCAGCAACTGGCTTACTCCCAGGGGACAGGGAACAGCTTTAAAAGGCTTTTTGTATATGGCTTTGTTCTGTTAGCTGAAATCTGCTATGTTTGTGCGATCGCTTATCAAAATTTAGGATGGGCTGGACAGCCCATCCCACAAATATGCAACGCCAAAAAACTACATAGATGACTATGCTGACTTTTCACGGGATCTGGAAGACCTCACTTCCATTCTTCTCTCCTACAAGGAGAGAGGCTTTGATTTCTCCCCCTTCCCTTGTAGGGAAGGGGGCTGGGGGGTTAGGTCTGACGGAGCGCTTTTCCACATAACGTGAAAAGTCAGGATGACTATGGACTAATAACTAATGAAGAAAATAAATCAGGTGCATCAAGAATTTTCAACTGAATTAAGGCGACAATCACCAGAGTATACACAGTTGAAGATATCAAACCAGAAAAGATTTCCTTTTTGAGGTTGCGTTCTTTAGGTTCTTTTTGAAACATATCCTGAGACCCAAATTGCATCATGAGAATACCTATCACATTCGATATCCAATAACCAGCAATTGCAGAAGGTATGAACAACTTCGGGGAAAATAAACTGCATACATAACCAAAACCGTAGGCGATGGGCAGATTAATTATCAAGTCATTCCACCAACATAGGGGAGATAAAAGGTATCCCAATACTAGGAAAAATCCGCCTCTGAGTTTTTTGAAAATGTCTGTTTTGAGTTCGTCAGGAATAGTCTGTTGTGACTGTTCCTGTCTGCCATCTTCTACTATGCTTAACTCTTGCTCAACTTTTTGGACGCTTTCCATAAAAACCCACCAAACCTACCAACTTAGCGTAGTTTAATATAAAAATTATCCAAAAGTCTAGTACATTAGCTATACAGTTGGGAATTTTACTACTTTTGGTTTGTTGTCTACCTGATGAGGATAGCTGCGCCAGAGGGCAAAATAGCCAAATAATTCTAGGATAACGCTTTTTTTGGTGTAATTGTTGGCGATCGCCTCCAGATGCGCTGCGACTGCTGATAAATTTCAACCGCGTTGTTTTATTGCCGAACGATTAATCTCAGATTGATAGTTAAAATAGCTATAATAAAAATGGCGAAATGATTTACTTAATAAATGACTAATTTACCTTTAACTAATTATTTATTAATAGCTGGAATTGCCTTTCTTTTTATTGCTGTTTTAGGACAAATAAAACTAGGATTTGCGGAAATCAATCCTGGTTGTTTCGGGAGAACCTTAGCTTTATTTCTAGGACTTTTCAGCTTATTATTTGCTTTGGGTATGGTTGGTTTACCAATGGAGACTTTCGATTTAATCAGAAGCTATTTAACAGAGCAAATTCAACAGTATTTGGGCTAATCTCACAACAAAAGTAGAGAGCAACCTTTTCCAACTTCATGGCGTATTATTTAACTCAGTTGTTCACTACCAACTGAGTTAAATGCTTGCTTTTACTTTATCTAAAAGTTGTTTATCTAATTCTGTAATCTCTGGTAAATTTCCTTGCCATTCTAGGAAAAATTGCTTGTCTAAGACTCTAACTTTTCACGTTAAGTGGAAAAGCCAACGTCAGACCTAACCCCCCAGCCCCCTTCCCTACAAGGGAAGGGGGAGAAATCAAAGCCTCTCTCCTTGTAGGAGAGAGGAATGGAAGTGAGGTCTTCTAGATGCCGTGAAAAGTCAGGTCTAAGACTAACTGAATCCCAAAATTATCGATGAGGTAGCGTAAGTCTATATCTTTTACTGGGAGTGTTTGCGCCATTTTTTCGCTATAATATTTATTCCAAAAACCTTGACAATACATTTATTTAGGACTTACGTAAGTGTCATCATCAAACTAACTGTAGGGTGCGTCAGCCCCAATAATTTCGTACAGATTCAAGGATTTTCCACATCTGACGCACCCTACCCCAAGTGCCAGTTGCGTAAGTCCTGTATTTTAAAAATAAGCTCCTATAAGACTATAAGTTAAACTTGCTAAGACTAATGAAGTAATGATGACGTAAATAAATTCGCGCTTTAATAGGAAAGTTAATAAAGATATAATTACCCTGAAAATAGGGGTGGCAATTAATAATAACATTCCCAGTTGGATGATGCCACGACGGCTACCTGATAAGACTGCACCAAATACACCGACTGGTGAACAAAATTCTGATGGTGTGCCATGAAAGATGTGATAGTCAGCAGGCTCACTACCATGATGAATTAAGTACAGTATGCCGCCTAGTAGGACAAATGCACTAGCTAGTAAAACTCCATATTTTAAGAGGTTGCTGAGTAGATATTCTAATTGCTGCTCGGTTGATGTTTTGACACCAGTTTGGCAATTATTGGTGACTTCTTGTGCTGCTATTTTGACATCATTTGTTTCTTGAGGCGGCACAGAGATAACCACAGATTCACTATTTGGTTGTACTGTTTTCTGGTAAATGCCAGTATTATATTCATACATTTTACAGCCCTCCCATTAGACTGTTGTAAACCATTTTTAAAGCCATTACCACTAATACCAGACTGAAAATTATTCTCAAAATATGTGTTTTAGCACCTATCAAAACTCGCGCACCTAAAAAAGCTCCAGGTAATACCCCCAACATTACAGGCATTGATAAGCCTGGATCTATGTAACCTCTAGCTAAATAAACTCCGGCTGATGCGGCGGCTGTGACACCGATCATAAAGTTGCTGGTAGTGGTAGAAACTTTAAAAGGTAGACGCATGGCCTGATCCATTGCTAGGACTTTGAAGCCTCCCGAACCGATACCCAGTAACCCAGACAATACGCCAGCTATTAGCATGACGCTAAATCCGGCTGGGACTGCGTGGACTTGATAAGGTACTAGTCCATCGGGGGTTGGGTAGGTGCTGTTGAGTTGCAGGTAGTCGGCGAGGGGATCGGGGGGTTCATTTTCTATTTGCTCAATTCTAGGTCGTTGTGAAAGGTAGGCGGAATATATCAGCACGATCGCCAATACAATGGTTAAGGCTTTGACTGAGACAAATGTAGCAATAATTGCGCCGGCGATCGCGCCAATTGTCGTGGCGACTTCTAAAAACATTCCCAATCGCAGATTTGTATAACCTTTCTTAATATATGTAGATGCTGCACCCAGGGATGTGGCTATTACAGATACTAGGGAAGCACCAACGGCATATCTAATATCAACACCAAATATAGAAGTTAATAAGGGAACTATGACGACTCCACCTCCTAACCCAGTTAGCGCACCTATAAAACCAGCGCTAAATGAGCCAAGCCAAACTAATAGAGAAAATTCTAATATATTCAAATTGCTTACCTTGATTTATAAAATTAGATTATCTCCTATTTAAAATAAAGGCGATATTTCTTCATTTAATAAGTTGAGCGAAGTCAAGAATCTGTAAAGAATCTGATGGGATGATATTTCTTGTTTCATGACTAGTTTCTCTATTTAAAAATGGCACACATATCGATGGGGTTTTGGGTAATTCTGTTATTACTTTTGAATTGCCCAGGCAAGCGATCGCCAATTTACTACTTGCAGATATCTATATATCTACCACTGGGACACCTGTTTTTTAAGTTATATTCCTTTAGATAGATTTCATCCTACCTTATGTATTTTCTACAATCAAGTATAAGTGATAAATAAAATCTAATTTTTCTTAAAAATTATTAAATTTGATAAATGTATCGACGTTTAGGAGAATTTATTTTAATAAATCAATATGATAATTTTTCTTTGATGATAGTTACAAAAAATACGCACACAAGACGACGGGAATTATTGTGTTTTAAGCTTGTGTAGTAGTGAGTATATTGAATAAGGGGATTTTTGTTTGATCAATTACGGAAAAATAAAAAGTATAAAATAAAATCAAGCAAATATTGTTGTAATTGAGAAATTCTCATGATATGTGAAGCTTAAATTGGCATTTAACAAAGCTAACATAGCAGTATTTTTATAAGGTCTTGAACGTGATAGGTTCGTTATAATATTAACAACATTGCTAGATAGTCATAAGCTGCAAGTTGTAAAAATTGGAACGCAAACATGAAAACCTTTAAATACTTTTTGATGGTGGCGGTCTTTGTTACAAGTTTATTATTCGTTCAACCTGCTTCATTAGCAGACCGCCCAAAAATTACCAAAAACCCTGATTACATTACCTTGACAGAACAAATCAAGAGTTTAAGAAAGTCCCAAGAAAAACAAGTTAAATTGGCAGATTATACCCCAGAACAAATTGAGCAAAAAATAAATGAGTTAGAGTTGCAAAAATATGCTCTGGAATCAGGAATTGACTGGGGACAATGCAGTAATCAGACAGGTAAGACTTTAGCTATCTACGGGCCAGAACCAAATTTAGATGACGATGAATATTCTGAAGGCGCAGCATTGTATTTTTTAGGTGATGGTCAGACCACTGAGGATAGATGGAATTGTAAGGGTGTTTATTTACCTAGTGATGTCAATGCTGTAGCTATCAATTCTGATGGTCAAGGTAAAGAATTTATTGGTGGCGTTGTCATCAAAGTTCCTGTTGGTACTAACTTAGTTCTCAAGACAGATCCTGATACTGGCGCGATTGAATTTAATCAGGCTGGAACTCAAGTTGTGAAATCTGATGAGGTAAATTGGTTTATTCCTAATGTGTCGCAAGCAATTGTAGATGCACGAGTTACTAATGCACCTACGAAGAAGGCGTAAATAATTAAGGTTTGTAGTGAGGACTTTAGTCCTTTCTTGAGGACTAAAGTCCTCACTACGAACTTGAAAACTACTCCATCTGCTTGTAGGTGGAGTTTTTTATGAAACTAATTGGTGATGTACCAAAATAATGATAATTCAGTGCGTTTTCATCAAGAACTGGTATAGTCAAAACAGACTGATACTGTTTCTTGATAAAGATGCACTTTATTCTGCGCTGTAGAGACGTTGCATGCAACGTCTCTACATTGTTTATTCGGCGCAACTTCATGGAGAATTGGTATGAGGTTTTGATATGGCTCAATCTTTACCTAAACTATTGACTTTTGCAGAATTTGTTGAATGGTTGCCAGAGAATAATGGCAAGCGTTACGAATTACATGATGGAATAATAGTTGAAAGGCCTCAACCCACTGGCAAGCATGAAAAAGTGATAGGATTTTTGGCAGGGGAAATTACTGTTGAGTATAAAAGATGGCAATTGCCATAATTTATTCCCAAAACAGCGTTAGTAAAACCGCCGAGAAAGTCATCTGCTTACTTACCAGATATAGTTTTAATTAATGATGCTAATCTACATAATGAGGAATTGTGGGCAAAAGAATCTACTGTAACTCAAAGTGCATCTATTCCTTTGGTGATTGAGGTTGTTAGTACAAATTGGGAAGATGATTATTACACCAAGTTAGGGAATTATGAGGCAATGGGGATTACCGAATATTGGATAGTTGATTATGCAGCTTTAGGGGCAAGAAAATTTATCGGTAATCCCAAGCAACCTACTATTTCTATTTATCATCTAGTTGATGAAGAGTATCAGGTTGCTCAATTTAGAGGTTCGGAACTGATTATTTCTTCTACTTTTCCTGATTTGAAATTGACTGCTAATCAAATTTTTAATGGTCAATAGTCAATAGTCAACAGTCAATAGTCAATAGTCAATAGTCAACAGTCAATAGTCAACAGTCAATAGTCAATAGTCAATAGTCAACAGTCAATAGTCAATAGTCAATAGTCAATAGTCAATGGTTAATATGTTACACCACTCTTTTATTGACAAAATAACAAGCCCAAAAGCTGATTATTTCGTAGGGTGGGGAGTGGGGGGAGCAGTGGTTCTCTGCGTTCCCTACGGGACGCTACGCGAACGCGATAGCGTGTCGTAGACAGACGCTAACGCGAACGACTGCGCTCACCAACCGGAACAGGGGAGCAGAGGAGAAAATATTCATCATCACTGTCACCTGTCACCTGTCACCTGTCAACAGTTATTCTCCTAAGTTTCTTCAGGTAATAGGGTGGTTTCTTCTTGAGTTTGGTCGCCTACTGCGGTGGGTTTGGTTAAGTTTGGTTTGATAATTATACTCACACCTATTGCCCAAGCGATCGCCACCATCCAACCTGCAAGAATGTCACTAGGGAAATGTACCCCCAAATAAAGGCGAGTCCAGCCAATTACCAAAATATATAAGCTACCTACAGTCAACACTAACCACCGCCAAGAGGTAGCCCAAGTGAGAATTAACAACATAGCTACCAGGGTCATACTCGTTGTAGCATGACCGCTAGGAAAGGCAAAATCGAACTCCGGCGCACCAGAAACCCATAACTGGGGACGGACTCGGTGCATTAACATCTTGGCTGTGCGGTTGATGATGGTGCTTCCCAAGGCTGTGGTTAATAGATAGGCTAGCGATCGCCAGCGTTTTCTCTGCCATAATACTATAGCGATCATTCCTAAAATCGGACCCACAGTCCAAAATGACCCGAATTTAGTTAACACCACCGCCACTATATCTAATGCAGGTTGTGCTGTAGAGTGAACCGCCAACAGTATTGGTAGATCCCAAGGGAACCCTGCTTCATACTGCCATAACTTCACTGCCAATAACTCAAATATCTGCAATGGTAAGTATACCCCAGCTAAGAGGAGTAAAAGCGATCGCCAACGGGCAACTAAAATATTTTGGATAAAGGAAATAGGTGCTGGGCTTTGTTGATTAGTCATCTTAGAAAATAGAGGCTAGACAAAAAATATTTATAATGGTATGAACAGGTAATATCATGTCCGCTTAATCACTGATCATATCTTCGGGGTTGGTAATTGGTAATTGGTAATTGCTAATGGTAGAAAACAATTACCTATTAGCTATTACCCATTACCGACCAAAACAACCATATTATAAGTAATTAGCCGAACTTGATATAACAGGTAACAGGTGACAGAGTTAAAAGTCTTTTGCTGTCTAAGCTATTGCTATATTATAGATGTCTCTATAAAACCCTCTTTTCAACTCATCAAACCTCCCCTTCCTCTGCGTTTAAAAACCCTACCCTTGCAACTCCCCAAACTTAGGACTCCACCAACCCTTAGCCGTACTAAAATAAGCCACATCCTTATGCTTTTTATCAGTGCGAGATTGAGAGGCGGAACAACGCAGCATAGTTTTTTTCTGTCCATCTTTCGTATAGGTGTACTCCTCCAAAGGTTTTTTACATACTGGGCAAGGGTAGGCACTCAACTTAGCGGAGGGTATAATTTTATCTTGACTATTCTCGGCGATTTTGTCATCTTTCGTTCGGGGTGGTTGCCAAGCCTTACTAAATTCACTCCAGAAGAGGACGGTATTTTCACAACCACTGGTGCATTTGAGGAAGTATTTCTTCTTTAATTTACTACTAGGTATCTTGCTGAGGAAGTTGTTGCAGTCAGGACAGCGAGTCCTGCTAGTATCGTACTTACGCTCAGGAAAAGTTTTCTCTTTGTGGGCTGTATCGACAACTAGAGTCTTAGCTTTTACCAAAGCTGGGGCAAAATAATTCTGATTCCAGGTGGTTAAATATTGCTGCCAAGGTTGTTTTCCATCGGCGATCGCATCGAGGGCATTTTCCATTTTGGCAGTAAACTCTGTCTCTAGTAAATCAGGTAAAGCTTTTTGTAAGAAAGTATCAACTTCTAACCCTAGACTGGTTGGGTGTAAGTTGTCTTTTGTCAGTTCGATATAACCGCGTTTCTTGAGGGTGGCGATGGTGGGAGAATAGGTACTAGGACGACCAATACCTTTACGTTCCATGAGTTGAACTAACTTCGGTTCGCTGTAGCGTGGTGGGGGTTGGGTTTGTTTCTTCTCGTGACCAGCATTTTCTAATGTCAGCATTTGCCCTTGCTGTAGGGCTGGTAAAATGGTATCTTTGCTGAGGTTAGGCCAGTAACGGGTATAACCCAAAAACTCGACTACTTGTCCTCTTGCTGAAAAGAGAATTTCCCCAGACTGGATAATTACCAAGGTTTTCCGCAACTGCGCTGGACGACATTGAGAAGCGATCGCTCGTTTCCAAATCATCACATACAAGTTAAACTCATCAGTAGGTAGTTCTATGCGTAACTCTGCCGAAGGTTTAAAGACATCTGTGGGACGAATTGCTTCATGTCCTTGTTGCGCCGTTTTACTACTACGATGTCTCGCCACTTGCGTCGGTACATTTTGCGGGTCATTTTGTTCCAACCACTGACGCGCACTCTCACAAAACTCTGGACTCAACATTACCGAGTCCGTCCGCATATATGTAATTAACCCAGCCTCATACAACTTTTGGGCTAGCTGCATTGTCTTTTCTGGCGCGAACTTCAACTTAGAACCAGCCGCTTGTTGCAGGGTGGAAGTAATAAATGGTGGTGGTGGTTGGCGGTTGACAATTTTCCCTTCATACTGTATAACTTGGTGAGGATGACGACGTGCTTCTTCCACTAAACGATTTGCTTCCGCTTCGCTCAACACGCGGGTAGACTCTGGTGCAGTTGTCTGATTTCCCGCCGCATCATCATGAACTTCCACTTCCTGTTCTGGTGAGTCTGGACGACTGTTAACAGTACCCTTGTAGAAAGCGCGGAAACCCTCAACATAATCAACCCAAACACTCCAATAATCTTGCGGGACAAAGGTTTGAATTTCTCTTTCCCGTTGACAAATCAGGTGCAGTGTAGCACTTTGCACTCTCCCGACACTTTTCGCCCCATTATTCAACGCCCATACTAACGGGCTACCCTTATAACCTACCAACTTATCTAAACAGTCTCGACATAATCCCGCACCGACTAAATTCAGGTCTAACTTCCGGGGATTGGCGATCGCATTTCTTACTGCACTTGCTGTAATCTCTGTATAGACTACCCGTTTCGGTTCTCTCAAACCTAGCACTTCTTTGAGATGCCAAGCAATGGTTTCTCCTTCCCTATCTGGGTCAGTAGCCAAGACAACTTCACTCACCTGCTTGGCTGTGGTCTTCAACTGCTGGATAGTTTCTTGGGAACGTTGGTCACGCGCTACGTATTTGCATTGCACCTTCCCATCTTCCATACTGAATCCCAAAGAATCCTCACCCTCATCACTGAGTTCGCGGATGTGTCCACAAGAAGCACGCACTATCCACTCTGAACCCAAAATTTGACTAAGCTTTTTAACTTTCCCTGGTGATTCAACTACTAGAAGACGTTTCGCCATAAACAATTATAGGAGGCAGGAGGCAGGAGGCAGGAGATAGGAGGGTTTAGTTATTGCCAGTTTCTTAACATAGACCGATTTTCTCTCACTGACTTACTTAATGAATTTAGCTTTCAGCACACAATCTTTTTGAATGCTGGATTTAGCATAAATTATACCACCCTTTAGTATCTGTGTACTATAAGAAATGTTTCATTTATTGAAGAACGGAAGCAGAGGAGTAGTAGAGAAAAACTGTGGACTGTTGACTATGGACTGTTGACTATGGACTAATGACTATGGACTAATGACTATGGACTAAATTCCTTGATTCTTTCTGTAGAAAGTAGTTTTCACCTTGGCAAAAGTTTACTATGTGACTACTGATATAGATGTCATGTAGACTGTAGAAGGGGATATAGGTGACGAGAAATGAGCAAACAGCAAATTACCTATCCACTAGCGCAAATAAGTCATAACACAGACGAGTTAAGCATTATTCGTAGTCGCCGCGCCGTCAAGCGTTTGCGAATGCAGCAGGATTTTGCTTCATATCTGTTTAAAACTATTACAATTACTTCTATCGTGAGTGGTATCTTGTTGGGTGTAGGTGCGATCGCTTGTTGGAGATTAGAGATAAATAGTCAACCAATTCCCACCATTAATAATAGACAAGATTGGCAAACAAGAAAGCAAATATGTTTAGGTTGGATGCTGTTTTCATTTTCTAGCTTGATTGCTAGTGCTTCGTTAAGTAAGAAATCTCAGCATTTGACAGCGCTGGAAAAGTCTGTATAAGTTATCGATTTTGAGGATAAATTGAGGATGACATTACCTATTAAAGAAATTATCCTCGCACCAGGACAAGGAAATCATCTACAAACAGGTAATAGCGAGGTGATATTCAAAGCGGTTGGTGCTGATACCCACGGTCACTTGGGTTTATCTAACCTCCGTAAGAAGACTCTCGCCACAGTCGCAGACTTGGCGGCGAGATGAATTGCGGGTCAAAAACGAAACACTCTCCGACCGAAATTGAGCGCAAGCGAAATCAGGGAGGAGGGTAGTTGAGTTTTTGACAACATGATATAATTGTTTATGTCAAGATATATAACATAAATGCTGGTATTCGAGGCAAAACTTGAGGGACTTGACGAGCAGTATCGAAAGCTGGATGAAGCTATTCGGACTGCTCGCTTTGTTCGCAACGCTTGCCTTCGATACTGGATGGACAACAAAGGTGTTGGGCGTTACGACCTCAATAAATTTTGCGCCGTTCTTGCTGCCGATGAGAGTTTCCCTTGGGTGTCCAAGCTTAACTCGATGGCTCGTCAATCTAGTGCTGAAAGAGCGTGGAGTGCAATTGCTAGATTCTTTGATAACTGTAAAAAGTCTAAACCAGGAAAGAAAGGTTATCCAAAGTTCAAGAAAGAGCAGACTCACGGGAGTGTTGAATATAAAACCTGTGGGTGGAAGCTCTCTGAAGACCGTCGCTACATCACTTTTAGCGATGGCTTTAAGGCAGGAACTTTCAAGCTTTGGGGAACCCGTGACTTGCATTTCTACCAGTTGAAACAGTTCAAGCGAGTACGAGTTGTGCGTCGTGCTGATGGGTACTACGCTCAGTTCTGCATCGACCAAGACAGAGTAGAAAAGCGAAAACCAACGGGTAAAACTATTGGTTTGGATGTGGGACTGAATCACTTCTATACCGATAGTGAAGGCAATCAGGTTGAAAACCCCAGACACCTGCTAAAGCGCGAGAAGTCTTTGAAACGTCTGCAACGGAGATTGTCTAAAGCCAAAAAGGGTTCTAAAAACAGAGCTAAGGCGAGAAATCGCTTGAGCAGAAAACACCTGAAAGTAAGTAGGCAACGTAAAGACTTCGCCGTGAAGTTGGCGAGGTGCGTAGTCCAGTCTAACGACTTGGTAGCCTATGAAGATTTGCACCTTGCGAACATGGTCAAGAATAGACACTTGGCTAAGTCGATTAGTGACGCAGCGTGGACTCAGTTTCGACAATGGGTTGAGTATTTTGGTAAGGTGTTTGGCGTGGTAACTGTGGCAGTTCCACCACACCACACCAGCCAGAATTGCTCTAACTGTGGTGAAGTGGTGCAAAAATCGCTTAGTACAAGAACTCATGTTTGCCCTCACTGTGTACATACTCAAGACAGGGACTGGAACGCTGCACGGAACATACTTGAGTTAGGACTACGTACTGTGGGACACACAGGATCTCAAGTCTCTGGAGATATCGACCTCTGTTTGGGTGAGGCAACTCCTCCAAACAAGCCGAGTCGGGGAAAGAGAAAGCCCAAAGAGTGATCTTTGGAATCTCCCGCTACACCCGCAAGGGTTAGCGGTGAGAGGATGTCAAGTTCTGTCCAGGCGGAGAACGTGAAAAGTATTTTGCAGGTTTAGCCGAACTGCTTAAAGATGGACAAACCCCAGACCGTGAAGCTTTGTTAGAACTGATGCGACAATTTGACCAAGAACCTGTGGAAATGTAAGTGTAGGGAACAGGAGACAGATAAGGGACTTTCAACTAAAAAAATATGCAGTTGCAAGGGGAGAAGGACGAAAGAATCTTATAATTATCTTCTCTCTCAAAAATCAATAATTTAATTTTTGTCAGTCCCAAAAAAATCCTCATCTATGAACTTCGTGTTCGTAGTAAAGGCTTTAGCCTTTTCTTAGGACTAAAGTCCTGACTACAAACTTGAATTATTTACACTGTTCTACCTAAAACACAGATGGGTAGGAGGAGAATATTGAGGTATTTTCATTGCTGATATCTCTGGGCGATCGCCTAATTCATATAGCATATAAAATCTCTAAAGTCAATATGTAACCCAACAAAAAGCCCAGAAATCTCATAGTAAAAAGTAAGAAAAAAGTAAGAAATGAATTTTTTGTAAAATGCTAAAATGTAGATATAGTAAGGAAAATTGATGGTACGACCGCGCAGGGTATTTGCTCAACATTGGCTCAAAAGTGACAAGGTTCTCGACGCAATCGTCAAGGCAGCAGATTGTAGTACAAATGACCGCATTCTGGAAATAGGCCCCGGTACAGGCATTCTGACTCGGCGTTTATTACCTCTGGTAAAGTCATTAGTAGCAGTAGAAATTGACCGAGATTTATGTGAATTATTGGCGAAACAATTAGGGAAAAAAGAGAATTTTTTACTGTTACAAGGGGATTTTCTGACTCTAGATTTAGCGGCAAATTTAGGAGCATTTCCGCAGTTTCAACAGCAAAATAAAGTAGTGGCTAATATCCCCTACAACATCACCGGGCCGATAATCGAAAAATTATTAGGAACCATCGCCAACCCTAACCCTGAACCATTTGATGCCATTGTTTTATTAATTCAAAAAGAAGTCGCGGAAAGGTTATATGCTAAAGCAGGGTCGAGAAGTTTTGGTGCATTATCAGTCAGAGTGCAATATTTAGCTGATTGTGAATTAATTTGTCATGTTCCGGCCAGTGCATTTTACCCACCACCAAAAGTAGATTCCGCAGTCGTGCGCTTGCGTCCAAGACAGATAGAAATTCCCGCACAAGAGCCAAAAAGATTAGAGAATTTGGTAAAATTAGGATTTAGCGCGAAACGCAAAATGCTACGCAATAATTTGCAATCAGTAGTAGAGCGCGATCGCCTAACCCAATTAATGGAACAATTAAACATAGACCCCCAAGCCAGAGCAGAAGATATCAGCACTCAGCAATGGGTAGAATTGGCTAACTTGGTGGGAGTTGGGAGTCGGGGAAGTGGGGGAGATGAGGGAGATGAGGGAGATGAGGGAGTGGGGGAGAAAAGCTAGTGATAACTGTCAACTGTCAACTGATAACTGATAACTGATAACTGATAACTGACCAACCCCATGAAACTAATCGCCCCTGCTAAAATCAACTTGTATCTAGAAATCATCGGCAACAGACCAGATGGTTATCATGAGTTAGTGATGATATTGCAAAGTATCGACCTAGCTGACGAGATTGAACTACACTCCATCAGCGATGAAACTATCCGCGTTCATTGCAGTCATCCACAAGTTCCCACAGATAAAAGTAATTTAATCTATCGCGCCGCCGAATTGATGGCGACAAAATTTCCCCAAGCCTTGGCTAAACATGGCGGTGTGGAAATTACCCTCAACAAACATATTCCCGTAGCGGCTGGTTTGGCTGGAGGTTCGACCAACGCCGCCGCAGTGTTGGTAGGGATAGACTTACTCTGGAACTTAGGACTCACCCAAACCGAACTAGAAGATTTGGGTGCTATCCTGGGTTCTGATGTCCCCTTTTGCGTGGCTGGTGGTACAGTCATCGCCACCGGTCGAGGTGAACAACTTTCCCCATTACCCAGTTTGGATCATATATATATAGTATTGGGTAAATATCGCAGCTTAGAAGTTTCCACCGCTTGGGCCTATACAACCTATCGTCAAGAATTTGGCAGTACCTATCTTCAAGATACCAATGATTTAGCAGCCCGTGCCGCCGCAGTGCATTCAGGGCCTATCGTTAAGGCTATTTTAGAAAAAGATGCTGTAGCGATCGCCCAAAAACTGCACAATGATTTAGAGAAAGTAGTATTACCCTCCTATCCCCAAGTCTTGCAGTTGCGAGAACTGTTTGCATCTCAACCAGGCGTAATAGGAACCATGATGTCCGGTTCCGGCCCCTCAGTATTCGCCCTTTGCGAAACTCAACAACAAGCCGAACAAATTCAGCAGCAAGTCAGACAAATAATTCCCGACGAAGATTTAGAATTATTTGTAACTCGCACAATTGCACATGGGGTGAAAGTTGACAGTTGAAAGTTAACAGTTAACTAGAGAGAAGAAGAGACAAGGGAGACATTAATAACTATGGACTGTTGACCGATGACAACTGACAACTGACAACTGATAACTGATAACTGATAACTGACAACTGACAATGAACCAAACTCAACCAACAGATACGCCGACACAAGTTCCGCCGACTCCCTTACGCTGCATAACTGGGGCAGCTATTTCTGGCGGATTAGGATATGCTTTATATCTATTAATGATATCTATTGCTACAACCTTTGCGAAAAAACCTATCCATTCTGATAACCAGTTAGTTATCAGTTTGACCTCCGCCGTGCGTACCTTGGTAGTTGGTGTAGTAGCTTTGGGGATGGGAATATTTGGTATAGTGACGATTGGTTTATTGGCTTTGGCTGTACAATTGTTAATCCAGCAGTTGACAAAGCCTAAAAACAATTAGGGACTTCCAGAAATTAAACTATGCAATGAGTGAAAGCTTAGAAGCTGAATAATATTCTTCCTCCCCATCTCCCCAAAGTGATTGTATATTTTTTAGTTGGAAGTCTTTTAACCCCGGCTAGCTATTAAGTATTTTTCCGGTTGAGGATAACTGTGATTTAGTTGAGGCTTTAGGTGTCTACCAGACAGGAGAGACTGTTGCTGTTTTCTCCAGGCTTTGGGGGGTAAGCCGTGATACTGACGGAATTGACGAGAGAAATGGCAAGCATTCTGATAACCTAACTCTGTCGCAATCTGTTCGATGGTTTTGTTGGTATTCTTCAGTAAAGGACGCGCTGCGGCCATACGTCGCTTCAGTATCCAACCGTTAACTGTATCTCCCGTTTCTCTGGAAACTCTACTGGTGAGGTAAGCTGGTGAATAACCAACAGCAACAGCCACATCTGATAATGTAATCCCCTGATGATAATGAGCTTCTATATAATCGAAAACCTCTTTGAGGTGGGGAATAGTGGGAAAAATTAACTCAGAGTCTACAACCAGCGCCTCTGAAAGTTGACCAGATGTAGTCGCATACCAATATCTTAGCCTAGCTTGCTTTTCTAAGCGAGTGGCGATCGCTTTGAGGATTTCTTCTATAGTAGAAGGTTTAGTAATATAATCATCCGCCCCTAACTCCATCCCCTTACGCAAACTGGCCTTATCATTGTTCCCAGTCAGAAAAATGAAGGGAATAATCGTTGTCAGAGGGTCTTGACGGAGTGTATCTAAAACACTGTAACCATCCATATCAGGCATTATAATATCGCAGATGATTAAGTCTGGTAGATGTTTTTGTGCCTGTTGAATACCAGCAACACCATTTTCAGCCACTATCACATCAAAACCATTAGCCTCAAGCACCACTAAAAAGAGATTGCGGGTATCAGCCTCATCTTCAATCACTAAAATTGTTTTTGATGATTCGTTGAGCATTTTTTCATCACTAATATTGGTGGTCATTTCAGTTACCAATTACAAACTACCGGTTATACAGAAAAATCCTATGTCTTTAACCCAGAAGTAGCAGATACCACCTAATTCCGTAGGAAAATATTCAGTCTTAATTTCCAGGTAAATTGAAATATCTTTTCAATGAGCATCTTTTTATTCGCTCCTACTATTCGAGCAATCGTACTGAAAATTTTCTAAATGGAAAGGATATTTTAAACAAGAAAATCAAAAGTTAGCAATTTTATTAAAAGTAACCTTGCCTTAAACAATTAAACCAAATATTTTATCCTTAATTGCGTCAAGTAAATAATATTTACATTTCCTAGAATTATTTTATCTTGCTTTTGATATGGCATTTTTAACTACTCCATGATTTCGCATCAATCATAGGTTCTCCAACTCCTGGGTCAGGTCTGATTTAGGTAAGCAAGCGAGAGAATAAACCAAACTATATTGCCAAATATAAATACCTTGAAAGCTTTACAACCTATCACAACTCCTACCAGTTTTATTTAGACATAACCACATATTACCAGTATGTTTTACTATCAAAGAATAGTCAACGAGTCGGTTTTACCTATTTACTGAGTTTCTCTGACTTCCAATACTTGATTCAATATTCTGGACAAAAAGAGTTAGCATATCTAAATAATTTTATTAGTTACTTTTTGATTAGGTACAACAGTTTATAATCAATCAACTAGTTTTACTTTAATATTAATTAATAATGGAATTTATCATTAATGTTTAATTTATAAAATTTACTTATGATATTTCCCTTCACTGAGATTAAACTACGAAATAATAGTCATAGTCATCTGTCAGTAGGAGTACCTTCATTAAATATCATCGACCAAAGTATTTATTGCCTATCTCTCAAAAGAAATAGAAATTGTTAATTTTTGATGTGATCAAGAATACAAATATGGCAACGAAAGGTTGATGAAGCGACAAAAAAGATAATAGAAATATACAGCAGCAATTATGTTAATAGATATTTACCCAACTACAATGCGCTACCTCCGCCATAGGCGATCGCTTAGGATGAAATACTCCTATTGTAGAAAAAAGATTTAGATCCAACAAGCTGATTTATAGTCCTCAACTTATAAAGGGTGCATACTCACATTTCTCCTCAAGGAGAGGTGGCTGAGACGAATGAGAAAAGATATCTAATTAATATAAGTTTGGTTAATTACTAGGGAGATATAAAACCAGAAATAAAAAAGTTTTTTTGTCTCTTATGTGGTATAATATTAACCCATCACTACATCATCAAAAATATCAAATCGTCAAGTCAAAACAAGACAAAAAATTAAATAAAGAAAAAAGAGATATGTCTATCAAAAAATAGATCGTATATCTATTGCCAAAGATTGAGTAATCTTAGCTAAGAAGTTGCTTCTGCAAAACGGTTCATTTTTTAGGGGCTAATTTAACTAGAGATTTATGAGGGAAACCAAAATGCTAAATAGTTAAATTTACCCCTCTTTTCCAGAACTGTAGGCGATAATCTCCGAGCGATCGCAGGTCATCGCACAGATGTTTTGTACTGTTTTACCTGTGCTGTAGTGTCAAAGTTCTTCTTGTTGAGGATAGTGGAATAGCAATGGCTGCGTACCAACGTAGAGTTGACGCTATACTCCCGCCAACACACACAAAACAAAAGACTATGATTTGTGAATCCCTTACTTACACAACCCTTGGGAACCTGCGCGTAACTCGCAGCACCAGCCAAGTAAAGATGGACACTGCACTAGATGAAATTCTCTTTCACCTCAATCAAGTGCGTGGAGGCTTATTGACCAGTAGTTACGAATCGGGGCGATACAAAAGATGGGCAATTGGATTTATCAATCCCCCATGACAACTGACAACAAGAGAAAACGCATTTACCATCTCTTCACTCAATCCTCGCGGACAGGTGCTACTACCAACCTTGTTTCAGCGTTTATCAGCCCAATCCCAACTACAACAAATCAGCCTCAATCACGACTACATCACAGGTGAAGTTTCTCCAATTCAAAAACGTCTACAACTAAAACTCCTGTTATAAACTCGATTTTTTACTGTCGTTATCAAATAAAATCATCAGGGAAAATTATGCGTCAGCAAGACAATTACAATTCACAAAATGTTAAGAAAATCAACAATGAACAAGTAGACCAAATTATTAAATCAATTATTGCTGGTAAATATTCTTGGGCCTGCGTTTTACTACTGCGCTACTCTGGTTATAATCCCATAGATTACATACCATACCGTACTTATATTCGATTAATCAAAAATAACTGTCTAGGCAGTGAAAATCAAGAAAGCAGAAGGGATAATCAAGAAGTACTGATTTGAAACCCGCCGGGATTAAAGCTAAATATGTAGGCATATCAACCTAATTCGCTAAGTGAAATATAAGATTCATAGTTGATTTTTGAGATAAAAGTAGGGTAGGCATTGCCCACCAAAAGTATCATAATGTGGCATTACCCACCCTCAAAATGCTGAGATTTTTCAACAATCAAATAGGATTCCTATATATTCTGATAAATGAATACAGTTAGGTTGCATACTTGAATCCTTGTTGTTGGGAAGAAGTAAAAAAATTCTCACAACTTCGCATCGAATGTATAGGAATTGGGTATAAGTGCATAGTGAATTATAACCCCTACACCCCTATGCCCTTATGCCTTTTTTCGTTACCCCATCCAGATTTGTAGCAGGTTATGATGTACCCCAGTGCTATTTATACTAATCGTCTGCAACCAATTATCAGAGAAATTGTATGGCAGAAAAAGCAAGAAGTTGCACAACTACATAAACAAATGTCATTGGCTTCTTTACAACGCCAATTAACGGCTGCGCCAACCGTGCGCGATTTTTTAACAGCCTTGCAACAAAACCTTTACAAACCTAGCCTAATTGCCGAAATCCAGAAAGCATCACCTAATCGTGGTATGATTCGGGCAGACTTCGATGCAGTCGCGATCGCCAAAGCCTATCAACAAGGTGGTGCAGCTTGTCTATCAGTAGTTACAGATAGCTCACTTTTCCACGGCAGTTTTGAAATTCTCCGCAGCATCCGCCAACGAATACCATTACCGATACTCTGCAAAGAGTTTATCATTGACCCCTGCCAAATTTACCTAGCCAGAGCCGCCGGAGCAGATGCCATACTCTTAATTGCTGCTATCCTCACAGACAGAGAAATACAAGACTTTTTGCGAATAATTCACTATTTGGGGATGAATGCGTTAGTAGAAGTCCACAGTTTGGCAGAACTAGACCGCATACTTAAATTAGATGACATTCGCCTCATCGAAATTAACAACCAAAGCTTAGAAGACTTAACCACGGATATCAGCACTACACAAAACATATTAGCAGCCAGGCGATCGCAACTGCAAGATTTAGGTATCACCGTCATCAGCGAATCGGGAATATATACACACCCCGATTTAACCTTAATCGCCCAAGCCGGCGCAAATGCTGTGATAGTAGGAGAATCTTTAATTAAAGAAGAAGATATAGAGATGGCTGTACACCATTTACTCAGGGGTGGTAGCCTCAAGTAACAGAGTTCCAACTAAAATAGGACTTACGCAACTGGCAGATTTTTTCTGTAGGGTGTGTGAGGAGCGATAATATTTGAACGTAGTCATGAGACTTGTAGCGTCACGCACCAACCACCAATTGTGACACTTGCGTAAGTCCTGAAGACATAAAAAATATTATTTGCGCTCAAATACAAGAACAACTAGTGGGACTTAGACAAAAAGTAGGCTGAAAAAATCATCAAACGTATACACCAAAACACTTTGATATCGTTTTACCTAGTTGGCGTAGATATAGCGAAGCTGTTACCTGGGGCAAGATAGGCTAAAAGTATTGCTATGAATGACTTTCAGACTATAATAATCTCTGATTAATAACGCTAGTATTTTTAGATACATTCACCCCGTCTCAATTGGCAACTTGACATTGAGAGCCAAACGAAAAGTACCATAGGGATTAACGTGACCTTTCACCCATTGAATAATTTAATTTCTAGAAGTCTCTAAAAACTCAAAAAAAGAATTTCTTGTAATTCTCAGGAATAGGCTGAGGACAAATTGTAGAATCAATTACTTATCTCAGCGAAACCCTAACCCCTGGCGCAACCAGGGGTTTTATTTTGATAGGGGATAGGGTAGAGGTAACAGGTAATAGGAAATAGTTTTGAAAGTCTCTTATTGTAGAGGTTTTAGCTTATGATGTGTAATTCCTACCTATTACCTGTCCCCTGTCCCCTATTCCCTATACCCTGCGGTAATACTCTCAAATAGCGATCGCCACTTTTGCTCACTCATGGAACCGATACCTTGGGTCTTGGCTACATCAGATACAATGATTCCCTATTTTTGCAGCTTTTGTAGACCGTAAGCGAGTTGTTCGTCTGTCATTTCTGGATTATCTTGTTTAATTAGTTGATTACCTGGTTGGGGATTTTCTAAGTAACTATACCAAAAGACCCCTACGTCTATACGTAGTATCAGTTTCAGTCGGGGTTTAAATCCCCGTCTGTTCGCGTAGCGTGCCGTAGGCAAAATGTCTTTAATGCGCGAATGCGTGAATGCGCGAATTGTTAACAGGACGCTTTTGTTCGTCCGTAAAACCATACTTAGCTTTTAATAAGGGCCAAAACGTTACATTAGCAGCCGCAGAGATATAAATCGGTTTGCCTTTGAGGTCGGCTAAAGTTTTGATTGCTGGGTTGGGATGGGTAAGGATACACTGCGGGTCTTTTTGGAAAATTGCTGCTACTGTAACTTTGGGTATTCCCTGTGCTATGGCGTTGATGGCATCAATACCATAACCCATGAAAAAGTCTACTGCACCACCTACTAACAATTGAGTGCCACTAGGTATTTGTGGCCCACGCATTTTAATTGTGACATCTAGCCCGTGGTCTTGTAAATTCCCGTGGCGATCGCCCCCTAAAATCCCCCTTGTTCTGCTTGGGCTAACCAGTTAGTCCCAAAAGTAACTTTATCTAACTTTGAGTTAGAGGTTGATGCTTGATTAATATTGGCACAAGCAGCAATCATACTACTACCAATGCAATCGACGGCGACTAGGGCGATGAACAGGTGGTGGATACATAAAACCAGAAAATGTACTTTTTTAGAGGTAAAATCAGTATTTCAGGATGCTGAATCCCTCTCATCAAGTTTTAGCTGAGTCTGAAAGTACATTCTAAAATCAATTTCTGGTTTACCAAAGAGTATGGCTGTATTTCTAAGGCACGCTTAAAGGCTTTGATAGCTTTAGCGTACTTGCCTAATGCTGCATAACACAAACCAATCCCATGCAGTGCGCCAAAATGTACCGGATTAATTTGGATCACCATCTGACAGTCAGCCAGAGACTTTTGATATTCTCCCATACTGTAGTAGAGAAAAGCCCGGCGATTCCAAGCTTCGGCAAAATCTGGTTGTTCATGAATTAACTGTGTCAGCATTGCCTCAGCTTCAGTAATTTCCCCAGCATCTAGCAATTTCTGACTCTGATCAATTTTTTCCAGTCCATACACTCCCTTTTGCTGGAACCATATCCGCCAAAGTTTC
Organism: Anabaena azotica FACHB-119; assembly: GCF_014697625.1. Taxonomy (GTDB): domain Bacteria; phylum Cyanobacteriota; class Cyanobacteriia; order Cyanobacteriales; family Nostocaceae; genus Trichormus; species Trichormus azoticus_A. The sequence continues at coordinate 14,010 of NZ_JACJSG010000026.1, read as the reverse complement.
TTTGTTGCTTGTTCCCGTACTAAAGCATCAGGATTTTTCAAGTCTTCAAGTAAAGAGGTAATTGATGAAGAATCCATGAATTTGAGAATGATGTTTGTCAGTAATTGTCTCTTATTAACAAGGTATCAACTTTCGTCGGAAATTGCTTAAGGCAATTTTAAATTCCTCATAAAAATTCTTCTGCGATCGTGAAAAAATAGCAACTTCTAGCAAACTTTTGTATTAACTAATACTATTGAGCCAGGAATTGACAGTTACAAGCTTACGTAATTGGTCATGGAAAGGTCAACCTCAGTATTTGTCACAGCCTTGGTAGCTAATGGTTTATCAAATCATTACAAAACAGAGGAGCGATTAGGGGTTACAGTCATTCTGGGAGGAACATCTGATATGAACGTGTAAACATCCCAGTCCCTTCACATACCACAGCCAGAGGATATATTCTGCTGGCGATCGCTTGACAAAAATTCCCACTTACGCCACAAGGTTGTCTGGGAAAATTGGGTGTAATTACCTTTGTCTAACCGTTTTAGCTTAACGCACCCCTACATGATAACTTCTTAATTTTATCTAAAGAAATTACCCTATTTGACTTTAAGTCTTACTACACAGTAAGCATTTAATTAGATAGTTGGGGTTTTCTGTCGCCTGGATTTTTGCCTTCGTTCACCCGCTATTTAACTCCATATAAAGATATGGAAATAACCGCACTTCGGATAAAAGTATAGAGAATAAATCGTGATTTTTACCAAGAAATGTATTATGATATCGAAGGTTTATACCCAACAATATTAAATATTTACAAAAAGAAAAACTTTGATTATTTTTATAAAGTAATGGTAAACCCAACTATTGGAGAACTCGAAAGAAAAATTTCCCAACGTGTTAGTACTCTATACAACGAGAAAATAGGGCGACGACCCACCCAAATTATTTGTCACTTTTTTGATTCTGAATTAGTAATATCTCTAGAAAATTCAGTCAGCCAAATTGAGCAAACTTTGTTAGCAGCAGGGCATGAAGGCTTGGCAGAACAAATCAGAACATTGCTTGATAAAATTATTAAACCACAGCTAAAAATCATCCTTGAGGAGGTGATTGGTAAACCTATTACCGACTTAATGAGCAGTACCAACTTGGTCACAGGACGTACAGGAATAGTAGTTGTTTTAGACCAATTACCAGAAGTGCGTAATCCAGAATCTATCCCGAAAGCTAACTGGAAGAATTCAGCAGATTAAGATGGCGGTAAATCAAACTATTTAAGTAATTAAAATTGTATGGTTTAGTAATATATTCCTCCGCACCTGTAAGGAAGAGGTAGTCTTGATTCTGCACCAGAATAAAAGGTAAAACAGCAATAATTGGAATTTTCGCTGTTTTTGTGTCTTGCTTAAGGTAATTAATCACTTGACTACCACTTAAATCTGACACCATCATGTCTAGTAGAATCAGGTCAGGTTTTTGGGTTTGTGCCAGAATAATTGCCTTAACTCCTTGTTTAGCACAAATACAAGCGATTTTTATCTTTTTCAAGTAAGAGTTAAGCAATTCTAAGTTATGTAGATGTTCTTCTACAACTAAAACTAATGGTCGATACATAAGTGAATAATTACCTTCTATGAAAGGCTATACATCCAAAATTTATTAGGCTTTTCGCTTGTCAGTTGTTTTTTGGCTCAGGCTTAAACCACTGACCACTAACCACTGACAAAACTCTATCCCCTTGTGGGTGGAGTTATGATCTAGTTCTGGTAAGTGTTTTGACGGATGTACGAGGCTGCTTTCATGCGGCGGCTTGCGGCTTGATGTGGACTGGCTCGTATGTACTTAACTAGGTTGGATGTTTACGCTAATGTTGGGGGTAAACCGTAACAAGCTAGTAAATATACCAAGGTAATATCTTCATACTAAATTTATACTTAGTCAAGTGCTAATCGTCAATTCTTTATATAGCAGTCGCCAAGACAGTTAGGACATGAGGAAATGAAAAAACTTAGACAGTCCTGATAAATTAGATTCTTGCCAAAGCGATCGCTCTTAAAGAAAGATAAGATTGATTGCAGGAATAGCCATCAGCAAAACACATGAATCTCAGGCAGCGACAGGAAAAAACTGTCAGGAACATTAACGCTGCTTCTAGAAACGAAGCCAAGATACTTTTAGCCACCTTATTCTTACTTATCTTCCTAGTTTTGGCAGTAGGCGCTTCCCTATCCTTTGGTGCAGTCGCCATCACACCCGCACAACTGTGGCTAGCACTGTGGCGCAGAGGAGAACAACTCAATCAAACTATCCTCTGGGACTTGCGCCTACCCAGAACCATAGCAGCCATTTTGGTAGGTGCAGCTTTGGGAATGTCGGGTGCGCTGCTGCAAGGAATGTTACGCAACGGACTAGCCGACCCATTCTTACTAGGTATTTCTGCGGGTGCGGGTTTGGTAGCGATCGCCATGATTAGTTTAGGGGTATTCTTAGCTTGGGTTCCCCTAGCGGCCTGGGTGGGGGGTGTACTGACAACGGTGATAGTCTATTTTTTAGCCAAAACAGGGGATGGGATATCTGTAGAACGGCTAATTTTGGGTGGCGTAGCGGTAAGCGCCATGTTTGGGGCAGTACAATCGGTCTTACTATTGTTAAGTGAGGATGGAAGAATACAGGCGGCTTTAAACTGGCTAATTGGCAGTTTGAATGGCCGGGGATGGACAGAAGTAACTACAGCCGGTGCTTATATTATTGTCGCCTTGGGATGGGGATGTTTGTTAGCGCGATCGCTAAATTTATTAAATCTAGGCGATGAGTTAGCAGTGAGTTTGGGGGTTTCTTTGGGGCGATCGCGCATTTTCATCGGTGCAGTTGCTACACTATTAGCCGCAGGTGCTGTGAGTATTGGCGGTTTAATTGGTTTTGTCGGCTTAATAGTACCCCACGGTATCCGTTTACTAGTAGGTACAGATTATCGCGCCATCTTACCATTGAGTGCATTAGGAGGTGCGATCGTCATGACAATTGCAGACTTACTTTCCCGCTTAGGTGCTGTAGAACTTCCAGTTGGTGCAGTCACAGCATTACTCGGTTCCCCCCTCTTCATTTGGTTACTCTACCGCCGCCAAAACGGAATCTAAACTTCCCAAATACCAATGATTAATATGCCTCTAGAAACGCAAAACCTAACAGGTGGATATACAAATAAAACCGTAGTTAAAGATATATCCTTAGTCATCGAAAAAGGCGAGTGGTTGAGTTTAGTAGGTGCTAATGGTTCTGGTAAATCTACCCTCCTAAAACTCATGAGTCGCCTATTAGTTCCCCAAACAGGAACCGTCTTACTAGATGGAAAAGCAATTCATACTCAAAGCGCCGCCATTGTTGCCCAAAAATTAGCCTTATTACCCCAGCAGCAAGCAATTCCTTCAGGCTTAACAGTCAGGCAATTAGTATCATTAGGACGCACCCCACACCAACCTTGGTGGCAATGGGAATTAAACGCAGAAGATAGAGAAAAAGTTGCTGAAGCTTTGCATTTAACCCAGATGGAAGATTATCAAGAACGACTAGTAGAACAACTTTCCGGCGGTGAAAGACAAAGAGCATTTTTAGCACTAGCTTTAGCCCAAAATCCCCAGATTTTACTATTAGATGAACCCACAACTTATCTAGATATTCGCTATCAGTTAGAACTACTAGACCTTTTAAAAAATCTCAATCAAAAGCCGGGAATCACAATTTTAACAGTTCTGCACGAAATCAACTTAGCTGCTAGATATAGTTCTCGTATAGCCTTACTCTATCAAGGAAATATTATTGCTTTAGGACAGCCAGAAAAAGTTCTCACACCAGAAAATTTGGCTCAAGTTTTAGGAATAGAGGTTGCAGTTCTCAATACACCAGTAGGATTGCAAATTTGCCCCCTCAAGCCAATTCATTAATACAGTCACAATTACACTTATAGCAATGACCGTAAATATAGAGAATTATCTGGGGAAGACATACTTCCAGGCTTTGTTCTCAATTTGCAGATACTTTGGTAAATAACAATTCACTGATAAATAGGAATTTCAATCACAAACTCTGCTCCTTGTCCCAAAGTTGAATTACAGGACAATTTCCCATTATGTCTATCCACAACAATTTGATAACTGATAGATAACCCTAATCCAGTTCCCTTACCTACTGATTTAGTAGTAAAAAACGGGTCAAATAATTTTGTTAATATCTCTTGGGGAATACCCACACCATTATCAGCAATAGTAATGCGTACCCAATTATTAACAACTTCACTCCGAATAGAAATCTTCGGCGTATTCCCTAACAACCTACCCCTGCTAACTGACTCTTCTAAAGCATCAATAGCATTACTAAGAAGATTCATAAATACCTGATTTAATTGACCGGGATAACAATCAATTTTTGGCAAATCACCATAATCCTTAATAACCACAATTTCTGGATGGTCTGATTTGGCTTTCAACCGATTATGTAATATCATGATTGTACTATCAATACCTTCATGAATATCTACTTGCTTAAATTCAGCTTCATCAAGGCGAGAAAAATTGCGTAGCGATAGCACAATTTCCCGAATGCGTTCAGTTCCCACCTGCATAGACTGAAGGAGTTTCACCAAATCTTCCTTAAGAAAATCTAAGTCAATATCTATAATCAGTTCCTGAATTTCTTCTGGAGGATAGGGAAAATGGAGTTGATAAAGTTCTACTAAGCGTAACAAATCTTGTGCATATTCACAGGCGGGAATGAGATTACCGTGAATAAAGTTCACTGGATTATTAATTTCATGGGCAATACCTGCAACCATATTCCCAATAGAAGACATTTTCTCACTATGGATAAGTTGAGTTTGAGTACGCTGTAATTTCCGCAGAGTATTTTCTAAATCCTCGGCTTGCTGCTGCAATTTAATTTCTGCTTGTTTGCGCTTGGTAATATCTAAAGCTGTACCCACCATGCGGTAAATTTTACCATCACTGTTTTTTAGGGGATTAATTTTAGTTAAAGACCAAAATTCTTGATTATAGAAAGTTAAACACTCTTCGTAAGAAATACTAGTACCAACTTCCACACAATTTTTGTATCTTTGACTAACAGCAGCACCTTCAACATCACCCTGCACTTCTTTAGGAGTTTTACCAAGAACATCAGCTTGTTTAATTCCTGTGAATTTTTCTGCTGAAGAGTTCCAACCAGCATAACGAAATTCGTGATTATCTAAAACATCGACCACAAAGATAATTTGATCAACACCCTCATAAATACTGCGTAAAAACTGCTCTTGTTCTTGGAGTAATGCTTCTACTTGTTTACGTTCGCTAATATCCAGTAGATAACCATACCAAGTAATTTCACCTCCAGGGAGGCGTTCTGGTTTGGAGGTAGCTTTTACCCATTTCTTCTCTCCAAAGGGGGTGGTCATGCACCACTCAGCTTCAAAGTTTTGCAGGGTTTGGGCAGATTTGGCCATCGTCTGTTGTAAACCGATAACATCCTCAGCTTGAATACCAGCAAAGGGTAGTGAAGCATCATTTTCTATTTCTTGGGGATCTAGTCCCATCAGTTCTCTACACCCAGAAGAAACATAAGGATAAAACATCGTCCCATCAGGCTTAAGGCGAAATTCATAAAGCATCCCTGGGACATTATCGGCTAGTCGTTGTAACAATACTTCTGTCTGCTGTAAGGCGAAAGTGCGTTCAGCAATTCTGGCCGCCAACTCTTCATTTAATCTGTTGAGTTCTGCTTCTGTTTGCTTGCGTTCAGTAATGTCTAACAGGACTCCACAAAAAATTATTTCTCCAGTTTGACTCTTTGTGGGAGTTGAGTCACCTTGCCACCAACGAATTTCACCGTTAGGCTTGATTAAACGTCCTTCATAGTGCCAAGGAGTGGCATTTTCTACCGCCTCGACTACTGATGCAATATAACCTTCAAAATCCTCTGGATGGACAAGCGCAAAAAAGCAACTTAAATCTGCCATCATTTCTTGGGGGGTAATACCTGCCAGTTCCCAGATAAAATCGCTGATATAGTCTACTTGCCAGCTACCATGACGATTGATAAACTGAAAGATAGCTCCCGGTATATTAGCGGCGATATCTCCTAAACGCCTTTCACTATCACCAAGAGCCGTTCGTGCCTGTCTTTGCGCCGTAACTACCTCAGAGAATACCGCTAAACCACCCACCACCCCAGATTCTTCATACCAAGGATTTATTTCCCACTTCACCCAATCAATTGTGCCATCTTTGCGGGTAAGGATGTCTTCTTCGGATTTCTCTGTATTTCCTGCTAAACAATGCTGAAAAATTCTTTGCCAACCTAAAGTGGTGTCAGCACAAACTTCTTCATGACAACGACCGATAATATCCTCATCAACTAAGTTATAGTCCTCCCGCCAGCGACGACTAGCCAGCAAGTAGCGCATCTCGTGGTCAAATATAGCGATCGCCGCAGGTGTATATTCAAGATATAACTCTGGGGTTAGAGTCTTTGCCACTCGCTGACGCAGTTGAGTCAGTTCCTGTTGCAAAGAATTATAAGTCTCTTTATCTATAGTGATGATATGGTCACTCATAGGTATGCTAATTACCAGCGACGAACTTGAAAATAACTTCATTTCCTATGATGCCCAATCCGCATCCAGCAATATCAATTTTCAGTCATTAATCATTCCTCATGACCATTTTCAACTCAGTAATTCCCCCAATTGATGCTGAATTAATAAACCTTTTATGGTAGAATTTTCAGCCTTCAAAGCCCTATTCTCTGCTTCTAATTCCTGAATCCTCTCCCTCATCGCCTCCTTAGTAGTACCATTTCTGTGAATCACTACCTCTCTATAAATCTCTAAATTAGTATCTTCATTCATCCATCTTTGATAAGTTTTGGTATGCTCTTGCACCGAATGCCCCATATAATCTGCCATCGTCTTGATAGGCACTCGTAAACGATGACCACGAATAGCATAAGCGTGACGTAAATCGTAAGGTCTAAAACCTATATCTGCATTTTTAAATTTGATATACAATTTGGCAGTTTTATTACTCAATTTACCTTCGTTATAGGGCAATCTAATCTTCTTTAAGTTAAATAAATCAACCCAATGAGGATGTAAAGGAGGAATACCACAACTGCGTTCTCCTGTTTTAGTTCCTTCTGTCAAACTGGGATTGAGTGTTACTAGGTGAAAAGTATTTTTGGGGTCGATAAAAGCCTCTACATCTACAGCAAATAACTCATGGGGTCTTAAACCATAAGTAGCCAGCATCCCATAAGCCCATTGCCATTGTTCGGGTTGGGTGAGATTTTCTTTACTCGTGTACACTGATAGCGGGACACCTATTTTTTCAAAACCTTGGATAATTTCCTCATCTACAGGAATTTTGCGGATAGTAGGATGAGGTTTAGGAGTTGCATAAGCATAAATTGTTTTAAAATCATCAATGCCACAAAACTCACAAAACTTTTTTAACTGCCATACCATAAAAAACCTAGCTGATGTATTAGGTTTAGTCTTTTCTAAAGCTATTTCTAATGCTTGAGCCGAGATTGGTAAATCTGGCGGCAGTTTTTTCAGATGCCTCAGATAATGAGTTTCCCAAGTCCGAATACCGCGCCTATTTTGCTCATGAGTTTTCCAAAATTCCCGCTCATATTCTTGAATTAATTCCCCAATCAGTTTTCCAGAGTATTTCGCCTGGGGCAATTCTATCTTTTGTGCCTGTTTACCTAATAACTCCGGTGTCCATTGGAATTGTTTGGTAATTAATAATAAATCCAACTCTCGCGCTTTCAAAACAGCCATTTTTAACCCAGCATCATTAGCCGTAAAGCCGCAAGAAATAGTATATTGTTTATTAGGACTGCCCTGTTTACCCACATCACCAGGTCTACAAGGAAATGTACCTTGTAAACCGATGGTTTTTGGGCTAGTTAGTTTCAATTTAATCTTGATTCTATCTAAACTCAAAGCCGCGTTCGCCTGTTGGAGGGCGTGTTTAATTCGCAAATATTCCCGTTCTAACTTAGCTTGTTCATCGGTTTGTTTAGCTTTCCATTGCTTCCATTGAGAAGGTTCCCATTGGTCAATTAGCTTACCTTCCCATACCGATATACGAGGGTTAAAACTATTTATAGCCATAAGCTAGTCTCAAGCGCTGTCTTTGTATAATTAATAATAGCCAACAAGTAAAGTTAACTCATACTTGGAAATACAAGTATGGTAGGCATGACCTACTATATTATGTTTTTGGTGAACAATGCCCACCCTAAAATTAAGCTAAATGTACTTTATGGGTGCAAGGCTATGAACAAAATTGTCATTGGAGTGATGGGGGCTGGGGAAGGCGCAACAGCTAATGATGGTGAAAACGCCTATAAATTAGGCGAATTAATTGCCCAAGCTGGATGGGTTTTGCTGACTGGGGGGAGAAATGTAGGCGTGATGGATGCGGCTTCTCAAGGGGCAAAATCAGCTAATGGTTTAACTGTAGGAATACTTCCAGGGACTCAAGCCGAGGGCATTTCTGTGGCGGTGGATATTGCCATTTTTACAGATATGGGCAACGCTCGTAATAATATTAATGTGCTTTCTAGTCATGTAGTCATTGCCTGCGGAATGGGTGCTGGTACTGCTTGTTGAAATTGCCTTAGCTGTGAAGGGAAATAAACCGACGATTTTGTTAAATAATGATGCCGAAAGTCAAGCCTTTTTTCGGAAATTATCAGCAGAAAAGGTTTATATTGTGGAAAATGTAGAGGATGCCATCGCCACAATCAAAACCATCCTCGCCAACAGTTAAGTACAGACATTGGTCTACGCAGCCTGAGCAAAAATGAACAGCCAATTTATACGGAATGAGTAGCCGTCATACTGAAGTTAACTAACAGATAGATCAACCCATTAAACGTATGAATAACAGGTGCTTTTTACTATTGACAATGGTAGCGATCGCTAGCCTTAGCGGTTGTACTTCCAACCCTACCAACACAACCACAAACGCAATTTCTTCAACACCCACACCAAGCATAGCTCGACTACGCGCTAAACCTAAAACTAGCGAACCGAAAGCTATCTCAGGTAAAACAGTTAACGTTACCTTATATACCAGCGATATCCAGTGTCAAGAATTCGTACCGCAAAAAGTCACTTTACCAGCCACAACACCTGTAACTAATGCTGTAGGCAAAATCATACAAGAACAAGACACAGCAGACTTTAACGTATCCGGTTATCGCGTCAGAGTCAGAAATGGCGTTGCTACAGTTGATTTAAGACTCTCACCCCAATCAAAACGGCAATTTGCCTCACTTTCGAGCTGTGAACAGTTTGCCCTATTTGGCAGCCTCCGTAAAACCCTAACCAGTAACCCCCAGTGGAAAATTAAAGATGTCCGCTTCACCGAAAGAGGTGAAGATATTGTGCTTTAGGCAGTTATCAGTTATCAGTTATCAGTTATCAGTTATCAGGTGACACTTGTTATTCTCCCCTGCTCCCTCATCTCCCTCATCTCCCTCATCTCCCTCATCTCCCTCATCCCCCTCATCTCCCCCCACTCCCCATCACTGTCAACTGTCAACTGTCCCCAAGAGCCACTTCTCCACAAGTTCAGTCACAATATCGCTCATTTGGCGTTCTTGAGAAGCTGCGGCGGCTTTTAGTTGTCGATGTAGTTGTTTTGGTAAATAGATAGTTGTACGAGTATAAGACGGGTCTGTGCTTTTGCTTTGGGAAGTCGGTTTATCTTCCGTTGACGGTGGCTGATCTCGTTGTTGACGACTGCGGGCTGCGTCAATTAAATCATCAAAGCGACTGGTCTTTTTCCTATTAACCAAGTAACACCACCTAATTTTACATTACAAATTACACCATGACTTACACAAGTGACACTTGGGGTAGGATGCGTCAGATGTGGAAAATCCTTGAATATGTACGAAATTCTTGGGGCTGACGCACCCTACAGTTAGTTTGATTATGACACTTGGGTAAGTCCCAAGGACAACAGATACAACCTTGAAAAGTCTTGGTAAATCTGGGTTTATTAATTACGTAGGCAATAATTAGTCTAATATTTCTTTTCCCACCTCAGCGTAACATCGCCAAGCAATTTGAGCATAAGGGTCTTTCACCGCGTTGACTGGAACCCCTTCTAAAGCAGCACGTTGGAACACAGCCAAGCGGCGAATACCTGATTTAAATACAGGAAATCCGGCATTTATGATAGTTGTTCTCGCTTCTTCTCCTGCTTTATTGGGATTTGGTGGGATGATAGTTAGCAATATTTTATACTTAAATTTAATTTTTTCTAGCAAATCTACCATGTGAAAAGTTGCAGCTAAAGCGATCGCATCTGGTGTTGTGGGAATAACTAACAAATCGCATCCTTTCGCCAAAGTTTTCAGTTCTTCCGCATCTGGGCGGGCTGGTGTATCGATGACTATATGCTCATAGAGCCTCGCTAGGCTCACCGCCTGCTGCTCATCAGCCACCTTAAAGGGTAAACAGCCTCTATTTGACCAATCTAAAGCACTGCGGTTTAAATCACCATCTACTAACAGCGTGTCAGCTTTGCTTTGCAGGTAGGTAGCTAGGTGCAGTGCAGTCGTAGATTTACCTACCCCACCCTTAAAGGCGGCTACAGTAACAATCATTTTCCATACATAGGTAAATAATTTCCAAATTTTACCGTATATATGAACATCTAGACATTTATTAAATGTTTAAATATTTAAACATTTAAAATAATTAGTGTAATTATGTTTAATATACGTATTGATAAGCTACTTAATTTAAGTATAAAAAGCATATTAAGTAAATCGAGGGATAAATGTATAAAATGATAAGCCTTACTTTGGCTATATGATGGAAGTAATTGTTAACGATTGGGAACGAGCTTTTCGTTCTAAACATATCCACTGGACTGAGGCAGAGGACGATCGCTGTTGGAAAATCATGAGGGCGTAGGCTTTGCCCACCGCAGGCATCGCTTTATAATAGAATATGAAAAATAAATCTCCATCATGTAAAAATATGACACACTCTTCACCCGAAAGAATAGTGAGACGTGGAAGAGTATTCCCGGAAATTCAGTGGACAGAAGCACAAAAAGCCCAAGACAGAGCCAGAAGACAAGCATTTTATGAGCGTTGTTGGGCGATTTTTGAGCGTTTAAAACCAGAACTTCTAGATAAATATTATGGCTGGTATATTGCCATTGAACCAGATAGCGGCGATTATTTTATTGATCAGGATCAAGAAGTAGCCAGTAAAATGGCTAGGGAAAAGCACCCTCATGTGATTCATCATATTTTTGGCATTAACGAAACAGGTGTTAGTGGCAGAATATGATTGAGGGAAGATTTGGAGATAAAGGCCAAGTTTACTTTGAAATAGATTTAATTGGCGGGGATGGCTTGAGTTTTCCTGTAGAAACAATGTTAGATACAGGATTCACTGAGTTTTTAGCTATGAACAAACAAGATGTACAAAGTCTTGACTGGTCTTTTTTACGGCAGAATAAATTGAGAACTGCTCAAGGAGAAACTGAATTTGATGTTTATAGGGGTAGAGTTATCATAGATAATCAAGAATGGGAAATTCCTGTATTTGCTGGGGATGAGATACAGGAAATTTTATTAGGTTCTCGATGGTTGAAATCATTTATTTTAGTTGCTGATTATAGTCAAAATAGAGTTACATTAGAGTACATATAAAATTTGTTGTGTGGCGTTAATGAATAAGAGGATGAATTAACTTAGTACGATTTGGCGAATTGCGTCCACGGTCACAGTCTTAAATTGCGAACGCACTTTTGCTCAGTACTGGCGAGGAAAAAGAATGCTGGGTTTCCTGTCCTCAACGCAGCCTACGACGATAAGCGATCATACTAAAATAATTATTAATTTAGCCATTTATATTTTAATTCTTTTTCTGCTACAAGAAGGTATGAAAAAGGATTTTGTCTCAAAGAGTTAGCTTTATCACAGTTATACAAAATAGCTGAGGCTGTTAGGGAAATACCTGCGCCTACTAAAAGAGAAAGGGGTACAGATAGCCCAAGTACTGCAAGTGGCAAAGATGCAGCCCCTGTAGAGAAAAAAGTAACTTTAAGAAAATTTTCTGCGACCCATCTTATTCTTTGCTCTGACAAAATGCGCTTAAGAGTATTTATTTCTGGCTGAACCTCATTCACATACAAGTCATTAATTTGTTGGTGCAGCCTAGAAAATGATGTATCGTTAGAAACACTCTCAGTAAGTTTTGCAATCTTGACTCTAAATCGACCTAGCTCATCAGCATATCTTCTTCTAAATTTAATAATTTCAATAACAGGCGTTTCAGGATCAATTTTAATCATTTCAAGAATTAGATCGGCAAGCATACCTTGTGATAGAGAAATTGGCATATTTCTATGGCTTCTATGATCTTCATAATCATATCTATGTCTTCTAAATTTTGGTAAACTTAGTTTGGCATCAAGTTTAGCTGAATTTGCCAATTTATTATTCCCTGGAATATCAGTCAATAAACCTGACCCAACTTGATCTGAAAGCCGAGTTGCTAGAAGTGTCATGTAAAAACTTGCAAAGCGTTTATCGACAGTAATCCATCCGTCTCGTTCACTACGCAATCCCACTTTTAATTCTGCTCTTATTTTCTCTGGTAATTTATCTGGATGAATCTCAACTAACTCTCTAATTTCATTAGATATTTTGTCAAAGTGAATTTGATGGGTTTCACTAATTTCTTGTGCAAGAAGTACTTCTATACCCTCTTGAGAATCTAGATACTTATATACATCATCAGTCAAATCACGAATCTCTGTCATGCTGGATTGCACTTCAAATGGTGATAACAAGCCCTCATCAAGTAGTTCTAGGGATGTACTATTACTGTAAGGATTCTCAATTGAGATTGGCACAATAGTTTGTACATGATCCCAATATAAAACTGCATTCTTTAGCCATCCCTCATCTTTTATATCAACCCAAGGATAGTAAAGTGCTTTTGTGAAAGCCATACTTAATTTCATCCTGTCAATTTAATCTAATAAGCTTAACTCATTTTTATTTAAGTGTCATTCTATCTGATTTAGTTTCAACAATACTCACACAAAGCTTTGTTCTTGCTCCATTCCTCCTGCGCCAACTTGCCAGAAATTACAGTGTCTAACAAAATCTTGACACCCATTGCAATAGATAGCAGTGGATTACGGCGCGGTCTAGCCCACCAGCAGAAGCCAGCCAAGCAGAATGTCAACTTCTGTGCAGTAGAAACCACCTTAGCTTATCCGCATTTAATGATAGATAAGCTAACAATGAAAATAAGTAAGGTGGGCAATGCCCACCCTACTAATGGGGAATATTTTAACGTATTAATAATTTCTTACATCGGCGTTTATCGGCGGTTCATTTCCTCAGAAGAAACAGTATTAAAATTTCTGCTGAAAAAAGCAATATTAGTGACTGATTTGTAATTAGCCACTCCACGCAATTCTGTTGCGTGATTTCAGGCAATCCCAAATGATGCAACAATGTGGGGACTGTTGACTTTTGACTAATGACTAATGTAATAATTACATCTGCCGTAAGCTACTGTAACCATTTCTACCCATAGTGGGGTTAATCTCCATAGCTCAATTTATAAGATTTTGTGAGTGAGGTGAGTTTAGAACCTCAGTAATTTTCAATACACAGTTCTTATTCAGCAATCGGAGATTCCCATGACTTACGCTACCGATGAACGCACCCAAAAAGCCATAGACCAGTTTCGCGGCTTTGATGTGGACACACAGTTGGCTTTACTATGGTTTGGCTATCTTGATTTCTTCAAGCCGCACACTCGTGACTTCGAGTCATGAGTTAGGCGCTCTATATTTCCATATTTGGTTTTACACATGGTTACGCACATGGTAAGATAAAGTATGGAAGTAAAACACGGAAGGGGTTATGTTTATGCAATTGAATATCATATTGTATGGTGTGTTAAATACAGGC
>NZ_JACJSG010000025.1 GCF_014697625.1 Anabaena azotica FACHB-119 | reverse complement strand
TGGGGCATCAGCACGACCTTAAACGGACAGGGAGCGACCATAAGACTACAACGGTTGCTAGTTGCTGTGAACTGTCAAGAATCACCGACGTTCAACGTCGGTGAGTATGTCAAAAGCGAATTAACAACATCAGCACAACCCCAGAACTGTTACTGGCACATCCATAAGACAATTTTAAACTTCATTCAAGACTTTTTTAGGTTTATCTATCGTTGTTGCTGGTATTCCTAAAATACGGTAGAGGCTGGGATGAAGCTCTCCGTGAACAGTCAAGAGCATCGCTTGAATTAAAGCATTGGCTTTGAGGATAGTTTCTTGAAATTCCATCTCCACATCCGAGAGAGCGACAATACCACCGCCTACGCCGATAGAAGTTTGTTCTGGTGTCAGCACGGCTGTACGGATGACAATATTTAAGTCGGCTGCACCGTTCAAACCCAAGAAACCGATCGCACCGGAATAAACTCCCCTTGCTTCTTGCTCTAGTTGATCGATAATTTCCATAGTTCTCAACTTAGGCGCACCCGTCATGGAACCGCCTGGAAAAGCCATGCGGATGCAGTCTGTAGCATCCATGTTAGGTGATAATAAACCTCGGATAGTGCTGACAAGTTGATGTACTGTGGCATAACTTTCTACATCCATTAATTTGGGAACATGAATAGTCCCCACTTGGCAAACTCGCCCCAAATCATTACGTAACAAATCGACAATCATCAAGTTTTCGGCTCGCTCTTTTTCCGAGTTACGCAAACTTTGGCAGAGTAAAGCATCTTCTTGGGGAGTTTGTCCACGGCGGACAGTCCCCTTGATGGGTTTGGTTTCTACCCATCCTTGACGATCAATTTGCAGAAATCGTTCTGGGGAGGAACAGGCGATCGCCAAATCACCAAAGCGCAGAAAAGCAGAGTAAGGCGCTGGGTTAATTTGGCGTAATCTGCGATAAAATGTCAGGGGATCAGGTGTTGTGTCTGTATGCAGTTGATTTGTCAGGCAAACTTGGTAAGTTTCCCCTTCACGGATTTTTTGCAAACATCTATAAATATCATCTTTATATCTCTGGTATGACCGACTTAAGCGGAAAGTTACAGGCTGGGATGTCATACCGCAAACGAGGGGAGGTAGAGGGGGAAGTGTCCGCAGACGTTTTTCTGTTAGCTCCAACCAGGCTTGAGCTGATGCTGTTTCCCCTACGGGAGTGAGGTAAACTAAATAGGTGGTTTGCTCTTGATGGTCAAAGGCAATTAGGCGATCGCTTAAAAGCAAAATAGCATCGGGAACAGATGAGGTATGTACTAACTTAGATCCGCATTCTGCCTTGAGTTCATAACCAAAATAACCAACAAACCCGCAGTTGAAATCAAAAGGTAGCTCATCAGATTGGCAACTTCGGCGATGAATTTCCCGTTTGAGATAATCAAAAATACTCTCATGGGTGCTTGTCACCTGCCCCGATTGTGTAATAATCAGTTCTTGGGATTGAGTACGGTAGCGAACTAGTAAGCTGTTTGCCCCTCCACTTCCTCCCATAAAAGAGAAACGTGATAATCCTGCTTCTACTCGGCTACTATCCAGCCAAAAAGCATAAGGATCTTCCCCGAAAAGATGGACAAATGCCTGTTCGGTATCTGGGTAATAATCTAGTTTTCGGCTACAAATGGCAAATTCTGAGGCTTGTGTTGAAGTAGTGGAAATAGGAAAAATTTTTCTTGCTAATTTGGGGCGATATTTACCATTTTGGCTTTCTATATAATTTAAATAATCCTCTTGTGGGATGGGCATCTTGCCCGTCCCTTGTATTTTCGAGGCGCTGAGGATACCTACCCCAAGAGAATCATTTCGCTTGATTGATTCTTCAGTAATTTTTCTGAAGTTTTGCAGCAGTTGGTATCCATACTCACTACAAATAGATTCTGGATGGAACTGCACACCCCATAATGGTAGGTGGCGATGTCGCAACCCCATCACTAAGCCGTCTTCAGTCCAAGCCACTTTTTCTAAACAACTGGGCAATTCTTCAGAAACTAATAAGGAATGATAGCGGACAACAAGGAAAGGTGAGGGTATTTCTTGAAATAAATCACAACCATTATGGTAAACATAACTTAAGCGCCCATGTTTAGGTTCTGGTGCGTGAATTACCTTTCCACCATAATAATGACCTATTCCTTGATGACCAAGGCAAACACCAAGTATAGGAACATTGAAAGAATTTTGGAGTAACTGTTGACATACACCAAAATCTTTAGGGTTTTCTGGACGACCAGGCCCAGGAGAAATTACTATATTATCAAAAACCTGTTGTTTTAATCCATACCAGTTTAATTGATCGTTACGAACAACGAGGGGAAGCTCTCCGTTGATTTCGGCAATCATCTGGTAGAGATTAAAGGTGTAGGAGTCGTAGTTGTCAATAATTATTGTTTTGATATCGCCCATTTGAGTAATAAATAACCAGAAGTTGCATTCGTGCGGGTATTGATAAAATCATCAACGCTTTTTTAAGTTATGTAAACTATGGCGATGTAAGTACCCAAGGGAAAAGGCTTTTGTTGCTGCTGGGAATGATAAAAAGGGCGATGATCAATAGTGGTACAAAAAACAACAGTAACTGTGATGGCAGTCGAGATGAATCATCAAACCACCAGGACTGACGCAACTGGCACATGGGGTAGGGTGCGTCAGATGTGGAAAATCCACAGAATGTGTACGAAATTATTGGGGCTGACGCACCCTACAGTTAGTTTGATGATGACACTTGCGTAAGTCCCAACCACTACAAGCAGCTTCTCCTCTGCCCTGTTTATTGGTAATATTTTTCACTCGCACTCAGTTATACACTGAATTTTTTGGGTTTTCTTAATAATTTATTACTTTAGTTAGAAGCGATCGCCATCAGTAAGCGTTATTTTGCTTACTAGCAGTAGTAGTAATTCACTTTCTTGGGGACTCTCAAACCACAGGTAATAATCTGAAGGTTCGAGAGATTCCCAATTTATTTAATCTTGCACAGAGCAAAAATATATAATAGCGAATTTTAGCGAGAAATTTATCAAGGTCTTTGGATCTGAGAAGACCTTAAACTAGTGAACAGTTATTAAGCGTATATTTACGATTTAGACCAGCTACTCAACCTACACCAATGGGTATGGTGGTTTCCCTATTGATTTAACTATCTGTAGGGTACATCAGCCCCAATAATTTCGTACAGATTCAAGGATTTTCCACATCTGACGCACCCTAACCCAAGTGCCAGTTGCGTCAGTCCTGTATATGACTTTGGTGGGCAATGCTGACAGATACTGAGATTACTGCAAACATAATATTTATGTAATTGTTACTTTCTATCAGTACCTGTAGGGTGGGCAGTGCAGCGCCGTATCATTGTTTTGGTGGGCAATGCCTACGTATGTTTCAAAAATCAAATAGGAATCCTATATTTGTGTAATTGTTACTTTCTATCAGATAGGGACTGATGTTAAATTAACAACAGAAATACGGTGTGAGTAAGACAGATGCAACATTTAAAAAATCACAAATACCGCAAATTTATACCTTTCATTGGCATTGCCATACTAGCTATCTTTATTAATCTTGGTATAAGTTTTTTATCTAACTTTTTACCTAATGTTACAAATGTGAATTTGGCTTCAGCACAATCAGTACCAAAAACGCAAACTTACACAATTTTCTGTCAGAGAATCCCCAATAACCCCATTGAACAAGATTCAGATCCAGTAGAGGTAGGAGTAAAGTTTTTTGCTGATGTTGATGGACAGATTAGCGCTATTCGTTTCTATCGGGGTGTAGCTAATGACAGTGGTTATATCGTTCACTTATGGAGTGCAGATGGCTTATTACTAAGACAAGGAATAGTTATCGAGGGTCAACAGCCCGCCCCTGGTTGGCAAACAGTCCAGTTATATCCACCTATCAATATTCAGGCAGGACAAACTTATGTTGCCTCATACTATTCCAGCACAGGACGCTATGCACAAGACATAGGATACTTGAAGAAGGCGGTCGATATTAGTCCATTACACATTCCCGCAGATAGTCCTGACAATCCTAATGGTGTATATTTTTATGGTCTAGGTGGTGGTTTCCCTACTCAAGGATATGAGGGTAGTAATTATTTTGTAGATGTAGTTTTTAGTCCAACTGCAACAACACCTGGGTTATAAGCAGGCAACAGGCTGTGATAGGCCGATGCAATGCCCACCTATCATTATTGAGAAAGTGCAGTATTTAAAAATATGTAAACTAAATGTTTTTACCTACATTGGTACAGTTTATACTCATAGCCATCTACAAATGCTAAGGATTTGGTCTGAACTAGGCATTTTTTAGCTTCTGCGGCTATTGGGGCATGGAAATTTACTAGCCATAAGTCAAGAGGCCGTGGTAGCTGTTTTAAGGTATTTTCTAAGACTACTGTAGAGGTATTTGGGTCTTTTTCTTGATGGGCTAGGAGAAACTGAGTTGTAGTTTGTGCAGAAGATTTTAACTCCCTGGCTATTCCCATCATTTCCCCAGTTTGGACTAAGCTCTTGTGGGTTGTGGCGATGAGAACGGGAACCTGAGAATTTTCTTGAATGATGGGGGCTAATAAATCAGGACGGTAGTATTTTTGATAGCCTAAATTAAAAATAACAGTGATAGCACTGAGGAATCCCATCAGCCAAATCAATGCCACGGCTTTTTGGGAACTGTACCAAGAGGCGGCTAGGCTAGCACCCACAAGGGTAATTACAGCCGGAAAATAGACAAAGTTGTAACGCGCACCGCGTGTAATATCTATACCAAAAATATAAGTCAAGATAAAGAATAAAGCGATCGCACCCAAGACTACCCCAGTCAATACTTGAGTCGCCAGACGGTTTTGGGGTTGCTGTAGTTGGAATTTCCAACCACGAACTAAAATTGGTGTTGCCCAAATAGCGAAAATTAGCATCACCAAACCGGAAACTATGACCAAGGCTAGCTGTGCAGATTCTACGGGTAGCAGCATAATCATCGTTACCCATGCGGCGAAAGCCTGGAAAATTGGGTTAAGTAAGTTTAAGCCGATGCCCTCAAATTGAATCCACTCTGTTAAACTACTGCGATCGCGATTGTCTAAAAAGCTGGGTAGCCAAACTAAACCTGAGACGACAGTACCAAAGGCAACAACATAAATGCGCCACCAAAGGGAGGAGAGAAATACTAAAGTTTTTGCTTGTTGAGATTGTTGCCAAGCTAAAAATATCAAAACCAAGGCTTCTGCACAAAGAGTCAGGCTAAAGAAATAATGGGTGGCAATTCCTAAAGCATTAATTCCTACCCAACAGATGATTAACCAAAGGGGTAATAATGTGCGGTTTTGCAGATGGCTTGTGGCAATTGCTAGACAGGATAAGGAGGCAATCACCCAGATTACTGCTAATGTGTAATGACGTGCTTCTTGGGCGAGGAAGATTCCATAGGGTGAAACTGCCATCATCGCTGCTGCTAGCTGTCCTACTAAGCGGGAACGGAAGGCTACCTTACCTAAGACATAAGCTAGCAAAACTGAGACTGCGCCTAGTAAAGCGGGAAATGAACGTGCCGCAAATAAGGAGACGTATTTTCCTTGATTGGGGAATAAGTTCATCCATTGATGGGCTAGCACAAAATATAGGGGCGGATGGTTGTCTTGTGTAGTTATGTTATGGATTACGTCCCCAATGGTAGCAGATGGGTTTGGTTGCAGGGGTTGCAGGAGAATCTCAGGTGCGATCGCCTGATCTATTGGTACTGGTAAAAAACTATTCCCCAAACTAAATACTATAGTCGCAAATTCATCAATCCAAGGAGGCTTGGCGGTCAAGTTGGTAAAACGTAAGCCCAGACCGATGAGGAACCAGCCTAGTAAGAGTAGAGGATGTAACCAACGAGTGGAAATTTTAGAGTGCAAATTATACAAACCAATTTATTCCTTGCGAGAAGCCAAGCGCTAGAACAAGTTAACTGATTCGCGCCCGCAAATGCAAGATGCGGCAATCTTCTGTGAAGTTGGAAGCCCACACTGTACCGTCTCTTCAGTGTGGGTAGTTTACTTTGTATATTAGACTTACATGGACGACTTGAGTTCAGCAACTATTTCACGTCGGTAACTCGCCAGCTGAGTTTGAGGTTAACCCAGAAGTTCCAAATGGTAGCAACTGCGATCGCAATTAAGTTAGCAATGTAGCGGTTGGGAATCAAGAAATTAAGGACTAACTGCAAAACCACCACATTCAACAGCAGTCCGGCCAAACAAATAACATTAAACTTCACAAATCGCTTGAGGCGTTGATGCCATTCTTGTTGTCTGGTAGATACATCAGCAAACGTCCAAGCGTCATTCCACAGAAAATTATTGAAAATAGCGGTTTCACCTGCAATCAATTTGCTGAGAGTCACAGGTAAACCCAAGGTCGAGGGGTCACTGAGTAAGTAAAGCAGTACCATATCTACAAACACACCACTCAATCCCACCAAACCAAAACGCACAAATCGATCTAGAGGGAAATTAATTCTTTGCTTGACTCGACCTACACGCCCAGTAGATAAGCGTAAACGTACTAGGTGATGGATATAATCTATATATTGCTTCCAGGTCACTTTACTCTCACCCTGTTGGCGTTCGCAGAAGACATAACCAACTTCGCCAATATTGCGAACATTACCCCGGCCAATGACCTCTAACAGAATTTTGTAACCTACAGGATTGAGTGTTGCGCCTGCTATGCTACTACGACGCACCATAAAATAACCGCTCATGGGGTCGGAAACTCTACCTAAGACTCCAGGTAAAATGACTAAACCCAACACTTGAGCGCCACGAGATAAGAAGCGTCTAACTACACTCCAACTACTCACACCACCACCATCTACGTGACGACTGGCTAATGCCAAATCTGCACCTTCGGACATTTTTGTCAATAGTTGGGTCAATACTTCTGGCGGATGTTGTAAATCTCCATCAATTACCCCTAAAATGCGTCCCCTCGCCACTTGCCAACCACGAACTACTGCGGAAGATAGTCCCCTTTCCTGTTGTCGTCGCATGACTCGTAACTGGGGATATTCTTCCGTCAAAGATTGAGCCACTTCCCAAGTCAGATCGGGACTATCATCATCCACAACAATTAATTCGTAATCTCCAGGGATAAACTCATCCAGGGTTTGACTGAGGATTCTGACGACATTTTGAATATTATCCCGTTCTTTATAGGTAGGAATTATCAGGGAAAAATATATATCTTGATCATCTGTATCAACGCTGTTAGGTGGCACATCAGAAACTTGTAGTGGGCCAGTAGGGACTGCTAATAGTTCGTTGGTTGTGTTGATATTCATAAAGGTAGGTGAGGAATTACCAGATACAGATGATACGGTGTTTTGTTGAGTGCAGCTTGATCAGTAAGGTAAGAGAAGTTGCGGGATTTAGAGGCGAAATTATTTAAAACAAGTTAAATAAGTATATGTATACTGTAATCTCTTAAGTATGCAGCACATCAGTAACCTTTATGAATATACTTTCTGAAAGTTTATGAGTTTTTTAGACTTAATGGGATATTTTAAAGTCTTGGTTAAAATTGGTACTCAATACCTTTCGTCTTTTAGGCTGCATGGAGTATGAGTTTTTGACGCTGAGGTTAGGGCCTTCGCCGTTAGGCATTCCCGCACAGTAGCTAGCGGGTTTGTCAAGATAATTCCTTATGTACCTATATATTTATACGGAGAAAATATTTTGATAGATTATAGGACTTACGCATCTGGCACTTGGGGTAGGGTGCGTCAGATGTGTAAAATTCTTGAATATGTACGAAATTATTGGGGCTGACGCACCCTAAAGTTAGTTTGATTATGACAATTGCGTAAGTCTAACATTACAGGACTTATATCATGTCCACTTAAATACTTATCATATATTGGGGGCTGGTAATAGGTAATCGGTAATCGGTAATGGCTCACAACAATTACCTATTAGCTATTACCAATTACCGACCAAAACAACCATATTATAAGTAATTAGCCGAACTTGATGTTACACATCAAAGTTTTCTGTTGAGGCAGGGTGTAAGGGTGTATACTTCTGTTTCAGAGACGCTAACGCATAGCTTGCTTCCAGGGAGTGATCCGACTGCGCTCTGTTACCGTAATTAATATCAGGGCTTACGCAAGTGTCACAATTGGTGGTTGGTGCGTGACGCTAAAAGTCTCATGACTACGTTCAAATATTATCGCCAGTCACACACCCTACAGAAAAAATATGCCTGTTGCGTAAGTCCTAAATATATTGATTGTAATTTCAACTCTTGGCGGAACGGTTATAAACTTTAACCGTGAAATTGTCTAAATTCATTGTTCCTGTGATATTTTGATTGTATTTTATTTGAAATTCTTTTGATATAATCTGCTGAATTTTATTATGTTCTCGTTCTATCTCTGCTGGTGTTTTTAGTTTTGACCAAACAGGATTTTCACTTTCTAACCAAAGCACAGTAGAATATTTCTGCGGTTCATTTTGGAGAACTTTTTCTAGTGAAGTGGCTAAATTGGCTGGGTGTTCAGCTAACAACATGACTGGAACTTTGGGGGGGGTGTAATATGCTAAACGTAAAACATGACCCCAAGCTTTAGAGTTCATAGCTATTAAGGTGGGTTGTTGGGCTTGTTTTGTGACTAGTTGGGCAATTGAATGAAAAACTGAGCGTTGCCGTAAACTATAATCACTAAAGCCAATGATGAGATATAACAGTAACAAACTACCAGCTATTAATGTACGCCATTGCGTAGAAATGGCTTTTTCTAACCACAAAGTTAGTAATAATAAACAGCCTGGAAGAATGATGATCATGGTTCTTCCGCCACCAAAATTTAAAGTTGATTTTTGGGTGACAATATCTAATATCAAAGCCAGTAATAGAGGCAAAATTCCTAGTATTAAAGCTACAGTTAAGTTGCTGCGTTCACCCTGTTGCCAAAGTTTTAGGCTAGAGGTCATGAAGAAAGCGATCGCTAAACAACCAACTACAACTATACTGATTGTTGGTAAGCTTGTTACCCAGTCTCCTAATATGAAATTAGCTGCTAATGTCTTAACTGTATCCTGCAAGTGAATTAATATCGCTGAACCTGCATCTTTGATAACACCAAATCTTTTTAAATCTGCACTACGAATTTGTTTGATACCTCCCCACAATATCCAAGGAATGGTTAGTGATATTCCCGCGCCTAAACGCAAACCATGTTGCCACCAATGTTTTCTGTCAAGATAAAGTACGACAACAGCTAAAGCTACTACCCAATATAAATAAAGATAAAATGTTAGCAACCCAGCAGCAATTGCACTAATGAAAAGGATATTCCACTGCAACTTTTGACGACGGGTATATTTAGCTTTTGAAGTAGTGTTTTTTTCTATCAAATGCAGAAGTGCTGTTGCACTTATTGTTGTCCACAAAACTAAAGGTGCATACATCCGCACATTCAGAGAGTGGAACAGATAAAAGGGGTTGAGTCCTAAAAACGCCGCTAGCAGTAACCCGCCACGATGTCCAATGACTACTTTGCCTAAGCTATAGGCACTAGCGATCGCTCCAATGCTGAATAATGTATTTAAACTCCGCATTGCTGCTTCGCTGTTACCAAACAGACGCAACCACAAATGCTGACTCAAATAAAATAATGGTGGATGAGGTTCCCCCCCCAACAAACTCAACAGTAAATTTTTTACAGTTGAGATCACTGCCCCAAAACCAGATTCATTAGGTATGGTTAATATCGGTAGATATTGTGCCAAGGCTATCGGTACATCCCCTGGGGTTTGATATGCGTTTTTCTGTCCTGTAGCCAAGAGTAAGGATAGTACTTCGTCGTACCAAAATTCTCGACTACCTAAATTTACTAAACGCAGAAATACGGCGATGGCGATCGCGCCTAATGCTAATGTATGTAAAGAAACTAACTTATTTAGTTTCGCAACTGGCAACCCAGGATTCATCAATATAGTTGCTTATAAGGTATGCTCATCATGATACCAGCATTATTTCTCTGCTTCTGTAATAATTGCGTTAAGTATAACTAAATATTTTTTTTAATAATAAATACTAAAGATGTTTGTTATTTTAAATACTAACAATTTGCTGGTATGCCTTATTCAACCAACCTTTTCCCTTGTTTAAAAGCTACAGGGTTTTATCGACTGCTGGCAAAAAACTTGTATAAGTTTTCGCTGTTGAACAAGCTTATGTGAACATAACATAGGTTTGTAGTAAAGACTTTAGTCTTTAACAATGAACAGTTATCAGTTAAATACCTTAGTAAAACACCGCATCAACTGGTGGAATGTGTATGTTGGCGCTTCTTTATTCCCCACCATACGCCCTGGCTAACTGATAACTGATTTAAAGGAAGGCTAAAGCCTTTACTACAAACTCAATTTAGTTAACTTCAGCTTGCAAAATCTTAGCTTCTTGAAGAATATATTTTTTGTTCTTTTTGATTTCTGTGAATTGCACAAGCAAAGGTTTGTTTTTAGCTGCAATATTTAGCTTAGTTGGGATGGTTGGTGAAGAGTAACATGGATCATAAAAGGCACATACATAAACAAAATTATTATAACCTTGTTCATGCAATGCTAAACTCAACTTACTCACAGCATCTGATGTCTTTGTGAGGAAAAATATTTTCTCTTTAAAAGCAGATTCAAAACTTTGACTAATATATTGATGGGCAACGGCTACAATTTTGTGATTATCTTTACGGAAGAAATTTAGGATATCAACAGCTTCAGCATTTCCTGTGTAATAGCTGTGATTTAAACCCATGACTGTATTTGTGTGAACGCCAAGCACAAACAATGCGACAAAGACGGCGCTACTAATATATTTGATGCCAAACTTTCTGATATAAAAACTAGATTCTAGAAGAAATACTGTTAATAAGCTTAATAGGGGAATCAGAATCAATAAAAATCTAGGCCCCCACTGCTTACCGCCATCACTTGGTAAAAGTATAGGTACTAGAAACATGAATGGGGTAGATATTACTATAATCTTCTGCATGACAGGTGTCAGTTTCATAGTTTTATAAAGCGCTGACAATCCTGTAAAAATGATGATGAAATAGATGATGGGGAAGTATTCTCGGAAATTATTCCACAATTTACCGAAAATTCTCGTTGCAGTTGTTAGCCTTTTTTGCAGCGAAAACTCTTCTACAACTTGTAGTGCATGAGCGCCTAGAGGATGATTATAAATCAATTTATTGGTAATAAAAAAACCAACAATCGTAGTCAGCAATGCAACGATAAATAGCGTTTTTTGCTTGTCAATGATGTTGAATTTGCCTAGCTTCAACACATAAGAAACCACAATTAGCGGTAGTAAAATCGCTACTAATGCCAGAAATTCAGGTCTAAACCAAACAGACAAGCCAATCAAAACACCACTAGTCACAGCATCTTTTTTAGTAAACGTTGCTTCGCCCTTAGTCAAAACAATTACCAATCCACTAAATGCTAGACTAACTGCAAGTGTATGCTCCCAATACATCGCACTATACATGGTAAGCGGGGAAGCAAATATTAATGTGGCAAGACCAACGGATATTGTCACTATACTAACTTGAAAAAACTGACAAATCCGATAGAAATTAAACCAGATTACCCAGGTAGATAATAGGGGAACTATATAGAAACCTCGATAACCGAATAAGGCATAAAAAGGTGCGGTGACTAAAGGAAAAGTGAAGGGGAATGTAATGTAATAACGGTTAGCTATTTTATAACTAAAGGGTGGTTCAAAAGGATACAGTCCATTATTCCAAAGGTTTTGTACCCATGAGGGTACTGTTAAATTTAAATCAAAATTTAGCTTTCCCGCACTAAGCTGTCGTGCTAGTAGCGCTTTTAGTCCAGCATCTCCACTAAAATAGATATCATCAGGTACTTGTGAAAGTAAGTATAAGGAAAAAATTATACCTGATAAGATAATTACTAAAGGTGCATTAAATTTTGGTAATTTCATCTTGAGAATTACAGAAAAAGTTTAACTAATTAAATCAGACAATGTTAAAACTTTGGTGCTATTGGTAAAAATTGGTACTATTAGGAATTAAGTAAGAGAAAGACATAAGTAATATGACATACAATACCATACGGTAAATTATCTTGTGAAAACAAACTGTAAAAGTTGTATAATTTTTTAGTGTGGTTAATAATAAATTTGCTGTGTGTAGGCTAGTGAAGCTCAAATTCTATATAAATATTTTTAATTAACTGTGAAGTATAAGACTATTGATACAATTCTTGAGCGTGCCTTGATAGGGGATGATATATCGCCGCCAGAAGGAGTAGTATTACTCAAGCAAACTGAGGCAGGAGCGATCGCAGCTATTCGCGCTACGGCTGACAAACTCCGCCAACGGCAAGCCGGTGATACTGTTACTTACGTAATTAACCGTAATATTAACTTTACTAACATTTGCGAGCAGCACTGTAGTTTTTGTGCATTCCGCCGAGATGATGGAGATGTTGACGCTTATTGGTTAAATTGGGCGGCTATTCTCGAAAAAACCCATGATGCTGTGCAAAGAGGGGCAACGGAAATCTGTATGCAGGGAGGATTGCACCCACAGGCGCAGATTAACGGTAAATCTCTGGCTTATTACCTCAAATTAGTGGAAACTATCAAGCAAGAGTATCCGCAAATTCATCTCCATGCTTTTTCGCCCCAAGAGGTGCAGTTTATTGCCAGAGTGGACGGAATCGAATATATTGATGTCATCTCTGCTTTGCAAAATGCTGGTGTTGATTCCATGCCAGGTACAGCCGCAGAAGTGTTAGATGATGAAGTGCGGCGCATACTCTGCCCTGAAAAAATTAATACTGCTACTTGGTTAGAAATTATCGGTACAGCCCATAAATTAGGCATATATACGACCAGCACCATCTTATCAGGGCATATTGAAACCCCAGAACAACAAATTGGGCATTTAGAAAAATTGCGATCGCTACAACAAACAAGCGTCCATCAGCAATACCCAGCCCGCATTACCGAGTTTATTGTCCTGCCTTTTGTTGGTCAAGAAGCGCCTAAATCTTTACGTCGCCGTGTAGGACGCGACCAACCAGTGTTAGCCGATGCCCTATTATTAGGTGCGGTTGCGAGGATTTACTTAGGCAATTGGATACCAAACCATCAGCCGAGTTGGGTGAAGTTGGGACTAGCTGGGGCTACCGAAGCCCTATTGTGGGGTTGTAATGATATCGGTGGCACATTGATGGAAGAACACATCACTACAATGGCTGGTGCTGTGGGTGGTACTTGTATGGAAGTGGAGACATTACAAAATGCGATCGCTTCTTTAGGCAGACCTTACCAACAACGAAATACCATTTATCACAAATTTGATTCAGCCAAAAAATTGACTAATGGCTTATCTTTTTCTCTGTGACTCTGTGCCTCTGTGGTAAAAAATAATTTATTCAACCACAGAGACACAAAGACACAGAGTTAAGAGGTTGCAAAGGTTTTCTATTTACTCTCTCTTGTTTCTTTTCCTAGTGAGACAAAAGAGATTTAACTAGTCGGCAGTAAAAATCAGAATTTCTTGTAGAAAATAAAACATTTTTTAGGGAAATGTGACTCGAATTTTTTTATGTCACAAAATCATGAATAGGCATCTTGACAAGCAAGTGAAATCACGTTATTTAATTAAATACTAAGGAAGTATAAAAATAAAACTCAGAAATGAAAAGCTAAAAAAAATTTACTGTGCAACATTTTGACGAAGCGATCGTCAATCAAATGAAGAAATTGAAACACCGAAGTAGACCAGGTAAAATGTATGTGTTTCCAAGGTATCAAGGAAACAAAACTAGAAAAGTAAATATACTTTCTATTTTTACCTTGTCCTCCCTCGATGTTTCCTACTGTGCTAGATATGCTTAATATATAGTTTTTCATTTCTGAGAACAGTATTCTAACTATCAGTTTATCAGTATCTTAGTAAACGTCAAAATAGTATAGTCTATAAGTTTTTTAATTACATAAAACTCAAAAGTGTCAAGTTCTACCTAGCTACAAATTAGTAGTGAAAACCAAAATTAATAGACAACGGCGGTTTGCAGAAAATCTGTGGGTAGGATTTGGTTGTCAAGCGGGTGTTTCTCATCACTTAATCGCCGCAGCAATTAACCAAGTCTTCCAAGAAAATCAACTTGATCAAAAAGTAATTACAGGTATTGCGACTATTGATACAAAAGCATCAGAACCCGGTTTACTAGAGTATTGCAGCTTGTGCAAATTGCCTTTAAAAACTTTTAGCGCAGAAATGCTGACTCATGTTACTGTACCTCACCCCAGTGAAGCGATCGCAGCAAAGGTGGGAACCGCCAGCGTTGCTGAGGCTGCGGCTATGCTTGCGGCTTCAGCCAGTGAAAAACAACAGTTAGGGGTAAAGCTTTTAGTTCCCAAACAAATTTTTCGCTTAGTTGGGGAACCGGGAGTGGTCACGATCGCGATCGCCCATAGCCACGAATTATATTATTCAACTGCTCTCAAAATGTAATTAATAAAGCTGGAAACAATAGAGAGAACAATTGAACCCAAAAAAGCAGCAAAAAAGCCTTCAATTTTAAAATCAGAACCTGGTGTGATAGCGCTTGCCAACCATAGGATTAAAGCATTAATTACAAATGTGAATAACCCAAAAGTTAGTAAGGTAATGGGGAAAGACAAAATGCTGAGTATTGGTCGAATTAAAGCATTGACTAACCCTATCACTATAACAGCAACCAGAGCAGTTATAAAACCTTTAACAGCAAATCCCGGCACAATATGGGCAGTAATCAGCAAAGCCAACGCAGTACCGAGCCATGTCAATAAAAAGTGTTTCATCAGTTGTTGTTTGGCAGAAATCAGTAATAAATTGAGATAATTTTTACTTTTTGGCTGTAAGAATTAACTTAACGTGAGTTCGATGAACCTCTCCCTCCCAACCTCCCTCTCCTACGAGGAGAGGGAGGAGAAACGAAAACCTCACCCTCTTACTCCCCTCTCCTCGAAGGAGAGGGGATGGGGGACAGGTCAAAACAACGCTGGTCGAACTCACATTAACTTAAGTAGAACGGTCTAAATAAATCAAGGTTTGTAGTAAGGACTTTAGTCCTTTTTTTCAGGACTAAAGTCCTTACTACTCACTCAATTGTGATAACCTTACATTCGTTAACATAATTTGATTTATTTTCAACGGCTTACTTAGTGCTGAGTTTAGATATCTTTTAAGGATGACAAACTCAGCAGATAATACCTACTTTAGCTTAACGTTGCTGGGATGATGTGCTACGCCCTGTAGTAGGCGATGTGCTTCGCCCCGCCGTTGGCGATCGCCTTGCTAGTGCTTCCCAAGTCGCACCACCAGCCACACCATCAGGTTCTATACCATAGCGTTTTTGAGCAGCTTTGAGTGCATCTTCGGTTTGCACTCCAAAATATCCATCAACACCACCCTTTAATAGACCAAGCTGACTCAATCTTTGTTGCAATCTAGTTACTTCAGCATTTTTCATCCCCACACGCAAAATCGGCCAGCCTTCGGTAGTGTATTGTATACCAGAAATTCGTTGAGATGGGGGTGTGGGGCTAAGGCGCGGGGCGGAAGATGTCCTTTGAGTAGTTGTTTGTTGTCTAGGAGTAGGCGTTGTAGTTCTGGGGGGAGCAGGTCTAGTTCTGACAACTTGATTAGGAGCAGGTCTTGTGTTGGTTGGTCTTGGCTCAGGTCTTGTGTTAGCTAATGGAGTAGGAGTTGTCACTCTGGGGTTAGCTGTAGGAGTAGTTGCAGACTGAGTGGGAACAGGAAAATCACTTGTTGAGGTTGCTGGCGGATTAGCTGTTGTGTTTGGTACAGCAGCCGTGGATGTACCTGTTGGTTGATTAGGGAATAATCTTTGCCAAGTAGCAGCATCAACCACACCATCTGGAGTCAAGCCAGCTGCTTGTTTGAATTGAGACACAGCATTTGCTGTACTTTCGTTATAAACCCCATCTACCGCACCTGAATAAAAACCCAAAAGCCTCAAAGTTGCTTGAAGTTCAGAGACACGTTCACCTTGACTCCCAAGCCTGAGCGTAGGACGGTTAATAACAGCTTGTTGGGCAATTTGTTGTGGTGGTGCAATTGCTACTACAGCCGAAGAGCCGATGAACGTAGTCATTGAGGATAGCAAAAGTAACCAATAAAACTTGCTTGCATTGCAGCAGCGAAATATAGTTTGTGGCTCTAAATAAGCGATACTTGCTCTCAAGCTGCCTTTCATAGAAATTGCTCTCAGAATCTTCTGATGCTAATATTATCCCCGCTTGTGTTAATTGAGTAGTCTTTTTATAGTACTAGGTGCTGAAGCATTCACAGGACTTACGCATCGAAGTTTTCTGTTGAGGCAGGGTGTAAGGGTGTAAGGGTGTAAGGGTGTAAGGGTTTAAAGATTTACACCCCTATACCCCTATACCCCCACACCCTTGCCCAAACGCTTGATTTTTCGTTTTTATGCGTAAGTCCTAATTCATTTAATCGCTTGATTAATTGCGGCTTCTTGCCCAACTAAAGATATGTAAGGTTGCTGTAAATACTGCTGCGCCGATTTTAAAGCGTCTTGAGCAGTCACACAAGTAATAAGTTCTTGAAATTCTCGATCAAAGTCAATTCCTAAACCCAAAATTTCATACCAGCCGTATATTTGAGCAATTTGACCGTTAGTTTGTTTACCTAAAGCATACTGTCCTAATATCTTGTTCTTGGCAGCTTGTAAGCTGTTTGGGGATACTTCTGCATGACAAAGTAGCTCAACTTCTGTGTGTAACCCTTCTAAAGCGATGCTGGTATTTTCTGGTGCTGTACCCATGTAGACCACAAAGGATGCTGGATAAAGCCTGGTGGGATAGAATGCTGAAACTTCATAAGCTAACCCCCGCTTTTCCCGCAGTTCTACGAACAAGCGACTGGAAAGACCATTGCCTAAATAAGTAGACAATAACTTCATCGCGGCGTAGTCGGGAGAACTCACCGATGGGCCTAAATAACCCAGCATGACGATAGATTGCTGTGTTTGGACTGGCTTTAACTGATGCCGGGGATTTATGGTAATATCTGGTAAATTAAGCACTGGTGGGGCTACGGTTGGTACTTGCCAATCACCAAAAAATTGTTGTACTAAATCTACCGCTTCTGGGAGTGTGATTCGCCCAGCAATACTAATTACTACATTATCTGGGCGAAAATAAGTTTGGTGATATTCTACCAAGTGTTCTTTAGTAATGCTGTTGAGAGTATTTTCATCACCTAATACAGACATAGCATAGGGATGATTTTGATACATTACCTGCCGCATTTGCTCAAGGGCGAGGGTAAAAGGTTGCTCTTTTTGGGAACGGATATTTTGGAGTGCTAAACGCCGTTCGAGTTCGACTTGGGTTTTGGGGAAGGTAGGCGATCGCAAAATTCGCCCCGCCAATGCTAAAATTTCCGAAAAATCCGATGTCACTGTCTTCAACGACAGCAAAAAGTAATCGGTAGAAGTATCAGCACTCAAACTTGCGCCTACAGACTCCACCTGTTCCGCAATTTCCAAACTGGAAAGTCCCTCACATCCCTTAGTTAACACAGCAGCCAGCAAATGGGCTAATCCCGCTTGTTCTCGTTTTTCGTAGCAACTACCAGCACGGATAAAAATTCGTCCCGCAATAATATCTGCGGCTGGATTTTCCGCTACCAGCACAACAAGTCCATTGTCTAGTACAGTGCGATGAATTGGGGATTGTGCAAGGGATGGTTTCACAGTTTGGGTCATTCTTATTAGTCATTAGTCAACAGTCAACAGTCACTAGTCATTAGTCACTAGTCATTAGTCATTAGTCATTTGTTTCTTACTATGGACTATGGACTATGGACTATGGACTATGGACTCTTGACTACATAGGTTTCAGTATAGTAACAGCGTAATTCTTTGGTGAAAGATGTTGTTTAGCTAATTGTTGCAGTTCTTGACTACCAAATGATTGAATTTGGTGTGGATATGTCACTGCTAATTCTGCTTGAGCGATGGTATTGTAGTAGCCATAAAGCCCTGTTAATTGGTTCGGTGTTTCTGTAGAGAAGGCGTACTCATTACATAAAAGTCTGCGAGTACGGGCTATTTCCTGTTCGCTCACACCATTGGTTTGAATTTCATCTACATGACTCAGAATTAAATCCTCAACTCTTTCTATGTGTTCTGGCTCCAACCAAGCGGTAACAGTAAATAAGCTTGATTCACATTGCAAAGAAAAATTACTACAAATTCCTTGGACTAATTGTAGTTCTTCTCGCAAATCTCTAACTAGACGAGAAGTCCGCCCTTCCGCCAATAATACTGACAATAAATCTAAACCGTAAGCTGTGCGGAGTTGCTCTACTCCTGGTACAACCCATGCTATTAACAATCTAGCTTGTTCTATGCGTGGTAAAGTCAATTCTTGGCGAATAACTCCCCTAATTCCTGGTTGGCTTACTGGCTTGATTTGCGGACAATTTAGAGGTTCAGCAAAATCGGCAAATGAACGCTGCACCAACTCCCAAGCTGGTTTTTGTGCAATACCGCCAGCAATGACTACTGTCATGTTTTCCGGTTGGTAGTGAGCGCGATGAAAACAGCGCATAGCTTCTGGTGACTGCTGCATCAGTTCTGGCTCAGTACCCAAAATTGAGCGTCCATAGGGATGATCCTGATAGATACTTTCTAACAAGCATTGAAATCCTACCGAGTCAGGATCATCATAGCCAGCGCGAATTTCTTCTAATACTACATCTCGTTCCCGGTCAAACTCATCCTCTGGAATGACGGCGTTTAGTAGTAAATCTGCCAAACAAGGAAGGGTATCTTCTAAGTAAGGAGCAGCTGTAGTTAGAGAGTAATTAGCATAATCGTAGCTGGTAGCTGCATTACTCACTCCCCCCCTGTTTTCGATTTGATGGTCAAACATCCCAGGTGGTAAGGTTGCTGTTCCCTTAAAAATCATGTGTTCTAAAAAGTGTGCCATCCCAAACCAAGGTTCAGGCTCACGAACTGCTCCAGCTCTCACCCAGACATCAGCCACAACTACAGGCGTAGTGGGAATTTCTTGATGAATAAATGTTAAACCATTGTCTAATCGAAACACCGAGGCTGGAAACACAGGATTAGTAAGTTGTTGTTTTGACAAGGTTTTGTAAATTTAACCACAATTTAACTTTATTGTTTGTGATTTTAACTCTGAACGATCGCTATTTTGGCATCAACTGATACAGAATTTGATATTAGTCAGTTGTCAGTTGTCAGTTATCAGTTATCAGTTGTCAGTTGTCAGAAGGCTTCTTCCTTTCCCCCTTCCCCCTTCCCCAGTGAAAAAATTAAAGCTCCCAAGTTACTACTTGAGAGCTAAAAAATTTTGAGTTCACCGCAACGCCGTTTTACCTAAGTTTATGACCTGGTTAAACCAGGTGGGAACCGATTTACCTCGTTTAAAGTTTCCGGGTACAAGCCCGGTTTACTGCCACGAGAGATTTTAGTTCCCTTTTTCTTAAAGACATAGATCAAAAAACTTGATGGCAGTCACCAACGTCGCAGTGCAACTAACTCATTATAGCTTTCAAAAACAGGTTGTGTATTGAATGGGGAATTTTTTTCTGGGAAAGGGGAAGGGGGAAAGGGAAAGGGGAAGGGGGAAAGGGAAAGGGGAAAGGGGAAAGTTAATAATTTCTCCCTCATCTCCCCCCACTCCCTCATCTCCCTCATCTCCCTCATCTCCCTCATCTCCCTCATCTCCCCCCACTCCCTCATCTCCCTAACTGGGATACCAAATACTTTCCACTGTCCGAGCGATCGCTTCTGCTGCAATTTGGTTATGATTATTTAACAATACTGTGACGTGTCCTAGTTTGCGTCCAGGGCGGGATTCTGTTTTACCGTACCAGTGAACATGAGCTTGGGGAATTGCGGCTAGTTGTTGGCGCTGGTTTTGGTAATCGCTGTCAGAGGTTTCGTAGCCTAAAAGATTGACCATGACTGCACCAGCGCATTGTAAGGCTGGGTTTCCTAAAGATAATCCACAAACGGCTCTTAAATGTTGCTCAAATTGGGATGTTTCGCAAGCATCTAAAGAAAAATGCCCGGAATTGTGGGTGCGAGGTGCAATCTCGTTGACTAGGACTTGACCATCGGCGGTGAGAAATAATTCTATGCCAAATACGCCGACTACTTCCAAACTACTTAATAATGTGTGAGCGATCGCACTGGCTGCTGCGGCTTGCTCTGGTGTAATATCGGCGGGTGCGATGACTCTTCTACAAACTTGCTGTTCTTGCTGTGTTTCTACCACAGGATAGATGACAACTTCACCATCCACAGAACGAGCCGCAATTACAGCTAATTCCCTCTCAAATGGAACAAACTCTTCTATTAAAAATGTCGTATTGGTATGGTCATCTAATTCAATTTTTGCTTGTAAAGTTGACAAATCATGAATGATAAAAGTACCTTGTCCGTCATAACCGTGGCGACGAGATTTTAAAACTAATGGAAAACCCAGATTCTCTATTTGAGATAACAAATTTTCTTGATGTTCCAGGGCGAAAAATTGCGGAACAGGTAGACCTAAATCTTGCAAATAGCAACGTTGATGATATTTATCTAAAAGAGGTTTTAGCGCCTCTAACTTGGGACGGAAACTGACACCTTGATTTTCTAACAGTGCTAAAGCTTCTAAATTCACAAATTCATTTTCAAAGGTGATGACATCGCTCTTTTGAGCTAAAACTTCTGTAGCATCAGCATCATCAATCTTCGCTAAAACAGTATCCTGGGCAATAGATACAGCAGGATCATGAATACTAGGAGTTTGCACTATCAATTCCACCCCTAGTTTATTTGCTGCGCCTCCCATCATCCAGGCCAGTTGTCCACCACCAATTACGCCTACACGCTTCATCGACATCCTAAAGATTCACGAGTTTCTACGCCTGTTTTAGTATTTACTCCGCTAGCTTTTGTACAAAGTTCTTTAATTTGCGCTTTATCCAAAACTGCATCAGTAAAGTCTGCACCTTCTATGTTCACGTTAGCGAATATGGCGCGGAGTAAAAGAGCTTCTTTGAAAACGGCATCGCTTAAATTAGCCCCTGTTAAGTTTACCTGATCAACCATCGCATTCGTTAAGTCTGCTCCTTGGAGATTCGCCTGTGTCATCACGGAAGCACTTAAAACCGCACCGCGTAAGTCAGCACCGACAAAGTTAGCTAATTCTAAATTAGCGTTGGAAAACTCAGCAGCCTGCAAGCTTTCGCCTGCGAAATTATGTCTGGATAATTCAGCGTTACTAAATGATAAGGGATGAGTCCAGTCGGCTAGGGCTGGAGAGGATAAGCACAGTACAACTATCGCCAAAATTACCGCTACTCCTGGCCAGCATAAATTTTTTAGCTGACTAATGCGGTTTTTCCTGAGCGCATTTGCTTCCATAGCATTCTTGTTGACCACTTTGCAACCCCTGTTTTTAGCTGATGTGCATTACTTACTGCTTAACATTTTGTCACAAAAGCCTAGCTTCATGCTAAGTACTCAGGCGGTTAGGACTTTGTTGATTGCACAAAACCTTAAAATAACAAGGCTTATCATGATTATTCATCACTTGAGTCTATTGGTCTACATCCAAGAATTTATAACTAAATACTGATAAACCGTTCACCAGATACAACTTTGGGTACTGGATAAATTAGCATTTCAGGAGATATAAAAGCATTAAGTCAACGTTCAAGTAATCACTCGGACTGACATTTACAAATCTTGATTTTTGACAAAGGTTTTTGCGATATAAATGTTTTATTAGTAATTAGGCGATCGCCTAAATTTACATTTATTAACATCTGTTTTTGTAGGTAAAGTTTATTGACTTTTATGTTGACTATGCAAAATTGACTGTTAGTCTGTTAAACAAGGTGAAGCTCTAGGCAGAGGATGAGCATAACGACTATACGTTTATGATGCGTAATAAGCTCCTATATGCAGGATTAATCGTAATTCCTTAACTAACTATTAACCACCTATAAATTATCTTTAGTCTTATTTTTACCAAGTAAACAAACTCAACAAGACGAATCAGTAACAGTGATTATGACACACTACTCTATTGAATGGATTGAAGCATGGTGCGAGGAAAACGGCTGGACAGAATTATTTGAAGAAAGAAGAAATCATTACTGGGCGTTTCCTCCAGGCTGTGTCATGCCGGAACCTATCCCAAACCATGTTCTCAGAGATATTAAAGCCGAAAAAGGCTTAACTTTTGATGAAAAATTGTGGTCAATATCAGCCGTAGCTAGTACAGTTTTGGCGCTGATTTCTACTTTTGTTTTTCGTTGTCCTATGCCATTAGTGTTTGCTTTCGCGTTCAATGCTGTGACGGTAGCTCAACTTGAACCAGAGGAAGCTTAGGTGATTAATTTTAGGCATTATGGGCATTAGAGGATGTTGGAAAAGTCCTATGCTTGGTAGCAAAACGTTTTAGCTCCCCCACGGGGGAGAGGCTTTGAAACAAATGAGTTTTTTTCTCTGATTGTATGAAACCACCCTGCCTTGTTGTTTTTCCTCTCCTGGTTTTAAACCAGGGGAGGAAAAACTCCCGTGAGGTTCGGATGAATAGGGTACTACCAGGGGCTACCAATCATCGTGAATGATGACCAGAAAAATGGATGTTTAAGATTCAATTGCTTTGCTTCAGTAGAACCGACTGCAATTCTTGCCAGTGGAATAGTTAAACCATCTGTGTCAACAATTAAATTCTTACCCTCTTGGTCTATGCCGACTGTACCTTGAATCATTGCTAGTTGTGCTTTTCTGAGTGCTTCTACCTTAATGGGTTGCTTTTGTAACTGGCGGTGAAACTCAGTCATCAGTCCCAAGGTTCCCGTATCGGAAACCTGCCATAGACTGGCCACAACCGACCTCACACCAGTTTTCACAGCTGCTCCTGCCAATCCCAACATAGAATCTTCATCCCC
This sequence comes from Anabaena azotica FACHB-119, assembly GCF_014697625.1. GTDB lineage: Bacteria > Cyanobacteriota > Cyanobacteriia > Cyanobacteriales > Nostocaceae > Trichormus > Trichormus azoticus_A. Next base: position 96,700 of record NZ_JACJSG010000025.1, on the reverse strand, counting down.
ATAGGCTGTTTGACAAGCACTTAACACTAACAAATCTACTTGCGGATTACCCCAACCCAATTTTCTCACTTCGTCTAAAGTCAACTTGCTATCGTACAGTTGGATATATGATTTGAGAGGGTCGCCAGTGGTAAATACTGCGTGGGTTGCTAAGTGAATAATTCCGAAGGGCTGGGCTGGGGTGCGCTCTCTTGCGAGACGCTTGTAAGTAAAGTCCTGGTTAACTAAAGTTCTGCCCCGTCCTTGCCAAATTTGATTGACGATGGTTTCAGCTTCTATAGGCGCGGCTAGCAATTCCTTGATTTGATTACTGTTATTTGGGCCTGGGTCGAAGTTTTCAGCGCCCATCGCCAAGACTTCTAAGTTTTTGGACTGGACGTACTCAGGATTGATCAGGTTAAAACTAGGGATGATTGAGATGCTGTACTTCTCAATCAAAAACTTTTCTTGCTCATCCATTAATGCAGCGATGGGGAGCGATCGCAAATTTGCATCCCGCATAACAAACAACAAGTTGTTAATCCCTTTATTTTTTAACTGTACTTCTAAGGGACTGATGAGCCATTTATACAGTTGTTGCGCTGATTGTTTGTAGCTAGTGGTCTTCAGTTTTTGTAAATCAGGACTAGAATTTGGTTTGTCCGAATTTGGTTTGTCCTTAAGAGCAACTTCCTTGTAAAACTCATCCGCTATTTTCTGGAAATTGTCACGATTTACACCAGGTACTAAATGGCGAGTTAATTGCCCATCAGGAGACACCATCAGCAACACTAACGGGTCGCTATCTTTGCGTTGCTCATTGGCTTTAGTAGTATTTAAAGGTAAACTTTCATTACTAAATTCTACATACACCAGCCCTGCTTTAATCTGAGTTTTCTTCTCAATTTCTTGGAGATCAGAAATAATTTCTTGTTGAGATTTTCTCCTGACTCTATCCAAGTTGAGTTTTTGTTCAAACTGACTAGTTACAGCATCTTCTACGTTAGCAATAGCTGATGCTACTGAAGAAGTAGTGTTATTGATTACTACCTGTGGCGCGGGTAACTCGTCTTTCCCTGGCACTACCTGCCCTTGGGTGATAATTTGAATCTTACCTCTAGTTTCGCTATTAGCAAAAAATTCCAAGGGATTAATAAAGTTTTCCCCAGTAGTAATTCTGCCAGGGGTTCCATTGATGTCAGCTCTACCCACGTAGAATGGATTAACACCATCACCACCGTGATCTATCTTAATTGTGCCACCATCACCAAACCTGCCCCCAATGGTAGAAATAGTTGCAGTGGAACCCCTCTTATCTGAAAACGAACCTAGAGAGCGGATGAAACCTCTTGTCTTAATATCTACGTTACCGCCTAACTTTCCACCTTCAGCATTGATCCATTGCAACAAAATAGAATTATTGCGTTCAGTGGTATTTGGCGCTTGAATAGTTACGTCACCACCATTTCCATCACTGCTACTGGTATTAATGCCCTCTGTCTTTATCGTGGCATTATTAATTCCCAGGGCTTGCAGAGAAATGCTACCTCCATTACCTTTCCTATCAACATTAGAATCTAAATTCTGGGTAGTAATACTGCTATTTTGACTGGTAACTTGAATATTTCCGCCTTGGGTGGTGATGTTTTGGGTAGTAATATTATTACTACCAATCAGATTGATATTGTTAGTTGTGTTAATGTTACTAGCAGTAATATTGGCGGCACTAATATTTAAACTATTCAATCTTGTTGCACCACCTACAATATTTCCCAAGGAAACGTTCGCTGGTGTAAATACTGTTAAATCGCTACTACCGTCAATTGTGTTGTTGAAGGCAATATTATTACCAGCACTAAAGGTAGCATTCCCAGTTAGTTGGATGGGACTATTAAAGGTTTGAGTCCCTGTAGTGGTGATGTTATTGCCGACGTTGGTATCTTTAGCATTTACTGTTAAATTTGTCAAAGCATTTCCACTACCGACAGCACCGCCAAAGGTGAGAGTACCTGTATTACCAGCATTCAGGGTTAAGTCACGACCACCATCAACTGTGCTACCCAAGGTGATGTCTGAGCCATTGCTGTTGAGAATGACATTAGCTCCCAACAATATCTGTTTGGGGATATCAATTTGTCCTTGAGCAGTAATATTGCCATTGAGAGTGGTTGTAGCAGCGTCTAACTTAACAGTACCATTGACAGTTAAACCATTATTGAGGATGGAGCCATTAGGCGATCGCACTTCTAAATTGTCTAAAAAATTATTGCTAGGATTGAGTGTAATCTGTCCACTACCATCGCCTGCGCCAATTACCAGAGAACTAAAGCCATCCTTCAGAGCTAGAACATCCAGGGTACTGATATCTAAAGCTGCTGTACCCTCACTACCATTAACTACAATATTTTGAATACTTGTAAAAGGCTGGAGCGTTAACTTACCACTACCGCTTACTGAAGCATTTCCTCCCAAAAAGTCGATTTCATTGGCAGTAAGTATAATATCGCCATTTAGCCTCACAGTACCTTGATAGCTTTGAGCGCCTGTGGTGGTGATGTTACCGTTGATTTCCGTATTGCCGCTTGATGTGTTGACGCTTGCCGCCTGAACCGTACTGGCAAATTTAGTTGTGCCTGTGCTGTTAGTTGATAAATTCCCTAACGCAGTGGTATTTCCGACTGCATCGTTGAAGGTGATGTTGCCTGTACCTGCGTTCACCGTCAGGTTGTAGGTTGTATTTGGCTGGTTATCTAGCTTTCTGTCAAAGGTGACTGCACCGTTGTTGGTTGTGCTTAACTCTACGGAGTTATTCAAGTTGACATCGCTGTTGTAAGTTTGAGCGCCTGTGGTGGTGATGTTGCCGTTGATTTCCGTAGTCCCATTGGGCGATCGCACTTCTAAATCTGATTTGACAGTGCTAGGATTAATTGTAATTTTACCACTACCATTGTTAGCACCAATCACTAGGGAACTCAAGCCATTATCCAAAGCGGCAAAATCTTGGCTACTGATATCTAAAGCAGTTGTACCTTCAACACCATTGACTACAATATTTTGACTGCTTGTAAAAGGCTGAAGCGTTAACTTGTCAGTACCGCTAACTGAAGCATTTCCTCCTAAAAAGTCGATTTCATTGGCAGTAAGTATGATATCGCCAGTTAGTTGAACATCGCTGTTGTAAGTTTGAGTTCCTGTGGTGGTGATGTCGCTGTTAATAGTCGTTTGAGTTGCATGGAAACTGGCATTCCCATCGACGGTTAATTTAGCAACTTCGATAGTCCCATTGGGCGATCGCACTTCTAAATTGTCTAAAAAATTATTGCTAGGATTGAGTGTAATCTGTCCGCTACCATCGCCTGCGCCAATTACCAGAGAACTAAAGCCATCCTTCAAAGCTAGAACATCCAGGGTACTGATATCTAAAGCTGCTGTACCCTCACTACCATTAACTACAATATTTTGACTACTTGTAAAAGGCTGGAGCGTTAACTTACCACTACCGCTTACTGAAGCATTTCCTCCCAAAAAGTCAATTTCATTGGCAGTAAGTATGATATCGCCAGTTAGTTGAACATTGCTGTTATAGCTTTGAGCGCCTGTGGTGGTGATGTTACCGTTGATTTGCGTATTGCCACCTGATGTGCTGAGGCTTGCCGCCTGAACCGTACTGGCAAATTTAGTTGTGCCTGTGCTGTTAGTTGATAAATTCCCTAATGCCGTGGTCGAGCCAACTGCATCGTTGAAGGTGATATTGCCTGTACCTGTGTTGACGCTGAGGTTGTGGTTTGTAGTCTGGTTATCTACCTTGCGGTTGAATGTGACTGCACTGTTGGTTGTGTTTAACTCTACAGAGTTGTTCAACTTGACATCGCTGTTGTAAGTTTGAGCGCCTGTGGTGGTTATGTTACCGTTGATTTCCGTAGTCCCACTGGGCGATCGCACTTCTAAATCAGATTTGACAGTGCTAGGATTAAGTGTAATTTTACCACTACCATTGTTAGCACCAATCACTAGAGAGCTAAAGCCATTACCCAAAGCAGCAAAATCCTGGGTACTAATATCTAAAGCGGTTGTACCTTCAACACCATTAACTACAATATTTTGACTGCTTGTAAAAGGCTGAAGCGTTAACTTGCCAGTACCGCTAACTGAACCAACTGCTCCTAAAAAGTCGATTTCATTGCCAGTGAGTATGATGTCGCCTGTTATGATAATTTGATTTGGCAAGGTCAAATTCTGTGCGGCTAATAGGCTGGCGCTACCTCCTGTTATTTCTGTGCCGACAACATCCCCAGAATTGATAAGACTACCAGTACTTGTTAACTGTACTTGTTCGTTGGCGTTAACTGTCAAGCCACCAGTATTCTGAAAACCTGTATTACTTAATAATTTAGCTAAGGTAGCAACTGTGAAATTCCCAGATGGAGAGGCGTTGTTAGGAAATTCTAAACTTAAAAGGTTTCCAGGTTGGCTGATGCGTAATGAATTCCCCCCAGGAACTGCTGCAATAGTGATACTTCCTCCTGGTGCTGATAGTTGTCCGGTGCTAACTACTGTGCCACCGATTAATCTTAAGTTAGCTCCAGTATCTACTTCTAAGTCACCAAAGTTGACGATACTTCCTGGTTGAGATGCGTTGAAACTAAAGCTTGTGGGTGTACCTGTTAATGTATTGTAGTCGTTACTGCCAAATACGTTAAACCAATTTGTGCCAAAACCTACGCTATTGGCGGTGCTAGCAATAAAGTCTCCTGGTACGTTTAAACTGGCTTGAGATCCAAAGATAAAACCGGCAGGGTTAAGTAAATAGAGGTTAGCGTTTCCACCAGAGACTTGAATTAAACCTTTAATAACTGAAGGATCTCCGCCCAATACCCGCCCCAAAATATTTTGGATGTTGGGGCTAGATATAAAGTTGGCTATTTCACTACTCTCTAAACCAAATCTTTGGAAGCTATGGAAGAGATTGTTCCCATCTGAGGAAAACTTACCACCTTCAATATCAATAATATTCCCGCTTTGGTTGATGATGGTGTTTGTATCGTTATTGGGAGTGGTTGTAATTGATTGTGCTTGTACAGGTAGAATGGGGTATCCACCGTAGGCGATCGCACCAGTTGCAATTACTAATAATAATTTTTTTATACCGCAAAATTTCATAAAATTCCTTGAATAAAATTAAATTGCAATATCTCCCCCCATCAGCTATGGCGGAGGAGTATTTATTAGTGAGTCAAAAATTCTAGCCTTTAGTCTAAATAGGGCTTTTTACAGTTATTAGTTATTAGTTAAATCCCTGGTAAAACACTATACCATTTGATGGAAGGGTTAGTAGCGGCTTTATATCGCTCACTATAAGCCTGATAACCGTTCACTGGTGAATTGTTTATTTATCTAATTGTTATAGCCGTAGCCAGATAGATTAGGGTATAAACTAATCCTAAAAATTAGGGAAAAGAGATGAACTTGCAGCCGTTCTACTTTTCTCCTCCTTGATAAAATCTCGACAACCTACAGGCGGGAAAGCCTGTAGGTTGTCTTCTGATATATAGTTACTTCACCTGTCTACGCACAGGTGTGGACGTTGCGCTGACAGTTTCGATGTCTGTTTCTTTGATTTCTTCGGTAAAGTTAAAGGGATTGGGATCTCTGAGGGAAATGGTTAATAGTGGAGGTGTCATTTGCAGTTTAATTCGATATCTACCATAATTGCGAAGTATGCTAAAACCTTTTCTCTTGATACTTGCTTTCTGTTGCGTTGGCGTTTGACCATAGATTGTTGCTACCCGACCTGAAGCGTCAAAAACTGGGCCACCAGTAACTCCAGCAAACTCATCATGCGGTAAATTACTGTAAGTCTGCGAACCATTCAGTTCTTTTTTCCGTAATTGGGTAATATGAAAGATGCGATTTTTCACTTCTGTAGAGGGGTTAACAAATCCCGCCACATAAACCCCATTGCACAGTTTACGATCTGCTAAAAGACAATTATTTTCTGATTGATCTACTTCAATCAATTGGGCAGTTTGGTACTTGCGATTACTGCGAAAAGTAATTATTGCTAAATCCTCATCAGCTAATTCTTCGATGTCCTGCTGTGTGGAAATTCTAATTTTTTGCCGTTTTGTGGTTTTGCCGTCTTGAGTTATGGGTGTGACAATATCGTAGTTAGCATTTTTGTCTTGCACCAATTTCTTGGCTGTCAGTACCAAATACTTACCCTCTTTCGGTTCAACACCAATTATCACTCCCGAACCTGGAGTCCCAACACTAGGTTCTATTCTCACTACTGTAGCTCTAGCGATCGCTACTATTTCATCAGGCTGTAATTCCTTCACTGTTTCCGCCGCCTGTACAGATGTTGATGGCTGTACCCCTTGTTGGCTAAATACAGGCGCAGTTGATGTCAATATTGTTACGGCTACTAAACAGCTTGATAATAAATGGCGGGTCAACATAGCACTCATCCCTAATTAGATATTAACTTTGTTCAGTTAGGAAATTGACTAGCTTTTCACTTTCCAACTCAGTATTACTCATCTCCTTTTCTCTGGATTGCACAGTTACAAGGAAGTAAAATTGGATTTATTGTATTATACATAACACACAATCTTACCCAGATGTAAGGTATATTTTTAGGCTTTGGTTAATTATCAAGAAATCTTCATCAATTTGTAAAATTACTATATTTTTACAAAAATAGTATAAAATGATTCGTTACTCAGTAGTTATTTACTTTCGTTTCCTAGTCACTGGGAAACTTATTGCTACCATATATATCCTCGTAGTGTCAGGCGCTCAATCTACTATCTACTGGAGACTTGAGCATGGTTTGATGCTAAATTACCCTTGACTACCATATCTTAAAGCTTGATAAATACAGGTAAAGGGGCAAACAAGATATTTACTGGTAAATAAATCTGGACGGAATCTGTAATTGACTCCGACATAGGAAATATAATGTAATGAAAACTACATTAAAAATAATTAACTTGAGTGTGCTATTTATTACTTGCAAGACTAAATTGGTCTTAACTTTATTTAAAGAAATACCAGCATAAAAAGATGCGCTTGATATTCCCATATAAATTATTGTGGTGTTTGTGCCTTGTATCTAGTATTACTACAGTTACAAATCTATTTGCCAATCATGCTAATGCGGAGTCGCTACCAGAGGATATAAAACAGACATCGCCAGATCAAGAGATGGCGAAGAGCAGTAACCTGTTACCATTGGTATCGGAGTTAACACAAAACAAGACAACCGCATCTGATTTGCTTCCATTGTCAGTAGCAGCGAATTCTCAGGACAGACCAAATTCAGCATCTAATTTGCTTCCATTGTCAATAGCAGTCAAATCGGATGAGCAAGACTCCTCGCAGCCAAGCAGACCAAATTCAGCAACCCAACTCAGTCAAGAAGAATCTCAACAAATTACAGTCAAGAAAATTAATTTGACAGGTAGCAGTTTTGCCAACTCGGAAACGCTGAGGAATTTGATTAAGAATGTTGAAGGGCAAACAGTGAGTTTGGCAACCTTAAGAAATCTTGCCGATCAAATTACTGGTTGGTATTTTCAGCAAAACTACATCACTTCTGTCGCCGTTCTAGACGAGTCAACAATTGAAGATGGTGTTGTCACAATTCAGGTGATTGAAGGGACAATAGAAGAAATTAAAATTGACCCACCAACAAGACGCGTCAATTCTGAATACGTGCGATCGCGCATTGCTTTAGGTACTGGGAAACCCTTCTCGCAAACAAAGCTAGAAGAACAGTTTCGGCTACTACAACTCGACCCCTTATTTACCAAAGTTGAAGGTACTCTCCGTCCGGGAACCAAGCGGGGTCAAAGTATTGTTATAGTCAAAGTTACCGAAGCCAAGCCCTTTGAACTGGTCTTAAACACAGATAACTACTCTCCACCCAGCATTGGCTCAGAAAGATTAGGCGTGAATGCAGTTTATCGTAGCCCCATAGGTCTTGGCGATCAACTGAGTGCGTCTTATTATTTTTCTACTCGTAAAGGCGGCTCGAATTACTACGACTTTAACTATCAACTGCCACTCAACCCGATGAATGGCACTTTACAATTAAGGACAGCAATTAATAATGTTAGAGTCATTCAACCCCCCTTTGATATCTTCGACATTCGCGGAGAATCAGAACTATATGAAATTAGTTACCGTCAACCCCTGCTGCGATCGCTCAGAGAAGAATTTGCTTTATCCTTAGCTTTTAGTGTACAGAATGGTCAAACATTTACCTTTGCCGGGCCAACTCCCTTTGGTATTGGGCCTGATGCCGACGGTAACAGTCAAACCCGCACCATCAGATTTACTCAAGATTATATCAGACGAGATGCTAAGGGAGTTTGGGGGTTACGTTCTCAATTCAACTTTGGAATTGATGTGTTTGATGCTACTATCAACCCCGATCCTCAACCTGATGGTCAATTTTTTAGTTGGTTATTCCAAATTCAACGCCAACAACGCTTGACTCCAGATAATTTCTTCATCGCTCAACTTGATTTGCAACTTACACCAGATGCCTTATTACCATCTCAACAATTTGTAATTGGTGGTGGTCAATCGATACGCGGCTATCGGCAAAACGCCCGTGCAGGCGATAATGGGTTGCGCTTCTCTGTAGAAGACCGCATAGTTTTACAACGAGACCCTGACACTAAAGAAGATTTATTACAAATAGCACCATTTTTTGATTTAGGATTAGTTTGGAACGTAGATAGCAATCCCAACATCATTCAAAGACAAAAATTCATCGCTGGTTTAGGACTGGGACTGTTATGGAAACCTATACCCAATTTGGGTGTACGTTTAGATTATGCTGTTCCCTTAGTTGATTTAGAAGACCGAGGTAGAAATGCTCAGGATGATGGTTTCTACTTCAGTGTAGGGTATCGTCTGTAGTTACCCCTTCACATAAGCAAGAGCAAAGCGTTCAATACCAGCTAAATCAGCATGAATTTGAATATTTTCATAGTTTCCTTGCTGTTGCAGCAGAGTTTTCACTGCTGTTGCTTGACCTGCCATCATTTCAATTAACCATATACCCCCAGGTAGTAAATAACTGGGGGCAACATCTATCAAATGGCGGATTGCATCTAAGCCATCATTACCACCATCTAAGGCTAAATGTGGTTCATGGTTTACTACTTCTGGTTGTAGCGTAGGCACGATATTGCTGGGAATATAAGGAGGGTTAGATACCATCCCACTAACTTGACCTTTCAGCAAGGTTAAAGGCTCCCACCAGCGACCTTGATAAAATCGCATTCTTTCAAAGAATCCCAAATTATGGGCATTTTGCTCGGCGATGGCCATTGCTTCCCGACTATAATCAACGGCGTGAATTGTCGCCTCCCTGAAAGCATCGGCTAACCCCAAAGCGATCGCCCCACTACCTGTTCCCAAATCTACCCAATGTCCTTGTTGTAGCTGTGGTGCTGCTTTGCTATCAGCAACAGCCGCCACAGCTAAATCAATCAAGCATTCCGTTTCCGGTCTGGGAATTAAAACCGCACTGGACACCCTCAGCCTAAATTTCCGCCAAGGTGTCACCCCAGCGATGTACTGTACAGGTAAGCGATCGCTTAATCGCCTTTGCCACAATTGGTCTAACTCCTCCAAAGATAAACTCAAGGAAATCTCCGACCAATGTTTAAACGATTCTAAACGTAGTGCCAAACGGTCTAAACCAGCTATTTCTTGCAACAGCCAATCTAATTCTGCCACAGGGACATCGTGAGCGATCGCGGCTTGAGTTGCCTGAGTGCGCCATTGCCAAAGTTGTAAACCAGAAATTACATTGAGCCGTTGATTTGTCATGCTTAACGAGAGTTCTGCCTTGCTGGTGGTTTGGCAGTATTATTGTTCCGATTAGGAGCGTTAGACCCTTGATTTCTAGGTAAAGTCCGAATATATTCTCTAGATTCTGGAGATGGTACTATCACAACTTGATTCAGCCAAGGATCATTCTTAGCTTGTAAAGTCTGAATCACACCATCTATATCTAGAACTTGAATATCCGCTTTCGGATGTTTTGGCTTAACCTGCCCTAACAAACCCTGTGCGTCCTGTTTACTCAAAAATAGTGGTATGTATTGATCGTTGCCACTGCCTGCTTTGATTGAGACATAACCTTGATCGGGTGCAAATCTCACAGCGAACATTGGCACACTCTTAAACTGATTGACCTGCTGACCGCTTTGGCGCAATAAATCCATTGCCCCTTTAACTTCCTGATCCACAGGTTTAAAAGCGAACAACAAACGATTAGGGTCTTTTTTAGTTTGTTGCAGCTGCTGATAAATCACCCCTAGCGGTACAGGTGTCACCTGTAAACTTTTGACGATTTGTTCCATCTTGGGGTCTTTATTCTTACGCAGCTCGTTAATAAAAGCCTGCGCCTCTTGGCGACTCATGTAAACCCCTGTGATTGAACCACCAGCCTTTTGTTGACCGTTTTGTGGCTCTGGCAAAGGACGGCTTAATGGTAAACCTTTGTCATTAGTAACTAAATAAACAGGTACGTCATCTAACTTTTCTTTAATTTGTTGTTCTGATAAAGCTATTGCTGGGAAATTGCCCAAATATACTGATCCTAGTAAAGTACTTCCAAGTAAACCTAATGTTGCGCCCCAGCGAACCAATGCTTTCATGAGTATTCCTCGCATCAAAGTGTTCAATTCCAGTTAGACCAATTGTTGGATTTGCTCGCCACCAACTCGTCTTAGTTATATATCAATTTCTCTTAAATGAGAAAAAGTTGTGGTAGTCGTTAAATGCTCCCAATTTACACTTAAAGCTTGAGATTTTCAAACTCTTCAGGATAGTTGTAATGTGCTTGCTACCTATTGACCATACGCTTAGTTATGCTTTTCTTAATTTTGCTTAACTATTTACCACAAATTCATGTAGATGCCTACTAAATATAGCCGTCACGGACGAATATTTTCCCGTTTCTGTAAATACGGTCAATGCTATTTTATTGCCCTTAGCCAAATATGAGGACGTTATTGAAGAGCGATCGTTCCTCTTGCTGATGCTGCTCTACTGCTCAATTTTATACATCATATATTTAGCTAATTCAATTCTGCTAATATCAAAAATTGGCTTGTAAGCATTTCTAATGCGGCAATATACAGTAGCTTAATCAAGCTAAATTTTTATGTATTAACACATGATTTAAGAATATTTTTTGATACCAATTTAATTTTGCGATAGCAAATGCTAATTTTTCTGATTATATCCATAAGCAAAACCCATACTCTAGCAGACTAGAGTATGGGTTTTGCTGGTTAATAGTCAAGTTAAATCGGGATGACAGGATTTGAACCTGCGGCATCCTGCTCCCAAAGCAGGCGCGCTACCAAGCTGCGCTACATCCCGATTGAGCTTCAGTCAAACAAGCTTTGTCTATCATAGCTTATTTTTTCACTATTGGCTATGTTTCTTGCTTTAGAAATTTAATGAGGATACCAAAACATACCTTTAATGCCTTCCGGATCTGGCATAAAACCCATAGTGCGGTAGAAATCTACAACATGAGGATCGGCAAAGAGAGTTACATTACTAATTTCTTCACTCCTGAGTTTTTTAAGTACATACTTCATCAAAGCCTTACCCAGCCCTTTACCTTGAAAATCTGGGTGAACGACCACATCCCAAATAGTGGCGTTAAAAGCGTGATCTGAGGTAGCACGAGCAAAACCAATCAGCCGCCTCTGGTTTCCTCGCACTTGCCACATAGAGGCTACGAGAAAACTATGCTCAATGGCTTTTTTCACCTTCCTTAAAGGACGACGTGACCAGCCTACAGCATCACAGAGTTCTTCGAGTTCATACAGGTCAATGTCTCGCTCGGTGCTAAAAACGATACGTTCTGCATTTCTTGTACCTGCTGAAGTATCGCTTTTCGGGTTAGAGTTGCCCGTAGCGTCTACTGTATGCTCTTCAAAAGATTGAATTTTACTTGTCCCAGATTCAGGAGTACTAAACCAAGTTTTCCAAAAACCCATGCCAACGCGGTTCGGGTAGTATAACTAAATTGGTGTCCACTATTGAAAGTGTTGATCCACAGTTAACAAAGCAATTACCATTGTTGAGCCAGTACACTCATTTTTGTGAGCAATTTTGGAACTTTTTATGGCTACAGCCGGTTAGAGTGTGTTTCACACCAATCATTTTTAACTTTAGCACTTTGTTTTGACATACTCCCCGCCTAAAAGTGCGGAGATTTTGGGTTCAAACAATAGTTGTAGGCTAGAGCTAGTCTTACACTATCTCGCCCAACAGACAATGCCCTGCCTGTGCATGACTATTGTATCAAAAAGCTGTCTTAGAAAGATGGCGCTTTAAACCCAAATTTTTGCTAAAGGCTATGATAAATTTCTCAAAACGAAAAGTTCTGAGAGTGAATTGTATATAAAGGAAATTAACTAATGGCAGATAAGGGAGTGGGGGGAGATGAGGGAGATGAGGGAGATGAGGGAGATGAGGGAGTGGGGGGAGATGAGGGAGATGAGGGAGATGAGGGAGTGTTTTTACCCAGTCCCTACCTAATAGCTAGTCTCCAGAAAGGCCAAAGGCTTCTCCCTTTCCCCCTTCCCCTTTCCCTTCCCCAAGCGACACAAGCAAGCGAGTTTTACACCTACAATGGCTTCTGGTTTGAAATCTTCGACACTGGAACTTCTCAAGCGCTTTAACCGAGCGTTTCCTCAATTTTATGAACAATTCGTTAGCAGTGAGATTCAACTGCAAAATTTGCGGCTAGCCTATCGTCTTTATAAAAGCAGGCGTGCTGTAATTGAGTTGAAACCTGAAGGTAGTAAAAGTGCGCTGCATTTTGCCTACCGCAATCAATCGTTTCTTCTCAGTGATATTTTTGGTGTACTAGCTGCTTATGGGCTAACTATTCATGGGTTGAGTTTGTACGGGCAGATTAAACCACCGATGTTGGTCTTTATTAAACTTTTGGTATCCCGTGGTAGTAAAGCGCTGACTGATAAAACAGCAGAAAATGTTTGCCGTGCCATTCGTGAGGCTTTGGGAGGGCGTTTTGAAGTAGAAGAGATGTTAGCTGTAGAGTTCAATTTAGACGTTGGTTTAGAACAGGTACAGACTGAATTTTATGTTGATCCGGTTTTTCATCTTCCAGCTTTGGTGATTGAAGCTGATAATCAACCAGGGTTATTTTACAAGGTAATGTATGCTATTTGGCAGGAAGATTTACTTGTGGTTAATGCCAACTTACTAGTTTGGCGTGGACGTACTAGGCTAATTCTTTATCTGTTGGGGCCAAATGAAAGTTTAATTCCTGAGTATCTGGGACACAAAATTGCTGAAGGGGTACGCCAAAGATTGTTAGGGAAGTGAGGTTAGAGGTTGGGGACTGGGGACTGGGGAATGAGGGCTAAAAAGTAAGTTAAACAAGTATAACCTGTTACCTGTTACCTGTTAACTGTTACCTATAACCTGTTACCCATAACCTGTAATTTTGAATTTTCAATTGCTTATTTTGTCGCGCCTACTCTTAGGGTTACGATATAAATATGGCAACTATTGAAATCTTGGGCTTTCCACACGCATACGAGCTGACAGCCCCCACATCCTGCCCCGATGCTTTAGTATTTATTCACGGTTGGCTCAATAGCCGTGAATACTGGCAACCTGTAATTTCTCGTTTGTCGGTGGATTTACAGTGTTTGTCCTATGATTTACGAGGTTTTGGGGAGTCTCAGTCACACTTGGCAAGTGATTTTCATCGGCAACCTGGTTCTGTCAGTTTCTCGGCTCAGTCTGTACAGGCTTTAAGTCCCTCTCTTGATTCTGTTTATACACCGTCTGCTTATGCTCAAGATTTGGCAGTCCTGCTAAAACAGCTAAATATTACTAGTGCTTGGCTGATTGGACATTCGTTAGGCGGTACGATCGCTCTGTGGGCTGCTTCGCAAATGCCTGATTGTATAAAAGGTGTTATTTGTATCAACGCAGGTGGAGGTATTTACTTAAAGGAAGCTTTTGAACAGTTCCGTTCAGCCGGGCAGAGATTTTTACAACTCCGTCCCCGTTGGTTATCCCAAGTGCCTCTGATTGATTTACTCTTCACCAGGGCTAGTGTATCTCGTCCCCTGGATCGTCAGTGGGCGCGTCAGCGTATCATGGATTTTATCGTGGCTGACCCGGAAGCAGCTTTAGGCACGTTGCTAGACTCCACAACTGAGGAAGAAGTTAACCGCTTACCAAAGTTAGTATCGCAGTTAAAACAGCCAGTTTATTTCCTGGCTGGTACTGATGATAAGGTGATGGAACCCAAGTATGTGCGCCACTTAGCAAGTTTTCATAGACTTTTCCAATACTGTGGTGACAATGTGATTGAAATTCCTGATTGTGGTCATTTGGCAATGTTAGAACAGCCAGATGCGGTTGCTAATCATATCCGGAAATTAGTCATTAGTCATTAGTCATTAGTCATTAGTCAACAGTCAAAGATAGAGGATGAGTTCTTGGACTATGGACTATGGACTATGGACTGTGGACTATGGACTGTGGACTGTGGACTATTGACTATTGATATAACTTCATCACTTGACTAAGACTTAGCCGTGACTCTACGCCCAGAGTTAGGGGGGAAGTGTGGCCGCGTGATAGGTGGTCGGCGGCGGCGCAGGCTATCATGGCGGCGTTATCAGTACAGAATTTTAGGGGTGGGAAGAGGACTCGGAGATTATTTTCTGTGGCGGCTGCTTGGAGGTGTTTTCTCAAGCCACTGTTAGCGGCTACTCCTCCGCCTACGGCGATGGTGTCTAAACCATAGTCTAAAGCACAGGCGATCGCTCTTTTGGTTAAGGCTTTGGCTACAGTCGTCTGAAAGCTGGCGGCGATGTCCTCTGTTGGCAGTGTATCCCCTTCTTTCTCTAATTGCTGCACTAAACGCAGTACCGCAGTCTTTAAGCCGCTAAAACTGCCGTCATAGCGATGATATCCTCCTCCAGGTAGAGACACTTTCCCTTCTGGCAAGGTGAAGGCTTGGGGATCGCCTGTTTGCGCTAGCTTGTCAATAACTGGCCCACCAGGATAACCTAGCTTTAATAGCCTAGCGACTTTATCAAAGGCTTCACCGGCTGCATCATCACGAGTTTCGCCCAGGGTTTCGTAATTACCACATTCCTTAACAGAAATCAAGCTTGTATGTCCTCCAGAAACAAGTAAGCTAAGAAAAGGGGGATCTAAAGTTGGCTCACTCAAATAAGTCGCGTAGATGTGACCTTCGAGGTGATGAACTCCCAAAAATGGTTTATCGTGTAAAATTGCTAAGGTTTTGGCAGCAGTTAGCCCCACTAATAGCGCTCCTACCAGTCCAGGCGCACAAGTGGCGGCTATCCCGTCGATTTTACTCCAATCTAGTTGAGCTTGTGCCATTGCTTGGGCGATCGCGTCGTTTATTGTTTCTAAGTGCGCTCGTGAAGCTACTTCCGGTACTACCCCGCCATACTGCTGGTGAACCGGAATTTGCGAGGCTATGACACTGCTGTAAACTTGACGATTCTTTACAATTGCCACGGCAGTTTCATCACAGCTAGTTTCGATTGCTAAAACAGTTGTCATTGCTACGAAGAAGTAAGGGGTGCTGAGTGGGGAGATGGGGGAGATGAGGGAGATGAGGGAGATGAGGGAGTGGGGGGAGATGAGGGAGATGAGGGAGATGAGGGAGATGAGGGAGATGAGGGAGTAACCCACCCCTAACCCCTCCCAGGAGGGGAATAGGGAGATGAGGGAGTGGGGGGAGATGAGGGAGATGAGGAGACAGCCTTTCCTCCTTCCCCTTTCCCCTTTCCCCCTTCCCCTTTTCCCTTTCCCCTTTCCCCTTTTCCCTTTCCCCAATACCCAGTCCCCAGTCCCCAATCTCTAAAGATTTGTTTGAGAAGCTTTAACTTTTATTTACTTAAACTTTACTCGATTCCCGCGCAAGAGTATGATGACTTGCTAGTTAAGCAAATCAAGAATGTACAAGCCGCTTCGTTTTGTACAAAAAACTTTTTCTTGTGTAATAAAAGGAAACAAATCCATGCGTCGATTGTTTGCTTTGATTTTAGTGATTTGTCTGTCGTTCAGCTTTGCTCCTCCTGCAAAAGCCTTGGGAGCTAACCTGACTCCTTGTGCAGAAAATCCTGCATTCCAAGCATTGGCAAAAAATGCCCGCAATACTACAGCTGACCCCAAATCAGGACAAAAACGCTTTGAGCGTTATTCTCAAGAACTGTGCGGGCCAGAAGGCTATCCTCACCTGATTGTAGATGGTCGTCTGGACAAAGCTGGTGATTTTCTCATTCCCAGCATCCTCTTCCTCTACATTGCTGGTTGGATTGGTTGGGTAGGTCGTGCTTACTTACAAACCGTCCAAAAGGGTAATGACTCTGAACAAAAAGAAATCCAAATCGATTTGGGTATTGCATTACCCATCATCGCCAGTGGCTTTGCTTGGCCATTAGCCGCAGTTAAGGAACTCCTGTCTGGTGAATTAACCGCTAAGGACTCCGAAATTACCGTTTCTCCTCGCTAATTCCGCTTAATCTATTAATTTGTTTGGAGCATAAATCATGGCTGAAAAATCTGATCAATCCGCCTACTTACTCAAGTTTATTAGCACAGCCCCCGTAGCTGCTACCATCTGGTTGACCATCACAGCCGGGATTTTGATTGAGTTCAATCGCTTTTTCCCAGATTTACTTTTTCATCCCCTACCATAAATTGCAACTCAGATTTTAAGACTGCTTAATCTGTTGTTTTTTGCCTAATTTGTGTGGTGAATTGGCTTTATCAATTAAGTGGATTTATCACACAAATAGGCATTAAAAATTATTTTTTGGAACTCGTAAAGCTTGATTAGCTTGCGAGTTTCGCCGTTTTAATAAAACTAAATTAATTTTTCTAAACTTCCCGAATAAAAAATATCTTGGGCTGCAATTATTATTAATATAAAAATGCCACCATTGTATTTTTGAGGCAACATAAAATATGGCGCAAGCAGTAGACGCATCAAAAAATTCCCCTAGCGATCCTAGAAATCGGGAAGTGGTTTTTCCAGCAGCACGCGATCCTCAATGGGGTAACTTAGAAACCCCTGTTAATGCTTCCCCTTTAAGCAAGTGGTACATTAACAATCTACCTGCCTATCGTCCAGGTCTAACTCCTTTTAGACGTGCGCTAGAAATTGGTATGGCTCACGGTTACTGGATTTTTGGGCCTTTTGCTAAATTAGGACCCCTGCGCGATACACCTAACGCGAACCTCGCAGGATTACTAGCAAGCATCGGCTTAATCGTGATTTTAACTGCCGGGCTATCGCTATACGCTAACAGCAATCCACCCCAACCTCTGGCTACTGTAACTGCAACTCCTCCTGATGCTTTCCAATCTAAGGAAGGCTGGAACAATTTTGCCAGCGCTTTCTTAATTGGCGGTATTGGCGGTGCGGTAGTTGCTTACTTCTTGACTAGCAATATCGCTCTGATTCAAGGTCTAGTGGGCTAATTGATTTTTGGTAATGGGGCGATCGCATTTAGTGATGACTGATCCCCCGTTACCAATTGAAGATTTATCATTAGGGAATAGGTTACAGGTTACAGGGAACAGTATTGAAATCCTTTTATTATCCAATTTTTACCTTAAACAGCAAGAAGGCTCACGTCTCACCCGTTCGCGCTAGCGTTCCGTAGGAAAGGGGAGCATCCCGATGTTGCAGAATGGTTATGATTCATTGGGAGTGAGGTTTGTAGAGTGTCCACACTGTCAAAAGCAGCATGATAGAGACATCAATGCGGCGATAAATATTAGAAATGAAGGTTTGCGACTTTTGGTGAGCCAGTGCGGTCTTGGGGCCTCCCCAAGTGGAGCAACTGGCGAACCCGTAAGGGTGTTAGGAACGAGCATCTCTGCCCAAGGAGGGGATGTAAGACCAAAGACTTCTGGACGTAAAAAATCCACCAAGTCCCAGGCAGTTCCCAATGAATTGGGAAGCCTACATCGACCCGCTAGGGCGATGTAGGTAGTTCACAATTGATTTATGTCAGTAGCCATATAGGTTAGGACATGGATAAATCAGAAAATCCTTTTTGCAAGAAGCTGGTGAGCCTGTCACCTGTCACCTGTTCCCTATTCCCTGTTATATAACGCGGTTTCGATCGCATTCAGGGCGGTTTCAAAATCGTCATTGACGATTTGAATATCAAATTCGTCAGCAGCTGCAATCTCTTGTTTGGCACGCTGTAAGCGACGAGCGATCGCTTCTTCTGAATCCTGTCCCCGCCCGCGAATTCGTCTTTCCAACTCTTCAAAGGAAGGCGGGAGAATAAAGATACTCAGGGCTTGGGGGAAGGAGGCGCGGACTTGTCTTGCGCCTTCGAGTTCAATCTCTAGGACTACTAACTTGCCTGATTGAACTTGACTCAGCACAGCTTCGCGGGGAGTGCCATAATAGTTACCTGCAAATTCGGCAGATTCGAGAAATTCGCCTTGAGCAAGCAATTGTTCAAACTTGCTACGGCTAATAAAGTAATAGTTTGTGCCATCGACTTCCCCTGGACGGGGAGCGCGAGTTGTCGCAGAGACAGAGTAATAGAGTTCCGGATGACGCTGGAGGAGCGATCGCATTAAAGTACCTTTACCGACCCCACTAGGCCCGGTTAGGACAATCAATTTGCCTGAAAACGGTGTTTCTTTGGTAGTAGCACAATGGATGGATAAAACTTGCATCATCCGTAAACCTGTGAATTAATCAAAAAAATGATTCATTAGATAAGTCAGTAATTTAATCTAGTCTACGTTAATAACGCAAACCTTAACTAACGAATTTGTAACCGCAGTGACAGAAAACTTGTCTAATTCACATGGTACTGCCGATATAGTGCAAACAGAGGTAGGGTTTTACGCCTCTCTCTCATTAGTTTTCTACACTCTGATGCTCGCGGGAAATAACGAAACGATTCGCTACCGTTTCCGGTTGAATCGCCGACAAAATTACGTGACTCGAATCTGTGATAATTACAGCCCTGGTTCTGCGACCATAAGTCGCATCAATTAGCTGATTTTTGTCCCTAGCATCGGTAATGATCCGCTTAATAGGAGCAGATTCTGGACTCACAATGGCAACCACTCGGTTAGCCGAAACAATATTGCCGAACCCGATATTAATTAACTGTATTTCCATAGAAAAACTGACACCTAATGTGGTGTTCTAAGCTAAAGAAGATTGTATTCTCATGTTATCCCGAAAAAATAAGAGTTACAACGCATTACATTTAGCCAGATTGAGTTTTTAAATAACCGATGCTTTTTTTAGCTATTTATTAGTCAATTTTACTGAAAATCTACCTAAAGACATAGGTATTAATCCGCTAATACGAGCTAGTACCAAGTTGATAATTATAAATACTATCTAAGGGTATTTGCTAATTTCTTTCCTCTTCCCCAAGATATTAAACTTTGGGTAAACTTTCTATGATTGGTGTTATTTACAACAAGTTCCGATAAGCTTTATATTTTTTCCCTGCATCACAAATGGGATCAGCATTGCTCACCCTCTGATAGGTGTAGGTTTTTATTGGTATTCCAAAAACTTTGGTTTTGGGGTGTAGGGTTAGATGAAACCACATTTTCTCGTTAGTTTTAGAGTCTTTACTCACTGCTATATTTAGGACTTACGCAGGTGTGATAATCAAACTAAATGTAGGGTGCGTCAGCCCCAATAATTTCGTATAGATTCAAGCATTTTCCACATCTGACGCACCCTACCCCAAGTGCCAGTTGCTTCAGTAAATTGCTATATAAATAATCTTTTCATCCGGGAAGTAGTTGACTATTAGTTCTTGAATAATTGGCAACCAAACTTTTTCAATTGTGAGATTTGGTAATGATAAAAATCTTTGTATTCTTTTTCTTCTGCTTTCAAATTTAATTGCCAGAGGTAGCGCATTCGCTAATTTCTCTAAAGTTACTTCCTTGATTGACTGCAACAAATGTATCAAAATTTTTAGCAACAGATATTCTGCTAAACTCAATTGACTTTTTAAGTGCTTTTGGTACTATGTATAACATTATCATTAAGTAGGTCTTATTGACAAAACTAGACCTACCTGTTTTTATCACAAAACGCTACCCATCTTATACACCAAGCTTTTTAGGCTGTTTCGTCTCCCCTCCTGATGCCAATCTCTACATTTGTAGGGGAGCCAGTGCGTTGCGGTGAGTCCTGACTAACTCACAATCATCTGTTTCTATATTTTGATTTATTCTCAAATTTTGTTATAGTTTATAGAGCAAAAATAGCGTTTCTTATTTTATCTGATTACGGGATTTTTTACATATCTAAATATAGATTAGCTTCTGGGGTAACACATATTATCTTCTTTGTAGTGTGAGCGATCGCATTTTTAAACGCAGAGGAAGGCAGAGTTAATATTGAGGAGGAGGATGAGAGCGATCGCTGATGAACTTAATCACAGTTATACTATTTTAATAGTAAGTTATTTTTTGTTACAATATAGAGATGATGAATACAGAATTTGCATAAGCAATATTTTACTGAAATTTGCTGTAATGAAGCTGAAATTAGTTTAACATCAAAAAAGCAATAGCACATAAGTATTAAGGAAATCGTTTGAGGATATTTCTATGAGATATGGAATTGATATTGGTCACAATTGCCCACCAGATACCGGAGCTAGAGGCATAAAAGTAGAAGACAATCTGACTTTAGATGTAGGCAACCGGGTGATCAGTAAGTTAAAAGCTTTAGGGCATGAAGTAATATCATGTAAACCTGATAGAGCTTCTTCAGTAAAAGATTCTCTCTCCCAGAGGTGTAACAAAGCAAATGCCAGTAAAGTAGAGGTTTTTGTTTCAATACATTTTAATGCTTTTAATGGACAAGCTAACGGTACAGAAGTATTTGCCACTAGTGATAATGGGAGAAGAATTGCTCAACCAGTGTTAGATGAAATTGTCAAACTAGGATTTTTTAATCGTGGGGTTAAAAGCGGTACTCACCTGTTTGTTTTGCGAAATACAGATATGCCTGCTATTCTGGTGGAGTGTTGCTTTATTGATTCGCCAAAGGATATGAATTTGTTCGACGCAGAAGCAACTGCTAATGCGATCGTCAAAGGGTTAACAGGGAAGATTCCTAGTGCTGCTGTACGTTCTGTTGCCGATGAAGAACAAAATACAGATACTAGTATTTTAAGGCTACAGAAATCACTAAATCGTCTGAAAATTACAGATAGAAATAATAAAGCTCTAGTAGAAAATGCCCAACTGAATACGGAGACAAAATTTGCGATCGAGAAGTTTCAAGGCATTGTCGGGCTGGAAAAAACAGGGATTTTGAATGAAGCCACATGGAACGCGGTTAATTTGATTTTATCTAAAAGAATCATCAGACCTAACCACGCTGGCGGCCCTGTTGTGCGATACTTACAATTCCGAGTAGGGGTTGAGGTTGATGGCATTTATGGCGCACAAACAGAAGAGGCAATTAAGAGATTTCAACGGCAAAATGGTTTACTTGCCGATGGAATTGTTGGGCCAAGGAGTTGGGAAAAATTAATTGGTTAGTGAGGAACTAGAGGTTAGAGGCTGGAGGCGCTTAGGCTAACAAATTACCTTTTGCTTTCAGCCTTTTTCACTAACCACGATTTCGTTCTAATAAAAGCATCATGATTAAGCTGATTAAAATTTGTTGCTCTTCGCGATCGCTAATTTGATCAACAGGTTTAATGGTAAATTTTCTGGAGAGAAACGAGGGGATTTTCTCCAACCGCATCACGACTGTACCATCAGTTCGGCTAACTAAATAAACTGGGTTGAATACGTAACCAGTGAAGATACCAACAATGGGAATTTCTGCAAACAACGCATCCGCAATCTTCACCCAAGGATTTTTTTCTTGAATGCTTAAGTTAGTGACCTCCCCATCAAAGATATCGTAACGCGCACGCCACAGGGATTTTAAACCGCGTCGCTTAACGGCTCCAATATTAGCACCGTTACTGTCTGTGAAGTCATAACGAGCAGAAAAATCAATAATGCGATCGGCTTTGATGTAATACAGGGGATTTGTACGTTCAGCATCTGCAAAGATGGTAATTGCTTCTTTGAGCTTGAATAGTTTCTGCTTGACGTAAAAAACCAAATTACCTTGAGCGTCAACAACTGATATTTGCGGTGCTAACGCCCAAAATTTAAATGTAAGTTCTAAGGGATGCTGCATAGTTTCAGTGAAAACAACTTGTTTGTCACCTGACTTTTCACGTTATGTGGAAAAGTTAACAGCAGACCTAACCCCCCAGCCCCCTTCCCTTGAAGGGAAGGGGGAGAAATCAAAGCCTCTCTCCTTGTAGGAGAGAGGTTTGGAGAGAGGTCTTTCAGATCCCGTGAAAAGTCAGGGTAGTTTACTTCTTATTAATCCCTGTTGAGGCTGATATCCAACACAGAAAAAGTTAAATAATGTAAATGAGAAAGTGGGAGTGGGAAGTAACCCACCCCTAGCCCTGAAGAGGAGGGAAGTAGAGGAGAAAATAATTACTCAAAAACTACAGTGCGATTACCATAAACCAACACTCGATTTTGCAGATGTAGACGTACAGCCCTAGCTAAAACAACTCGTTCTAAATCTTTACCTTTTCTAATCAAATCCTCAACTTCATCGCGGTGGCTAACTCTGACTACATCTTGCTCAATAATTGGCCCTGCATCTAATTCAGGAGTAGCATAGTGAGCTGTAGCACCAATAACTTTCACACCACGCTCAAAAGCTCTATGGTAGGGATTCGCACCTACAAAAGCTGGTAAAAATGAGTGATGGATATTAATAATTTGCGGAAATTTATCAATAAAGTCTGCGCTAACAATTTGCATATATTTTGCCAATACAACTAAATCAATTTGGTATTGTTGCAGTAATTCTAATTGTTTAGCTTCCTGTTCAGCTTTGTTATCTTTATTGATGGGAATATGATGAAAGTCGATGCCAAATTGGTCGGCTACTACTTTTAATTGAGGATGGTTACTGATAATTAAAGGAATTTGCGCCGCAATTTCTTTTGCACGCTGTCGCCAAATTAAATCATATAAGCAATGGTCTTGGCGACTTACCCAAATAGCAATGCGTGGAATGGTATCCGAAAAATGTAGTTCCCACTTAGCACCTAGAGGTTGGGCGATCGCATTAAATGCTGCCCCAATTATCTCTCGCGGCAAATTAAAACCTGCTAACTGCCATTCGATGCGAGTTAGGAATAACCCCGCAGCAAAATCGGTATGCTGGTCTGCATGGATAATATTACCACCATTAGCATAGATAAAGTTAGCGAATTTGGCTACTAATCCCCGTTGGTCGGGGCAAGAAATTAGTAAGGTTGCAGTTGGATTGGTCATGGTAAAAGTAAAATAATATCGCCATCAGATAATATTTATATAGCGATTATCAGTCAAGTTAGGTATATAATCGATGTTTTTAAACGCAGAGGGACGCGGAGGAAAGCACAGAGGGACGCAGAGGTTTTCCTAGTTTTATTAGCAGTGTACCAATACCATAATAAATCTCATGTGGCATATTTTTATCTTGATATTGCTCATATTTTACTTAGTAATAGCTTACTTGTTATTTAAAAAATGGCTATTTCTCTTTCTCCAAGATGAAGATATGAGTTCTAGTCAACGCTCTTATTCTGGTGTAATTCTTCTGATAGCAACTATTTTCTGGCCAGTAGTAGTTCCGTTTGCTTATTTGGAATTACTAAATTTTCAGCTAAAATATAGCCAAGAGATTCAATTATTAAAAAATCAAGCTGATAACAGCAATAAGCATGAGAATTACTCTGTGAAATAATAGGATTCATGTTTGAATGAGCGTAGGAAAGCTTGATATTGATAATCAATACTTTCCCAACATCCTCTTATATCATGTCCGCCTAATTAGTTGTAATTCGGTGCATCTGTGCAAAAAGGTGAAAAGTCTTTCTCCCCCTGCCCCCTTGCAGTCTTAATGATAAGTCTTTTACCGGACAAGATATTAAGGGGTATTGGGGGTAGATGGTGGTTCAATTTTATCTAAGGCAACAGGTTGTTTCCACTCTGATAATTCTCGATTTACAGCATTAGCAAAATCTGTAGATACCAACAGCACATTTACATTACCATTTGGTTGATTGCTGGGATCAGCTTGAGCATAGATAAACCGACCATTAAAATCAGGCTTGCCCAAAATCAACTGATGGGTTTTTTGATTTTTCAGATTAATGTTAATGGTGGCTTGGGGTTGGTCTAAGCCAAATTCTGCTATTTGATTAGCTGGGGTTGAGAGAGTGCGATCGCTTTTCCCCTTCACCAACAAATCCATCAAATAACTAACTATAGCGTCATTTGCAGGTTCGGATACAGGAGATTTAAGCAACCACTTAGGGTTATCAGACTGGGGGTTGCGTGACAAACTCACCGTCAATTTGGGAGTTTTGACAGTGATGGCTTGCACATCATCTTGTGTAAAGGAAAAGACTTGTTGCTGATTTTCTTTAGCCTCTTCTCGTTGAGTTGCACCGCGAATCTCATGGAAATAAACAAAACCACCCAACCCCAGGGCTAACAATAGTAAAATTAGAGTTTTTTTAGTCATTGATGATTGGTGATTGGTGATTGGTAATTGGTGATTGGTAATTGGTAATTGGTAATAACTTGTTTATAGCCATTTTCAATCTAGTGAGGTACAGGTATGCAAATAGACCTAACCCCCTAACCCCCTTCCCGCTTCGGGAAGGGGGAACAATTCAAAGCCTCTCTCCTTTTAGGAGAGAGGTTTGGAGAGAGGTTAAAATTGTACTTCACTAGACCGAGAACCGCTATACTATTACCCATTCCCCATTACCCATTACCCAGTTTCTCATCTCCGCTTCCACCAAATAGCGGCGGCGGCGATTAGGCCGAGTAGGGGCAGAACAAACAGAGAGGATAATGTTAAAAGGTTAGCTTGTGAGGTTGATAGGTTGATTCGTCTATTTTTTGGTTCTTTAGGACGAATTGAAAGGGGTTGCTGATCCTGCTGACTCAGCCAGGTGACTGAGTTAAGAAAGACATCGCCGTTTAATTGTTGTTGAAATGTGTTGTTGGTGGCGAAGTCTGAGTTACCTATCACTACTAACCGTGATTCTGTGGCTGGTTTTGTTGGCTTCTGTTCGGTTGGGGGAGTTAGCGTAGCACTTGGGGTAGGTGTCGTTGTCGGCGATGCTGTGGGTGTAGGACTTGCTGGCGTTGTTGGCGATGCTGTGGGTGTAGGACTGGCTGGCGTTGTTGGCGATGCTGTGGGTGTAGGACTGGCTGGCGTTGTTGGCGATGCTGTGGGTGTGGGACTGGCTGGTGTTGTTGGCGATGCTGTGGGTGTCGAGCTAGCTTGACTTTGGTTTGTTGGCGCTGGGGTAGGTGTAGGTTGAGGAGTTGCTGGAGATGGGGCTGGTAGTTTTCTCGTTAAAGCTACACCCAAGGTTAAAGGCCCTTTCAGGTCTTTGTCGGGGTTAAACTGCAAATTTTCGTCTTTGAGGTCGCTTTCTGCCCAACTATCGGGGTAGGGTTTGGTTTTTAGCAGGGGGGTGGACTCTACGCCAGCTACTGGGGTAACTTCTAGCGGTCTGGCTAGGCGATAAAAGGAAATACCCTGAGCAAATTCTTTTGTAATGGGATGTTGTCCGTAATCTGTAACTATAGGTGCAGCCGGGCCGAGTTGTGCGCCGGCTCCAGAGACATCGACTGCTAAACGGTTATCTAAGCGTACACCCCATTCTTGCAGTAAACTGTTGAGGTTGGGGTTGGTGCTGGGGTCAATCATGAGTAGGGCGTTACCACCACGATTGAGATATTCTTGTAATGCTTTAACTTCAGCGTCAAATAATCCGCGTTTGGGGCCAGCGACGATGACAACATCAGCATCATCAGGCACTTTAGGGTTTTGTACTAGATTTAAAGGTGAGGAATTATAATTTCTATCACTTAATGCTTGGACTGCTTGGGAAATTGCATCTTCACCTTCAGTAATTGGGTGTTCGCCATGACCTTGGAGGAAGTAGACTTTGGCAGTGCGATCGCTCATAATTTGTTGTAAGCGATTAGTTAACCTAATTTCTGTCAAACGTTCATTAACATTGACAGTTTGCACTAATTGCCTTTTATTACCAGATTCTAGATAAACTTCGCCATAATCTTTCACACCAAATTTCTGTGCTAACCCTGGGCTGTTTTGTGGATTAACATACTCAAACTGAAAGTTACTACTTTTGCGGCGATAATTTTCTAAAAGTTGTTGGTCTTGGGGATTTTGTGTCACGTCAAACACCCAAACTTTCACAGGTTGTTGGAGATTCTGCACCAATTGTTGTGACTGTGGTGATAGGGTAAATAATTGACTTTCTGTTAAATCTGCCCGTACTTGGTAGCGAGTTCCTAAAAAGTTTATTAGTCCCAAAATCACCAAAACTGCTAAAGTTGCCACAAGGGCGTTAGTACCAGCTTGAGTAGAACGTCGATTCCACCATTGACTACGCTGGCTTTGCCACAATAACCACAATCCAATGATGACAATTCCCGCAATTAGTAATGCTAGAGTCAGTGTCCCCCAACTATCAGAAACTAAGCCCGATGTTAAACCCGCGACCACCAAAAAAGGGCCTAACCAAAATAAATATTGCCAAAGTTTGTTTCGTTGAATAGTTTTCATCTTTAGAGTCAATAGTCAATAGTCAATAGTCAATAGTCAATAGTCAATAGTCAATAGTCAATAGTCAATAGTCAACAGTCACTAATCTTTGGACTTTGGACTTTGGACTTTGGACTTTGGACTTTGGACTATTGACTAATTACGCTGAAATCTTAGGGCATCAATTGATTGGGCTGTGAGGAAAATGCCCAGAAATATGTAACTGGCAAATAATATGAGGGCGCTGGTATCGAAGATGCCTTGAATGAATGTGTTGTAATGTTTGAGTAGCGAGAAATGTCCAAGTGCATCACCTATGGGGCCGCCGATACTTTTAGCAATTACGTCAACAAATAAGAGTAATAAAATTAAGGCGAAGGTGAGAACAGCAGATAAGATGGTGCTGTCTGTCAGGGAAGAAATAAACATTCCTAATGATAAGATTGCTGCCGCAAATAAAATTAATCCTAAGTGACCAAGTAAGGGTATTGTAGCTGGCATTGGTGGGCTGGAACTACTAATGGCGATCGCTTCAAATAGCAGCAATGGTAAAACTAGAGTTATAAAGAATGTCAGCACACCCAATAATTTACCTACAGCAACTGCCCAATTAGTTACAGGTGAGGTGGCTAAAAGTTCCAATGTACCGCGTTTGCGTTCTTCGGCGTATAATCCCATCGATAAAACTGGCAGTATAAATAACAACAACCAGCCCAAACGGTCTAAAAATGCTTGAACAAATTCAGCTGGAACGTCAATTGGCGGGACTGGTACACCTAGTTGTTGTCCTTGTAAATCTAAGGAGGCAACGTATACTAATATGCCACTTGGCCCTAGTAAAATCATCACCAAAAATAACCCAGCAATGAACCAAAATACAGAGGCGATCGCATAAGCTAAAGGTGAAACAAAATAACTCTGTAACTCTCGGCGATAAATGGCAATAATATTACTTAGCACTATACCCATTTACGCTGCTCCTTCATCCTGGGCTGATTCGTCCAGGGTAGCTAAATTTTTCTCTTCTGTGGTTAGTTGCAAGAAGACATCTTCTAGACTAGCGCTGACACGACGCATTTCATGCAAACCAAACCCACAACTAATTAAAGTTGTGGCGATGTCCTTTCCTGGTTCCCTTCCCCCTTGGGAGATGACGCGCAGATATGCACGGTTATCTTTGGGGAGATGATGACCAGGAATAGATTCTACCAAACTCACGCCTGGAACTTTCTGCAATACCTGTTTGGCTAGGGCTGCTTCTCCCTCAATCTCCAATTCATAACCAGAACCGCCTGTCAACTGGGTCATCAACAATTCTGGTGTATTGGTAGCTACTACCTTACCACGATTGATGATCGCAACCCGGCTACAGGTCATACTCACCTCTGGCAGAATGTGGGTAGACAGGATAATTGTGTGGGTTCCCGCCAGACTCTTAATTAAATTCCGCACATCGATGATTTGTCTGGGATCAAGCCCCACTGTAGGTTCATCTAATATAATCGCTGGTGGGTCATGAACGATCGCCTGTGCAATACCCACTCTTTGACGATACCCTTTAGATAGTTTGCGAATAATTACCTTGCGCCTATCTTCTAAGTTACAACGTTGGATAGCTGCGTCTACCTTAGAATTGCGATCGCCTGCTGACACGCCCTTAATTCGCGCCACAAAATGCAGAAACCCCTCCACCGTCATATCTGGATATAACGGCGGCGTTTCCGGTAAATAGCCAATACGCTGACGCACCGCCAAAGAATTCTCATGCACATCAAAGCCAGCGATTTTCGCCGTCCCACTACTTGCAGGTAGATAACCCGCCAAAATCCTCATTGTTGTAGTCTTTCCCGCCCCATTCGGCCCCAAAAACCCTAAAATCTCCCCTGGTTCGACGCTAAAAGTCACATCAGTAATTGCTGGGGTGGAACCATAGGTTTTACTTAGATGTTCAACTTCAATCATAAATCTTTCAGCAATCTGCTCGTCCCATAGTAGACCTTCACAACTTCTCTAGGGTACTCAACAATCCTGACATTTTGCCGCCTGAACTCAAAAAACTCCGCTTACCTCTGCGTTTCAAAGCACCTCTCCAATCACTTTTATTTATCATTTTGAAAATAAAGAATATTTGCTCCTATCGGAAGGAAGGCTTAAATTGAAACATACAAAGCCAAACGTCAACAGAATTATTTAACCGGGTGTAACATGAATATTCACAAAAAAAATACGGTTCAAATAAGAATAATTAACCGCCGAAAATTCAAGATTCTTAATCAAGATTTTTATTTAATCTAGCCTAAACTGAACTGTCTTAAGTAGGTCGTCGAAAATAAATCAAAGTATGTTAAGTAATGTAAATTTATCACGATTTAGTTCGTAGTCAGGACTTAAGTCCTGACTACAAACCTTGATTTATTTAAACCATTCTACTTACTTGATAACCCATAAATTAACTGGGAATTCTTAGCAATTACCTACAGAAAATTCAAACTACCTGGAATATTACCGACAAAGTTGAGAACAGATAGACATGAACGAAATCCTGACAGCTATCCCCACCGGAATTACCGCTTTTATAGCTACAAACATGGATGATTTAGTCATCCTCACACTCTTATTCTCTCAAGTGAATGCAAGCTTCCGCAGCCGACATATTGTCATTGGTCAGTATTTAGGTTTCTGCACATTGGTTCTAGCCAGTCTCTTGGGTATATTGGGAGGGTTAATATTACCATCTCATTGGCTGGGGCTGTTGGGTTTAGTGCCAATTACGATAGGATTAAATCGCCTCCTCAATCCTGAATCTAATTCATCGTCTGATGAAGAATCAGAAATAGAATTGTCTAATTCTGCTAATTTTGCTGGTAGTTTTGTATCTCCTCAAGCTTATAGTGTGGCGGCTATTACAGTTGCCAACGGCAGTGATAATATAGGTATATATATGCCGTTATTTGCTAACAGTGCTGTTATTGAGTTGCTAGTAATCATTTCTGTCTTCTTATTGTTGGTTGGTGTTTGGTGTTATGTGACTTATAAACTCACCTGTCAGAATGCCAGCGCCAACCTGTTAACCCGCTATGGTAATAATTTTGTTCCCTTTGTCTTGATAGGTTTAGGTGTCTTTATTATCTTAGACAGTGCTTCGCTCACCCCTATTGTTTTGACAGTTACTTGTTTATGTTTAACGGGACTAATCAAAATCATCCAGGTTTCTAAATTAAAAACCCAAAGTTTAGAATTGTAAAAAGATATGAAAATTATTCCTCTTTCTTTTGCAGTATTAATGTTGTTAATTAACTTAGTAGTTACTAGCCCATCTTGGGCATTAACCAACATTGCTTTAGTCCCTAGCTCTAACTTTGAGATTGGTCAAAAAGTCATTTGGCTTTACAAAGCTCGTCCTGACTCTGCTGATGTCCAAAAAATTCCGGCGGAAGTAGTCAAGTTAAGCCCTAAGCAAGTGCAAATTAAAGTACGCAAAAACAATAACGAATTTGTTAATCGTTGGGTAAATCCTAACAAACTGGAAAGTTTTCCTAAGATTCACGACTCAGCATGACGCTAAATCAAAACTGATACGCAATTCATCAAAAATTAGGGGTAGGTTTAGTTAGTAAGTCTTTGGATAGATGAAATTATTCATAAACTTACCCATACATAAGTGCTGAGGTTGAAAGAAAATTAAGGCTTTATCTAGTCTTCAGCAGCTAATAATTGCCATATTCTGATAATTAACAGTGAACAGTAAAATCCTTGGGTCTAAGTTCCCCAGCAATTGGTGGAAGGCGTTAGTGGCGTGTCTAAATCCCCACCATACGCCTGATAACTGATAACTGATAACTGATAACTGATAACTGATTTAACAATTTCCAACCAGGGAGAAAATATGCAGTTCATGAAAATTTTTCTTGTCGCTCTCGTGTTCATCTTGAATTTGACAATTGCTCAACCTTCTTGGGCTGGTAAAGATTTCACTAAAGGGACTGACTATGCTGAGGTAACTCAGGAACTCAATCAACTTTTAACCGTGAAAGATAACCCTGAACAAGCAGGCTATACACCAGAACAATTTCAAACCCGACTATCACAATTGCAGTCTCAAAAGTATGTGATGGAAACAGCTAGAAAACGGGCGCAATGCTTCAACCAAACTGGTAGAACTTTAGGAGTCTACGCCAATAAACCTAAAAAATACCCAACTCAACTTTACTTCCTTGCAGCAGGACAAATTACAGATGATGATTGGGATTGTGATGGTATGTACTTACCCGCAGGTAGTCGGGTATTATTGAATCCCACTGGTGAAGTACAAGAATTAACCGAACCAATTGCTGTCAAGTTTGTTGATGGTACACAGTCAATTGCTAGAATTAATCCAACTACTGGGGCGATTGAATTAAATGTTGCACCTGCTAAAGTCTTCAAAGCAGGCGAAAGCACTTGGTTGCTACCTACATTATCTCAGGCAGAGGTTGACGCGCAAGTTCCCAGTCCACAAATCATCGACTAATCCTAGTTAGGCATTAATTTTACCAAAAAACTGGGTTTAAAGCCCTGCCCTAGAAGGGCAGCTTTTGTGATAGTATAGCGGATAGCGGTAAAGCGCACATAAAAAAGACGAAGTAGGTCAAGCGGACGACTCCTGATCCGGAACCCTGGTAGTATAAATCCTGAATCTTGTACAAATGTGGGAGTAAAGTCAGAAATTAAAAACCTTTTCAAACGCGGTCGGGCAGTCCGTGTATGTTTGTGGACGTATCCAAACGGGGAAACTTGAATACGAGTATTCAAGTTTCTAGAGAGGACGGATGAAGCAAGAATCCTCGTATCTTTAGATCGAGGAGTGTCAATGTTCACGAATGTCATTTAACCCTCCTACTCAGGAGGGGTTTTTTGTGGGTAGGGGCGCACAGCTGTGCGCCCCTACTCATCTGCGTTTATCTGCGTTTATCTGCGTTCGATTTTTTCAAATTTATTACCACATTTTAGCCTTGCCACGCTAGTAACGCACCGCATATCTTGGTGCGTTACGGCTGATCCTAATGGTATCAAACTCCCAAATCTCTACACAGCCGTAACACAAGCTACGAGAACTGAAATAAACCTGAATGTACTTACGCCATTTTACTTATAATAATTTCTTGACTCAGTAACAAATAATAAAGCACAACGATAGATTTACTTCTATAAAGACTATAATAATTTAAATAACGGTATTCCGCCCAAGATACCGTACATATAGGAGTAAGTGCTGATGAGCAAGTCGCAACATCTAGCGCAGTTAAGATATTTAATTGTAGAGAAAATTTTGCCACCTATAGGGGTTTACCGACACATAGTTATAAGTTGGTTGAAGGCGCGTAATGTTCGCAGCTTTGTAAGTTTGTTGTTGGTGGGGGCTATTTTTAGTACAGCGATCGCAGCTTGTTCGCAAAGCAGATATGCAGGACAATCTGATGTGAGGCTGAAGCTCGTTTCTTTTTCAGTCACTAAAGCTGCTCACGACCAAATAATACCTAAATTTGTCCAAAAATGGAAGCAAGAACATAATCAAAACGTAACTTTTGAGCAGAGTTACGGAGGTTCTGGCGCACAAGCTGCAACCGTGATTGTCGGTACACAACAAGCAGATATAGTACACTTAGCACTGCCTTTAGATGTCAAAAAAATCCAGCAAGCTGGCTTGATTAAAGAAGGTTGGGAGAACAGAGCGCCAAGGAATGGTATTGTGAGTAGATCAGTTGCGGCGATCGTTACTCGTGCAGGCAACCCCAAAGGGATCAATAGTTGGCAAGACCTAGCAAAAGACGGCGTAACATTAATTGCAGCTAACCCCAAAACCTCCGGTATTGCCATTTGGGAATTTCTGGCATTGTGGGGTTCAGTGACTCTCACAGGCGGCGATGAAACGGCAGCCTTAAATTATATTACAAAAGTATATAAAAATACGCCAATTCTCACAAAAGATGCTCGTGAAGCCAGCGATTTATTTTTCCAAAAAAATCAGGGCGATGTCTTAATCAACTACGAAAACGAAATAGCTTTGGCTAAAAAAAATGGGGCAGAACTACCTTATACAGTGCCAAAGGTAAATATTTCT
Organism: Anabaena azotica FACHB-119; assembly: GCF_014697625.1. GTDB lineage: Bacteria > Cyanobacteriota > Cyanobacteriia > Cyanobacteriales > Nostocaceae > Trichormus > Trichormus azoticus_A. The sequence continues at coordinate 63,860 of NZ_JACJSG010000025.1, read as the reverse complement.
ATAGATAATCCCATAGCTGTAGTAGATAAAAACGTTGATCAGCACGGTACTAGAGAAGTTGCAGCCGCCTTCGTTGATTTCTTATACTCCACAGAAGCACAGCGCGAATTTGCTAAACTACAATATCGTCCAGTCAATCCCACTGTTACCCAAGAGGTAGTGGCAAAATATCCTAAAATTGATACCTTATTTACATCTCAAGATTTAGGTGGTTGGGATTTGATAGAAAAGAAGTTTTTTGCTAATGGGGCAGTTTTTGATCAAGTGCAAGCAGCCAAAAAAGCCTGAAGTTTTAATTTGCATGAAATGTACCCAATTGCCGACAGAAAACCTGAGAATTTAAGTTAAAAAAATGCGGCGAATAAACTTATGTTTTGCTTTGGTAATTTTGAATTTTGAATTGGTATTATGAACTTTCCTAGCCTATTCCACTCAAGCTGTTACATCACCAGTTTAATGCTGATTGCCAGCAGTATCACCGCTTGTAACAGTGGACAAGAATTAAGAAATCAAGTAAGTATTGATGGTGCGGCTGTTGGTTTTCCCATTTCTCTAGCGGTTGCAGAAGAATACGGTAAAATTAAACCTGACGCTCAAGTGAGTGTAGCTTCAAGTGGAACTGGTGGCGGTATTAGTAAGTTTTGTAATGGCGATATTGATATTGTTGGGGCATCTCGTACTATTAGAGATGAAGAAATCAAAAAGTGTCAGAATAAGAATATTGCATTTATAGAGTTACCCATAGGTTTAGATGGGATAGCGGTGATTGCTAACCGTCAGAACAACTTTGCTAAATGTCTAACTATTAAAGAATTAGATAAAATTTGGAGTGCGAAATCAGATGGTAAAATTTTGAATTGGAATCAAGTTAACCCTAAGTTTCCTAATCAAAAACTCAAGTTGTATGCTCCGGCTTCTGATACAGGCACATTTGATTATATGACTCAAGCTGTGACTGGCAAAGCTAAGAACGGCCGCACAGATTATACTCCCAGCCACAATCAAAATCTACTTGTACAAGGCGTATCAGGGGATGTTACAGCTTTGGGTTATGTAGGCATATCTTATTACATTCAAAACCAAGACAAGCTCAATTTAGTGGCTGTAGAAGGTGCGACAGGAAAGTGTGAAAAACCAGTTCCTATAGATAATGTCGTTAAAAATATATACACACCTTTGTCTCGTCCTTTATTCATTTATGTCAGTAAAAAATCTTTAGATAATAAACCAGCAGTCAAAGAGTTCGTAGATTTTTATTTAGATAATTCTTGGAAATGGGTAGATAGCGTTGGTTATGTTGCGCTTCCAGATGAAGCTTACCTCAAAGTGAAACAAAAATTGGCTAAAGGTGAAACTGGGACAAAGTTTAAAAAAGCTAAACCTGGGGAACCAATCACAAACTTTATTTAAATTAAGCTTGATTGAAAAAAATTATTATGAGCAGTAGGAATATTCAGGAAGATTCATATCAAACATCTAGACATCAGCTAGAAAAAAACGCCTCAGAAGATATTCTAGAAAAGATTATTGCCGGAATTTTATTTGCCTGTGCTTTAGTTTCTGTTTTAACTACTTTTGGAATTATATTAATAATATTTCAGGAGGCATTTGCATTTTTTCAACAAGTTTCTTTTGCCGAATTCTTCCTTGATACCAAGTGGACACCACTGTTTGCTAATAGACACTTTGGCGTTTGGCCTTTGATTAATGGTACGTTTTTAACAACTGCGATCGCCATGGCTGTTGCTATTCCGTTAGGCTTATCTTCGGCAATTTATTTAAGTGAATATGCTCAACCCAAAGTAGCAGCAATTTTACGTCCAGCAGTAGAACTTTTATCGGGGATACCAACTGTAGTCTATGGTTATTTCGCCCTATTATTTGTCACCCCATTACTACGAAATGTGGTTCCTCTAGAATTATTCAACGCCTTAAGTGCAGGCTTAATGATGGGAGTAATGATCACCCCTACCGTTGGTTCTATTAGTTTAGATGCTATTCAAGCAGTTCCCCGTTCTTTGCGAGAAGGTGCTTATGCGTTAGGTATTACTAAGCTCGAAGCTATTTTTAGAGTTGTGCTTCCAGCAGCACTTTCGGGAATTATCGCTTCAATTATTCTCGGTGTTTCTCGCGCCGTGGGTGAGACGATGACAGTTGTAATTGCGGCTGGACAACAACCGAAAATCACTATAAACTTCGCAGAATCTGTAGAAACAATGACAGCCTACATGGCACAAATTTCGGGTGGAGATAGTCCCCGTGGTAGTCTTAATTATCAGACTTTATATGCCGTAGGCGCTCTTTTGTTTGTCATTACCCTAGCTTTAAATATTATAAGTTACTGGGTTGCTAATCGTTTTAAAGAAAAGTACGACTAATAGTTATGGCTACAAATTATCAACGAGATGATGATCTCGATTCTCCAACAGAATTTACTGATAATATTGAAAAGAGAGAAGTTATAGGCAAGGTATTTGAAATACTTTTTTTATTAGGCTTATTAGTCGGTTTATTCGTCCTAGTATTGCTGCTTTACGACATTCTTCGAGATGGGTTAGCTAGGTTTTTAACGCCTGGGTTTTTAACCCAAACCCCTTCACGTTTTCCTGAGCAAGGTGGTATACGTCCGGCAATTATCAGCAGCATTATCTTAGGAATTGTGGTAATTTTAGTCACAGTTCCCATTGGTGTAGGAGCCGCTTTATATTTAGAAGAGTATGCAGCTCGAAATTGGTGGACAACCATTATTGAGATTAATATCAGCAACTTAGCAGGAGTACCTTCTATTGTTTATGGACTTCTGGGTTTAGGTGTTTTTAATTACTTGCTGGGGTTTGGGCCTGCTTTAATTTCTGGTGCGTTGACTCTATCTTTACTGTCTTTACCAGTAATTATTGTCACGGCTAGGGAAGCAATTCGCGCTGTTCCCAATTCCTTAAGATTTGCGTCCTACGGGTTAGGCGCTACCAAGTGGAAAACTATTAGTAGCCATGTCATACCCTATGCTGTCCCTGGTATCCTCACCGGAGTCATTATTTCTATATCCCGCGCTATTGGTGATGCAGCTTCTTTAATTGTGGTTGGTGCTGTAGGTTTTCTCACATTTAATCCTGGTTTATTCCAAAGATTCATGGCCTTACCTATTCAAATCTACAGTTACATTACTCGTCCAGAACCAGGTTTTGCTAACGCAGCAGCAGCAACAATTATTGCGTTGTTACTCTTAATTTTAGTTTTAAATGGTGTAGCCATTTATATTAGACAACGCTTCATTATCCATTAATTGGATTTTTTTATTAACCAGGGATCTATACATACTAGGAGAATTGCAAAATGCCCTATAGCAGCAACGGTAGAAGTCAATCAGATAGCGCCACAATAGAGCAAAGTAATAGTGTATTTAATGTGGAAGGAGTGAAAGTATATTATGGGGGATTGTTAGCACTTGTAGATGTCTATTTACAAATCCCTGAGAAACAAATCGTTGCTTTTATTGGGCCTTCGGGATGTGGTAAAAGTACCCTGCTACGTTGCTTCAATCGGATGAATGATTTGATTCCAGGTGCTAAGGTAGAGGGTAGGTTACATTACCGCGATCGCAATATTTACGACTCCAAAGTTAACGCGGTGAAACTACGCCGTCAAGTAGGAATGGTGTTTCAAAGACCAAATCCTTTTCCCAAATCAATCTATGAAAATATTGCCTTTGGCCCCCGTGCGAACGGTTATAAAGGGAATATTGATGAATTAGTTGAAAATTCCCTCAGACGCGCCGCTATTTGGGATGAAGTCAAAGATAAACTTAAGGAGAAAGGTACTGCATTATCTGGTGGACAACAACAACGACTCTGCATTGCCAGAGCGATCGCCATGAAACCAGATGTATTATTAATGGATGAACCCTGTTCTGCACTTGACCCTATTTCCACAAGTCAAGTAGAAGAACTCTGCCTAGAACTCAAGGAGCAATACACCATAATTATAGTAACACATAATATGCAGCAAGCCTCTAGAGTGGCAGATTGGACAGCCTTCTTCAATACAGAAATAGATGCAGGTGGTAAACGTCGCGGTAAACTAGTAGAATTTAGCCCCACTGCACAAATGTTCAACTCTCCTCACACTAAAGAAGCACAAGAATATATCAGTGGACGCTTCGGTTAATACTAATTCGCAATACCCCACTGGTATTGCGAATTGTGCATTGGTATTATCTAAGAGCGGCTAAAGTTTTACTACCGAGAACTCCGTCTGCTCTTAATCCTTTAGACTTTTGAAACTTCATTACTGCGGCGCGTGTCTTTTGATCAAAAACACCATTGATACTTGCAGTATAGAATCCTCGCTGCTTTAACAAACTTTGAGCATTTCTTACTGCTTCTCCTCTACTACCTATAGTAATGGCGCGATCGCGTCCTGCTGTACTAGACTCATCCTTGATATTAGTCTTGTGCAGAGAGTTAGCTATTTTCATTGTATGACTCGGTTGGCTAACTTGCGCCGCATGGGTAGCGGTAGTTGGATGATGGTTTTTATCCTTTGTTAAAGAGTATCCAGGTAAAGCAGTAGCTAGAGTTAGAGCAGGTACTAATGCAATTACTTTCCAATTCATATGTTTGTTCCTTTTTGAGATTAAACAATTACCAGTTTCATTTGAAGAGTCATGTTAGTTAGAGAATGTCTTAAAAGTCTGTTTGTTGCTAGCACAACCTTTGAGATTCCCCTTTTTCAGGAAGCATAGGCAATATCAATAGATGTCTAAAAACACAGCAAAATACTTCTACAACAAACTCTTATATCAAGTTCGGCTAATTACTTATAATATGGTTGTTTTGGTCGGTAATGGGTAATAGCTAATAGGTAATTGTTTTCTACCATTAGCAATTACCAATTACCAACCCCGAAGATATGATAAGTGATTAAGCGGACATGATATTAGAGCTTGTGCATTAATTAACTCTTCTTGGTAGATTCGAGTGAACCTGTAAATCAATCATGAGCTATAGCATCACACGTCTAATTGACAGCTTCATGGCAGAGTTATGACAAAGGCATGAATTATTTATTAAGGATTGTATCGGACTAATTTTGACTTTATATTGCGGCAAATATTGTAATATTTTCTCAATATTTGTATTAGTAAAGATGTTTTATACTATTTCTAAAAATGTATCTAATACATGAATCGACTGTAGGGACGCACAGATTTATATGATAAAAATATGCAGAATATAGGGTGTATCAGTACGAGAAACCCTAGCTATAAGTATGCGGTCGAAAATAAACCAAACTATATTAAGTAATGTAAGGTTATTACAATTGAGTTCGTAGTAAGGACTTTAGTCCGGGGAAAAGGACTAAAGTCCTTACTACAAACCTTGATTTATCCTAAATAAAAGGGTTTACTCAAATCTTGCACCACTCTCTTATTGACAAAATAACAGTCCCAAAAGCTTATTATGTCGTAGGGTGGGCATTGCCCACCACCTGCTTATTGAGAAGGTGCAAGATATGAATTTAAGACCCCTACTTCTATACGTACTATCAGTTTCAGTCGGGGTTTAAATCCCTGACTGTTCGCGTAGCGTGCCGTAGGCAAAATTTCTTTAATGCGCGAATTTTGAATGCGCGAATTTTGAATTGTTATTTTTCACCATATTCCATACCATTAGCCTCGGCGTAGCGGTGCATAAAGCGCATAAAGCGCTCCCAATGATCCTCACGTTCCACCTCAAATTTGCACTCTACTCCCTGCAATTCGTCCCCTTCGTCTCCGCCAAAAATAAATCTGGTGGAAGAAGGTGTAACATTTATTTCACCTTCTTCGTCAGTTAGCAGCAAAGAATTTAATGATTGTTTAGTAAAACTGTTGAATCCTTCTATGGCTTTGAGTTGGGCAAACTTCATCATCACGATGCGTTTACCTGTCCTCACCTCTCGCCGCAAACTTACATTACTTAGTTCTTCATAAATTCCTGCGAAAAACTGAATTGAGGGGCTAGTAGCTGTCATAAAGTTATTAGTCATTAGTCATTAGTCATTAGTCCATAGTCCATAGTCAACAGTCCATAGTTAGGAGGCAAGAGTAACAATTCTTTAATGCGCGAATTTTGAATGCGCGAATTTTGAATTGATTCGTCCCCAGTTCCCAAATTATCTTGGTGGGTAATATTGGGGATTCATCACTGGAGGTGTATAACCACCGTTGTTGGAGACAGGAGGCGCAATAGCTGGATTTATGGGTGTATTGGGTACAGGAGAAGTTACAGTTGGCGATGGATAACCTGTTGGCGGTAAATTACTGGTGGTGTTGCTCGGTGTCGGCTCACTCTGAGTAAACTGTTGGTAAGCAGCACGGGAAATTGAACTGATGAGTTTTTCGGCGCGGGGGTCATTATTGGGGCGTTGTACCATGACAGCGACTACATAACGCTTTCCGGTGGGAGTATCAATTAAACCTGCATCTGCCAACATAGTACCAATATCGCCAGTTTTGTGATATACTCTAGCCCCTGCACCTAAGCCGGAGGGGAGGAGATTATCGCGCTCTGTCTGACGCATAATATCCAGAATTTGATCACGCGATCGCATACTCACGAGATTCCCCTGACTCACCATCGCCATCAGATTCCCCAATTCTTTGGGACTGGTGGTGTTTGTCCCTTGTAAATCCGGCAATTGATTGCGAATAGCTGTACTAGTTAATCCCCAACTACGAAAACGCTCATTGAGTGCTTCCATACCTCCGAGTCGGGCAATCAGCATATTAGTTGCTGTGTTGTCGCTAATAGTAATCATCTTCGTGGCGACTTCTAAAGCAGCATACTGAGTGCCAACTTTTTTGTATTGAAAATTTCCTGAACCTCCAGCCACCATTTCCTGCTGCATCGTCAGCATTTCATCTAAGCGAATCTTGCCTGCATCCACATCTTGAAAGAAAGCAACCAGAATCGGGATTTTAATTGTGCTAGCGGCTGGCGAACTGCTACCTGCATTCACATCTACATAACCACCAGTCTCTAAATCTATCAAGAAGACTCCGGGGGTGAGGTTGGGATTGGCAGTAGCCAGTTCTTGCACAATAGTCTTGAGAGATGTGATTTCCTGAGTTAAGAATAAACCAGCTGCTTGATTAGGAGTAGGTTTTGCTGGAGTTGGCGCTGTATTATTAGGGTTGGATGTAGTAGAAGTGGGAGCCATGCGATTTGCAGGGTCTAACACCGACAAAACTGTACCGACGATCGCACCAATACCAACACCGATAATTAATAACCTAATACCATACAAAATCGCTCTCGCCATTGGTTTTAACCGCGTCTTGCGTGATACTCGTCTACCGAATTGGGGCGACATCGGCTGGTTGGTCACTCTTACTGTTCTGAGTTTTACATTATTAGGGTTGTAAGGGGGAATTTGACCTTTAACTGTGGGCATGGGTTTGACTGCACTGGGCATCACCAAGCCCTGCCTTGGTTTGCGCCCAGCCACAACAGGCGCAGGCACAAAATTAGGAGAACGGGCTACTAATGCCCCTCCCGTAACCCCACGCTGTTGATTTGGTAGTTTCGCTTTTTTCGGTTCTGGTTTCTGCACCTTACGCGATCGCTGGCGGCGATTGGTGGGTTGTCGCCGCGAGAAATCTCTTAGTTTGTCACCTGACTCTGACACTGCCACTCCTTGTGACTCACTCGAATTTTTTCTTGCTGACTCCCGATCCAAAACTCACGCACCTAGGCGGCTTGAACTGGGAATTAGAGGCTGGAGACTGGGGATTGGGAATTGGGGATTGGGGATTGAAAAATCAGCATTTTTATGCTTTATTTGTGGACTGTTGCAGTATAATCATCAACTGACCTCTTCCCAGTCCCTAGTCCCCAATTCCTAAATACTATTATTTTTGTGTATAGTTTAAGCCATATTCCATATTTTGGGGCTTATTTGCGTAAATTCTAGATATTGACATCCTCACCGCCCTAAAAGTGCGGTGATTCCTAAACCTCACGATTTAGGTTTCTGTTTCCTTCCCTTAAGGGTTTTTTGCAACCGCCCTTTAGACTCATGCCTATCAGGTCTTATGTTCGCTCCACAGACTGTAACGGTGTGTCCCACCGCCAAAATGTTTTTAGCCGCATTGATATCCCGGTCGTGGTGTGTTCCGCAGTTGGGACAATCCCACTGTCTGACATTCAACGGCAGTTTATCAAGAATATGCCCACAATTTCCACAGCGTTTAGAGCTAGGAAACCATCGGTCAATCTTCACCAAGGTTCGACCGTGCCAAAGAGCTTTATATTCCAGTTGTCTCACCAACTCACCCCACGCAGCGTCGCTGATGGCACGGGCAAGTTGGGGATTTTTGACCATATTCTTAACGGACATTTCCTCAACTACTATCGTTTGGTTTTCACGAATCAGTCGAGTTGTCAGTTTGTGCAAATGGTCAATTCTGGCATCAGAAATTTTAGCTTGAATCCGAGCAACTTTGAGTCTTGCTTTATCTCGGTTGCGAGAGTTTTTCTGCTTGCGACTCAAAGACTTTTGCGCTTTCCTCAACTTTTGATAGTGCTTGTCAAATGCTTTGGGGTTAGCAATTTTTTCACCCGTACTCAGAGTAACAAGACTACTCACTCCAACATCCAGACCAACAGCACTATCAACTCTTTGCAAAGTTTCATCAGTCGGCTCATTAATCCGCAAGCTGACAAACCAACGTCCAGAAGGTTCAAGTTTAACTGTGATAGTGCTAGGTTCGCAGCCCTTGGGAAGCTGTCTAGACCATTTAATAGGCAATGGTTCAGAACACTTAGCCAAATAAACTTGTCCATCCTTCCATCGGAAAGCAGACTTAGTAAACTCTGCACTACCACCGCTACGCTTGTTTTTGAAGTTAGGATATTTTGCCCTACCCGCAAAGAAATTGGTAAACGCTGTTTGCAGATGTCTCAATCCTTGTTGCAGTGGTACGCAACTAACCTCGTTCAAAAATTGAAGTTCTTCAAGCTTTTTCCACTGCGTCAACATGGCGCTTGTTTGAACGTAATCTACTCGTTGTTGCCTTTCATACCAAGCCTCTGTTCTTGCTGCCAACGCTCGGTTAAACACCAACCGCACACAGCCAATTGTCCGACGCAATATCTGTTGTTGCTCGGCAGTTGGGTAAAATCTGTAGCGGTAGGCTTTTTCCATACTTCACATTTTACCATGTTCCATGTAAAGCCGTCCTCAAAGGACGGGGTTTCTACCCATTTTTCTGATGAATTATACCAAATTCACAAATGATGTCTCTGGGCATAATTACTAATCAGAACTTAGGCAACTGGCACTTGGGGTAGGGTGCGTCAGATGTGGAAAATCCTTGAACTGACACACCCCACAGTTACTGTGATTACAAATCACGCTGGTGATTAATTGCCCATTCTACCTGCCGCAGAATTCCGCGCAGCATCGCTACTTCCTGAGTTTGCAGGTAAGCACGATTATATAGTTGACGGAATTTCTCCATTCGGCTGGTTGCTGTATGGGGATATAAATAGCCAATTTCTAGTAGTAAGGCTTCTAATTGCTGATAAAATTCTTCTACTAGTTCTATAGACGCAAATTCTTGTTTACAGGTGGTTTGAGGTTCAATTGGTACAGTGCTTTGTGCTAGTTCATAGCAGCAAATACCTACAGCACTAGCCAAATTTAAAGATAGATAATCGGGACTAGTAGGAATACGGATAAATCTTTGAGCATAGTTTAATTCTTCATTGCTTAAGCCCCTGTCTTCCCTACCAAAAATCAATGCTGAGGGTTGACCAATTTCTTCTAATAACCAAGGTAAAGCAATTTTGGGATGTTCTAGGGGTAAATCCCCATCGCTAGCACGTCCTGTAGTGGCGATCGCCCGCACACATCCATGTAAAGCTGCTGGTAAACTTGGCACTGTGACGGCAGACTCTAATATTTCTTTAGCATGGACTGCCATTCTCATCGCTTCAGGTGACAGTGGATCACATTGGGGATTAACTAATACTAGCTGTGCTAATCCAAAATTTTTCATCACTCTAGCGATCGCACCTACATTTAACGGCCCGGCTGGTTCCACCAACACAATTCTCACACCAGCCAATCCCATTATTTACCCCCCACTCTAACATCGAAAACACAATAGGACTTACGCATAAAAACGAAAAATCAAGGGTTTGGGCAAGGGTGTAGGGGTATAGGGGTATAGGGGTGTAAATCTTTAAAACCCTTACACCCTTACACCCTTACACCCTTACCCCCCTACACCCTGTCTCAACAGATAACCTTGGTGCGTAAGTCCTGCACAAGTTCAATATAGCAGTCCCAGTTCGTAGTGAGGACTTTAGTCCTCAAAAAAGTCAAACTTATGACGGGCGACAGAAATTAACCTCAAAACCTAAACTAATAAAGTTGTGTATATCGACACCATCATGAAGGTTTCTAGGCTTTTTGTGCTGTCTGTGTTTCTAACTATCACCACAGCAGCCTGTTACCAGACTAGCGCCTCACTAGAAAATTCTCCAGCACAAGAAGCATCTACACCTGCGGTGCAACTGGCACAAAATCCCACACAGGGTAAAAATCTCATCCCTACAGAAAAACTTTCACCCCAGCCTATCCGCATCAACTTACAGAATTTACCAGCACCCTTTGCAACAGATAGCGCCTCTAAATCTCCGCAAGTAGTAGCCATTCCCCAAAAACCACTGCTGAAAGTTCCAGCAGGATTTACAGTTAACGTTTTTGCTGAAAATTTGGATGCACCTCGCTGGCTGGCGTTAACTCCTAGCGGAGATGTTTTAGTGACAGAAACCAGACAAAACCGCATTCGTTTATTGCGTGATACTGATGACGATGGGGTGGCTGATGTCCGCAAAACCTTTGCTAGTGGCAAAAATGGGCTGAACATTCCCTTTGGTATGGCGTTCGCTGGTAACTCCTTCTTTTTAGGTAATACCGATGCAGTGTTACGGTTTCCTTATACTCAAGGACAAGAACAACTCACCGGCACTGGTAAAAAAATTGCTGACCTCCCTGGCGGTGGCTACAATCAGCACTGGACTCGCAATGTAGTAGCATCACCTGATGGTAAGAAGTTATATGTTTCTGTCGGTTCCCGTTCCAACGTGGATGAAGAAGAACTACCAAGGGCTTCTGTGCAGGTGATGAATTTGGACGGTTCCCAAAAGCAGACTTTTGCCTTTGGCTTACGCAACCCTGTCGGACTCGACTTTCACCCCGTGACTCAAGAACTTTATACTACGGTGAATGAACGAGATGGAATAGGTGATGATTTAGTTCCAGACTACCTCACAAGGATTCGTCAGGGAGAATTTTACGGCTGGCCTTATGCTTATTTAACACCAAAAAACCTCGACCCCCGACAGAAGAGTGGCGATAAAAGTAAACGCCCAGATTTAGCCGCCCGTACCCTGACTCCAGATGTGTTGTTTCAAGCCCATTCAGCCGCCTTGGGTGTGAAATTTTATGATGGTAAAACTTTTCCCCAAAGATATCGTCATGGGGCTTTTGTCGCTTTCCGGGGTTCTTGGAATCGCGATCGCGGTACTGGTTACAAAGTAGTATATGTTCCCTTCAATGCCCAAGGACGACCCCAAGGTTACTATGAAGACTTTCTCACCGGCTTTTTGCTTGACCCTGCTGTCCCAACCACTTGGGGGCGACCTGTAGGTTTACTCGTATTACCTGATGGTAGCCTATTAGTTACAGAGGAATCTAACAATCGCATTTACCGGATTCAGTATACAGGGGGTTAGGGACAGTGGACAGTGGACAGTGGACAGTGGAAATAACAACTGACAACTGATAACTGATAACTGATAACTGATAACTGATAACTGATAACTGATAACTGATAACTGATTATGGACTAAAATTAAGTGAGGACAGCCACTATCATCAGATAATATTTTCATAAAATATTGTGCATCTTGCTCTTGGTCTTCTCTGGTTTAAATTAGATTGCCTGAAAACATTAATATTCTTTTAGCTGAGAAGTTTAGTTATGACTCAGAGTGAAAACAACGGCCAATTAGATGCCCTGGAAGCTTCCTCACATTCAGGTTCACGTTACTGGGGTAATGTGGAAGTAATAGAAGAGGGAGAAACCTATAGAATTAGTCGCGTTGAAATCAAACCCAGACACGGCATTAAGCCCCAAATTCACTATCACCGGAATGAACATTGGGTGGTAGTTTCTGGTGTGGCTAAGGTGACTTGCGGCGAAGAGGAAATTTTGCTAGGTCGTAATCAATCAACCTATGTTCCCGCAGCAACCCTACATAAAGTAGAAAATCCAGGGTCTATCCCATTAGTAATTCTGGAAATTCAAAATGGGGAATATTTAGGCGAGGATGATACAGAACGTCCTTATGACTTAAATTTGGTCAAGCCTGCGGGGGAGAGTAAGTAGAGGGAGCAGGCGAGCAGGCGAGCAGAGGAGAATAAAAACTGTCACCTGTCACCTGTCACCTGTCACCTGTCACCTGTCACCTGTCACCTGATTAAAACCAGCCCTCTTGTTCTAAGGTTTCAATCAACTGCAAGCCACGGGGATCGCCCACGCCTAATAGTGAGGCTTTAGCGTCTTCGCGCACGCCTAAGTCTTTGTCTTCGGCAAAAGCCTGGATTAGGGCATCGATCGCTGTAGCATAAACTATATTGGAAGGCAGTTCTTTACATAATTGTCCTATTGCCCAGGCGCTATTACTCCGCACAGCTGCTACTTTATCTTGCACTAGGGCTTCAATCAGTGGTGGCATTGCGCCAACAATAGCTTCATAACCGACTCCTGCCATTTGGGCTAAGGCACTGGCAGACCAAAGACGCACGGCGGAAATATCGGTTCTTAAGGCATCAGCTAAGGGTGCTAGACAACGGCGATCGCGGCAATTACCCAAAGCCCAAACAACGCCTTTCCTGACATAGCCATTCCAATCTCGATACAGTTGGGCAATTAGCGGTTCAACTGCATCGGCGCTAGGGTTGCGTCCAATGCCATAGGATGCACTTACTCGCACCAAAGGACAGTTGTCACTCAACAGGCGAATTAAAAGCGGGGTAGCCCGTGAGTCTTCAATATCACAAAAAGCACGGGCAGCCAGCATCCTTTTTTGTGGTTGGGGATTTTCTAGGAGGGCTAGCATTTCATCTGGGTCAGGCTTTGGTATTTCTGACTCAGCCGTGATGGGTTCTATCTTATCTAAGGGGCTTTCTAACTCCTCCTCGATATCGAGTAGGCTTAGGTCTTCTTCGTCATACATATTTCTATTGCACGCGCAAGTGAGGTTTCGAGAAACCCCCCGTGCTAATTATTTAAAGCTTTATTTTTATTGATTAAATCATTGTACACTTTCTGATCCATCTCATACGCGAGAATTGAAAATTGACTGGAAACAGCATTGACTCCTGATTTACACGGATGCTTTATAAGCACAATAGTAGGAGGGTGCGTCAGATGTGGAAAATCTTTGAATATGTAGGAAATTATTGGGGCTGACGCACCCTACAGTTAGTTTGATGATGACAATTGCGTAAGTAATAACATGGTTGAATAAGTATATATTATATTTTTTTATTGAAAAAATACGTAGTTTTCCTAAAATACACATTCCTTAACCAAATTTTAAAATAAAAGACTGTGTTCTCACTGTACAAACTGCATTAGTATTTTTACTAAACTCATTACATTCATAAAGCCAATGAAATTTTACACAATACTCTTGCCTACTGGACTGGCTGTGAGTACTGTCTTAGCTGTTTCTCACTCTGCCCAAGCGGCCAGTTTCACAACGAACTTTACCCCAAACCCTGCTGATCCTAAGAAGGACATTTTCTTGGAGTCTATTACGCAGAATGGAGTCAGGTTGACCAATTTTAACTACGTCAATGGGGCTAACATAGTCAGGAATAAAGGCATCACTAATAGGTCTTTTGGTGCAGCTAGTACCGATAGAGGCGATGAAGCTACAAATCCTGATGGTCTTTCTCCAAAAGAAAATTTAGTAGCTGGAAACGCTGCTGATGGGAAAGCAGTTGCCACATACTTAGGTAACAACAACTTAAACAATATTATTGACACTGAAGACGATGGTTTCTTTACGCTTGATCTAACATTTACAGATCAAATTGTAGCCAACTCTAATGGGACAGATAGCCTATTCTTTTGGGAACGCGGTGGTAATGCCGATCTCGTAGTTCAAGCACTGGATAATAGTGGCAATCTTATCGGTCGTAGTTTTAGAATTACCCGTAACCGATGGACTTCTGCTGGCTTTAGCATCGATACGACAGAAACAACTGGCGCTCAACCTGTAGGTTCGTATGGGGTAAGTTTTGCAGATTTAGGATTGAATAGCAGTTCAGTTATTAGCGGTATCAGATTAATATCTGAAAGTAACTATAGAGGGCCTGATTTCAAAGTGATTGCTGCTAGTGCTGCTGTATCTGAGCCTGCTACTATTCTAGGGTTAGGTTCAATAGCCGCACTTGCTTTAGTGCGCCGTCGTCAAATCAGAAAAAAGTCTCTTTGGAAATCATCTTTTTAATTATTGCCAACAGCATATGACGGCTGATGTGAGTTGGAGACTGAAATACAACAGTCTCGTTGACTCAGATGTAAACCGAAGATGTTCATATCTTGCACCTTTTCAATAAGCAAGTGGAAATGCTCACCCTACGAAATCGCAAGGGTTTTAAGCTAAGATTTTCGAGTGGAAGAGAATGGTGCAAGATATAACGATGCAAACCTTTGATATTGTTGGGTAATTTTTAACTCACACAAAGCGTATATCATCAGGACTTACGCATGAAGACGAAAAATCAAGGATTTTGTCAGAGGTGTTCAAAGCCTTGCCCTCTATACACTTATATCCCTACACCCAGTCTTAACAGACAATCTTGATGCGTAAGTTCTGATGATTTTTAATCACCACTAATAGGCTTGACCATCCAGAGAGACTGAGTTTGATAACCTAAGTGATTGTATAAATTTAAAGCGATCGCGTTGGATTGAAATACCTGTAATCCAATTTGCCGATCGCCTCTTTTTTTTGCCCAATTTTCTGCACAGTCCATCAAGGCTGTCGCAATACCACGCCGTCGATGTTCGGGTACGACATACAGTAGAAAGATATGAGCGTGGCGATCGCCTTTTATTTGGTCTATAGCGTTTCCCATCCATAGACAGGCTACGGGAGATGAGGGGGATGAGGGAGATGAGGGGGATGAGGGAGAATATTTATTAGTTTCTCCCCCTACTCCCCCTACTCCCCCTACTCCCCCTACTCCCCAGTCCCCACCCAGTCCATCAACAAAATCGACCCACCACAAAGGCGTATCTTGAGAGAAGTATTGCTCAACGGTGGTTGCTAGGTGAGCAAAGTCTGTTTGTTCGGGAAATAACTCTTGGTAGGTGCGTTGGATGAATTTGACAAGTTGCGATCGCTCCAAGCTTGAGCCTCGCCGAATGGAATAGCCTGGTATAGTCATTGGTCATTAGTCATTAGTCATTAGTCCATAGGAAGGGCAAAGGGGAAAGGCTTTTCCTTTTCTTCACCTTTTCCCCAGTCCCCAGTCCCTAGCCCCTCTTGAGAATGACACCAACTTCTTCAATAGGTGCTGGTGCAGCCATATCTGAGGGTAAAAAGATGCGGGCGCTGACTGCTACTAGGGCAAAGATGAATACTAGTACGACTAGTAAGGGTGCGATGTACTGTCTGAATATAGCCATATTTTGATTTGTTGTTAGATCAGGCTGTTTTGCACAACCTTAGCAAAGATTTGTAAATTTTCCTTAAGTTAATCTTAGCGATATTTATAGCAGTAGGCACATAAGTTAGGACATAGATAAATCATCAAATCCTTATACCCAGAAGCTTTTGAACCTGTCACCTGCTATAAGCATGACAAACCAGAGTTTAGCGGGTATCCCGGTCTAGGTCATCAAGCACTCTCTCGCAATACCAATTTTCTGGCATTCCGGGATAGTTTTGCTTGGCTTGGTCAATTAACCGTTCTGCTGCTGCTACATCCCCGTTTAATCGGGAAATAAGTTTGTTTTTGAGATGATTTTCTGGTGTTGTTGGTGTTTGTTCTTCTAATCTGGTAGGCATTTGGGCTGGTATTACCTGTGTCTGTCCTCGCTTCAGTTGCCAGAACAGGACATAGTAGAGAGTGCCGAAAATTAGAATTAAGCTAATTGTTCCGAAAAAAGTTAGCAGGTTAAACGCTAAATAACCTAGAACTAACTGTGAAAGAACATAGCCTAGTAACAAGCCCGTGAGTAGGAGAATAAATGTACCGACGATAATCACTACTTGGTTTCCCATACATCCTCTTCATCAAGTCCTGGTCTATTTACTGCCACTAGTTTAGGGTTCCAAGGGGCAACAAAGGGCAAAAGCAGCAAGCCAGGTATTGCTGCTGCTAGGGTGAGCAAGAAAAATACAGGCCAGCCTGTAGCTTTTGCCCAATCACCAGCCGGTGCGGATAAAACGTCTCTACTAATAGCCATTAAGCTAGAGAATAAAGCGAATTGAGTGGTAGTAAAGCGATGGTTACAAAGATTCATCAAGAATGCGACTGTAGCAACTGTCACTAATCCCGCACTGAAGTTTTCGATATTCACTGCCAAGATGAGAAGTGAATAATTTTTGCCAGCAACCGCTAGTGCATAATAACCTAAGTTACTGAGTAATTGAAGGATACCAAAGACCCATAAACTACGATTGAGGTGGATTTTGGTCATAATTACGCCACCAGCCAATACACCAACAGTTGTGGCGATAAAGCCCATACCAGACTGAATTGTACCAATTTCCGTTTTGGTAAATTGGATCTCTCGCAGAAACAAATTCGCTGTAATGCCTACTAAGGAGTCACCTAATTTATAAAGGATAATGAAAATTAAGATGATAGTAGCTTGAGTTAACCCAAATCTGTGAAAAAATTCTTTAAAGGGTAGAAAAATAGCGGCTTGTAAATTTTGGGGAGGACTATTTTCTGTGACTTCATCTAATAGTTCTGTAGGTAATAATAAAGATGTAACAATCCAAGCTATGATTAAACCCGCTAACACCGAGTAAAATACAGGCAGAGCAATATAAGCAGTAAAGACACCTGCAATTAATCCAGCTACTAATGATGTGATCACCAGGATAAAAATGACATCTTTGAGAGATAAAGGTGAATATTTTTGATTTTCGTTGCGGCTTTGTGGTTCTTGAGGAGACCACAAAGTTACCAAGATGCTCCCAGCCATTAAAACAGCCATCAATAAGTAAATAACGTTCCAAGGGATGCGTTCAGCTAAAACGAAAGCGAGGGAACTGGTGATAAACAAGGCTACGCGATAGCCTAATACCCAAACTGATGCACCTGGTTCGGCTTCGAGTGGGTTTAAGATGTCGGTACGGTAAGCATCTCCGGCGATGTCTTGGGTAGCGCTTAAAAAAGTGATGACGAGACAGTTGATTGCTAGAATTTGTAATACTTGGTCACTTTGGGCGGGTTGTTGCAATGCTAGGGTGGCGATCGCTATTGTTAATCCAATTTGAGTAAACAGTAGCCAACCTCGTCTTGCACCCAATAGTGGCGGCACAAATCTATCTAATAAAGGCGACCACAAAAATTTCAGGGAATAAGGCAATGCTAACAAGCCAAATAAGGTGATTTTGCCAATATCTACTTTGGCATCCTGCATCCATAGCTGTAATGTTCTACTTGTTAAGAATAAAGGCAACCCAGAAGCAAAGCCTAGCAGTAGTAGCGCACCCATTTTGCGACTTTGAAAGGCTTGTCGCATTGCTTGAATTTCGTTCATTGTTTAATTTTTTCCTTTTCATTTGAACAAATTGCTGTTATATTGCCATAGCTGTTGTATGGTTTTATCATTTACGCCACAGATTATGTTTAATCTTCCCAATCCTCAAGCTGTAATCCCTTCACTCGACTAAACTCCCTGGTATTGTGCGTTACTAATATAAAATTTCTGGCTATTGCACTGGCTGCAATTTGCAAATCATAGGGGCCGATTGGTGTACCAATAGCAGCTAAATCAGCACGAATTTTCCCAGCTATCATCGCCGATGCTGAGTCCAAAAAACATATATTAAATTGGCTAAAAAACCGTTGTAATATTTCTAAGTTTCTCTCTGTTTGTAAACTACGATAAGCACCATAATAAAGTTCTAATTGAGTTATAGCTGAAATTAAAATATCCTCTGGCTTTTTGTCGGCAAGACGGTTAATCACCGCAGGGCTACTATTATTGATTAAACGAATACAAACATTAGTATCAAGAAGATAAGTCAAAATATCTGCTCCCTATTGTCGTATTCTTCTTGTTGTGTTCGTTCTAGCGGTTCGCCTACCCAACCACCAATCACTTCTTCAAAAAAACCAGGCATCCAACCTCGTTTCTGTGGCGAAACTTCTTGAATGGTAACTGTCACTTCGATTTCTGTATTTGTCATTTCTACAGGAATATCAAGATGTAAAATCCCATCTGCACCTACATGAGAACGTATATTAATACTTTGCATAGTTGTTTATCCTCTAAATCGTTATCAGCCTTTTCTTAACTTTCCTTAATTAAATAAACTTCATGTCCCCTAATTTCTACACCATGAGCTGCAAGACATTTTTCCCAACCTGCACGAGTACCGATTTCGCTTTTTTGCTTGAGCAGTCCTAATTGCTGTTCTTGTTGGGTGAGTTTAGCAAATTGTTCATATCGTGGGTAGCTGCTGGTAACAAAAGTTTCTTTACGATGCAGCACGGGGGGGTTAGCTCGATTACTATAGTCGCGGTGAGTTACATACAAGGTTTTTAAGTCAATTGTGATACTGGCTTTTAAAGACGGGTGGGGGTCTGTGTCGAAATCTGGATAAAATAGGTAGGATATTTGCGGTTGGTCGGTGTAATATTTAATGAGGGTGGCTCCATCTACACGCCCAATGGTACGGCTAGCGCAGCCTTCGTATATTCGCAGTAGGGGGTCGAGGGAGGCTAGGGCGGAAACGTGGACATACAAAGCGCCGCGTGTGTGTTTGCCGATTTTGCTTTTTTCGCAAGCTGTTTGCACAACTCCTGGTCTACCTAAACTAAAGAGTTTTTGGTCGGCGACTTCGCAAGCTTCCTCGTAGCTACCAAAGAAAGCTTTGATGTCATGGCGCATTTCGGGGGCGAGTTGGGAGAATTTGGGACGTTGGTCAAAGTGGGTGAGGGCAAGGTAAACTTGGATATCTAAAGAACGACGATAGGCGATCGCATCCCATTCTGCCTCATCGGTGGCTTGGAGGACAACTGCGAAAGCCCGGCGGAAGTTGCCAAATTCACCCAGTAACTCTTGTTCGTTGGCTAATTCTCCTTTAACTGGCAGTCTACCGCGCTTGGTGAAAAATGCCATCAGGGGCGCAAGTTGTTCTTGATAGTCTTCAAACCGCTTTGTGGGGATGCGGACTCGCGGTGTAGCGGTGCGAGAAAAGAAGCGGATGGCTTTGAAGCTTTCTTTTTCGGCTTCATCCCGGAAAACGAAGTAAACCCCAAGGGCAACGGGGACAGCATCAACTTTTAAAACTTCATCAATATATTTTTTCAGTTCTGCTTGTTCGTAATATTTTTGAAAGGTATTACGGCTAGTGACAATACCATCACTGTAAGCGAGTTGTGCCTTACTGGGGGCGTTAATTAATACTTGAGCAGCCACAATTAAAACATTGCGCGTCAGTTCCCAGGCTTGGATGAGACTTTGACGGCGTTCTTCTTGGTCTTCGATGACGTTGAGGACGTAACCTAAATTGACCACATCGGCGGGGGTAATGGGTTCGTTGGGATAGTAGTAAGGGTCCCAACCGGCGCTGGTGTAGCCAAGGTTAGCTACACGCTGGACATCACCACCGTAACCACAGCCGTAGTCAAAAAATGTCTTGTCTGGGTTAAGAATAGCCCATTCTATAGCTAATCTTACAGGACGAGAGATTTCAGTGCGAGCGATCGCAGCTCGATGACGCTCGATTTCTAACGCTTCAGACATAAGATTCAGTTAACAGTCAACAGTTAACAGTTAACTAATATCCTTTCCATCTTTTATTGCCAGTTCAATTAAATCTTCAACTTTCTTGATATTTGAGTCGCCTGCTAAGTAGCCGATACCGCGATGTAAATGTAGGCGAAATTGAGTAGCTAAGGTTTCCTTATCTGGGGTGTTACCGTCATTGTGACAGCGTTGTTTCAGCGCCAGCAGGAGAATATCCGAGATTTCCCCACCAAAAACCCGCCATGTCATCTCCACATTGCTATCCTGGGGAATGGGGACAGGAGATGGTGGAGTAGGTTCAGCTAGGGAACGACAAAAAGCCCAGCGACATAAAATATTCCATTGGTCGATTTTGGTACTGCGGCGAAGTTTTAAAAGTTGTTCTTTGGCTGTTTGTGAGAGTTTAATTCTTTCGATGGGCGATTCCATAATTAAAAGTCAAAAAATACCCCTTATTATACTTTTATTTTGCATATATATTTTTCTCCTTAATACCAATTTTTTCAGAAGATGCACTTAATTATAACTACTAGCGTGGCAAGGCTAAAATAGTGCAATAAGTTTCCTCTCTAACCTCTGTGTCTCTGTGCCTCTGTGGTTAATTAATGCAACATTTTAAGCTTGCCAGTCCACTACTAGTGGCGTGGCAAGGCTAAAATAGTGCAATGAAAATAAATCTTGTGGTGTGGGCATCTTGTCCGCACCGGACGGGCAAGATGCCCATCCTACAAGAAAGGAATAATGCAACATTTTAGCCTTGCCAGTCCACTAGCTTGGCAAGGCTAAAATAGTGCATTAGCCAACAATCTATCTCTTACTCATCTGCGTTTATCTGCGTTCATCTGCGTTCGATTTTTTTCCCAATCTAATGCCACATTTTAGCCTTGCCACGCTACTACTTTGATACAAAGCCAATTATCTTGATAAAACCTCTGCGTCCCTCCGCGTTAAAAAAAGCCCAAATCTCTCACAACATCACCAATAAAAACTTTATTCTGACGATAGACTTTGTAAAACCTCAAGTGCCTCATCACACCAGTCTATCCAAGATTGCTCATATTTCATCCCCGCCATTAAAACTAAACGTCTTAATTTCTCTTCCTTATTTAGTTCTTTTGGATAAGGACATTTCTCTTTTTCAATTTCTCGATAGGTGGATAACTTCTCTAAATGAATTCTGCGGTGACGTGCGATATCTTCTATCAGCAAGTCCACTGATACTATACCCCCAGAAAAAATTTTTACTAATAAATCTTCTCTAATGATGTCGGGTTCACTGGGTTTGTGCATCCACTCGATGAGGTGCTGCTTTCCCTGTTCTGTAATTGAATACACTTTTTTATCTAAGCGACCTTCACGGGGAATAACTTCCGACACAATCAAACCCGCAGCCTCCAGTTTACCTAGTTCTCTGTAAATTTGTTGCTGAGAAGCTTGCCAAAAGTAGCCTACAGATTCGCTGAAGACTTTAGACAGATCATAACCACTATGGGGAGCATCAATTAAACAGGTGAGGATTGCTTGCGATAAACCCATAAGAAACGACTTGACAGATATTTTCTTAAGTGTACACTAGAGTTTGTACACAACAAGTTGAGTAAAATAATTTGATAATAAAATGTTGTATACAGTAAATTTAGCTGCCAACACCCAGGCGGTAACTCATGCAGAACACACATCCAGACCGATTTAGAAATCTCAAGTATCCTCATCAATGGCGCATAGTTGGTATAGTTGCCTTAGTCTTAGCAAGTGCGGCTGGTTCGTTATATGTGCTGGCGCAAAATCCAGGGAAAGAAATTACCCCAAAGGTGATTGATAACCGTCCAGCAATCAAAGCTATTACGGCTTTGGGGAGGATAGAACCGCAAGGGGAAGTTGTACAGGTGTCAGTTTCCCAGACGGCTGGGAGTAACCGTGTAGCAGAACTGTTGGTAAAAAACGGCGATCGCATCAACAAGGGACAAATCATTGCTATTCTAGATAACCGCGATACTCGGCTAGCGGCGTTAAATAGAGCAAAGCAACAAGTTGCAGTAGCACAAGCGCAATTAGCACAGGTAAAAGCCGGAGCAAAACAGGGAGAAATTGCCGCACAACAAGCTATAATTGCGGAACTAGAAGCAGAACTACGCCAAGAAGTTGCAGCCAGAGTGGCGACAGTTAGGCGTTTAGAAGCAGAAGTGAGAAATGCAACAATCGAATATCAGCGCTATCAATCTCTGCAAGCAGATGGTGCAGTTTCCACCTCGATCAGAGATAGTAAAAAGCTGACATTGGAAACCGCCGAAGAGAGTTTACGAGAAGCCTTAGCAAACCGCAGCCAAACATCAGAAACCCTAAAAGAAAGACTCAGACAAGCAAAAGCCACCTTAAATCGAATTGCAGAAGTGCGTCCTACCGATGTGCAAGCTGCACAAGCACAAGTAGATAGTGCCAAAGCCGCAGTTCAAGAAGCCCAAGCTAATTTAAACTTAGCTTATGTGCGATCGCCTAAAGCTGGTCAAATTTTGAAAACTCATACTCTGGCTGGGGAAATCGTGGGTGACAAAGGTATTGTGGAAATTGGACAGACAAATCAAATGTATGTTGTCGCCGAAGTGTATGAAGTTGACATTAACCGCGTCAAAGTCGGACAAAGTGCAGCGATAACCCAACTCAACCTCCCCGGAGAATTAAGCGGAACCGTCGAGCAAATTGACTTACTCATCGCCAAAAAAGACGTACTCAACACCGACCCAGCAGCAGATATTGATGCGCGAGTAGTAGAAGTAAAAATCCGCCTCAACGCTGAATCAAGCCAGCGAGTCACAGGTTTAACTAATTCTAAAGTCAAAGTAGCGATCGCATTGAATTAGAAGGGAAAGGGGAAAGGGGAAAGGGGAAGGGGAAGGGGGAAAGGGGAAGGGGAAAGGGGAAGCCTTGTCCTTTCTACGGACTAATGACTAATGACTAATGACTAATGACTATGAAAAATATAGCATGGTTGCAATTATCGCGGGAAAAGGCACGGATGCTAGTAGCGATCGCCGGGATTGCTTTTGCAGATGTGCTAATGTTTTTACAACTGGGTATTCGTGAAGCTTTGTTTGATGGTGCTGTGCAACTACACAACAGCTTAGAAGGTGAAATTGTGCTGGTGAGTAGTCGCTACAAATCTTTATTTTCACAGCAGCGTTTTTCACAACGCAGACTCTATCAAGCAATGGGGTTTACTGGCGTGCAGTCAGTCAGTCCTATCTATGTTGACCCCATTGGTTGGAAAAACCCTGATAACCAAGAGACTTGGAACATTTACGTTATTGGTTTTAATCCAGAAGAAAAAGTTCTCAACTTAGCTGGTGTAGCAGAGAATTTAACTAAATTAAGAGAACCTGATACTGTCTTATTTGATCAGGGTTCTCGTAAAGAATTTGGTCAGATTGTATCTCGATTTCAAACTAGTGGTTCCTTCACCACAGAAGTTAATAGTCGTCTCATCAAAACAGTTGGTTTATTCAAACTAGGAACTTCTTTTGGCATCAATGGCAACCTGATAACTAGCGATGTAAATTTCTTTCGCCTCTTTAATGAAAGACGGCAACCAGGATTAATTGATATCGGAGTAATTAAGTTAGAGCCAGGAGCAAATATAGATTGGGTGTTAGCTAATTTAAAAGCAAATCTTCCTGATGATGTCACAGTATTAACAAAACAACAATTTGCTGACCAAGAAAAAAGTTATTGGAATAGAAGCACACCTGTAGGTTTTACATTTACATTAGGTGTAGTGATTGGGTTCATGGTGGGTGCAGTAATTGTGTATCAGATTCTCTATAGTGATGTTTCCGATCACCTGCCAGAATATGCAACATTGAAAGCTATGGGTTTCAAAAATCGCTACTTACTTGTAGTTGTATTTCAAGAAGCATTAATTTTAGCCGCCATTGGCTTTATTCCGGGGATTGCCATTTCCCAAGGGTTGTACATGATTACCCGCCAAGCAACACTCCTCCCCATCATGATGACAGTTGAGAGGGCAGTGTTTATCTTTCTGCTGACAACCTTGATGTGTTCAATTTCTGCATCACTAGCCATCAGAAAATTACAATCTGCCGACCCGGCTGATATTTTCTAAAACATCTGTGCTATTAATTAAGAATTAATATGTTACCTGCTATAGCCATCTCTCATCTCAATCACTATTATGGTGAAGGTTCTCTCAAAAAGCAGATTCTTTTTGATATCAATTTAGCAATTCAACCAGGTGAAATTGTGATCATGACAGGCCCTTCTGGTTCAGGAAAAACCACTTTATTAACATTAATTGGGAGTTTGCGTTCTGTACAATCGGGTAGCTTGAAAATATTAGGTAAAGAACTAGTCGGCGCTGGCAAAAATGAAATGGTGGAAGTGCGGCGTAATATTGGTTATATATTTCAAGCCCATAATCTTTTAGGGTTTCTCACAGCCCAGCAGAATGTACAGATGCCTTTTGCAATGACTGGTAATATTCCTGTGAAAACAGCAGCAGCCAAAGCGGCGGAAATGTTAACGACTGTAGGCTTAGGAGAAAGATTAAATTATTATCCCGATGACCTTTCAGGGGGACAAAAACAAAGAGTGGCGATCGCGCGTGCTTTAGTACATCATCCTAAACTAGTATTAGCCGATGAACCGACAGCTGCCTTAGATAGTAAATCTGGGCGAGATGTAGTTAACTTAATGCAACAATTAGCTAAAGAACAAGGTTGTACAATCCTGCTAGTAACTCACGATAACCGCATTTTAGATATAGCCGATCGCATCATTCACATGGAAGATGGGTATTTGGTTAGTCAATAGTCCATAGTCAATAGTCCATAGTCCATAGTCCATAGTCAATAGTCCATAGTCCGTAGTCCATAGTCCATAGTCCGTAGTCCATAGTCCATAGTCCATAGTTTCGTGACCAATGACCAATGACCAATGACTAATGACTTAACATTTTCTTAAACCCCACTTGATAATTCATTGATAGGTTTCTCTTACTTAATTGGACAAACTCAAGCAGTTGCCAACATCTGGAAATCTTAGTAGGGGTGAACATGGAATTTATCAACAGCAACTTCCTCACAACCCAGTGCAGACGACGGGATTTTTTACTGGTTGCAGGATTTTTCACGGGGTTAGCTGTAGCTAGTCAATGGCATCCAGTCAAGGCGCAAACAAGGTTTTCCGGCTACCCGTTCAGTTTGGGTGTGACCTCTGGAGATCCCTTACCGGATAGTGTGGTGTTATGGACAAGACTAGCACCAGACCCTCTCAATGGTGGTGGTATGCCGCCAGTGAATGTCCCTGTGCAGTGGCAAATTGCACGGGACGAAAACATGACGCAGGTTGTGCAACAAGGGACAGCTTTAGCAACACCAGAACTCGCTCACTCGGTACATATTGATGTCCGTGGATTAGAGCCTGACCGTTGGTACTGGTATCAATTTAAAGTAAGTAACGAAGTTAGTCCTGTGGGACGCACACGCACAGCCGCCGCGCCTTTTAGTTCTATCCAAAAATTTAACTTCGCCTTTGCCTCTTGCCAAGATTGGCAGAATGGCTTTTATACAGCCTATAAACACATGGCGGAAGAAGACCTCGACCTAGTTGTACATTTAGGTGATTACATTTATGAGTATGGGCCTCGTTCTGATGCACCACGTCAACATATCGGCCCGGAAATCATTACTCTTGCTGATTACCGCAACCGCTATGCTTTGTATAGGACAGATGCGAATTTACAAGCGGCTCATGCTAACTTCCCTTGGGCAGTAACTTGGGATGACCATGAAGTAGATAACGACTATGCTAACTTCATTCCAGAAGATGACCAAAGTCGGGAGGCATTTGAACGCCGCCGCGCCAATGCTTACCAAGCTTATTATGAGCATATGCCGTTGCGCTTGTCTTCCTTACCCAAACAAGCTAGTATGCTGCTATATCGGCGGTTAACTTTTGGGGACTTGGCTCAGTTTAATATTCTCGATACTCGCCAATACCGTACAGACCAACCCTGTGGTGATGGGTTCAAGCCACGTTGTGATGCAGCTTTAGATGCAAAAGCAACTATGACAGGTGCAAGACAAGAAGCTTGGTTATTCCGGGGATTAGAAAAATCATCGGCACGTTGGAATGTAATTGCACAACAAACCATGCTGGCTCAATTTGATTTTGATCCTCGTCCAGGTATACCAGTATTTAATATGGATCAGTGGGATGGTTATGTAGCGGCTCGTCAAAGGCTGTTAAACTTTTTAGAACAGCGCCAACCCTCTAACCCAGTGGTAATTACTGGAGATATTCATTCAAGTTGGGTGCATGATTTAAAAGTTGACTTCAATAACCCACTTTCTGCAACCGTTGGCACTGAGTTTGTCGGTACTTCCATTACTTCTGACTTTCCCACTGCTTCTATTGCTACTGTACAAGCTGCACTCACAGATAATCCTCATACCAAATTCTTTAATGCTACTTATCGGGGTTATGTCCGTTGTCAATTAACTAGAGAACTTTGGCAAAGTGATTACCGTGCAGTCTCCAGCATCCTTGAGGAGAAGGCTACTATTAATACTTTAGCTTCGTTTGTGGTGGAAAATGGGCAACCAGGTGCGAAAAGAGCGTGATACATAAATAGGACTTACGCAAGTGTCATAATCAAACTAACTGTAGTGGACTGGCAAGGCTAAAATAATGCAATAGCAATCTATCATCTGCGTCCATCTGCGTTCATCTGCGTTCAATTTTTCTCAGATATATTGCCACATTTTAGTCCGGTCACGCTAGTAGGGTGCGTCAGCCCCAATAATTTCGTACAAATTCTGTGGATTTTTCACATCTGACGCACCCTACCCCAAGTGCCAGTTACGAAAGTCTTGATAATTTTAGAAGAGGGATTTAGCGATCGCCAATTCCCTCTGCTATTTTCTGACTATTCCCGACCATGATATTCATAAAGCCGACCTAATCACAACTACCAGAGGTGGAAGTATTAGAATTGCGGCAACTAGCACTGCTACCATAGCCGAAACTAGCACTGCACCGGCGGCACAGTCTTTAGCAACTTTTGCCAACTCGTGGTAACTTTGTTTTACTGTCAAGTCTACAACCGACTCGATCGCCGTATTCAACAACTCCATCACCAAGACTAAACCGCTAGTAATGCCGATAATGGCTATCTCTACAGATGGCAAATGTAAGAAAATACTTAAAGCGATCGCCAAAACACATACACTCACATGAATGCGAAAATTACGCTGAGTTTGAAAACTATAGATAATTCCCGCCCAAGCATATTTAAAGCTAATCAATAAGTTAGTGGCGACTTGCCAAGAAAGTTCCCGTTCTTTCATTAGTAGTGATGGTATGCTGTTTGGCGTTGGTGATTGGGTAACTTGTTGAGGCATAGGCTTAAAAATAAAAATTAAACTAGGTTAATGAATAATCTTTGCCGATTTTAATCTGCTATGTGTTTTTAGGCAATTTTCTCTTAAAGTATTATAAAATGGTTATTAGGAATAAATACTTAAGGATGGGTAAATTCTTAATGATGAATATTGATATTAATACCGATCGCATCTAGTAGTAACACTTGTTGTTTTAGCATTGCCATTAAAGTTTCTTCATCAGGATGATCCCAGCCCAACAGATGTAACAAACCGTGAGCTGTTAACCAAGCTAACTCAGTTGACAAACTATGCTCCTGTTGATTAGCTTGACGTTGTGCCGTATTGATTGAAACCACGATATCACCCAGATACAACGGCTGTGCCATCATTTCCGGATTTTCTGGTAAATCGACCTCTAAAGCGGCAAATGCTAAAACATCTGTAGGTTTGTTTTGCTGACGGTATTGTGCATTAATTGCTTGAATTTCGGCATCATCAGTTAACCGCAAGCAAATTTCATAGCTTGGTGCAGGCGGAAGATAGGACTCAAGCATTTCTAACCAGCGATGAAACCAGTCTTCCCAGGTTGCAGGCGTAAGACTATCCACATATCCCGCAGCTTGGGCTGCTTGGGGGAAAGATTCACAGAAATAGTCTTGTACATCTAGTTCAACTTGCACCAAATACCCAAACTCCTCAGCACTGACAATTTTTGCTTTTGATTAGCGAGTTAAATAAGCAAGTCCCACAAGCACAGCCAAAAGTCCCACTGTAGTCAAGAAAAAATGTTTAAAAGAAGTCCCACCCTTACGCACCATATTTCGCATAGCTAGCTTGACGTAGCTGGGTTGAGATTCTGTTGATGGTGAATTACTCATAAGGATTAAATTTCAAATGCTTTTATATATAAATGTAACAGGTGATGGGAGGGATTGGGGAAAGGGGAAGGGGGAAAGGGGAAGGGGGAAAGGTAAAAGACTATCTCCCCTGCTCCTCTGCTCCTCTGCTCCCTCATCTCCCTCATCCCCCTCATCTTTTAACTAGCTTCCCCTTCTACTATCTGGTTCTCCTGACGTAGATAGGCTTGGATGAACATATCGAGTTCGCCGTTCATGATGTCGGCGATCGCAGTTGTTTCCGCATTGGTACGTAAATCCTTTACCATCTGGTAAGGGTGGAATACATAGTTACGGATTTGGTTCCCCCAGGAAGCTTCGACCATATCGCCGCGAATTTGGGCGATTTCTTGGGCTTTTTGCTCTTGGGCAATGACTAACAACTTGGCTTTAAGACGGGCGAGGGCTTTTTCTTTGTTTTGCAGTTGAGAACGTTCTTCTGTACAGCGCACAGCAATACCTGTCGGAAGGTGAACCACCCGCACGGCTGTTTCTACTTTGTTAACGTTCTGTCCACCTTTACCGCCAGACCTGGTTGTAGTAATTTCCAAGTCCTTTTCGGGGATGTCTAACTGCACTGTGTTATCCAACTGTGGCATGACTTCCACCCCAGCGAAACTGGTTTGGCGTTTGCCATTGGCGTTGAAGGGGGAAATTCTCACTAAGCGATGAGTCCCTGTTTCTGACCGCAAGTAACCGTAGGCGTAGCGACCAGTAATTTCTAAGGTGGCTGACTTGATCCCAGCTTCGTCACCCTCAGACTCTTCGGCTAAAGTTACCTTGTAACCTTGCGCTTCCGCCCAGCGAGTATACATCCTCAGCAGCATAAATGCCCAATCTTGAGCATCTGTGCCACCAGCACCAGCGTTAATTGTTAATACTGCCCCTTCTGCATCGTAGGGGCCGGATAATAACTGTTGTAATTCCCACTGGTCTAGGTCACGATTGAGTTTAGTAATTGTTGATTCCGCTTCTTGCAATAGTGCTTCGTCGGTTTCTAATTCCAATAACTCAACCACTGCCTTAGTATCCTCTAAATTGGTGTGCCACTGATAATACCTATCGAGGTGGGCTTTGAGGTCGTTGAGTTCTTGCAGCGTTTTTTGGGCTTGGTTTTGGTCATCCCAAAATTCCGGCTGTGCTGCTATTTGTTCTAGGTCTTGAATTTTGGCTTTGAGTGCAGGTACGTCAAAGATAGTCCTGGGTTTTACCCAGGCGGCTAGACAACGTTTCGATTTCGCGTTTGAGTTCTAAAACTTCCATAAAGCTCGCTTAAAATACAGCGCTTTGGTTGATATTGTATTTGACTTTATTGATTTTACTTCACAATCGGGGCTGGGTGTGGGGGTTGTGAATATCTACACCCGCGCTTGTCAGGTTAAGTCGGTATTTTTTATATCCACATCATTATCTTATCAATGCTCGATAAGCTGACTAGTAGAGGGTTGAGCGCGAAACCCGATAATCTCAAGTTAGGTTTAGTTTAGTCATTCTATTTATTGATGTCAGTCACAAGATTGTCAGAATCGGAAAATTTGTTATTTGAGGTGGGAAATATTTGTACGCAATATGCCATAATGATATTAAGTACAATGGGATGTTAGCAAAATTTTTACAGCAGGATACATCCCATTATGATGAAAATCGTCTAGATTTTTATTGTATCAGCAAATATTACAAAAATAAAGTCATTTTTGGGAAAAACTTAGAAAATTTTCCTAGCATAATTTGCCTAAATTCAAAATAAGACTAATCGTAGCTTTAAGGATGTAGAATCAACGATAGACGCGGCTAAAATAAAGGATAACCTATTGCTAGATCAAGATGTCCCAAGAGCAAAATATCGATGATGTGCAAGAGCCAATTATTAACGCTCCGCCGGAGGTGCGGCAAATTATTGAGCGGGTATGGCATTTGGAAAAAAGTCGGCTAGATAAAAAAAGTAATAGC
Organism: Anabaena azotica FACHB-119; assembly: GCF_014697625.1. Lineage (GTDB taxonomy): Bacteria > Cyanobacteriota > Cyanobacteriia > Cyanobacteriales > Nostocaceae > Trichormus > Trichormus azoticus_A. The sequence goes on along the minus strand of NZ_JACJSG010000025.1, from coordinate 33,549 downwards.
CCCATCAATGATGATATTTTGACAATTGTGAAGGAAGCGGTACGATGAAGCTGACTTCAATTAAGTTGTGTAATTTTCGCTCATTTTATGGCAGAACACCAGAGATAGTTATTGCAGGGGGGGATGTTCTCAATACGACGATTATTCATGGGAATAATGGCTCAGGTAAGACTAGTTTACTCAATGCCTTTACCTGGGTATTATATGAGAAGTTTAGTGCGGCTTTTGCTTCAACAGAACAACTGGTGAATAAACGAGCGATCGCTGAAGCTACAATTGGACAAGCTGTAGAATGTTGGGTAGAAATTAACTGGGAACACGAAGGCAAACGCTACAACGTTAAACGCCAGTGTAAGGGCTATAAAAATAAAACCGACTTTGCAGTGGGTAAAACAGAATTACTGATGCAGGTTGCTGGGGATGACGGTAGATGGTATTATCCCAGCCAGCAACCAGAAGAAATTATCGGGCAAATTTTACCTATCAGCTTACATCAATATTTCTTCTTCGATGGGGAACGCATAGAAGAAATAGTGCGTTCTGATAAAAAAGCGGAAATTGCGGAAGCGACTAAAATATTTTTGGGTGTGGAAGTAATTAACCGTTCGATTAGACATTTGGGAGAGGCGAAGAAAAGTTTAGAAAATGAGTTAAAAGCTGTTGGTGACTCGGAAATTAAACAGCTTTTGCGTGAACAAGAAAAATTAGAACAAGAAATTGAACGTATCAACACTCGCCAAGCAGAAATTAAGCAAGAGTTGGAGTATCAACAAACCTTTAAAAAAGAAACGGGTAATCGTTTACAAGAATTGAGTGCGGCGAAAGAACTACAACAGAGAAGACAAGAATTAGAGAATCAAAAAACGGCAAATCAAGAAAGCTTACGCCAAACGAGAGAAACCTTAAAGAAAATTATTTCCGCCAGGGGTTACACAGTATTACTATCAGATACTACCAAGCAATTCCGGCAGATAATGCAGGATTTGAAACAACGCGGTGAATTGACAACGGGAATTTCGCGGGAATTTATTAATGAATTACTCAAGTCTCGACGTTGTATTTGTGGTGCAGAATTACATCAAGGAAATCACTCGCATACGAATGTGAGTCTTTGGTTAAATCAAGCAGGTTCCTCGGCTGTAGAAGAGACAGCAATTCGCATGAGCGCCCAAGTAGAGGAAATTGATAAGCAGGCGATCGCATTTTGGGAAGAAGTCGATAGGGAACAAGTAAGAATTAATCAGTTACGTCAAAATATAGCTCAAGTTGAGCAGGAATTAGAGACTATTCAGGAACGTTTGCGGAAAGATGCGAATGAAGAAATTAGCAGTTTACAAAAACGCTTGGATGAGATTGAAGGTAAAATTGATGAATTAAATCGAGAACAAGGTGCAAATCAACAACAAACTGCACATCTAAAAACTGATATCGATGCTTTAGTTAAACAAATTGCTAAACAAAAACTCAACGAAGAAAGACAGCTATTAGCACAAAGGCGCATTAACGCTACACAAGACGCAATTGAACGATTAACGGAAGTGCGGAACCGTCAAGAAAAGCAATTTCGTCTGCAATTGGAAAAGCGATTACAAGAAATATTTAACTCTATATCTTTTACTCCTTATGTACCGAAAATCAGCGATAAATATGAATTAACTCTAGTAGAAAATACATCAGGAGTTGAAGCATTAGTCGCAGCTTCCACTGGGGAAAATCAAATCCTCAGCCTATCCTTTATTGCTAGCATCATTGATAAAGTCAGAGAATGGAGTGAGAAGCGAAAAATCTTAACTATACCCGACAGTAGCACCTTTCCCATTGTCATGGATTCACCATTTGGTAGCTTGGATGAAACCTATCGCCGCAGAATTGCCCAAACCTTACCTGAATTAGCAAATCAATTGATAATATTAGTGACAAAAACCCAATGGCGGGGTGAAGTGGAAGCAGAAATTGCCGATAGAATTGGTAGGGAATATGTGCTGATATATTACTCTTCTAAACCAGATTGTGAACAAGATTATATTGAGTTAGGTGGAGAAAACTATCCTCTGGTGAAACAGAGTCCTAATGAGTTTGAATACACCGAAGTCATCGCAGTAGAACGTGCTTGGTAAAGTTCCTTAATTTCCACAGACAATATAGCCTCTGAATAAGCTCGTAGTAAGGACTTTAGTCCTTATCTATCTCAGCACTAAAGTGCTTACTACATACTTAATAATAAATTCTATTTATCGTTTTAAAAAAAAAGAAGATTTGATTTTATCGAGATACCAGACTTAATATTAAATTCATGCGCGGCTAAGGTACCTTACTTGCTAAACCAAAACGTCCATCAATCGATGGAAATTGTCCATAAATCCTCCCAACAATGGGGCATTTTTACCTTCAGCAAATACCATGACTTGGCTTATCACTACTATTCTTCTGGGAATCTCTGTTGCTTTTGCCACTACTTTCGATGATAATCTATATCTGACTGCTTTCTTTGGTAAAGTCAACCGCACCTTTCGCCCCCAAAATGTTATTCTTGGTGAATTTATAGGGTTTACCATACTGGTACTTGCTAGTCTTCCAGGCTTCTTTGGTGGCTTAATGCTACCAGCATCTTGGATAGGATTGTTAGGTTTTTTACCTATCGCTATTGGTATTAATCATCTATTAACTAAAGAGAAGCAAGAAGATACGGTACAGGATGTATCAATTGATTTCCATGCTTCTCCTACTTCTGGACGAAGCAAAAAATCTCTATTAGCAACCCTGCGCGATCCTCAAACTTACCGTGTTTCTGCTGTAACTCTCGCCAATGGTGGTAACAATATTGGGATTTATGTCCCCCTATTTGCCAGCAGTAACTTTCACAGTCTAGGGGTAATTATATCTGTCTGCTATTGTACAGTTGGTGTATGGTGTTTGCTATCCTATAAAATGGTACGCAATCCTCTGATGGCTCCTATTTTGGCTCGTCATGCGCGGAAAGTGTTTCCCTTTGTGTTAATCTACTTGGGATGCTCGATTTTAATTAAAAGTGGTTCTTACGAACTTATACCAGCGATCGCTATGTTTTCCCGCTAGATTACAGAAGTTAGTTGCGATCGCCATCGTCCTGATGCTATCAAACTCCGCCGCTTTTGCAGATACCCAAAATCACAGATTATTCTGACGGCACTTTTCGCCCCAACGCTACATTAACACGGGCAGAAGTAGCCGTCATTAGTTTTTCTTGGTTAAAGTGGAGAAAAAAGGGAGTAGCTTATGGTTGCGAGTCCAGACATAAATTATATGTCTCCTCAAGAATATCTGGAATGGGAAGAACGCCAAGATATTAAATATGAGTATGTCAATGGTGAAGCATTTGCTATGACTGGGGGAACTCTTGGTCATACTACTATTGCCTTAAACTTAGCATCAGCATTAAAAAGTCATCTACGTGGCGGTTCCTGTCGTGCTTTTATGGCGGATGCAAAAGTAGCAGTATCTGAGAATGGCCCGTTTTTTTACCCTGATGTTGTGGTCAGTTGTGACGAACGAGATAGACAAGCTAACAAATTTCTTCAATATCCCTGTTTAATTGTTGAGGTTCTTTCTCCTAGTACAGAAGCTTATGACCGTGGTGCTAAATTTAAGCAATATCGCCGGATGCAGACTTTACAAGAATATGTGCTGATCGATGGGGAAAAAATTAGTATAGATTGTTTTCGGTTGAATGAAAAAGGGCTTTGGGAGTTACATTCTTACGAAGAAGGCGATGAGGTTGATTTAGCAACGGTAAATTTTCGGTTTCCCATATCCTTAGTTTATGAAGATGTCCAGTTATTCTTGTAATTGTGAATTACCTCTGTAGGGTGTGGGGGTACGCTGACAGGTGTAGGTTTTTTATTGGTGTTCCAAAAACCTTGGTTTGGGGTGTAAGGGTGTAGGGGTGTAGGGGTGTAGGGGTGGATGAAACAATGATTTTCTCGTTAGTTTTATAGTCCTTACTCACTGCTATATTAAAAACCTACACTTGTGAGGTGGGGGTACGGGGGCGATCGCTCAAGCACTTAGTATAAAATAATTATCTAAAATTGGCTTACTTGTACCCTTCTGTTACAATAGCGACAAAGTAGATATTTAAAACATGGCAGAAACTGGTAGAATCAGGGTTGCTAAAGATAAAGCGGATTTAGTGAAAGCGTTGACCTTTTCAGATGGTAGCACAGGGCCTTTTCAAACATTCGCTGATGTGATTGTGTTTGCTGCGGCGTTAGGTGCAAAGCATAAAAAGCGCGTACCCTTGGGCGAAATTTCTAAAAGAGAACCATCACCAATCAGATTAGAATACTTCGCTTCAGTAGGAAATGATGTGGTGATTAAATTATTAGGAATGACCGAAGTTAAGGAAATTAACATTTTATCTATATATGAAGAAGAATATGAAACTCTACGTAATCAAATCTTTGAAGAATATGCTAATGGGGGGCTAGAGATATTACAAAATGAGTTGCGCGGAGCAGTTGATTACTCAGAGCGAATTTTGTTATTCCTTAGTTATGAACGAACTCGCGCAGATGAAGAGGAAGAGGAATTTAATTTAACTAAATTCCTCTTTTAATTAATCTGAGATGAATAATCAAAGACTGATTAATTAAATCCATCCCAAACTAGCTATTGCCATTTTAACTGCATCATTAACAGCATTTGCCGCAGTAGATAATTTATAAGGCTTATCTGGATTTTTAGGTTTGGGATCTATTCGCACTACGTTATCTTTCCAAAGAGGATTTTCTCTCGACCAATTTATCTGTGAAAGTTGCCATACTTTTTCTTCATTGAAATAGTTGTCCATTGGTGAATAAGTGCTGTGTAATAAACGTCCTAACACCTCCAACCCAACACTTACACCTAAAAGACAATCTTCTTTAAAAGAAGCTACTTCATCCTCAGTTAATTCCTCAACTGGAGTATCAAATATATACTCTGTATTACTACATTGTGAGAAAAATTTATTCAGACAAATAACTAAAGAATCTGATGCTTCATAAACATCATAATCTCGTAGTTGATTATTCGGATCATTAGTGAAAACACAACTTACAAACCTAGCTATATAGTTAGTTGTATAAATGAGTTTTTGTTTAGTAGCTGGGGAAGATTTAATCTTCTCTGTTTTACCTAGAAACATTGGCACTCTTTGGACTAATTCTTTGGTAATGCCAACTCGACCAGAAAATTCTCCAAATGATAATAACAATGATTTATCTAACTGTCTTGTTTGTGCCATGTCTCTAAAATCTGTCTGACATTGGCGAAAATCTCCCTCTAAAACCAGCGTAATGGGGAAATCATCATCACTAATTAAATAACTTTCTGGACTTTCGATTAATTCATGAATAGCACGTTTACGATGCTGTCCATCTGTGATGTCTAATTTAACGCCACGACGAATAACAACTAAACAAATACCTCTACCCAAGTTAATAATTGCGATATCTTTTGGATTGACATTCGCAGTCAGAGTTCCTACAATCCAAGGTTTTTCCTTCCTAGCACGGTCAACTATGTATTCTTTGATTTCTTCTGCATGACCTTTTACTTCTGGGCGATTTTTTCCAGAATCAGGATCATTATCCTTGGATGGTTTTGCTTGTAGAAGTCCAGAGAAATCACTTGCAGGTACATTGATTTGCAGCATAGTTCGCTTTCCCTGTCTAAAAATTAGCCCAGGATAGCAACGCTCACGATGATATTCAGAAAAAAAAGGTTCAAGAACGGCGTTAAACTTAGCTTGAAGTTCTGGTGAAATAGTATTTACACCATCCTGGTTGATGCTAACCATAGATAAAATTGTATAATTTGAGTCTAGTGTTTAACATACTACGCCGTTATAAAGCCATTTGGAATCAGTAAAAACCCTCTGAAATCAAGTTGTTGAACCGCCAATTTATATTAACGATGGAAGTCCTACTTCCTTTGGTTGTACAAACTCACCATCAAAACCAATGGTTTTATTTTCCACAGTCCTAGCATTAGCCAAAGCCTTACGCAGTTCAGCACGTTCCATTGAATCCTCAATCCCACCTAAAATATAAATCAACAATTTTACAGCTAATTCTTTTCCTGAAACCTGGACGCGCTTTTTATTAGGGTCATATAAAACGCCATACCACAAAGATTGAGGGTATTCCATACCAGTAAAACCGCCTTGTTGGTCAAATTTCTTCAATTTCTTAAAAATACTGGCTAAAGAAAAACCTTTCCTAAACACTAAAAATCCTAAAGCTTGTGCTATTGCAACCTGCGCCACAGGTCGGAAAAGTATATTTGCTTCACCGCCTCCCTTTTCAAAACTAAATCTTCTCAAAACAGGCGTATCTTCATGTGCCAAAATCTTATAACTAGGTAAGCTTGCCAAGTTATCAAAAAGTTTGGTGAACTCAGCAATTCCCTGTTCAATTTCCTCATTTTCTGGACGCATGGGAATTAAACCTTTCTCAAAAGGTTTCCAATGAGGAAACTTATAACCCAAGTATCTTTCTGACATATCTTGCAACGCTTGCAAAGTTGTCAAAACTGTAGAATTTGTGGCTACTGTTGCACTATTCCAATTAACGCGGGGGTTACGATTTGGTTTTTGTTCCAAGAGTGGGTGAGTCACCGCAATTTTTCGCGCCACAATGGCAAAACCATCATCTTCATTTAATTGTGCTAACTGACCTTTAGTTAAAGGTGCAGCCATTAAGTTAACATGAACAAAAACTGACCTTACCCGCCGTCTTGCTTCAGTGCGAGTTTCCCCAGCATTGACAGCACAAATAAATTCAATGCCAATTTTTTCTTTAGGTAAGCTTTGTAAATAAGCTGGGTCTACTTGATATTGTTCCAGCAAGTCTGACACTGTGATAAAACTATCATCAGCCGTTTTATCCTTTTTATATCGCTGGAGTTTACCAGTTTTAATTAACTCTATTAAACCCTGAACTCCCATGAGTCTGTGTTGACCATCAAGTGCATAAATGGTCACATTTTCTTCAGAAACATTAAGTAAGCCGACCTTACCATCTTTATCCAAAGGAATAAAATCAGTTGTAGACTTTTTAGCACATCCTTGTCCGTCCCATTCAGCAGCTTTATTATCATCAGCCCAAGGCTGATTAATTACTACTAATACTGGAGGAAATTTATGATTTTTTCTTGCTGCTAAATACTGAACTAACGGCGCTTGACGTGACCAGTCCAGGGGACGCTGTTGAATTTCGTCAATACTATCAGCGTCAATTTCGATATTATCTGTTTCTGGGTTGTACTTTTTTTGCAGCAGAGGTAAACCAGAGGCGAAGTGAACCCGACCCGCAAACCATTCTAGAGTTACAGACCCTATATAAGCCTCTGTACCGCCCATTTCCGTTTTTTGAACGAGAATTTGGTCTTTTCTTTGTAAAAAGTTTTCTAAAAGTAAAGCTAGTACCTGTTTTTCTTTGTTTTCTCGTTCTAGGTACTCTCTAGCTATGTCAGCAGTTGGATCAGATGTACTATCTTTCATGTTAGTTTTTGAAAAATGTGTAAAAAACTTAGAAGAAAAGTGTACAATTTTTAAAAATTGCAGTAAATATATATAGAGTCAATCAAATATTTATTGTTGCAAGCAAGCTCATCAAGTTTTGCACCCTAAACTGAAGGAGTTTAGCAAAACAACCAATTTCGCCTACGCGGATTTGATTCCGTGTGGGCTAATCTTGCCTGCTTAAAAGTCATAGATGAGGTGACATTCTTTTGTTCGGAGGAAGGGGGAAATGAGTACCGCACAACAGCCAGAAAATAAAGGTCAGCAAACACGTACTGTAGCAGACTTAGTAGAAGATATCCAAGCTCTGACCACAGAAATTCAAGAATTGTATTGTTTAGATGCAATACCTTGGGTTGTGGGTTATTCGGGGGGAAAAGATAGTACAGCAACTCTACAGCTCGTTTGGAATGCGATATCTGGATTACCTCCAGAAAAACGGAATAAAACAATATATGTGATTACTACAGATACATTGGTAGAAAATCCTATTGTAGCTGCTTGGGTACGTAATTCGTTAAAACAGATGGAATTGGAAGCCCAAGCGCAAGGATTACCATTTCAACCCCATCTATTACAACCAGACTATAAAGAAACATTTTGGGTTGGTCTGATTGGTAAAGGTTATCCAGCACCCAGAGGTAAATTTCGCTGGTGTACAGAACGTCTAAAAATTAACCCGTCAAATCGCTTTATTCGTAATGTTATTCGTACTAATGGAGAAGTTATTGTTATTTTAGGTACTCGTAAGGCAGAAAGTACAAGACGCGCCAGCAGAATGAAAAAACTGGAAGCGATGCGAGTACGCGATCGCCTCAGTCCTAATATGCACTTACCAAACTCTTTAATTTATAGCCCTATTGAAGATTGGCAAAATGATGAGGTTTGGCTTTATCTCATGCAATGGGAAAATCCTTGGAGATACAGCAATAAAGACTTATTCGCTATGTATCGAGGCGCTTCTGCTGATAATGAATGTCCTTTAGTTGTTGATACATCTACACCTAGTTGTGGTAGCTCTCGTTTTGGTTGTTGGGTTTGTACGTTAGTTAGCCAAGATAAATCTCTGGCTGCTATGATTCAGAATGATGAAGAAAAAGAGTGGATGCAGCCTCTACTCGATTTTCGTAAGGAATTGGATGCAGAAGAAACACGCGATCGCCGAGATTTCCGCCGTAGAAATGGAGATGTTCAATTGTATGAACGCAATCTAGAAGGCGAAAAATCTATTGAGCCTATTCCTGGCCCTTATATAAAAGAAGCGCGGGAAGATTGGTTAAGAAAGTTATTAACTATTGAAAAACAAATCCGCCAAACAGCACCAGAAAATATGCGCGACATCACACTGATAACTGTGGAAGAGCTTAGTGAAATTCGTCGTATTTGGTTGGAAGAAAGACATGAGTTTGATGACAGCTTACCTCGCATTTATGAAGAAGTAACTGGCGAAAAGTTTAAAGATCCACGCCCTGGTGCTGATCAAAAATTACTAGGTAGCGATGAATGGGCTGTGTTAGAAGAAATCTGTGCTGATGACAAGATGCACTTAGAACTCATGTCAAACCTTTTAAGCACAGAATGGCAATTTCGTAAAAAAACAAAGCGTTTAGGAATATATGAATCTTTAGAAAAATGTTTTAAGTCTAGTTCCCGTTCTCCTCAAGAAGCAATTGCCAATGCTCATTTAAAACGCGATTTAAGAGAAGCTATTAGTCAAGGTGATATGACTAAAGTCAAACAGCTAACTTTAGGCGATTTTACCATACCCAATACGGAAACTATAACCTCTGGTCGGTCGGAGGCGATCGCACCCGATACACCAACTGAAGCAACCGAATCTGATGCTAAGGCCAAGGCTTGGGGAAATAGGAAATTCAAAAAGAACCAGAAAAAGTAAATTATACCTAGCGATGAGAAATCGCGGCTACACAGACAAAACCCGCCTGCGCGGGTTAATTACTGTTAATCTCTAATTAGTCTGCGTAGGCAGACTTTGCCTGTGTAGCTGCGAATTACATTCGCCCTGGACGATGTGTAGCCGCGAATTACATACGCCCAAAATAATGTTTCGTTGCTTAAATTACAATGATATTTCTCGAACTCGTTCTACAAAATTTTGGACCCTACGCGGGTAGACAAGTAATCAATCTTGACCCAAGAATTGAAGATAATCCTCATCCAATTATCTTGTTAGGAGGGATGAATGGTGGCGGAAAAACTACCCTCATGGACTCTATCCGCCTTGCATTATATGGACAACGCGCCCAATGTTCTACTCGTGGAAATTTAAGTTATAATGATTTTTTAAATCAATGTGTTAATAGTAAAGCTAACCCTGCTGAAAAAACTAGAGTTGAGTTACTTTTTGAACATATTGAAGACGATAAACCAGTAAAATATCGAATTGTCAGAACTTGGGAAAAAAACCCTAAAGATGGCAAAGATTCCTTGGGAATTTTAGGCGATGACGATACTTGGCCTGTTGAATCTTTGATGAATACTTGGGATGATTATATAGAAAACCTTCTGCCATTAGGAATTTCTAATTTGTTTCTCTTCGATGGTGAACAAGTAAGGAACCTTGCAGAACAGGAATCACCACCACAGATTGTAATTGAAGCTATTCGTGGACTTTTAGGGCTACAATTACCAGATAAGTTAGCACTGGATTTAGAGGTTTTAGTCAACCGTAAGCGTAAAGAACTTGCGGATACCCAAGATTTAAACACTCTACAAGAAATTGAAACAAGGTTATTAAAACAGCAAGCAGATTATCAATTCACAGAGCAAGAATTAGCTAGTTTAAAAAATCAAGTTGAGGAATTAGAAAATATCCAACAAGAAGCCTGGAATAAATTTGTTTCTGAAGGTGGTAAAATAGCCAGCGATCGCAGCCTACTAGAACAGCAACAAAAGGAAAAACATCAAGCAGCCGAAACTATCAGAGAGTCAATGTGTCAGTTAGCTGCTGAGGTGTTACCATTGGCGTTAATTCCTCATCTACTCAGTCAAGTCCAAGCACAAGGCGCGAAAGAATTTCGTCATCAACAGGTACAGTTAGCTAGGGATGTCTTAATTGAGCGAGATAAACGCTTACTGCAATGGTTAAAAGAGTTAACCATTACTTCCGAACAAGTTGAGAAAATACAATCATTCTTAACTGAAGATGCGGATAATTTATATGCAGTTCCCTCCCAAGCAGAAGCACCTTGGCTATTAGCTGATGAGGAAAGTTTAAGCCAGCTAGATAATATAAGATATCACTTGCAAAATGCTAAAGTTTCGGCAAAGCAACAATTAGCTAATCTCAAAAATTTAGAAGAAGAACTCATTGTTTTAGCTAGACAAGTGCAGACAGCCGCCGAACCAGAAGCTTATCAAAAGTTACGTGCGGCTGTGGATGAAGCACAAAACCAAGTTGTCCAAGCTAAGGCTAATTATGAAACTACTCGCCGGACTTTAGCTGAATTAGCAGAGACTATCGAAAAAACTAAAACAGAATTAAGAGAATATACCGATAAAAATATTGATAAGAAAAATAGAGAACATATTATTACTTCAGCAACCAAAGTTCAAGAAACACTCAAGGTCTTTCGGGAAAAATTAACCCTACGTAAACTCAATAAATTAGAAGAGGAAGTAAAGAATTGTTTCCTCTACCTACTGCATAAATCAGACTTAGTGTTTCGCATCGCTATTGATACTAACACCTTTGCTTTATCTCTGTTCGATTTTGAGGGTAAACCAGTCCCCAAACATCGCCTGTCAGCAGGGGAGAAACAACTACTAGCAATAGCTTTCCTTTGGGGACTAGCTAAAGTCTCTGGTTTGCGTCTACCAGTAGCAATCGACACACCCCTGGCTAGACTTGATTCCTCCCACCGCCAAAACCTTGTGGAGAAATACTTTCCCGCCGCTAGCCATCAAGTAATTTTGCTATCTACGGATACGGAAATTGGTAAAAAAGAAGTAGAAATGCTCAGGAGTAATGAAGCGATCGCCCGTGAATACCTTTTGCAGTATAATTCAGCTACTCGTCAAACAACCGTGCTGGAAAACAAGTATTTTTACTAAACTTCAGATTCCTGGCCTGGACTTACGCAACTAGCACTTAGGGTAGGGTGCGTCAGATGTGGAAAATCCTTAAATGTGTATGAAACTATCGTAAATAAAAGGGTTTAAGACCCCTACGTCTATACGTAGTATCAGTTTCAGTCGGGGTTTAAATCCCCGACTGTTCGCGTAGCGTGCCGTAGGCAAAATGTCTTGAATTTTGAATTTTGAATTTTGAATTTTGAATTTTAAATTGTTAATGGGTCTGACGCACCCTACAGTTAGTTTGATGATGACACTTGCGTCAGTCCCACTGGCTTCATAAGATGTCGGGAATCTTGTCAACTATTTAATTAGGCAAAAACTCCGTGTTTATACGTAAATATGTAGAACAAGATTTGCCATTTATTTAATAAGATTCCATCACAACTTTACCCAATCAAGTCGCATGGTTTCCTAAACTAGGTTGTATGTTCAGCTACTCAACACTGCTAAATACTGAATCAGGCTTTTAAGGAGATAAATTGCTGAAAAGCTCAAGCCCTTAATTAAGCTAACCCAATTCTAGAAGCAGGAGAAGTATAAATACATACTAGCTAATTAGGAAATCTATCAATGAAGGAAATTGTTCAGAGACTTGTGCTTGGCGCTTCGATAACTGCTGGTATGAGTGCGATCGCTATTCCAGCACAAGCAGGTAGCCTCACAAATGTTACCATTAGTGGATCAGCAGCCAGTGATTATTTAGTTTATGGTGTTCAGGGTAATAATACAGTACGTATTCCCAGCAACTTGACAAACGTACAACAAGTTTTAGATGGCAACGCACAAAGCCCTACTGGTAACGTAGAGTTACGCGCCAGCAGCGAACAATCTAATTTTAATTTTTCCCAAAACACCACCTTATCAGGAACAATTAACGGTGAAATCTTAACTCTTAGCAGTCTGACAGCATCTGATTGGTTTGGCACAGGGACATCAATAAACACTACCTATGGGGCTAACACTTTAGCAACAAGGTGGTTTAATGATTTTTTAGTTAATGCGGGTAAAGGCAACTTAGTAGGAACTTCTTTAGCTACTAGTGCCTTCAATTTATTTGTACAGATTAGGGGTTTTCAGCGTACTAGCGACCCTAATATCTCTTACGTTAACCAAGATGATACAACTGGCTTCATCACAATTGGGTTAGCAGGTCACTTCGATTTAAAAGCTTACTACAGTAGTCCCAATTCAGGATTCGCTACATTTGCCAAGCTTTTACCTAACGGATTCCAAGCCAGTGAAGTTGTTAAGTACACCTATAATGGAGTTACTGACTATCTGTATAGTTTCAGAGCTACAAGGAGTGGATTAACTGCCTCTGAGGGAACAGATACTCAATCTCACAGTGGTAACTATGAAGTAGGATTCCAAGGTATAGTTCCAGCGTCAACCCCAACACCTGAACCTTCTGTTGTTCTTGGTCTTGCAGGTATTGTTGGTTTTGTTGTGACAAAACGCAAGTCTAAAAAAGTCTTTCGTTAAGAATCAGGTTTAAATACGAAATAGACAACCATAAAGGAGTTAATTACTCCTTTTTTTATCAGGACTTACGCATAAAAACGAAAAATCTAGGGTTTGGGCAAGGGTGTAGGGGTATAGGGGTATAGGGGTGTAAATCATTAAAACCCTTACACCCTTACACCCTTACCCCCCTACACCCAGTCTCAACAGATAACCTTGGTGCGTAAGTCCTGAGTTTAAATATAAACAGAAGATAAAGCAAAAAGACGCTAAATATTTGCTAGGTAAAAACCTGTAGACTCGGCACAAAGCAACTATTTTTCTTAAAATAAAGATAGGTAAATTTGTGAGATTACCTGCGGGAAATTGTGACAACATCTGCTCAAATACTACCACTGGTTAAAGAGCCAGAACGCTTGGAGGCTCGTCTAAAAGAGATTCCACCGGAACCAGGCGTTTATTTCATGCGGGACGGAAGCGATCGCATAATCTATATCGGGAAATCACGGAAGTTGCGATCGCGGGTTCGTTCCTATTTCCGTGACGGTAACAACAAAACTGAACGCATCGCCACAATGGTGAAGCAGGTGACGGAGATTGAGTTCATCGTCACCGATACCGAAGCTGAAGCCTTGGCGCTGGAAGCCAACTTAATTAAGCAGCATCAGCCATACTTTAACGTCCTGCTGAAAGATGACAAAAAGTATCCCTACGTATGTATCACATGGTCAGAAGACTATCCTCGGATTTTCATCACCCGTAAACGACAATTAGGCAAAGAAAAAGATAAATATTACGGGCCTTATACTGATTCAGGCTTGTTAAGAGAAATCTTACGCATATCTAAGCGGATCTTTGCCCTGAGACAACGCCCACAACCACTATTTAAAGACCGTCCTTGCTTAAACTATGATTTAGGTCGCTGTCCAGGTGTGTGTCAACAATTGATTTCACCAGAAGAATACCGCAAAACTGTCCAGAAAGTGGCGATGGTGTTTCAAGGACGGACTCAGGAGTTGATTGATATCTTGAGTGAACAGATGCACAAAGCGGCGGAAGCTTTGAACTTTGAAGTAGCCGCAAGGATTCGCGATCAAATAGGTGGGTTAAAATCCTTGACGGCGGAACAGAAGGTTTCCTTACCAGATGATACCGTTTCACGGGATGCGATCGCACTTGCATCTGACACACAACACGCCTGCATCCAATTATTTCAGATTCGTGCTGGGCAATTAGTCGGACGCTTGGCTTTCGTCGCTGACTCCCAGGCTGAACCGGGAGCGATTTTACAACGGGTATTAGAAGAACATTATCAAACTGCTGAATCTGTAGAAATTCCCACAGAAATTTTAGTCCAGCATGATTTAGCAGATGCGGAAATATTAGCCGATGTCTTAAGCCAGCGTAAGGGGAGGAAAGTGACTATTTTCACGCCCCAGCGCCAAGTTAAGGCAGAATTAATAGAGATGGTAGAACGCAATGCCCAGTATGAATTGCAGAGAATGCAGAAAATGGGCGATCGCAATCATCAAGCCACCCAAGATTTAGCTGATATTCTCGATTTACCTGACTTACCCCACCGTATCGAAGGTTACGATATCTCCCATATTCAAGGTTCTAATGCGGTAGCTTCCCAAGTCGTGTTCATCGATGGATTACCAGCCAAGCAACATTACCGTCACTATAAAATTAAAAATCCTACTGTTACCACAGGACATTCAGATGATTTTGCCAGTTTAGCTGAAGTTATTCAACGGCGCTTCCGCAAGTATGCAGAAGATCCGCAATTACAACGCTTAGGTAATCCTGACTGGCCTGATTTAGTGATGATAGATGGCGGTAAAGGTCAGTTATCGTCGGTAATTGCTGTTTTGCAAGAGATGAACTTACTAGAAGACTTGCGGGTGATCAGTTTAGCCAAGCGACGCGAAGAGATTTTCCTACCGGGTGAATCCCAACCCTTAGAAACCGATGCAGAACAACCGGGAGTGCAATTGTTGCGGAGATTGCGGGATGAAGCGCACCGTTTCGCCGTGAGTTTCCATCGTCAACAACGCAGTGATAAATTGAAGCGATCGCGCTTAGATGAAATTCCCAGTTTAGGACACAACCGTCAAAAACAGCTACTAGCTCATTTTCGCTCCGTTGACTATATTCGTCAAGCCACACCCTCGCAGATAGCCGAAGTCCCTGGAATCGGCCCACGTCTAGCTCAAGCGATTTACGACTACTTCCATCCGTAGCATACTGGTGCGTTACGGCTAATTCCTCATTTCGCCAACGCTCAAATCCTTACATAGTGGCTTGGCAAGGCTAAAATGTTGCATTAGATTGGGAAAAAATCGAACGCAGATGCACGCAGATAAACGCAGATGAATAAGATGTTAGATTGTTTGCTAATTCATTATTTTAGCATGGTCATGCCAATACTTAAGATTTAATTTAACGTGAGTTCGACCAGTGGGGTTTTGACCTCTCCCCCAACCCCTCTCCTACGAGGAGAGGGGAGTATAGCACCCTACTACTATGCCAGTTGCGTAAGTCCTGATTGATATTAACCCGGATAGACTCTACCTTTCCAAGCACCGCCGCGTCCTTGCCAATGACGTAATGCAGAGTCGATAGTCATGAGAGTATAGAGAACAGCGATCGCAGGTAAACTAAAAGCTAAGAATGGCGAAAGTTTATAAAAACGAATTGTGGGCAAATAAGCCAAGGACATCAACAACCAAGTAGCTAACCCTGTCAATGCAATTCTCCAGTTACCCATCAATGCACCAATAATAGTCCCCACAGGCGGAAGCAGATAAATCAACGTCATCGCCACTACAGTTCCCAAAAGTAACCAAGGCGAATAATTTAATTGAGTGTAAGCAGTCCGTGCTACCATATCCCAAATCGTTTGTAAAGATTTATATGGTCGTAGACTGCGAGTTAATGAACTTAAGCCTAGCCAGATTTTGCGGGACTGGGGACTGGGGGGAGAATTATCTAATTTTGAATTTTGTAGCTTTAGCTTCCCGTAGGGTATTTTGAATTTTGAATTTTTATCGGTTCCCTTAACGACTTGCGCGAGGGTACAATCATCGATTAAAGCTTGGCGAATGACTTGGATACCACCAATTTGTTCTAAGGCTGCGGCGCGAATGAGGATACAGCCACCAGCAGCCGCCGCAGTTTTATTTTTTGGATTATTCACCCAGGGAAAGGGGTAGAGTTTTTGAAAGAAAAAGACGAAGGCGGGGATTAAAAATTTTTCCCAGAAGCTTTCGCACCTCAGTTTTACCATCACTGATGCTAAGTCTAAATCTTCTTGTACAGCTTTGGCGACCAATCGCCGCAGATTACTGACATCATGTTCAATATCTGCATCAGTGAGGAAAAAATAATCAGGTGCGATTGTGTTGGCGTTGCGAATACCTTGCTCAATTGCCCAGAGTTTACCAGACCAACCAGGGGGTAAAGATTCGCCCTTAACAATATGTAATTGTTGGGCTTTGTCTACAGCGTGGGCTACACCTTCCGCAAAAGCGGCTGTCCCGTCTGTACTTTGGTCATCAACTAAAAAGACTTGGAAATCACCAGGATAATCTTGTAGCAGGAGCGATCGCAAGCTCATCGGTATCATATCAGTTTCGTTACGTGCCGGCACTACTGCACAAATTTTCGGTAAATAATTTAACTGTATTTCCCCAACTTCCAACCGCTGATCTGACCGCCAAAACTGTCCCCGCAAAGTTAATAATCCCAACCAAATAACCAAAGATAAAAGCATTAACCCTAAAAAAGATGCACCCATAAGTCGTTACCACTTCAAATTAAAATTTTCGTGAGTGGGGATGAGGGAGTGGGGGGAGATGAGGGAGTGGGGGGATCTGGGGGAGAATGCTAACTGTCACCTATCACCTGTCACCTGTCACCTATCACCTGTCACCTGTCACCTATCACCTGTCACCTATCACCTGTCACCTGTCACCTATCACCTGTCACCTATCACCTGTCACCTGTCACCTATCACCTATCACCTGTCACCTATCACCTGTCACCTATCACCTATCACCTATCACCTGCCTTAACTTTGATACCCCAAACACAATACAATTATTGCTGATTGCGCTTGAGTAGTATTTGATGCAAACACAAGACAAGGTACAAGTCAATCCCATTGCTGAGGCGATCGCGTCCAGTCAAAAATATCTGCTATCGTTACAAAATCCGACGGGCTACTGGTGGGCGGAGTTGGAATCAAATGTCACCATTACATCTGAGGTGGTGTTACTCCATAAAATTTGGGGAACAGATAAAACTAGACCCCTACATAAAGTAGAAGCTTACTTGCGATCGCAGCAACGGCAACATGGAGGTTGGGAATTATTCTACGGCGACGGGGGAGAACTCAGCACATCAGTTGAGGCGTACATGGCGCTGAAACTCCTGGGTGTCCCAGCCACCGACCCAGCCATGATAAGGGCGCGGGAGTTTATTCTGCGGCGTGGTGGTATCAGCAAAACCCGCATCTTTACCAAGTTTCACCTTGCACTTATCGGCTGCTACAACTGGCGTGGTCTTCCTTCCCTCCCAGCTTGGGTAATGCTGTTACCCAAGGAGTTCCCAGTTAATATTTACGAAATGTCCAGTTGGGCGCGTTCTAGCACTGTCCCACTGTTAATAGTCTTTGACCAGAAACCTGTCTATCAAGTTAACCCAGCCATCACCCTTGATGAGTTATACGCCGAAGGTGTTGAGAATGTCCGCTATGAGTTACCCCGCAGTGGTGACTGGACAGATATCTTCCTCACTTTAGATGAAGGCTTTAAACTAGCTGAAAGTATTAATTTTATACCTTGGCGCGAACAAGGCATCAAAGCCGCCGAACAATGGATTATAGAAAGACAAGAAGCTACAGGAGATTGGGGCGGTATTATTCCCGCCATGTTAAATTCCATGTTGGCTTTGCGCTCTCTGGGTTATAACCCTAATGATCCCATAGTGGAACGGGGTTTACAAGCCCTTGATAACTTTGCCGTTGAAACAGCAGAGGAATACCGAGTCCAGCCTTGTGTGTCGCCTGTGTGGGATACAGCTTGGGTAATGCGGGCGTTTATTGACTCTGGGATGTCACCAGACCACCCAGCGATAGTTAAGGCGGGGGAATGGTTATTACAAAAGCAAATCCTCGATTACGGTGATTGGAATATTAAAAATACCCAAGGAAAACCAGGGGCTTGGGCGTTTGAATTTGATAATCGCTTTTACCCAGATGTAGATGATACGGCTGTGGTAGTGATGGCACTCCACGCCGCAAAACTACCTAATGAACAATTAAAACAGAAAGCTGGCGATCGCGCTTTGCAATGGGTAGCCTCAATGCAATGCAAACCCGGCGGTTGGGCTGCTTTTGATCTTGACAATGATCAAGATTGGCTCAATGCTATTCCCTATGGCGACTTAAAAGCCATGATTGACCCCAACACCGCAGATGTTACCGCCAGAGTGATAGAAATGCTGGGAGCTTGTAACTTAACCATAGACTCCCCCAACCTAGAACGAGCGCTGACATACCTATTAAATGAACAGGAAGCCGAGGGTTGTTGGTATGGGCGCTGGGGTGTAAATTATATCTATGGTACTAGCGGCGTTCTCTCTGCCCTAGCTTTAATTAATCCCCAAAAGTATCAACCCCAAATTGAACGCGGGGCTAATTGGTTAGTAAGTTGTCAAAATGCTGATGGTGGTTGGGGTGAAACTTGCTTTAGTTATAACGACCCCAGTTTGAAAGGTAAAGGTGATAGTACAGCATCACAAACAGCTTGGGCGATAATTGGCTTGATAGCAGCCGGTGAAGCTACAGGTAAATTTGCTCGTGACGCTATTGAACGTGGAGTTAACTATCTTGTCTCAACTCAACAGACTGACGGTAGTTGGTTTGAAGCCTATTTTACCGGAACTGGCTTTCCCTGTCACTTTTATCTGAAGTATCACTATTATCAACAATACTTCCCCTTAATTGCCCTTGGTCGCTATCAAGCATTAACAATTCAAAATTCAAAATTCGCGCATTAAAGACATTTTGCCTACGGCACGCTACGCGAACAGTTGGGGATTTAAACCCGAACTGAAAATTTGCTACGTACAGACGTAGGGGTCTTTAACCCTCGGAATTACGATAAGTTCGTAGTCAGCACTTCAGTGCTTTAGATCAGTACGTTGGGTTAACATCAGGAAACCCAACTTTTTTATGAAATTGCGATCGCCTGAACTTAACCATTTGAGTGAATATTGTCTTGACAATTTCTCCACCTCCTGCCACAAAGCATCTGTTTTCTATCAAGCAATTTGCTGTAATACCAATTCTCTGTAACAATGCACTTAATAAAATTTTGCACCTTTGCGTCTTAGCGCCTACCCTGCGGGAACGCCTGACGGCGAATGCGTGAGCTTAACAGATAGCAGTGTCAAGCAAAGCACTACTACAAACTGAGGTTTTAGCTTAATTTAGCACAGCCTCAAAATCCCTATCAGGTTGATAGTCTAGAAATTGACGCAAGTAATCTTAGAAAAAGCCAGAAAACGAACAATGCTATTGTTCGTTTTCTGGTTTATGTTCAGTAATTTGTCGGTGTAGTTCAGAGTCATTCATCCTTACAGATAACCTTAGTGCGTCAGCCCTAATTGTTATCTGTACCAATACCCAATTCCTAACTTACACCCGCGTAGCTTCTAATATGCGGGAGAAATAGAAGCGAGTTTTAGTAAACGCCTTTCTTTGAATAGCAAAACCGTTGCTTTCTAAAATCTTAATCACATCAGCTTCACGGTGCAGATAGGCGCGGGTGGTTTTACTTGGGCCAGGAAAGAAACTGCCAATTTTTTTGAGTAAAGCTAAAGCGCAGGTTTTAGGTGCAAAGCTGAGAATAATTCGAGACTGTGCTAAAGAACACAGATGAGAAATCATTTCATCAGCTTTTTCTTGGGGGTAGTGAATTAACACATCCAAGCAAATCACAGTATGATAACTACCACTCAAAGATTCCAAGTCCTGCACAGCAAATGTAGGATTTTCGGCATTTCCCAGGGTCTGTAAGGCTCTTTGCTTGCCTTCCTCTACCATTTTCTCAGAAATGTCGCTGGCATAGATTTTAGCGCCTGCTGTGGCTAGGGGAATGCTGAGACTACCCACACCACACCCAGCATCACAAATTGATAACTCTGCCAAATTACCATCATCTTTAAGCCAGCCGATGACCGTATCCACAGTTTGCTGGTGTCCATTGCGGATGTCGAGTTGGACTTTGTTGACTTCGCCATCGCCATAAATGCGTTTCCATCGGTCAAACCCCGTGGAATTGAAATACTCACGAACAATGGTTTTATCGTCGGCTGCGTTCATAAACTCAGATTTTTAAGGGTTCCCAATGCTTAAAATTATCATCCATAGGAACAATCAATTCAAAATTCGCCCATTCAAAATTCAAAATTAACAATTTCCCCATCTCCCCCACTCCCCAGCTTCCAGGGGCAGGTTTTTTACACTTCGCACTTTTTTCTTCCCCTATACCCCTACACCCTTACACCCCTACACCCTCATCTCCCCCCAGTACCCCAGGTACAAAATACACTGCTTGGTTAAAAAATATGATGAAAAGCTATGCCTAAAGGATATTTGCCGTTGGGAAATTGTTGATATAAACTGAACTCTCGGTTTTCCACAAGGATGGATAGGAAAATGACAACTACACAGACTATTTCTGCTAAACAAGACAAAAAATCAGCCAAAAAAAGACAACCGTCTTTTTTAAGTGCAGATATCGGCACACCTAGAGTACCCTTACGTAAGGTTAAAAAAATCCAACAAGAATATGAATTATTAAGTGACTGGAATCATGCCAGTTAGTTATTTTACTTCCATTCACATAGTTGAGGCAGTAATAATTACTAATATATTGTTGGTAGTGTCTCCAGGTGGTTTACCTTATCAATAGCAAGCGTCCCTGATGCAACCGCCGCACTACCAATGTCACTACAGCGTCCACAGTGGCAGCTTGTTATACAGAACGGACTATGGCCATTGTACCGGAGTTCTGAGGAGAAACTGGTGTGAGTTACTAAAAGGTAATAGATTTTGTGTATTTTGTACTTACTGAGGGACATCAAAAGCCAGGCTAGTAAGAATAAGTTCGCGGTTTACATCGTCAGGGTGATGAAGCAGACACCGAAATCCAGTTTCACAATTGTAATCAAGTTCCCTCTTGAAATTTCCATGAGACTTAATTATTTTTGGAATCTGTTTAACAACTGCTGAAAAATTTTTATTCCGGTTAAATATGATTAATGCAATTTTAGTATCTCGCCACGAAGTATAACCTAGTAGTTGATCAAGAGTCTCTTTTAACTTTTCTTCTCCACCCCAAAATTTGCATTCTGCTATAAAAATATTTCGATTGCCAGCACGGATTAATATATCTGTTTTACCCTGAAAATTAAAAGTTTCTCCAGTAGCTTGTCCCTCATAATGTCCATTTAGCTGGACGAGAAAATGTTGACGAAGGTCTTCTTCTCTCATGTCCTTGAAAGCTTTGGGACTTTTTTCCATAACCATTACCATATTATTAATCACAGAGAGGATATGTTCATATTCCTGCATATCCAAGGTAGGCTCTGGAATAAAAGGTGTTGTGCTTGCAGAGGGTCGAGGAATAGAAATCTTTCTGCGTACTGTTGGTACAACATAAGTCTCTGGTGTATTATCTCTTCGTCGCAAAGGATAACCTAAAGCTGCTACTAAATTTTGATCTTGCAAAAGTTTTTGTTGTCGAGATTCAAGCTTAGACTTTATCTTCGTGCGAATTGAGTTGTTAAAAGCTGAAACTTCTTGGTTGATATATCTTATATTTTCCCTAATTTTAGATAAATCTTGTTTAAATTGTGATTGAATCCTAATTATTTCTGGATGCCATTCTGTATATTCCAATATGATTTCATTATTATCTATTTGTGCTAATAAGGTATTATTAACATCCCCAATAAGGACAGAGGATTGATAGCTAAATAGCTCTTTTTCACCTTTAAACGGAATGAAGAAATTAAATTTAGTCCCTTTTTCCTGTGTATAACCTCTATAAGGATTCATTACAGGTACTAATGCTTCTTCTTGATCAGTAGTAATTTCATCTTCTAAAATTTCTAACATCTCAAATTTACAACTATTTTCATAAAAATCACACCAATTATCTAAACTTGTATTAAGTAAATTACTAGCATCAAGGTTATCTATATCTTGAAAAATTGACTCTAATTTTCCTCTCGAAAAAGAGCTAAATTGTCTACCTGAAAACAAAGCAAATTTATCTCTCGCCATACCAGTTTCTCCATAAATTATTCTACATTTTAATTTTGAGATATTTTTTAATTGCTTCATTGATATCTCAAAATTTTTAACCACAGCATCTTAAATCATTTTTTCCGTTAAAAACCTCCCTACCATCGTAGGTATATTTTTCTATCCTTTCAATAAATTGCCAACAGAAAAAATACTGCTACTGGGATGGACGCACCAGATGTGTAGACAATCGCCTAAAAAAATATTTCTGAATGTAATAATAATATCACTACATTCAGAAATTATCTAGTTTATATACCGAGAATTACTTATTAAGTAGTATTGTTTTACTCAACCGTCACTGATTTTGCCAAATTTCTTGGCTGATCGACATCCAAACCGCGACGGGCGGCGATGTGATAAGCCAATAGTTGCAAAGGTACTACTGTGAGGATGGGTGAGAGTAATTCATCTACAGAGGAAACGGGGAGTAAATCATTGAAGATTTCCCCAGCTTCGCCATCGCTAACTGGTGTTACGCCAATTAAGCGCGAATCTCTGGCTTTGGCTTCCTGGGCGTTGGAAATCACTTTTTCATACACAGTACCAGGAAAAGCGATCGCCACTACAGGCACTTTCGCATCTAACAAAGCAATGGGGCCATGTTTCATTTCCCCAGCCGGATAACCTTCAGCGTGAATATAGCTGATTTCTTTTAATTTCAACGCCCCTTCCAATGCTATGGGGAAATTAATTCCTCTACCCAAAAAGATAAAATCTTGAGTCTCTGCAAACTCATGGGCTAAATGTTCTGTCAATTTTTCCTGACTTTCCAAAGTCGCTTCAATTTCCTTGGGTATCTGGCGCAAGCCTTGAATTATATCTGCTAGTTTATCCGGCGCTACAGTCTGGCGATGATAGGCTAAATCTATGGCTAGGGCATAAAACGCCATCAGTTGGGCGACAAAGGTTTTAGTAGCTGCCACACCAATTTCAATTCCTGCCAAGGTGTTGATAATATGGGGTACAAGATGACCCAGGCTACTCTCTGGACGATTAGTAATACCCAAGAGTCGCGCTTGATATTTGGCTTCTTTACCTTGACGGCGTTCTTTCTCCATCGCCAAAGCTGCTAAGGTATCAGCAGTTTCCCCCGACTGCGTAACGCCGATAATTAATGTATTCGCTGTTGGCGGTGAGGGTGCATAACGATACTCTGAAGCATAATGTACCTGAGTGGATATTCCGGCTAATTGTTCAAGTAAATACTTTCCTATTAAAGCGGCGTGCCAACTTGTACCGCAAGCGACAATATGAATTTGTTCTAAGTCTGCGTAAAATTGTTCTGGTAAACCCAACTTAACTGGTGATTGGAATGACTCACCGCTATTGACTTCTGTATTAAAATATGCTTCTAAACTTGCTCTGACTACTCCTGGTTGCTCATAAATTTCTTTGAGCATAAAATGCTTGAATCCCTGCTTTTCTACCATCGTGGGACTCAAGTTCAATAACCGGGGTTGTTTTTTCAGCCTGTCGCCAGCAAAATTATAAATCTCCACTCCCAAAGGTGTCAGACGGGCAATTTCCCCATTCTCCAGGGGTAAAACGGCGCGGGTATGGGCAACGATCGCTGGCGTATCTGAAGCACAGAAAAACTCACCTTGACCAAATCCTATCACTAAAGGCGCTTGCTGACGCACAACAATCAACTCGTCGGGGTAGTCGGCGGAAATGGCGGCGATCGCAAATCCCCCTTGCAGGTGGCTAACAGCTTGACGTACTGCTTCCAGAAAGGAGTCAGCATTTTTTGACAATTCAGCTATCAGGTTAGGAATTACTTCCGTATCAGTTTCCGAACGAAACTCATACCCCTTCTGTTTCAGTTCTTCTCGTAACTCCCGGTAGTTTTCAATAATACCATTCTGGACAACAGCAATTCGCCTTGCGGTATCTAAATGGGGATGGGCGTTATGCTCCTCTGGTTTACCATGAGTAGCCCAGCGTGTATGACCGATGCCGATTTGAGACTGGGTTGCTAGTTGTTCTAGTTTAGAACGGAGGTTATGTAATTTGCCCTTTGCCCGGACACAGTGAACATCGCCTTCCCAAACCGTAGCCACACCAGCCGAGTCATAACCCCGATACTCTAACTTTTCCAGCCCAGATAATAAAATTTCTGTCGCTGCTTGAGTGCCGATATACCCAACAATACCACACATTGCTCACACCACCCTTTGCTCAGGATAATTAAATCCAGTATAGTCAACAGTTGACAATTGACAGTGGACAGTTGACAGTTGACAGTTAACAGATTTTTCCAAAGAAAAAGGAGCAGGTTTGCTCCTCTGGCCACTAGGTATTTTTATAAATTTCTCAAATTTTGTAGGATGGGAACGATCGCCTACTACTGGTAGAATGCGATCGCTACCCACCCTACAAAGCTAAAGACGCTTGCTATCGAAACAATTAATGGAGAGCAAAAAGGAATCGGCGGTTAATTCCTTAGTAAGCTAGACCCATGCTGCGAGTTGTTTCTGCACCCAGGTATACCCGCACACTTAAGAAGTCGGTGGGGCAAGCAGTTTCACAACGCTTGCAGCCTACACAGTCTTCTGTACGGGGTGAAGATGCGATTTGACCAGCTTTGCAGCCGTCCCAAGGAACCATCTCCAGAACGTCGGTAGGGCAGGCGCGGACGCATTGTGTGCAACCAATGCAGGTATCGTAGATTTTTACGGTATGAGACATTGAAAAAACGGCTCCTTTCCAGTGTTCTTTTCTGTGAAAGAATCATAATCAAGGCATAGTTTACCGCAGTCGCTCATCCACCGTAAGTAAAAGGCTACATAACTTTAAACAATGTAATAGGCACTCTTAAATTTGGTAATTTGCGAAGATTCTCTCTTTCCTTGGAAATCAGCTACATCACAGCCGCGTGTTTCCCTCATAGGTTCTCTAGGCTGCATAATTTATGTAAAGATATATGAAGCAGAAGTCTGGGTAAAAAGGGCAATTTGAGCTATCTATGGTAGTTATTACTTAATAGCTATGGATTGCTAAGTCAACCAAATTTGTAACGAATTTTTAAATCTTTAGCAAAATTTTAGAATTTGTGTATTCAAGCAGAAATAATTAATAATTATCTTGGTAGATAGCGAATTATCTTTAAAAAACCTCTCCTAACCTCTGCGCTAACCTCTGCGTTTAAAAAACAAGAATTTATTTGCCTCACGCAAAGGCGCAAAGGCACAAAGAAGAATAAAAGTTAATTTGAGAGTTTATATTTTGATTCAGCAATGCTATAAATTCAGGCTAAATTTTTCGATAAATGCTTGTAGTTCATCTCTTAAATTGCGAATGTACTCATCACCAGGGGCTATTGCTAAGGAGCGATTAAAGGCGACTAATGCTGCTTGTAAATGATTGATTGCTTCTGGTTTTTGGGATAACTGTAAAAGCAATTTACCCCAACTTTGTAAAGCTAAGGCTTTGTTGTTGAGAACATAGATATCGTTAGGAGCGAGATTGAGGGCTTGGTCGTAGGCGGCGATCGCGCTACTGTAAAATTGTATAGCTTGGGTATGCTGGGCAAGTTGTGTTTGCAAATCCCCTAATTTTGCTAAGGCACTCCCTTTGTTGTTGAGAGCATTGATGTAGTTAGGAGCAAGATTGAGGGCTTGGTCGTAGGCAGCGATCGCATCAGTGTAGGATTTTATGGCTTCGTTATAGTGGACTAGTTGTGTTTGCAAATCCCCTAAACTTTGTAACGCTGAACCTTTGTTACTCATAATTTGGATATAGTCAGGAGCGAGACTGAGGGCTTGGTCGTAGGCAGCGATCGCATCGGTGTAGGATTGTATGGCCTCTTTATAGTGGGCAAGTTGTGTTTGCAAATTCCCTAATTTTGCTAAGGCACTCCCTTTGTTGTTGAGAGCATTGATGTAGTTAGGAGCAACATTGAGGGCTTGGTCATAGGCGGCGATCGCATCGGTGTAGGATTTTATGGCTTCGTTATAGTGGACTAGTTGTGTTTGCAAATTCCCTAATTTTGCTAAGGCATTCCCTTTGTTGTTGAGAGCATTGATGTAGTTAGGAGCAAGACTGAGAGCTTGGTCGTAGGCGGCGATCGCATCGGTGTAAGATTGTATGGCTTCGTTATAGTGGGCAAGTTTTGTTTGTAGATTCCCTATACTTTGTAAAGCATTTCCTTTGTTATTAAGAGCATCTATTTGGTTAGGAAAGAGAGAGAGAGCTTGGTTGTAAGCGAAGACCGCATCAGTGTAGGATTGTCTGGCTTCGCTATACTGGGCAAGTTTTGTTTGCACATTCCCTAAATTGTCTAATGCTGAACCTTTGTTGT
Source organism: Anabaena azotica FACHB-119 (assembly GCF_014697625.1). Classification (GTDB taxonomy): domain Bacteria; phylum Cyanobacteriota; class Cyanobacteriia; order Cyanobacteriales; family Nostocaceae; genus Trichormus; species Trichormus azoticus_A. Next base: position 6,765 of record NZ_JACJSG010000025.1, on the reverse strand, counting down.
TGAGAATATAAATTTTGTAGTCAGTAGCGAGGTTCAAGGCTTGGTTGTAGGTGGAGATTGCATCATGGTAGGATTCTATTGCTTGGGTATGCTGGGCAAGTTTTGTTTGCAAATTTCCTAAACTTTGTAAAGTATTTCCTTTGTTGTTGAGTGTAGTGGTATGATCAGGGTTAATGCTTAATTCTTGGTTGTATGCAGCCACAGCTTCTAGATATTCTGTTTGCGCTGCTGGATGTTGAGCCAACTCGGCAAAATAATCACCTTCAGATTGCGATACTCTACCCAGTTGAGAATATTTGTTAATTATTAACTCATTCCTAACTTCCAAGAGTGAACGACATTGTTGATAACTACTCTTCTGCAATGCTTCCTCAAACACTTCTTTCCATTCATACACACCCCTTTGCCAATCTAAACGATTAGCATGATAAATTGCTTCTGCTACTTGTCCCTGTTGACGGTAATATCTTTCTAAAACAACATGAGCCTGTTGAGTAATTTTATTACCGTTTTCATAATTTAAACGACGCAACAAATCATGGATGCGATACCAATCTTCACCCAACTGTTCCACATCCCAAACAAAGGAAAATTCTGTCAGGATATCGAAGGCTGGTTTAGTATTAGAAAAATGCAATTCCTCAGCCAACAAACGGTAAATTTCAAAGTTAAATGAGCGACAAGCAGATAAAGCATGAACAGCATAACCAAATTCTCTATCTGCATATTTCAGCAGTAAGTTAATCAGGTATTTGGCTTTATTTAAAATCTCCGGTGTCTTGGGAAAATCCTCTGGTGTGAGGGTAACTCGTTGTTCTTGCGCCTGTAATATCACATCCGCAGACAAACCCAACAGCAAGGGATGTACTTGATTTCCTGTCACAGTAGCATAGGCGATCGCACTTCGGCGCAAAGTCTCATTCCCAATACCAGCACGTCGCAAATACACATCTGCATCAGTTGGTAAAAAATGACTAACTAACTGACTATCAATATATTGTTGTGGAATGGGAAAATTATCAGCTTCCTCCCAACGTGGTGCTTCCCTTCCCGCAATGACAGCCACTATCCCAGCTTGCAATTCCAACTCGGCTAAAAAATACCGCAGCCATTCATCCCTTTGAAAATATAGTATGCCTGTTTTTTGCCGTTGCTCACCCCAAAAGGCTTCATGAGTGTCAAAAAACAAGACTATTCTGGGTGGTGCGTTTTTTTGCGCCATCGCCGCATTCAAATCTTGTGCTAGATAGCGCGGTAATTCATTAATTAATTCGGTTTCCGCATCCATCCCACGAATTTCTTGTACATCAGCTTCTTTCAGTCCCCGTCGCTGTAAATACAAGCGAAAATTCTCACCCAAATGCTTATCAAAAATTCCCAAGACAGCCTTACCGATAGTTCCCCAAGAAGTATCGCTAACTGCATTCACAATTTCAATCAACAAGTCCATTTCTTCGGCGGGAAACAATTCTGCTAACTTCTCCCGTGTGAGGCGATTTTTTTGTTTAAGATACCAAACACAGGCAAAATCATACAAGGGAAACCGCAGGCGATAGTTTAATTCTGTCGCCGCCCGTGAAAGCGATCGCCTGAGCATCAACAAGCCATAAAATGGATCTTGGGGTTGGTCATCGCCATTTGGTGGTTGCCCAAAATCGTGTGGAATTGCGGGTACTTGTTCAAACTCCCAACTATCAGCAGACTCTATATAATTTGCTACTTCCGCCGCCGTTTTAGTTTGTAATTTCTGCCAAATATCTCCACGGAACTGCTTACAGCATTGAGTGCGTAAAAACTTCAGTAGTAAAGATTTGCCGTTACCACCATCGCCAGAAAAAGATAATATTTTCTCTGCTGGCTCATCATGCAAATAACCAGCGAAGACACGAGTTAATTCATGTCTATCTGTAAATAACTGTAATGCCCGATTGTTATTAGTGAGCGATCGCATTCTAAAATTAATACTCATGCCAGCAGAAATGTGACAATATGCCTATGGTCTTAATTTAGACGATTTAGGCTGATTTTTGATGATATGTGATTGTGGAGCGATCGCTAAAAAGCTAACACACCCTACTGGACTGTCTAGACTAAATTTGTGCATTAGCAAACTCTTGTGGGATGGGCATCTTGCCCGTCCAGTGCAGGCAAGATGCCTACACCACAAGAAAATTTTTTGCAACCTTTTAGCCTAGACACGCTAGTAGGGTGCGTCAGTATGAATATTTTCTTGGTATGGCTAGGGTTTCTCGTACTGACGCACCCTACTAACTGTCCCCTATCCCCTCTCACCTGTCCCCTATTTGTAGTGAATCATTAATTATAAGCTGAAAGTGGTGAGCGTGATTAGGCTGCTACGATATTATTTTTATAATGTAAACCAAATCACATGAACTCATGCAGCCAGATTCTTTACCAACCGAGGTAATTCTGACGCATCCACGTCGCTCCCTCGGTAAAGTCCAACTTGACTGGACACCCCAACCTGGAAACTATCTCGATTTTGAAGGTAAAACCTACGCAATTTTAGAACGTCGCCATAGATATCAACTCAAATCAGGACGTTATCGCCTGCATAACATCGCCCTCTACGTCCAGTCGGCTCAAAGACCAGTAGAAAAAAGCTTAGTAGCAGGACGCTGGGTAGTAGGTGATGCCACTTGTAGATACAATGCCCATTCAGAAATCATTCGCTGTGCAGTAAATCCCAACGGGCCTTGTGAGTCCTGTCGTTCTTATGAAAGCGCAGAACTCAATCCCCAAACGTAACCACCATCCCCATCCTGAAAAACCCAAAACCAAAGTAATTACCAATTACCCGCCTAACACCTCTCCCACAGTCAAACGTGTACCATTAACAAAATCCCATCCCGATTGAGGACGTTTGCCTGGTAGTTGAACCTCCCGTAATAATAACAGTCCCTCACCAGTTTGAGCGATCGCGCCGACTCCCTTGGTTATGCTGACTACTTCTCCAGGGCTACCCGATATACTTGACAAATCAGGCAGTTTTTGATATATCTTTTGCAGTTCTAGTGGTAGCTCATCCCTGTAAGCAGCACCAAGGGGAAGGGTGGCTGTAATCTTCAGAGGTTGGTTACGGAAGGTAGTCGTACAATTTGGGTAAAATCCTCTAATTTGATTGTGCAGTTGCCAAGCGCTTCTCGACCAATCTAAGCCATAATCTGGCTTTTGAATTAAAGAGGCATAAGTCGCGGCGGCGTTATCTTGGGGAATTGGTTGAATTTCCTGGCGCTGTAACTTCAGTAATGTTTCTATCAGTAAATCCCCACCAATGACAGATAATCTTTGAGCTAAATCATCAGCATTATCGAGCAAGCCTATGGGTGTAGTGGCTTTAAGTAGCATCGCCCCAGTATCCATCCCCGCATCCATCAACATCGTCGTGATCCCTGTTTCTGTGTCCCCGTTGTACAGACACCATTGAATCGGTGCTGCACCCCGGTATTGGGGCAAAATTGAACCATGTACATTCACCGAACCCAATTTTGGCATATCGAGAATTTTCTGTGACAGAATTTGCCCATAGGCAACCACAACAAAAGCATCCGCCTCTAATTGCTTGAGTTGAGTCAGGGTTTGCGTATCTTTTTTAATCCTTTCGGGTTGCCATACTGGTAAATTGTGTGCGATCGCCACATCTTTTACAGGTGAAGGTGTTAATTTATTCCCCCGCTCTCGGCGTTTGTCCGGTTGAGTTACAACCCCTAAAACCTCAAATTGGTTATTTTCTAACAATTTCTCTAAAGTAGGAACTGCAAATTGTGGTGTACCAAAAAATACTATTTTCATTAGTCAATAGTCCATAGTCAATAGTCCATAGTCCATAGTCAATAGTCCATAGTCAATAGTCCATAGTCAATAGTCCATAGTCAATAGTCCATAGTCAATAGTCCATAGTCAATAGTCCATAGTCCATAGTCCATAGTCATTAGTCAATAGTCCATAGTCAACTGTCAACTGTTAACTGACAACTGTTAACTGACAACTGTCAACTGTCAACTGACAACTGTCAACTGTCAACTGACAACTATCACCTACCCCCATGCACTTTTTATGAGCAACTAATAATTGAATATACGGTGGCAAAACTTAAATTTTCTTGGTAAACTTATCACAAAGTTAACTGGCAGCTATACGGCTAGTAGTTGTATACACTGTTAGTAATTGTCCTGATTTGGCTACGTCTACCAATTTAATAATCGTAATTATAGTTCTTGCTATTGTGGCTAATACTATAGTTACGTGGTGAAAACTACAATAGCAGTTTCTACCTGATGGTGTGTGCTAAAGTTGTTTTGCAAGTAATATATCTTGTGCGTCAGCTTTCTCAATTTTTAAAGTAACGCCTCACATAATCCATTATCAGGGTCTGTACTGTCATCGCGGATGTTAACAGAGTAGCTGAATTATAGCTAGCTGTTAATCATACTAGCCTAACAGTTCAGTCATCAAGTCTTATTTTGAGCTATCAAACCTAGCTCAAACAATCCCTTCAATGCACTTTATTTGAAGTGCAGTAAATTCCTATTTTAAGTAAAAACTCGGCAGTAAATCTGCTGGTATTTTTTGGTGGCATATCTATTCAGTAAAAACCCCTAGTTTAAATGACAAGGTGTAAAGAATGAAACGATGTTTTTGTAAAAATCTGCTAATAAAAAAAAATAATTTTATTTGATCTAGTTAAATCCGTGAGTTTGTTGTTATACCTGTAATCAACAGCCAGCTTCCTTAGTCAAATAGACTTTGCTCCTCACACAGCAACCGCCCCTCTGGAGAGTCCTACCCATGCTTAAACCCCTCTTGCTGTCAGGATGGTTCCGCGTGCAACCATTTCTTAACTATGTTGTTGTTATACTGTTGATTGCTCCCTTAGTAGCGGCATCAGGTCATTCTAGTTCAGCCAAGCCAACCAAAGCGTTTGCTAAAACTGGCGCTGAAGCGGAGACACCTGATACTCAGCCACAGGAAGCGGCTACCATTAATGAACCAAACTTGGCGCAAGACTTAACAGCAAGCCAAACAAACTCCAGTACCAGAGAACTAGAGAGTTTGCCACAGCAAACGGTAATTGCCCAGCCGCAAATACCAGCCGACAATTTAGAGTCTTTACTAGCGAAAAAATATTCCCAATCAAACGAACTTCTAGCAGCAGTGGAACTTGCACCAATTCCACAGTTAAGAGCAAGTGAACAACTGACAAATATTCATATCCAGACACTCACAGAAAAAGACAAAGTAATTTTGAATGCAGTGTCTAAAGCTCATTCATTAGTGGCGGGTCAGGTAGCATCTAGCTTGATGGAACCATCCACACCAAATGCCACCCCAGACATATCAGTTGAGGAACCCCCAGAGGGAGTAGAACAAACAGATCCCATTGGTAGTCCTCATCCAATTCCCTGGAAATGGATTTTGGCAACTCAACAAGCCATTGGTGGTAAAAGCGGTTCGGGAACGCGCTATTATCGCAGCTTACCTGTAGTTTCTCCTGATGGTAAATATGCGGTTTACAGTCGGGTACAAATTGAAGTAAAACCCGAAATGCACAACACCAGAGTCAATAGTGTTCTGTTTGTGGAAGATAGGGAAACCAAGAAACTGCGGGTGTTGGCTGCGACAACTATGACGACTGATCCCCTGTTAAATAAACAGGAAGTATCAGCAGAACCAGCCGAGGGTGATGGAAAAATAGGGGTATTAGTTCCTGTAAGTTGGTCAGAAAAGAGCGATCGCTTTTTAGCGCGTAAGTTTGAAGGGATATTCAACACAGGGGATTCCACAGATCAGGCTGTGATTTGGGATCGCCAAAAGAATCAAACTAATACAGTTGCACCAGCACAACCAGAAGACAACCACGAGAAAATCGCGGTGTTATTAGGTTGGAGTAAAAACGAACCTGATCATGTCATCTTCCGTGCTGGTGAAATGGGCGAAGAAGAATGGCCTTTAGTAAAAGTGGCGATCGATGGTAAAACAGCAGCGACAACAGAAAAAGACCAGCCAATTACCTATGGTAACAAGCTGACACAAATCTGGGCAGAACCACAAGTGGCTTCTCGTTAATTAGTAGACAATTTGATCAGATCCCGTTGTCGCTAGCGTTGATGACGGGAATTTTTTTTGATTACTGATGAATTAGGCTGGAGTTATCAGAAAAATGGGTTTAAAACCCCGTCGTTCTACGACGGCTTTATGCTTTTTGTGATAGCATAAGCATGTGGTTAATTGGTCGATATCCATGATTGTCTACGAGTTCAAAGTCAAAGGAAAACAGCAGCAATATCAGGCAATAGATGAGGCGATACGTACTAGTCAATTCATTCAAAACAAGTGCTTGCGCTACTGGATGGATAACAAAGACTCAAAGGTAGATAAGTATGCGTTAAATAAATACTGCGCTGTATTAGCGGCGGAATTTCCCTTTGCTGATGAACTAAATTCAATGGCTAGACAGTCTGCTGCCGAGCGTTCTTGGTCGGCGATAGCTCGATTTTACGATAACTGCAAGAAGAAAATTAAGGGTAAGAAAGGTTTCCCGAAGTTTAAGAAAAACTGCCGTTCAGTTGAATATAAATCATCTGGATGGAAACTTTCTGATACCAGAAAAGCTATAACTTTCTCTGACAAGAAAGGTATTGGTACTCTCAAACTAAAAGGAACCTATGACCTTAATTACTATGACATTAAACAAATTAAACGTGTGCGATTAGTCCGTCGTGCTGATGGTTACTACGCTCAATT
>NZ_JACJSG010000024.1 GCF_014697625.1 Anabaena azotica FACHB-119 | reverse complement strand
TTCTCACGCGTTACTCACCCGTCCGCCACTAAATCCGAAGATTCCGTTCGACTTGCATGTGTTAAGCATACCGCCAGCGTTCATCCTGAGCCAGGATCAAACTCTCCGTTTTGTTGTGTTTGAGTTTGTTACCTGAAAAAACTTGTTTTCCAGATTCCTTGCTATAATTTTTGAAGTTTTAGGGATATCCCAAAACCAATTTGTTTGACGAGGATTGGTTTTTTGTTTAAGCTTTCAAAGTATTCTTTTTTCTCGGTTCGGTTGTCTTGGCTGTCTCGCCTTGACACTTATCTAGAATAGCGAGTTTTTTAAAGAGTGTCAAGTCAAAAGAAGACTTTTTTCTTTTGCTCCGCCAAAGAGATGAAAAACAGCTTACAACATAGACTCAGTAGACCGAAAATTTTTGTGATTGCTTGAGTAAAGAATACCAATTTCAGTGCAATCTTGCTAAATTGTGCTTTAGAATACTAATAATCAGCAGATGACATCTTGCAACTTCTCAATAAGCTAGTGTCGATGCACTGCCCACCCTACGAAATCATAAGGATTTTGGGCTGCAATTTTCGCAATAACAGAGTGATGCAAGATATAAGGTAGGCAGAAAAGTTTTGCGATCGCTAAAAAATATTTGTGTGAGATAGCGTTTTTTGGAGGAAAGGAAAAAAGCTGATCGTCTGGGAAAGAATGACAAGATTGGCTTATTGATGAATTACAAAAATCAGCCAAAATCAGGCACAATCCAAGACAAAAGTCCATTACTCACTGTATGACAAAGTTCTCCATCAAAACCACCATCGACTGGACTGAGATGGCGCTCCTTTTCGATTCAAGTCCAGTCTTGCAGACTATCATGAATTTTCAATGTCCCTTCTTTGCGGCAATTGCGAAAATAGGTGTATAATATCTGCCACACTGGAAAATAGCCAAGTAACGTTCGCCATCGAACTCCCTCAACTGGAATATAAAAGATGGTATGGAGAATTTCCTACATATCGACTTCACGAAGACGACCCCCTTTTTAGGTTCTGGAATCAAGTCACCAAGAAATTCATATTGATCGCGGGTCAGGTTACTGGGATAAGCTTTACTCATATGGCTCTCTTGATGCTGTGTTTTTTGCTATTCGCAGCTCACACTGAGATAGTTTTTTACAAACTACCCGACTTTTCCCACATCCTCCCAGGCTTTCTTCACAAAAACCATAATGCGGTGGGCAATACCCAATCTACAGATTATTTTTCAGTTATTATAATCTTTTAAAATTATTTTTTAATTTATGAAAAGCAGCCTTGCCTTAACAGGAATTAACTTACCTAATGATATCAAATTAAAACTTGAATCCTTAGATTATATAAATATTACACTATCCAATTCAGAAACTTATTTAGACTTTAACCATGATTTGCAGATAAATCTAGAACAAATTTTTGACATCCATAGTACAGTTCCCTACATGGATGTGGCGCTTGATAGAATTATTATTGAAATATTCGGTAGTCATGAAATTAAAATTTCATCTGCTAAATATAGAATTTATAAAAATTCTCAAGAAATAGAGATTAGTTTTAAAGGATTACTAAATAAACAAAACATTGAATTAAATTTTGGTAAGCAAACTACATTAAAATATAAGTTGCCTAAAAATTTCAGTTTGAGCTACTTAAAAAATACAGTTCCCATCATCAACGATATTAAATTAAGCAACCCAGAGTTAATTTTAACTAACCTTGGCTATTCTTTTACACATTTCCAATTAGGCTGTATTAACTTAATCAGAGGATTAAATTTTATCGGGGATATTGATTTCAAAAATATCCAGACAAATTTCAGCAGTTTTATTCATCAAAGCTTGGGTATTAATCACTTAGGGGCTGTAATTAGCTTTAATCCTGTGGGACAGGTTAGCTTAACAGGTAATATTGCTGGCAATATTCAGCTATTTTCCCAGCAACAATTTAAGGCTATATTTAATAATCTGCTCATATGTTTAAATATTGGTTCTGATTTAGAACCAACCTTCGGATTAACTGGAAATTTAATTCTTCAAGGCTACGATCCCACCCAAGAGAACGAACCTAAACTATTTCTCTGTGGAAATCTCTCTCTGGAACCCGAATCTTTAACAGCATTCTTCAGTCAACAAAGTGAAAAATCCTGGTGTAATCCTTATGGGTTAGTAGGAACTGAATTTCGTAACGTCAGGTTTCAAGGAGGCGGAACATATTTACCTCCCTACTTTGATAACTTTGGCTTCATTGGTGATTTGAAATGGGAAAAATCCGACTTTGAGGTAGCATTTCTCATGGATACTAATGATCCTGAAAGATTAGCTTTAGTTCTCAATCCCAGACAAGCGGTTTGCTTAACAGATTTATGGCGGGGACCTGTCACTTCCTTTCTAGCCAATCAAGTAGGCTATTCAGTTGATTTAGTTAACAAAGCACTAGGGTTGTTAGAAAACTTGGTGAACTTAAATATTGAACCAATTGACGGTGATGGAGATGGACAACTCAATTCCTTAATTAAATATGTTCCTTTCCCGACAACAATTGCAGGACAAGCAATAGCAGAAGGGTTAGAAATTAATGGTAGAATCAATGCTTGGGGGCATCAAGCAACTTTAATTCTGCAAAGTGACAAAACTTTTAATAATGTTGGAGGTTCCTTAAAAGTTGCGGAAATCGATTTAGGATTTATAAAAATTAAAGGCAGCGATGACGATAGTTTAGATTTATCTCTAAAAGTTACGCCAAGTGAGCAGTATCTCCAAGGGGATGGTTATGTAGAGATTCTGGGTAACGAAATCGCCAATGTTGAATTTAAAATTACCCCTACCAACGCTACCTTTAAAAATTTTGACCTGAGTTTAGCCAAGCTGTTAAGTATTGATGTTGATGCTTTAAATATCGATATCAAATCCCGTAGCGGTAGTGGTTCAGGAACGATTTCAGTTTTGGGTAATCATCTAGCAGGTATTACTTTTGACATTACTCCTAATAGTGTCAACCTGAAGAATGTTAAGTTGAGTTTATTAGGTTTCTTAACTTTCACTATTCCCAGCCTCACAGTTAACTTGGAAAATAAAAGTGCATCAGGAACAGCACATATTATTGCTTTTAATCAATCTTTGGGTAGCGGCACTTTATCATTTGACAATCAGAAAGTTTCCCTTAATGATGTAGCTATTAATTTAGTCAATATCATCAAGTTGAATGTCCCTAATTTCCAACTTGATTTACCGAAGAGAAAGCTTTTTGGTGTAGGCGATATTACTCTTCTGGGTAAAGAATTCACTACGTTAGGTATTAGCCTTAACGAAAGTGGGTTTCAAGCTGCGAGTAATTTCAATTTTGGGATTTTAGCTTTCAACGGTGCTACAGTCACCCTTGGCAAAGGAACTAATGGTAATATCAATAATTCCGCTAGTATTGCCGGAAATCTCAAGTTTCTAGGTTATACCTTTATCAATATGACTGCTAGCGTTGATAGCAGTAAACTAACTACATCGGGTAGCCTTAATTTTGCTAATGTTCTCTTACTTAAAGGAGTCAATAATCAAAAAAATGCCACAATAACGCTGAAGAAAGGGAAGAATGGAATTTACAATTCAGTGAGTATTGTAGGTAGTTTTTATTTATTAAATCAAGAGTTGACCTCACTTAGTATCAGCCATAATCATGGAACTGTGAAAATTCTAGGGATAAAAGTTCTCAGCAACAATACAAAATGAATAAATCGGTAATATAGGGTTCATACTTGATTTTGAAAGATACGTAGCGCCGTATCATGGTTTTGGTGGGCATTGCATCGGCCTACAGGTAAGTAGAATGACTTCATAAATGTAAGTTCGTAGTGTTCGCGTAGCGTCTCGCAGAGAGGGCTTTAGCCATGAAAAACCTGGCAACAGAGCGATAAATTGCTCACTACAAACAAAACTTTATTTTATAGTTACAGGTAATACAGCTAAAAGTTAGTTGAGCAATTGATTTGAGTATAAAAGTTATTTTTTAAGTATAAATACTGTATTTTATCCGAATTTATATATTTAGAATGTATTTTTGATAGCTGGTAAGGTTTATCCATTTACCTAAATAGTCATAAATATTTCTGGCTTACAACAGGGAACAGGGAACAGGGTTGAAAGTCTGTTGGTACATAATTTTTTGCCAGGAAGTTGTACCTCATTCACCTGAAATCTGCTGTATATCTAAACTTCTTGTTTATTTTTCTAAAAGTTATAGATGAGATTATTTATTAATTAAGCCGATTAAAACTATTTGGTTGGAATTGCCTAGCTATGCTATCAAATAAAATCTTGCTTAGACTTAATTTCAACAAATTATAGTATGTCAAAGTCTCTTTTTTCCAAACTTCACCGTAGCTTTGGTACTCAGTTATCTGGAAGCGAAAAATACGAGAAAATTCAATCAGGTCTGGCTGAAATCGAAGAAAAAATAGTTATCCTCAGCCATGAGCTAGAAGAACGCCTCAAAAATGTCAAAGTCATTGTAGTTGGTGCGGGGTTTGCTGGGCTTGCGGCAGCCTATGAATTAGCAAATAAAGGCGTTCAAGTTACTGTTTTGGAAGCTAGAGAGCGTATTGGCGGAAGAGTTCATAGTAGAGAAGACATTGCTGAGGGAAGGATTATTGAAGCAGGTGCAGAATTAATTGGCGCAAACCATCATCAATGGATTCATTATGCAAAAAAATTTGGTTTGGGTCTGAATGCTATTTCTTCGGACGATAATTTCTTAGCAGCAGGATTAGAACAAACTCTTTACATTAAAGGTTCTAAAATTCCTCCCAAAGTTCAACAAGAAATCTTCGAGAAAATCAGCGAAATTAATAAAAAAATAAATGAAGATGCAAAGCAAGTAGATGCCTACGAGCCTTGGACACATCCTCAAGCAAAGGAGTGGGACAGTATTTCTGTTGCTGACAAGTTAGATGAATGGTGTGCAGGTGATTTATTATTACGAAATTCTCTAGAAGTGCATTTTAGTAATGACCAGACAGTACCAACTACACAGCAGAGTTATCTTGGTCTACTAGCAGCAGTTAAAGGTGGCGGAGTTCAAGACTACTGGGAATTGTCAGAAACATTTCGCTGTGATAGTGGAAATCAAGCCTTAGCACGTAAGTTCGTTGCTGAAATCAAAGAGATTGTTAAAGAAATTCATGGTCAAGAAGATTGGTCTGTTAACACAAATGAACCAGTAACTGAGATTAAAATTTCCCAAAATTCAGTAGATGTCACTGTTGGCAGTATAAATAAACAATACAAGGCAGACTACGTTATTTTGGCTATTCCTCCCACTACATGGAAACATATTTCTATTAGCCCTGAACTACCTGCAAACTCTCAGATGTCTATGGGACAAGCCATTAAATATCTCGCTGCTGTCAATGAGAGGTTTTGGATTAAGAAAGGTTTAGCACCTAGTTCTGTTTCAGATGGGCTAGGCATAATTTGGGAATCCACTGATAATCAAATGGCAACTAAGGAACATGATTTCGGGTTGAATCTTTTTGCAGGTGGCTATTCAGCTAGCAATGCTATGACAGCAGATGATCCTGTGAAATATTTCCAAGAAGCGTTTGAGCAAGTTTATCAAGGCTATGAAAGTAACAGTAACAAACAAGAATTTATCAACTGGCCTGAAGAAGAATGGACAAGAGGAGGGTATTCTTGTCCTAGACCAAAAGAAGTTTGTACGATCGCACGTTTTTTAACTCAAGCATACTATGATCGTCTTTTCTTTGCTGGAGAACATACTTGTTTAGCTTTCTTTGGCTATATGGAGGGAGCTTTGCGTTCTGGTGTGCTATGTTCCAACAAAATTATAGAAGCGACAAAATGCCGCCGCTCAGAATTAGTTGGTAGCACAACAGGAATATATCGAGGCTATGCGCCAGAGACGTTTGATGGATTTTCGGATGCTCTAGACAAGCATAACCTGTCACAGCAACAAACCAGTGGCTTTGATGCTTTCTCAGATATTCTCAATGGTATGAATACCCTGACAAAAATCATTGTTCGCCACGGTGATATTCTTGATGGACTACAGGTATTTTACGCAACAACTGATAAAAATAAAACTACTCTCAATCAGTGGTCTAGAGAATACGGTAGTAAGAAACCTAATCAAGGAGATGTTTTTACAATTCCAGAAGGCGATTATCTTGAAGAAGTCTCTGGTTATTATGGCACTTGGTTTAACGCACCTCACATTCTCCAACTAACTTTAACAACGAAAAATGGCAAATCTCAAACTTTTGGTACTATGGCTCATAGTTCAGAAGACCGAGAATTCTTTCAGTTTAAGGGAAATGATGGCGAAGAAATAATTGGTTTTTTTGGAGCGGAGGTTCCTTCCGATTACAATGTAAACCGTTCTCAAGATTTGCTAATGTCAGCTATTGGGGTAATTTTTAGAACTATTAATTAATATCAATAAGCGGGTGGCGATGCACTCCCCACCCTACATAATAATTAGTTTTACAACCTGTTATTTTGTCATCATCAGGAAGTTTCATTACAAACTTTTGCACGAGAAAAAAATAAGTGCATCTGCCATACTAGCCACGAGCCAACTCGCCAAGCTCCCATTGATAGAGGTTCCACAGATGAATTTGTTGATGTATCACAAATGTCTTGCTCATAGTGTAGCCATGTGACTGGTAGGTGTCCCATCGGTGTTGTTGGCGATAATTTGAAGGTTAGTTGGTTGTAATTTAGCCAGTTTCCTTCCTTGCGCCAACCCAGGCGATCGCCTAATTTTTTCCCCGATTCATAATCTACTTGTCCACCTATTTCATTCCAAATACTTTGCTGAACACTAAAGCCGAAGTAACCATGACTGTATTGTTGCCAAAGCTGATCTATTGTATGGAAAGCTTGACAAGAAAAATTTAGAATATCCTCTTTATAAACTTCATTCCAATAACTCTTACCCATGACTTGTAACATTAATTTAGCAGTTTCGACATCAGCCTCTAGCCACTTGTAATTTGCCAGCAGATGTTGCAATGTTGTATAGTCAATTTTTGTATTACTTATAAATTCTTGGGTAAACTCAATATGATTATTAAGTGTCTCTGGTAGTTCTGTTTTTTCAAAAGTAGGTTGAGAAGGAAGAGGAGCAACATCTATGTCTACTATCCCTAGCATTTGCTTTTGAGCAATTAGTTGAGTAGACATATAATTAGAGATTAAGTAAATCGCTTGATTTACATTTATCTCTTCTTTACTTAAGTCAAAATTATAAACTTCATCATTTAAAAACTGTGTTTGTAAAAAAGCATCTTGCAACCTGTCTTTTTTCTCATAACTTGCTACCAGCAAACTGAGGATATTATGAGAAACTGTATTAGTATCCTGAATTGTTAGTAAATTTGCTTGAGAATTTAAAGTACTACTTGTTAAGTTATGGATTTCTCCTACAGTGGCGTAAAAATTTGCATCTACTTTCACCACTTCATCTATTAAAGATTGAAACGGACTAAAGTAATCTTGTAGAGAGTTTTCTAAATTTATTGCTGTTTCAGCTATTTTGGCTATTTCTTGACGAATTTTTGTAGCTTTGATTTGATATTCATAAATTTCTTGATACAGTTCTATATCTTTAACTATTTGTTGAATAGCTTGTTGCTGTTTTTTAGTATCTTCTGTTAACTCTTTGATTCCCTCACTGAGTAATTTTACTTTTTCTAAAATTAAAAGGTTAGTATTACTTAACAGTAAGGTTGACTTTAAGTTTTCTTCTTTTTCCCTCTTCAGTTTTTCTACGATTTGAGGGTTATCACTATTTTTTATCTCTAGTTTATTTCTTTCTTCGTTAATCTTTCTGATTTCAATATATTTTTGACTAAACAGTTCTTTCCAGTCATCTATAAATTTTAATAAAAAATCTTGATAACTATCTTTATAATCTTCTAAAAAATCAAGTAGTATGCTATAGTCTTTAATTAATAACTTGACCTCTGCTAAAACTTCGCTTTGATTAATTTCTTGTTTGCGTTTAACTACTCCCCAGAAATAAGTATGATATTTAGTACCATCTTTAATTAAGTTTTGGCACTTCTTAATTTTTTTCTGAACTCTTTTTAAATTAGAGTTTTTAAGAATGGGATATTTATATTTCTTTTCATAAATCGTAATTGATTCATAAGTAATGAGTTGTTTTTGCTTTTTAGCTAGCATCACTGATTCTTAAAAATAGAAGTGTCTCCTAAATCCTGAGCAAAATTTTTGACTATTAAATACCCTCAATTTATTGATGGGTACAGCCTACAACTTTGTTAAAGCATATCAAATTACTTGACGCTAGCTGTTTTGCCTAATTTCCATACCAATATTTTCTCTCGTGTTTCTACAAGCTGCATTCCGGTTTTTTCTAGCACTCGCTTTGAAGCTATATTATTGCGATCGCATCCAGCAGTCACACTTTGCACCGTAGGTTGAGATAACGCCCAATCTATCACAGCTTTCGTAGCTTCAGACGCATACCCCTGTCGTCGATATGATGGAGCTACATGATAACCAATTTCTAAGGAACCGGAAGGAGAACCTGTGTCATCTGGAATAATTTTCACCGTAACGTGACCGATAAGTGTGTTTTCTGCTTGATGTATAATTAAACTTCCCCATCCCCATTCACCTTGCAACGGATATTGACGTAAGATATCTACAAGGATTGGCAAATCTGCAAAAAACTCTTCATCTTGCCAGTTGGGTAAAACTTGTACACCCAAAAGTGATCCTAATTCAGCATTTCCTTTGATGGCTGCTTTTACTAATTCTAGTTTAAAAGGTACTAGCTCTAGTCGTGGCGTAAAAAGTTTTTCCATACTATAAGTATCCTCTTTAATTAACACTGACTTAAGTTATTAAACTTTTTAAATTAGTTATCAGTCTTGACGGCGGATGGTGGGGGATTTAGACCCGCCAGCAACGCTTTTCATCAATTGGTGTGGTGTTTCACCAACGTATTTAACTGATAACTGATAACTGTTCACTGTTAAATTTTTTCGCATGATGACAAACATTGTGCCTATTGTCTGACCCATTTTGACACTTGCGGGTCTTTGTCATAGTGGTAAGTCACATTATCCTTTGTGATAATTGGTTGTCCGCGACTTGCCTTAGTTCTAATAGTGTTAAGAGAATAGTTGCTTAATGTTTGCATTTCTTGATGAGAAAAACCTACAATTGTGTCTGTTGCATCGGAGGTTTTTGGCTCTGTATTCAGGTCATTTTCAATTAAAACATCTATGGTCACTTCTTCCTTAACTGGTGTAACAGCAATTCCTTTTTGCCTGCGATAATCTTGTATAGAAACAAGTTGCCAAGTAGACTCTTGTGAAAGCTCTAAGACCCATTGATGATAATTAAATAAGCTTTCCCTATGTCCAACACTGATAAAAGTTGTTTTCGTTTCCTGTAACTGTTGATATAAATTACCTTCGTTATTTAAATCTAAAGCACTGGTTGCTTCATCTAAAATGGTGAAACTAGGATGTGTAATTAATAGTCGCGCAAAAGCTAGCCGTTGTTGTTCTCCCAACGACAAGATATTTTCCCAAGGAAGTTCTGTGTCAAAGCCATTTACACGGGTAAGTAAGTGTTCCAATTTGACTTGTTGCAAAACTGCTTTGAGTTCGCGATCGCTCACTTTCCGATTTGTGTGTGGATAAAGCAACTGTTCCCGGAGAGTCCCCAAAATAATGTAAGGACGTTGCGGTAAAAATAATACTTTTTCTAGGGGAGGACGTACCAAGCGACCAGTTCCTGCATTCCATAAACCTGCGATCGCTCTCAACAAGGAACTTTTCCCCCTACCACTAGGCCCCACAATTAACAACCCTTCACCTGGCTGAACAGAAAGTGATAAATCTTCAACAATCACTTGCTCATAATTTGGCGTTTGTAATGTAAAGTCATCAAAAGCTAAACGTTCTTCTTCTATAACTTGAATAGTTTTTGCCTTCTCTGGTTTTTTACTAACAGCTTCTAAAGCATCAGAAAACTCAGCTAAACGCTTTACATAACTAGAAAATCGCCCGGAAACATTAAATTCAGATATTAACTCTCCCAGAGCATTAGAAAACATAAAGCAAGCAAAACTAACTTGGTTAATTTCGCCATAATCAATTTGATCTTGAATAAATAAAGGTGTGAGGACAAACATTGAAAATACGCCGATCGCCGATTGATATGCTCTACCAAAAGCATCTTGTCCCCTCTCTAAATTCATCCTCCGTTCAGCCGTTGCTAGAACATTATTGAATCGGCGCTGAATTATATTTAATTCTTCTTTTTCTCCCTGAAAA
Organism: Anabaena azotica FACHB-119; assembly: GCF_014697625.1. GTDB lineage: Bacteria > Cyanobacteriota > Cyanobacteriia > Cyanobacteriales > Nostocaceae > Trichormus > Trichormus azoticus_A. Next base: position 110,622 of record NZ_JACJSG010000024.1, on the reverse strand, counting down.
AAAGCAATTGATTCCGCATGATTGCGAACATGAGTTAGGCAATAGGAAAAGTCTGCTTTAAACGTAAGTTCTTCTTGAGTTACCTTATTTATTGTTTGATTTAAATAAACCGCTACTAAATTACCAATAATTGTATAAATAATTAGATAAAATGTGACATCTCTAGAAACCGTCCAGAGAATTAACAAAGCACTTCCCATTTCTAGAACTTTTTCTAGTAAAGTGGTTGAAAACCTCAAAGCATTACTAGTAATAGGTTCAATTTCTTGTGATAGACGTTGATCAGGATTATCAATATTAGATTTAAAATTAATTTTATAGTAAGCTTGATTTTTAAAATATTTATCTAAAATATAATTATTTAACCATTTGTACCAGTCAAGAGTAACTTTTTTCCTGACATACCTTAAAGAAGTTACCAACAAAACTACCCCTACAAGGATTAAGCAAGAGGGTAACAGAGTAGTATTATATTTAGTCAGGTCTCTCTCTTCAATAATAATATCGAGTACATAGCGGTTCCAATAACTATTGGCAGCGCTTGCCGCTACAATTGCCAATATTAGTAATAATAGAAAAATGAGCATTGCCCATGAACGAATCACATCGATAAATGCTCTTCCTTCTGCTTTTGTTGGATACCAATAAGGTTGAGCAACTATTTTCACATCCTCCCAAAATTGAGTTAATGCTGAAAAAGGATTTGTTATCGTTTGCTCACGCACGGATGAAGTTTGCATATTCTAAAAATGTGGTCGTTCTTTAACAGTTATTTATTAATTATCAGTTATACTGACTTTTTACTTATTTATAAAACCTCTCTTGATGAGAGAGAGGCTTTCATGTTTCCCCCTTCCCTAGAGGGAAAGGGGTTAGGTTTAGTTATCAGCTACATAAGTTTAATAACTCATAACTGATTTTGGAACATAGAATCTACTAAGTCAATGATTCCTCATCAACAATTTCGATTGTTTTTGGAGGTTCATCTTGTGAATGTTCACTAACACCGACTGGACTAATATGGTCTTTCAGCTTGACTTTTAAGTCATCTGTAATAGGTAATTCGTCAATTTCTTTGAGCAGAAATCTCACCGAGTCGGTTTTGCTACGTTCTGTATAAACTAGCTTGAGAATAGCTTCAATTCCAAATGAAGCTATATATTCCCCTAGAACGCCTACCAAACCAAGCAGTCCTAAACCTCCTAACAAACCCAACGGCCCTCCCAAAGATGACAGCATAGCGACAACAGCAGCTACACTACCCCCTGATGAAGCCGTTGCAATCACAAAGAGTATACCAGGAAGTCCTAAACCAGCAATTTTTTTGACGAGTTCATCCATTGTATTTACCTACAATATAAGGTGAAAACATGACTAAGAAAGTGATTGTTAATTTCTTCAAAAAAGAAATTAATCATCTTACATTTTGCACCTAGCATTAGCGCTCATAAAATGTAACCTAATTGCTTGGTGCAAGATATAAAAAATCTGATTTAGCCTAACAAAAGACTACAAAGTTCATCGATTTGTTGACTTTTTTCAGATATGAGTCGATGGGCTATTGTTTGTAATTGACGAGTGTTTGGTAGTTTGATATTGTCTATTTCTTCTACTTCCCCATCTAACAAAGCCTGAAAGCGATAATAAAAGCTTTTTGCTGCTTTATCACTAGGTTCAAACAACCGTTCTAATTCTTCCGATACTACTTCACTACCACCATCAAATACAATATTTAAAAGTGGTCTTCCCCATTGCAAAAGTCCCCAATTTTTAACCTCATTATAAGGGTAAACACTCGTCAACGAACCTGTACCTAAAGACACCAATAAAATATCTTCCGTATTGAGGACTTGGTTATCTTGGCGTTTACTAGTAATTTGAGCTTCTAAAATAGCTAAATGGGCCGGGTTATTAGCAAAGACTCCACCATCGATTAAAGTATAAAAGCCGTTGGTATTGTGAGTGCTAGCAATGCGATGAGGAGCAAAATAAGTTGGAGTGGCACTAGTGGCTAATGCTGCATCTAGGAGCGAAAAACCTCCGCATAACTTGCGAAAGTTTTTCGAGTCTATTTGTTGTTTTTCTAATTTGTTAGTAAAAAATATCGGGACTCGTTGCTCAATATCATAACTAGTAACAAAAACTTCTTTGAGACTATTTTGTAGAAGTGCGTCGCCAAAATAGTGCTTTAAAATTTCTGTTTTGCTTTTAGAAGGATATTTTGGTTGAAGAAATATATCTTCTAACGGGCCAAGTATTCTTTCAAATAATGGCTCATAAAATATTTCTACCCCATACTCAAGAAATAGTTGTATGAGATCCTCAGCACTGTATTCAGCCTCTGGCGGGTTATCAGATATCTCAGTAGTTAATCGAGGTTTAGTTAGTCCAAGCGCCAAAATTCCGCCGCTTGAAGTGCCAGCAATTAAATCAAATAAACTAAATATAGGCTTTTGTGTCCGCCTTTCAATTTCTCCAAGCAGGAATGCAGGAATAATGCCCCGAATACCGCCTCCATCAATGGCAAGTATTTTATATTTGGGCTGGGCTTCTGTATTCATGGTTTTTGGGGATTCCTCCTGAGTTAATGTTTGGGCTGGTTGGATATTTTCATTAACTTCAATTGTCTCTATTTTAGATTCTTCTTCATTTGGCTGGAGATTAAACAGAGTTAGGTCAATCTCAGATTCTTCGTTGCTGGCTAAGGGTACTGTGGCTGCTAATAAATCTGTAGTTAGTGTGGTAATATTGTCTTCGGTAATATCGGCTATAACTGCTTGTTCAATTTGGATATCTTCTTGAGTTGATGGTTCTGCAAATGGAACTTGAGGTGATAATTGTGTAGCATAGGGAATTTGTGCTAATTCCCAACTAGGATCTCCCCGAAAATTTCCATGATATGACTTGCCAACATGGTTTTTGACAGTGGTTCCTTGCCCGTCATTTAATTTCCAGTAAGCTACTAATCCTTCTTCATCGCCAACTATTAACCCACGGCGATGATTCTGGATTTGTCCCTGAGTACATGGATAATTCCAAACACTAATGTTGGCTATTTGTCCTTTAAAATAGACCTGTTTGTGTAAAGTTGCGCCTAGTGTTATCGAACTTGTGGCTTTGTTTAAAGATGAACCTCTCAGAGAATCGTTGTATTCTTTATCATCAAGATATATTGTTACTTGACCATTGTTAAACACAATAGCAAAAAAATGCCATTGTTCTATGGTTAATTCTCCTTGTCCAAAGGTTTTGATACCTTTGCTAACAGTTTCATCAATGAAAACATCTAGGCTGCCTGTTTCACTGATGCCAAATTCAAAATTATCGCTGTATCGCTCTGAAGAACGGGCAAAAAATACATTGCGGGTTCCGTAACTAGTAGCTTTATTTGTTAGTTCATGGGGATTTATCCAGCCGGAAACGGTAAATGCTGAACTTCCTTGAGCGAAAACGCCACCAAGATCATTTCTGCCAAAATCTACATAATCGTCTACACCATCGAATGTTAAAACTATTTGTGTATCTGCTAGATTTGTCACAACAATTTAAACTCCAAATTTAGATAATTCCTAATTATTAATTTAAAATATTGACTATTAAGTAAATTAATGAGAAAATCCCACTACTAACTTTAAACGCAGTAGGGGATGTAGACGCGGTAGCTGCTACTATCCTCTACAGAAAGCTACTGCAAAACTATCATTTAACTGAATACTTGTATGGTAGAGGACAACAAAAATATACAATGCTTAATACCTTAACTTTTATTGTTGACTAATACTTCGGCGATCGCCTGCGAAATCGGATAGTATGGTGGGTATATCTCCAGCCAGAAAAATTCCCCGACTGGGTTAACTTCAAGGAATACATGACGACCATCGGGAGTGACAATAATATCAATCGCTCCATAGTTTAAACCAAACTCAGCCATGAGTTTGAGCAGCTTTTTCTCAATATCTTCTGGCAAGTTGTAGGGTTGCCAATTCTTAGATAAAGCTCTTCCCTCTTTACGCCAGTCATAAGTAGATCCTTCTAAGCTTTGAGAATCAACTGCGGCGGTAAATACGCGGTGTCCGACAATAGTTGTGCGTAACTCCAGCGCCTTCGGCACGTTTTCTTGGAATGTCATCGGACAAAAGCGCAGTCCTTCCATATTCTCCAGATCCTCATCTTTAACTGGAGTGGTAAACACTACGTTTTCTCGTCCCTGATCATCATAAATTGCAAAGGAAGAAAGCATTTTGGTGATGATCCCTTGCGGACATTCTTGTGCAAACTTCTTCACTGCTTCTGGATTATTTGAAGTTAATGTCCGGGGAGTTAAAAGCCCTACTTCTCTGGCAATTTGCAACTGTAATTGCTTATTATTCGCCCTATCCACATTGGACATTCTATCAAAGTGGAACCCTGGAAGACTGGCAATCATTCCCCTAACAGTGGCGCGACATTCCTGAATAGACGCATCTCTGTATTGCTTGTCCATTGAGTTGGGAATTTTGTGTCCGTAGCGCATCCGCCGATACCAAACTGAGGACACTTCACGCAAATCTAGTTGCTGTTCGCCATCAGTAATAATTACCTTCTCGGTATCACCGGAGTAAATATCTAGTTTGACTTCGGTGGGATATCTATCTGTGTCAAACCGGAATGCTTTTTCACCTCTGGCTTCAATTTCTTTGATGACTAAAGGAATGCTTTCGTTGTCTTGGCTAAATGTAACTATTAATACTGTCATAATTTTAACTTGATTTTTTTAATTTAAGGACTAAAGTCCTGACTACGAGCTTTATTCAGCAAGCAGAGTATCGGCGATCGCATTCGCAATAGGCAAGTCTAAATCTTTTTCCAGCATTCCCCATTCGCCTACGGGGTTGATCTCCAAAAAGACATATTCTCCTGATGGGGTGAGGATGAAATCTAATGAGCCAAAGGAAAGCCCAAATTTAGCCATGAAAGCTTGCAAACGACGAATTACTTCATCTGGAAGCTGATGGTGTTGCCATGCGCCCACATCAACGCCTGGTTTACGCCAGTCAACTTTGGCGGCTGCATACACATCTGCATTTAGCGCCCCTACAAATACATTGCCATTCACATACACCACCCGCAATTCTTGTTGCTTAGGAATTAGCTCTTGAAATACCATCGGGCAGTAGCGCAGTGACTCGGCATCTTGTAAGTCTTCTTCTTTAACGGTGCTGGTATAAACAAAGAATGAAGAATTAGCCTGCATACTACGGGAAATAGCAGTTAACAGCTTGCTTACCATTTTGCCATTGACTTGGACAAAAAACTCTCTAGCTGCTTCGGCTTTGTTGGTGACAAGAGTTTGAGGAATAGCAAAACCTACTTCAGATGCTATCCGCAGTTGACGCAGTTTGTTACTTGCGTAATCTATCCGCTCTAAATTATCTACCCAACGAGCGTCTTTGAGACTATCCCAAAAACCATCTAAAGTTGCCCTTGATTCTTTGATACAAGCTTCTCGGAACTTTGGCGCTAACTCTTCACCTAGTTGTGGTTCCCAAATGCGGCGCATCCATACAGCCTGCACCTGCTCTGTGCTGATAGATTGATTATTATATTCTATAGTGTGGTAGCTTTTATTCTTGTCAAAATGTGCTGTTAATTGTACTTCTAATGGAAACTTATCAGTATCTAGACGAAATGGTTGCGCCCCTTTTTTTAATAAGGCTTCAGCCACTCTATCTATTGTGAAGAAATCACCACTATGGCTGATTAATAAAACAACATCACGAGACAGATGCATAAAATATATAAACGTTAAGGTATGTCAACATCTTTCTAGATCCCCGATTTCTGAAAGAAGTCGGGGATCTAAAGGTGATCGCTGTTATTGATGAGGTAATATATAGGCGATCGCCTTTCTAAAAGTAGCGTTTAGTTATTTGATAACCATTGCTTTAGTTTCAGTTGAACCTAACTAGATTTAGTACTCTTCCCAATCGGAAGGATACTTCTTAGTGGCGTTGTATGGAGCGGTATCAGATACTTCAGTAGTTTGCTCTTCCAAGAAACGAGCAAAGAATGGTACAGCTTCCACGTTTGCTGTTTGTACTGTGTTGATAGACATGGTAATCTTCCTTGATATTTGTTGTTAACCGGGAGTAGGAGCTAGTTCATACCTGCTACTCCCTTAGTTTCAGTTGAACCTAACTAGATTTAGTATTCTTCCCAATCGGAAGGATACTTCTTAGTGGAGTTGTATGGAGCAGTATCAGATACTTCAGCTACTTGCTCTTCCAAGAAACGGGCAAAGAATGGTACAGCTTCTACGTTAGCTGTTTGTACTGTGTTGGTATACATGGTAATCTTCCTTGATATTTGTTGTTAACCGGGAGTAGGAGTTAGTTGATCACTGGTACTCCCTTGCTTTCAGTTGAACCTAACTAGATTTAGTATTCTTCCCAATCGGAAGGATACTTGAGAGTCTCACGTGGGAGTGCAGCATGATCAGGCGCTTGGGCTGCTTGCTCTTCCAAGAAACGGGCAAAGAATGGTACAACTTCTACGTTTGCTGGTTTGACTGTGTTGGTAGACATGGTAATCTTCCTTGATATTGATTGTTAACCGGGAGTAGGAGTTAGTTCATAACTACTACTTCCTTACTTTTTTACTTTTAGATGAAGAAGACTAAATTACTGGTCTTCCAAATCTGAAGGATACTTGAAAGTCCAAGGGAAAGAAGGAGTTTCTGTTCCTTCTCCTTCTGTAGTTTGTCCTTCCAAGAAACGCGCAAAGAATGGAACCATCCCAACATCCACTGTCTTAGTTTTACTTGTAGACATGATGTTTTTCCTATAGGAAATTGTTTCGGCCACTAAAAGATATACCAGTAATTAAATATGTAGGCAAGGACAGTTAAGACAGTTAAGCATTATTATTTTCAGACAGATAAGACAGTTAAGACAGTTAAGATAAATTATTAATCATTGACCATATAAATTAAAAAATCTTAAACTATGGCATTCATATTTGATTTGTAAAAATTAATCATATCAAATCAAGTTTAATGTAAAATAAATCAGGAATTACGCAACTGGCACTTGCGGTAGGGTGCGTCAGATGTGGAAAATCCTTGAATCTGTACGAAATTATTGGGGCTGACGCACCCTACAGTTAGTTTGATGATGACACTTGCCTAAGTCCTATAAATCAGGAAGCTAAACTAATTTCGTAGTAGCTGAGAAACAATGACTGGCAAAGAATTTATATCTTGCTTCAATAGATTGGGTACTGAAAAAATAATTAATTACGCAAGTAGAGGCTTACAGATGTGTGTCTATCTGACTTTTTACGACCTGTGAAAAAGCTAACGCTAAACCTAAACCCCTGAGTTAATTTTCAATTGATTCCTCGCTACTCTCCCATATCTCTCAATACCCAAGCTAAAAAACGCTCGGTGTGATATAATGCTAGCTGATTGCTGGGGCCGTTAAAGATATAGTCAAAAGCGTGTTCTGCCCAGGGAATTTCTAATAAAATAGCTAGATTGCCAGATGTTTGCAAAGATTCAAATAATTTCCTTGGAAAAGATATGCGGGTGATATGGTCGCGACTACCATGCACCAACAAAGTTGGTGGAAGCGGACGGTTAGCATAGTTAATGGGTGAAGCTTTGGCATATTGTTCTGGAACTTGATCTGGTGTACCACCCAAAAAAGCTTCAAGTACATCCCGTACATTTAAGGGATCTGGTGTGGGTGGTTCTCGGTATCCTTGAGCAAGATTAGATGGCCCATAATAGCTAATGACTGCACGAACAGGTAAAGGACTTTGTTGATAACCAGCTAACATGGCTAACTGTCCACCTGCGGAACGTCCGAGTAAGGCGATACGGTCAATGTCTGCTTCATACTCGGTGGCGTGTTTTTGGATATAAGCTAAGGCGCTACGCACATCCTCAAGTTGTGCGGGAAATTTATAAGCGGGTGCATAACGGTAGGTAATGGCAAAAACAGTATAGCCTCTGGCTGCCATGTAATGACTGAAATTAGCGTTAGTTTCGGGACTCCCACTTTGCCAACCGCCTCCGTGAATGACAACTATTGCGGGGTATTTTCCGGCTTGGGGGGGACGGTAGATGTTGAGACGCAAGGGTACACCATCGGGCGCAGCAAATTCAACGTTGGCTGTGTAGCGTATTTCACCGAGATGGATACCTTTGAACGCATCTATTAAATTGAAAGGAGACAAGCGCCCAAAAGATTCTGGTTTGACAATTGTTTTGGGGTAGTCTTTACCCAATTGTTTCTCCATCGCCAACTGCATCTGCTGTTGGGCTGTAGGTAGTTGGACAAATGGCAGGATACTTAAAATAATTCCCACTACGCTCATACCTAAACCCAAATATTGCAGCCAGCTACTTTGGAGGCTGAATAATAAGACTACAAAAGCAGTGATGTTTAACAAAAGTAGCCAATGGCAGACTTCCGGCGCTCCTACCGCTAGAGGTAGTAAAGCATAAATAGGTGCGGGAGTTACAACCCAGATACTCAAGAATAGACCAATAGTACTTAAGACTATTCTCAGAATGGAGAAGGCTTCTTTCATGGGGAGATGAGGGAGTAACCCACCCCTAGCCCCTCCCAAGAGGGGAACAAAGAGCAGGGGAGCAGGGGAGAAGGGGAGAACAACTGGAGAACCGATAAAGACATTTTCAGAGGGGTATTTAAACCCCGACTGAAACTGATACTACGTATAGACGTAGGGGTTTTAAACCCTTTTATTTACGATAACTAGTGTACTCCACTACCTTGCTACATTTGTGCGATCGCCAATTTCTCTCTGCTCCTCCATAATAAAGATACAAGCAACAATGGAGCTAGCCATGACTGTACAATTGCTAAGAAGAAAATTCACAGTGCAGCAATATCATAAGATGGTTGAGTCGGCTATTCTCACAGAAAATGACCGAGTAGAGTTGATCAGGGGAGAAATTATTGAAATGTCACCCATTGGGACAAAACACGCAGCTTGTGTAAATCGACTGGTTAATTTATTGGTGCAGTTATTAGGGAAACTAGTCATAGTTGCTGCTCAAAATCCAGTGGCTTTGAACGATAATTCAGAACCCCAGCCAGATGTAGCTTTACTCAAACCCCGTGATGATTTTTATGAAAATGCACACCCCCAACCTGAAGATATTATCTTATTAATTGAAGTAGCTGATACAACTGTTATATATGACCGAGAAGAGAAAATTCCTTTATATGCAGAAGCAAATATAACTGAAGTTTGGTTAGTAGATATTAACGCGCAAGTGGTAGAAGTTTACCAACAACCAACAGCCGCAGGATATCAACGGATGCAGAAATTTACTAGCGGTCAAACTTTATCAATCCCCAGTTTCACCGATATTAATATTACCGTGGATGCAATCTTCCTCAGATAAATTAATTATGTATTACACCACAATCCTCTGTTATTCTCCAAGTTATGAGATGCTTTCTACCCCGTCCCTAATTCTACCTTGTCAACAACCGCCGACGGAGCAAATCTAGTGCTGTAGAAGCACTTAAAAGACGAATGAAAGAGCGATCGCGCATTGTGCCAAACTGATATTTAAAGCTTTTCACCTCATCATTCGGCCCTGCTAACCCAATATAAACCAAACCCACAGGCTTAGTTTCCGTCCCCCCATTCGGCCCAGCTATCCCGGTAATACTCAATCCCCAAGTGGTTGACAGACGAGTTTTCACACCTAGAGCCATTTGTTCGGCTACAGTATCGCTAACCGCTCCCCATTGATCTAAATCTTCCGCCTTCACTCCCAACAACCCCACCTTCACGGAGTTGTCGTAAGAAATTACACCACCCCAAAAGTAATCAGAACTACCGGAAATTTCCGTCAGCATTTGCCCCAACAATCCACCAGTACAGGATTCTGCCACCGAGAGAGTTTCCCCTGATGCCCGTAACAAACCCCCAACAACAGAAGCCAAAGTATCATTATTGACACCATAAAAGTCCAAACCAGCAATATCTTTGATTTGCTTCTCTACAGGCAAAATCAAAGCTTCTGCGGCGGCTTCTGAAGGTGCTTTTGCGGAAACACGCAGCCTCACTTCTCCCTTCCCGGCATAGGGTGCTACCGTAGGGTTGGGTAAATTTAAATAAGCTGTCACCTTCTCAGCCAAAGCAGACTCCCCAATACCCCAAAACTTGAGACTGCAACTATAAATAATTTCCTGACCCCAGCCTTGACTTTTGAGAAATGGTACGGCTGTTTCTTCCCACATCCGGTGCATTTCACTAGGTACACCAGGAAAAGTAAAAATTGTCACATCAGGACGGGGTTGCCAGATAATACCGGGTGCTGTACCTGTAGGATTAGGTAAGATGTCTGCACCTTGGGGAATTAAAGCTTGTTTGCGGTTGCTAGGTGTCATGACCCGACCGCGTTGGGCAAATTTCTGGCTAATATCTTCGATAATTTCTGGACTTTCCACCAATGGTACGCCAAAAAAATCAGCGATAGTTTCGCAAGTGAGGTCGTCTGGTGTAGGGCCTAAACCACCCGTGAAAATCAAAATTTTGGCTCTAGAAATAGCAATTTCTATAACTTGCTTAATTCGTTCAGGGTTATCCCCAACTACTGTTTGATGATAATGGGGAATACCCAGTTGAGCTAGTTGCTGCGCTAGATATTGAGCATTTCCATTCAGAATATCTCCTAACAGCAATTCTGTACCAACACAAATAATTTCTGCACTCATGAAATTAAGTAAAAAAGCAAAACGCGCTAATAATAGTTCCAAAATCCATAGTCAAACATAGACAAGATAGGATTTTAGCTTTAAGCAACCCCACTTTGAGCGCGGACACGCCGGAACAATGGAGTTATTCGCCTTGGATGTACTACCAGACACCCCCTATCCCTGAGAATAGATTTGAGACAATCAAACCCCTTGGGATTACATTTTCTGCCGATGTTAAATGCACCATTGATATCGGCATGAATTTTTAAGCCAGATGCACTCACATAAGTCGCTCTGGCCACACGCCTACCAGAGAATCTGTGTTTTACCTTGGTGTTGCGGTCAAATGTTGGGATGATGTCCCTGTCAATAAACGAAGCGCGGCTTGTGTATGACTCTTCGCCTATCGCAACGGTAATGCCGACTCGCTCTAATTTCAGGGTCAGCATTTCGATAAATCGAGCGTGGGGAATTTGCGTAAAGTTTTGGTTTGTGCGCTTCCCTAAATTAAGATGTGTTTTCCATTGGTCGTTCTTGCCGATAGAGGCATAAGTTACACCTAGTCGCACCATCTCATCCACAATCATTTTTGTGGCTTGATGTAGGTATGAATCAACAAAATTATTCCGGTTGCGGACTATATTTGCAATCCGGCGTGATGACCCAACTTTGATAAATCCTCGGTACTTGGCGACTTGTTTGTTGTAAAACTGGTTGACTGACTTTAAAGGTTTACCGTTGACAGCAATTGGTTGAATTGTGGGGTCATTGAATACAATCGTGGCTAAGTTATCTAACCCGATGTCGATTGCTGCGGCAAGTTGGGGATTCAAACTACAGAAAAATGCGTTTTGTAGAACTTCGTAAACCACCTCACTTACGAAGCATCCAATTTTGGGAATAATCCGAACCTCGCATAAATCATCTTTGCTCAGTCCCGGTTTTATTGGCATCCTGATTGGTGACATTGATGGAACAATCCAACCTTTACCAAATTCCCGCTTACCTACCGCTTGATTATTGAATTTGATTATATTGTATTCACCGTCAATGTAATTCGGTGGCTTTGGTTCCCCTGTGAATTTTTCTGGTTCTAACTTGTATGCTTTTACCGCTTCGTAATAACTAGCCCACGCATCGGCATTTTGTTTTAGTACCAGTTGTGCCACCTTCGCCGGAAGTGCTTTGTAATGATCATTTTGTTTGAACATTACATCTAATTTTGCTTGTGATTGAGTTCCCCATCCATAGAAAAATCCTTGACGCTGTGTAAATTGAGCCGCGTTATAGAGTCTCTTTGAAACTGCGGTTATTTCAGCACAATAATCAAAGTAACTATGCCCTTTTTTGATTATATGTTTTTCTACTTGCTTCATTATTCAAAATAAGTCTATGAATTATTTTACCATTTGAACATTCCCTATTTGACAATGTTTGCCTATATTTGACTATGCTTTAAGTGAAGTTTTCTAATACTTTACTTTTGCTGAGAAACTCTCCAAGCTTTCCAAATTACGTAACTTAACAGCGAGGTAGAACCGCAAGCGTAAGCAATACTACTAGGTACACCAGCCAAAACCAACGCTAAACTACCCACCCACAAAGTTAAGGCATAAATAAACAATACCGTCCAACGATGAGATAAACCAGCTTGTAATAAGCGGTGATGGAGATGGCGTTTATCTGCTACCCAAGGCAATTTTCCCCGGCGAATGCGGGACAAAATCACGGCTGACATATCGACGATGGGAACTGCCAAAATTAAGTAAGGCAAAATCACAGCCGTAAAAGCGGGGATTTTTACTAAACCAATAACACCCACCGCCGCCAAGGTAAAGCCCATAAAATAAGACCCGCCATCACCCATAAAGATTTGTGCGGGGTTGAAATTGTAGCGGAGAAATCCCAAAGCTGCGCCGGCTAAAGCGGCTGCAATTAAAGCGGCTGCTGGTTGCTGCATAAATAAAGACACAAGCAGCATCACCACAGCCGCAATTCCCGAAACTCCAGCCGCTAAACCATCTAAACCATCAATCCAGTTGATAGCGTTGACCATTCCTACCAACCATACCACCGTGATGGGCAAACTTAGCCAGTTGAGGTCAACTATCCCCATCAAGGGAACGGTAACAAAATCTATGCTAACACCAGCTTTCCATGCACCAGCCGCCACAATCACTTGTATGACCAAGCGTCCCAAAGGGGATAAGCTTAATAAATCATCGGCTAAACCAATCAGGAAAAAGCCCAGACCGCCTAAAACTACACCCCAAATTTGCCATCCTTTTTCGGGTGAGAGGTTGTTAAACCCACCCAACCACCAAACGACCATGAGGGAAATTATCGTCCCCGCGAAGATAGAAACGCCTCCTAGACGCACCATCGGACGGTCATGAATTTTGCGATCGCCTGGCCTATCCAAACGTCCACTTTTTATACCAATATTTTTCACATCTGGCGTAGTCCAGAGAACAACTACCGCCGCCACTAAAAAGGCAATCAGATGATAAATCTGAGCAGGCATCTGTATATTTAATGAGTAGTTTATGAAACAAAAATAAACAAAAAAATTTTCTTACTTATTTTTACTATATTTTCGACCCTGTTCAGTGTGAAATTTTGGTGTAGAGATTGGGGGAAGATAGGGGTAAAGGCAAAAGGGTAAGGGGTAAAGGGTTCAAATTCTTCCCTTTCCCCTTTCCCCTTTAACCTTTTCCCTACGCTAATACAGGTACAGGAATCTCCAAGTGTGGATATAAGGGGAAGCGATCGCACAATGCGGCTACCTGGCGTTGACAATCTTGGGCTACTGTTTCTGAGTCTGGGTTGAGTAGGCGATCGGCAATAATATTACCAATTTCGGTAAACTCATCTACTCCCATACCTCTTGTTGTCATGGCGGGGGAACCCAAGCGCAAGCCACTAGTAACAAATGGTGATTGTGGGTCAAAGGGAACTGTATTTTTATTAGCAGTGATATTTACTTCACTCACTAATTGGTCTGCCCGTTTCCCTGTCATATTCACAGACCGTAAATCTACAAGCATCAAATGATTGTCTGTACCATTTGATACTAGTTTTAACCCACGACTTTGTAGTTGATCTGCCAAAGCACCAGCATTCTTAATTACTTGGGCTGAGTATGCTTGAAACTCTGGCTTTAAGGCTTCACCAAAAGCAACTGCTTTCCCAGCAATTACATGTTCTAAAGGCCCGCCTTGAGTTCCAGGGAAAACTGATTTATCGAATTTTTTCCCCAGTTCTGCGTCACGGGTCAAAATTAAACCGCCTCTGGGGCCACGCAGTGTTTTATGGGTGGTGGTTGTGACTACATCACAGTATGGTATGGGGTTGGGATGCAGTCCAGTTGCCACTAAACCAGCAATGTGTGCAATATCTGCCAGCAAATAAGCACCTACTTCATCAGCAATGCTACGGAATTTTTCAAAGTCAATAATTCGTGGATAAGCAGAATAACCACAAATTAAGAGCTTGGGACGCTCCCTTAGCGCCAGCTCACGAATTTGGTCATAGTCTAATTGTTCTGTTTGTTGGCTCACGCCGTAATGGCGCACTTGGAACCATTTACCAGAAACGTTGACAGGGGAACCGTGGGTGAGGTGTCCACCATGAGACAAGTCCATCCCCATGATTGTGTCTCCTGGTTCTAGTAAAGTCAGGAAAACAGCAAAGTTTGCTTGTGCGCCGGAATGGGGTTGGACGTTGGCGTGAGCCGCACCAAATAGCTGTTTAGCACGGTCGATGGCGATTTGCTCAATTTTATCGACAAATTCACAACCGCCGTAATAACGCTTTCCAGGCAAGCCCTCAGCGTATTTATTTGTCAGTACCGAACCTTGAGCCGCCAATACAGCCGCCGAGGTAAAGTTTTCACTGGCGATTAACTCCAAGTGGTCGCGTTGACGTTGGAGTTCTTGATTAATTAATCCGGCGATCGCCGGATCAGAATTAGCGAGAAAATCAGAATTTGTTCTAGTCACTTCAACTATACCTAATGGAAACTTGCAAAACCGATGATTTGGTTTGAGTGCAGCATAAAATTAAGGTTTCCCATTCAGAGTTTCATCTATTTGGGTTACGGTACAGATACGATAATCGTATCTGTACTATTGACTTTTATTTATGCTGGTTTATTTATTATTAGCCTTTTGTCAGTAGTCAGTAGTCAGTGGTTAGTTGCTGTCAATGTATAAAAATTGCTCTTGTCTTTCCCAAAAATAAAATTTTCATCTTGTGGGTTGCGCCCCTAAACTAGGAAGGGCTATCCGGTCTATCCTACAAGAAAATTTGGAATACTTTTTTATTTGGCACTTCCTGACAAAGAAACGACCAACCACTGACACAATAAATAATAATTTATGTATGACTATTAAACCAAAGAGCTAATCTCCAAGATATACAACATACAATAAATTTAGGCTCACTTGGCAATTTTTATAAAAGGTGCTGAGTTGCGTTAGCGGTAGTGGCACTAACAGGACTCATGACTCAGCACTCACTGGGGTCAATTTGAGGAGTTACAGGAGGAATGGAGATGTTAGTCATTTTAATGGACGATCAAATCCTCGCCCCTGAGCGGGTTTGCCAATCTTGTTTACTTGCTAACGGTAGCGGTCAACCCCGATGGCATGGAGGTAAACTTGGTTGTGGTCAAGCTATTCGTCAAGCCCAAGAGCAGCCAGAGCAGTACGAATGCCTCATGGGTTTTCTTGTTGCCCATATAGAATAATCATATTTGCTAGTAATGCTGAGTAACTGCGTTATCCTAAGCTCAGGTAGCTTATGAAATTTAACCACAGGAGAACGCAAGATGACATGGCGCGGGGAGATAACGATTAAAGATAGAATTTTTGCTTGTCTACCTTACCTACTTCCTTTAATTGAGGTTTTTGCCTTTGGTCAATTTTTTCTGTCAGAGTTTCCAGCTTTGCAAGTGCTGTTTGTCCCCCTCATCCCATTATTGAGAATTTACTACGGTGTTCGCTATGCTGGTATAATTATTTTCTTTGCTTTATGGTTATTAGTCGTAAGAAACGAAAAAATAAGTCATTTTATTCGTTTCAACACCATGCAGGCCATATTGTTAGATATCATTGTATTCTTATGCGGCATTCTCACAGATATAGTTAGGTTAGTTCCAGGTGCTGGCTTTGCCACACAAACCCTATACACAACAATATTCTTAGGCATCGTTGCTGGTATTGTATATTCTGTGGCTAACTCTTTGATGGGACGTTACGCAGAAATTCCCGCCATCTCCGATGCAGTTTATATGCAGGTTCGCTAAGGTTAATGGGTGGCTACGGTGTTTTCCAGGCGACCGATACCTTCGATTTCTACACGGACGCGATCGCCTTTATGCAAAGGCCCTACACCCTCTGGCGTACCCGTTAACACCAAATCACCAGGTAGCAATGTCATTACCTGACTGATATATGACACCAAAAAATCGGGAGTAAATACCATTTGATCAATCCCAGCCGATTGTACAGGATTGGTATCATCATTAATAAAGGTTTGCAGTTTTGCCCCTGGACTCAATTCTCGCACAATCCAAGGCCCTATCGGGCAGAAAGTATCAAACCCTTTCGCTCTAGTCCATTGTCCATCTTTTTGCTGTAAATCTCGCGCCGTCACATCATTGGCAATAGTATATCCCCAAATTTTAGTTTGGGCTTCCTCTGGTGTACAGTTACGAGCGCGATCGCCAATTATTAGCGCTAATTCTCCCTCATAATCCACCCGTTGCGACTGGTAGGGATATTTAATCTCTGTCTCCGAGGCAATAATCGTGGTAGGTGGTTTGAGAAAAAGCAATGGTTCGCTAGGAACCTGCGTTCCCATTTCGGCTGCATGATTGGCATAATTTTTGCCTACCGCGATAATTTTAGAAGGAGCGCAGGGAGCTAAAATTTGGTAATCATCGGGTTCTAAAATTAAATCCGTAGGTTGTCCATGCAGCCAAGGTGGAGCATCTAGCACCTGCACATTGAAAGACGGTTGTAGCAACCCATAGTAGACTTTGCCTTCTTGGTTTTGAACTCGCACGTAGCGCTGCGCCATAATTTTGATAAATGTCCTTGATGTTTGGGCAGATTAAGCTGATGATTCAAATTAAAAACTGGTAAGATTATAGTTCCTTGTTGCTCAAATTATTGATTAACGCAAGTAGTTATTATCAAGCTACTGTATAAATCGAGATCAGCAGCCAGTTTGTCCAAAAGGAGACTTAATCAGAATGTCCACAGTTTACGAAACTTTATTCATCCTACGCCCTGACCTGACAGATGAACAGGTAGAGCAAGCGATCGCCAAATACCAAACCCTCCTCCAAGACCAAGGCGCAACCGACCTAGAAGTGCAAAATCGGGGTAAGCGTCGTCTAGCTTATGAAATCAAAAAGCAAAGAGATGGTGTTTACGTTCAATTTAACTATAATGCACCCGGAGGTGCGATCGCACTTTTAGAGCGTGCCATGCGATTGAGTGAAGAAGTAATTCGTTACTTGACAGTCAAGCAAGAAGTCGCAGAAGAAAAAGCAGACAAAGTTGCTGCGACCGCTTAATATAGTCTCTAACTAATCACTGAGCATTGGGTTAGCAAAACTCAACGCTCAGTATCCCAGGAACCTGAAGTCACATAAGCAGGAACCTCTGACGCTGACCGGGGGAGCAGAGGAGCAAAAAGACAATTCTTAATTTCCCCTTATCCCTAGTCCCCAGTACCTAGTCCCTGTTACAAAAAATTTTACCTGCTGACTTGTTTTTGATTTAGTTGGGAATGCTAGATTAACAAGTAATTGCCATAGCACTGGTTTTGGCAACTACACATAAGGTTCGACATTCGTCAATGGGAACTGTAAGCCACCGTGAGCCAAACTGATACACCCAACATCCAAGCTCTATCGACGGAAATATCGCAGCTGCGTCAAGAACTACAGTTGCGAGATCAACTAGTGCAACAGCTATCTCAGGAACTCTTTCGGTTAGTCAAGGGCAATACTAATTTTATGCCACCCTTACGAACTGAGTCTGGGCCTGATTTAAGCCAATTACAAGCCCTGAGCGAACAGCTACAAGCTGTTGAGGAGCAAGTAACATTTTATCAGGAGCAAATTACATCTCGTGATACCGAAATTTACCAACTGCGTCAGTCAGTACAAGAACTAACTGACCGCAGTCGGATGCTAGAGCAAGTAGTACAGGAATTACCTCAAATTTACCGCCGTAAGTTTGAAGAACGCATGGCTCCTATTAGAGAGAAAGTAGCAGTGCTACAGCGAGAGAACCGTCAATTGCAAGCAGAACTGCAAAGTGTAAGTTATCGTCTAGCATTAAAAACCCGTACTTCTAGCCACAGTGGCATAGATTTACCTAACTTCCCTCGTCCAGCATCAGGACAAGATGGTATGCCCAGTGTACAGAATGCTTGATTGTTTATTGCATCCCATTGATTATGACTTCTAATTTTTTCTAAAAATTCCTCTTTGAATTTCGATTTTGTGGAGTGGAAACATTCTTAATATTAAATTAACTAGATATTTAGTAACTCTTTATCTATATTTACTAGTTCTTTAGTTTTCCGATTTTACTATTCATAGCAAACTGAAAAAACACAACAGATAAACAATCTTAAGCGCCTGTTGTGTATCACTTTTTTAATGAGCGAACTGGGAATTTTGAATTGAAATCACCTATCCGGTGCAGTATGGGTAGCAAACAAATTGACCATGATGCGTCACTGATAGATTTAGCTAAATGATGGTTTTTAACCATGTTTCGCACCTGCAAGTCCTCATAAACTACCAAGTCGTTAGACTGGACTAGAGTTCTTGCTGTCTTAACAGCAAAATCTTTCCTCTGTCTACTTACCTTGAGATGCTTTTTAGCTAACTTTCTAACAGCTTTACGGTGATTAGAAGAACCTTTTTTACATTTAAAAGCCTTGCGTTGTTTGCGTTTCAAAGACTTCTCAGAGTTACGCAAAAGTCTAGGATTCTCTACAGTTTTACCGTCAGAATCGGTATAGAAAAACTCAAGTCCTACATCGATTCCTACAATATTACCATTGTGTTGATGTTGCTCTTGGCGCTCGACATCAACACAAAATTGGCAATAATAACCATCTGCTCGTTTAACTACTCTGACTTGTTTAATTTGCTTGGTAGAATAAAAGCTTAGGTCACGAGTTCCCACTAACTTAAATCTTCCTGCCTTGAAGCCATCAGTAAAAGTGATGTACTTCTTGTCAGCAGAAATCGCCCATCCCGAAGTTTTATATTCTACAGAATGTCCACGTTTTTTAAATCGCGGATAGCCTTTTTTACCTAGCTTTTTAGCTTTACAGTTGTCGTAGAAACGTTTAATAGCAAACCAAGCTCTATCAGCAGAAGCTTGACGAGCCATAGAGTTTAGTTTGTCAGCAAAATCAAACTCTTTAGCTAAAACAGCACAAAGCTTTTGAAGGTCGTTCTTGCCGACATCTTTGTTGTCCATCCAATGTTTTAGAGCTTTATTGCGGATAAATAAAGATGTTCTAATAGCTTCATCTAACAAATTGTATTGACTTTGTTTGCCATTTAATTTTGCTTCTAAGACTAACATCGTTTGCCTATGGCACGCTGCGCGAACGACCTTGTGATGCCCCTAAAGGACGTAACAGACTGAAAATTTTTTGGATTTTTAGTCTGTTACTGGTGGGCTTTCTGCTCCAATACTTGTAAAGTATTACGGCTATTTCCCACTGCACCCGCTTTGACCAGAAAAGCTACTTGATTATTGCCTAACTGACGACAAAGCCCCTTGTTTGATAAATCATATACTGATACTTCTGTGATGAGATACTGGGGCAATAGGTGCGATCGCAGGCAATGATCAAGAAGGATGATTTTGAGGAAAAATTACCACTTTATATTGACATTGCCATCTATCTATCGTAAATTTGTAGGTTAGCTCACTAAAGCTAAACTGCTACTATCGACGAGGGTAAGAATGTCTTCGTAAGTGTCAAAAATTTCAAATACAGAATCTAGTTGAGTAAGTTCTAAAATCAATCTTACTGGTGTTTGTACATTGCACAGAACCAAGCGACAACCATATTGCCGTGCAGATGTGAGTCCCTTTATCAGCGATACTAAACCGGAGCTATCCATAAAATCTACCTCTGCTAAATCAATTACCCAGAGTTGATCCGGTTGCGAGCCTGCCTGAGCCATCTGTTCCGTCAAAGCCAAGCCACCCTGTAAATCAATGCTGCCTTGGGGCTTGAACAAAACGATCTGTGGTTCTTGTGTAATTGTCATAAAGTTTAGTGAGTAAACTGCACACTTAACAAAAGTAAAAAACAAACATTAATACTGACTGAACATCATCAAAAAAAGTTCTTTTCTATTTGCATAAGCGAATAGAGAGAGTTATCTAGATGACAAGTTTTCCGTCAGTATTCATGTCGTATAATTTGTGTTAACTTTTCTCAATATAGGCACAAACGCCTAATGAATTCGGTATCAAGCGCATCTTTTACAGAATTTTTATATTTGTCTAGGGTTTTTATAAATTTTTTATAATTAAATGTTGATTTATGTCCGTAATTATGCGGTTGTGCTATTTAACGGCACAATCTTCTATTGTCAATACCTACGCAGTAGTAGATGTAGCAGGGGATAGGGGACAGGGGACAGGCGGTGCAAAATCATCTTTAAGACTTACGCATAAAAACTAAAAATCAAGGGTTTGGACAAGGGTATAGGGGTATAGGGGTATAGGGAAAAGATTAGAAGAATTTCTACCCTTACACCCTTACACCCTTACACCCTGGCGTAAGCCCTAATCTTATATGCAAAGGCGGTTTGATTGACACCCCAGGCATAAACGAGCCAAGATAGGGTATATGGTAAAAAATTGTAAAGGCGGCGGTGCGGGATGTCTCTTGAGCTGATTTCACTAGAAAACATTCAGGAGTTTGCCCATCATTACGGTTACTGGGCGATTTTTTTAGGAATCTTACTAGAAAATTTGGGTCTTCCCATACCCGGTGAAACTGTAACACTAGTGGGTGGATTTTTGGCTGGCAGTGATGAATTGAATTACTGGCTAGTTCTCAGTGTCGCCGTTACTGGAGCTGTAATTGGCGCTAATTGCGGCTACTGGATAGGTAAACTAGGCGGTTGGCCTTTCTTACTGCGAATTGGGAAAATTTTTCGGGTTTCTGAAAAACGATTATTAAATATCAAAGAACAATTTAGTCAGAATGCTGCTAAGGCAGTATTTTTTGGACGCTTTTTTGCATTGTTAAGAATTTTTGCAGCACCATTAGCAGGTATAGCTGAGATGCCTTTTGGAAAATTCTTTGCATATAACGTAGCAGGGGCGACCGCTTGGGCTAGTTTGATGGTGACATTAGCCTTTTTTGCTGGCAAGGTAATTTCTCTTGAACAATTAGTGGCTTGGGTAAGTCAGTTTGCCATTGTAGCTGTATTAATACTTGCGGCGTTGATTTTCGTGCCAATATGGCTAGAGTCTCGTCAGGTTAAACGTGCAGCTGAGGAGTAGAGACTGGGGACTGGGGACTGGGGACTGGGAAAGAGTTTTCCCAATACCCAATACCCAATACCTCATCCCTAACCTCTGTCCTTTTGCGCCCAGATACGTGTGGGTAGTCCCCAAACGTAGATGAAGCCTTCGGCGGCTTTATGGTCGAATTGGTCTTCTGCGCCGTAGGTGGCTAAGTCTGGGGTGTAGAGTGTGTTGTCACTCCAACGTCCGACTATGGTGGCGTTACCTTTGAACAGTTTTACTCGGACAGTTCCCGATACCCTTTCTTGGGTCTTTTGAATAAAAGCATCTAAGGCTGCTTTGAGGGGACTGTACCACAAACCGTTATAAACTATCTGGCTGTAAGTTTCTTCAATACCTCGTTTGTAGTGACTAACGTCTGCGGTTAGGGTCAAGCTTTCTAAGTCGCGATGTGCGTGAATTAACACTAACATAGCGGGGGATTCGTAAATTTCTCGTGATTTGATTCCCACTAGTCGGTTTTCAATCATGTCAATGCGTCCGACACCGTGGTTTCCCACTAGCTGGTTGAGTTCTTGAATGAGTTCTACGGGATTTTTGGGCGTACCGTTGATGCTGGTGGGAATACCTTGAGTGAATCCTATTTCAATGTATTCTGGCTCATTGGGGGTGTCGGCGATCGCTTTTGTCATTTCATAAATTTCTTCTGGCGGCTCAAATGTAGGATCTTCTAAGGAGCCAGCTTCAATACTGCGACCTAGCAAATTCTTATCAATGCTGTATGGGGAAGACTTTTTCACTGGTGCGGGAATACCAAACTTTTCACCATAGGCGATGGTTGCTTCCCGACTCATTCCCCATTCTCGCGCTGGGGCGAGGATTTTTAAGTTAGGATTGAGGGCGGTGCAAGATACATCAAAGCGCACCTGATCGTTACCTTTCCCTGTACAACCATGTGCGATCGCATCAGCACCGTATTTTTCTGCTGCTTCGACTAATATCTTAGCAATCAACGGCCGGGCTAAGGCAGTTCCTAGAGGATAGCGATTTTCATAAAGGGCGTTGGCCTGAATCGCGGGAAAAGCATAATCTTTAATAAAACTGTCTTTAACATCCGCTACTAGGGATTCACTTGCACCCGATTTTAAAGCTTTTTCTCGGATTGGTTCTAATTCATCTCCCTGGCCTAAATCTGCGGCGAGGGTAATTACCTCTTCTACTCCCCACTCTTGCTTCAAGTAGGGAATGCAAACGGAGGTATCCACCCCACCAGAATATGCCAGAACAACCTTTTTGGCGCGACCCATTGCTTTCTCCAGTTAGGAAAACAAATAATGAGTCATTATTATATCTAACTACACCCTGTATATTTTCTCTGTACCCTAAATAATTAGGGAATTAGTAGGGAACAGGGAACAGGCATAAAATCTATTCGTTTTGTGTCAAAGTTTTATGATTTTTAGTTTTGTAGTCAGGACTTTATTCCTCCGTAAAAGGCTAAAGCCTTTACTACGAGCTTAACCATTTATTGTATTTATCTTAACCTTTTCTCATTAGTTCAAAGTTTATTTAAATGATATAGGTATATTATTTACATTTTTGTTTTGGAGCTTGTCTAATGAAATTAAACAAAAGTCTTGGTATTGCTACCTTTGCTCTTACCGTCTCTTTGAGTGCTTTAGAAGTTAAACCAACACAAGCTGCTATATTTAATTATAAGTTCACGGTGAATGCCACATCTGGTGCTAATCCAGGTCAGTACTTTGGTTCTTTTAGTTACGATGACTCAAATTTGACTGGTGTTGGTGAAGAGAGTCTAGATGTCAGCAATGGATTATTATCTGTGAAATTTGATTACTTGGGTACTAAATATACAGAAGTAGATGATGTTGATTACGGAACAGGAGTAGCACCAACAGTTAGCTTTAAAGATGGCAAAGTTTTAGGACTGAGTTATTTAGTTGAAGACCAGTTTTTTATCGGTGGAGATTTAGATGATCCCTTTGTAGGCGGGAACATTTTTTATAGTGTTGAGAGTGCTGATTTATTCACTGCTAACCAGGTAGGAACAGTCACCTACTCTACAGTACCAGAACCTTTGGCTGTTGTGGGAACTGCGATCGCCTCTGTTGCTGGGTTATGGGTGAACCGTCGCAAAAAAGCACTCAACTGTCAGAATAAAATTTATGCTAGCAACTCATAACAAGCACAGTTGAAGGCTATCAATAGTCTTCTGCATATAAGTAAGCCGTCGAAAATAAATCAAAGTATGTTAAGTGATGTAAAGTTATCGCAATTGAGTTCGTAGTAAGGACTAAAGTCCTTTCTCTTGGACTAAAGTCCTTACTACGAACCTTGATTTATTTAGGCCGTTTTACTTAGCTTGTTATTTTCTGAAATATATAGTACAATTGTACTGACAAGAGAAATCCTGATTGAATCACTCCCCACTTTAACAGAGTGGGGTTTTTATTTGCGCTGTATGTATCATCAAAATAGGAGACTTTAAGAGCATTTCTCCTTTTTATGATATGGCTTCATACTCTTTTGGTAGACCTAAATGCAATTAACAAAAATTTCATCAGCACCCTCTGCATAAAGCCATATTTAGCACATAATACTGAGAGCGGTTTGTTTCATTGCCTATATTTACTGGTTAATAGCAGCATTAGGGATGTTATCAACTCCGATAGGCTGATCGTTAGTGCCTGTAATGTTATTGTCTTTAATTTCCAACTGTACATTAGCAGCATTACCATCTCTGACAGCACTGATACCACGTCCTTGTATAGCTGAAATGATGTTGTTAGAAATAGTAACTGACGAATTGGTTTGATCAAATACTTGCAGGTCAACACCATCAGCAAAATTCATTAAATTGATATCTTTTGTGTTGCTAATTGTATTGCCTGTAATATTAATTGTGGTGTTGCTATTTTGATTAAGTCCAACAATAATACCGTCACCTTGAGTATTGCTGATGGTGTTATTATTGATGTTAGCTGCATTTACAGTAGCATTATTAAATGCTTGGAAATTGATACCTTGTGAAGAAATATTTTCTGTAGGTGCAGTTATCTGGTTATTGCTGATAGTCAAGTTGCTGAAATTTGCCTCTCCTGCTAAGGTCACATCTACTGCATTGCCTGGGTTGGTGATGCTGTTCTTGTTGATTGTAACTGTGCCTTGACTGTTGCCTGATAGATTCAAATTGATGCCGTTAAAGTTATCCCCAATTTGATTTTCTGCCAAGGTTAAGTTAACTGTACCTGTTGTATTGGTGATGGCTATAGCATTAGCATTATTGTTGTTAATGTTGTTTTGATTGATGGCTACTGTGCCTGTTGTTTGGGATAGGCTAATACCTTCACCTGTGGAGTTGCTGACTGTGTTATTAGCAATAGTAGTGTTACCAGTGGCATTGTCTAATCTGATACCTCGATTTCCCGAATTATTGATGGTGTTATTTTGAATTGTTGCGTTTGAGGTTCCGGTTAATTTGATGCCATCGATGGCACTGTTGCCAACTATGTTGTTAGAAATTGTCACTGTGCCAACGTTATCTATACCAATACCTTCGCTGGTGGTGTTACTGATTTGATTGTTGTTGTTAATCGTTAAATTAAAATTATTAGCACTGCCAAAGTTTGAGGCACTAATACCTCTACCAGCAATTTCCGAAATGTTGTTTCCAGCAATATTTATTGTCGATGTGGCATTATCAAATCTCTGTATGTCAATCCCATCAGTAAATTCTGTGCCTATGGGATTTTGCACTTTACTAATGCTATTGCCTGTAATATTAATTGTGGTGTTGCTATCTTGATTTAGCCCAACAATAATACCATCGCCTTGAGTATTGCTGATGGTGTTATTGTTGATGTTAGCTGCATTCACCCGCGCATTCTCAAAGGCTTGGAAATTGATACCTTGTGAAGAAATATTTTCTGTAGGTGCAGTTATCTGGTTATTGCTGATAGTAAAGTTGCTGAAATTTGCCTCTCCTGCTAAGGTCACATCTACTGCATTGCCTGGGTTGGTGATGCTGTTCTTGTTGATTGTAACTGTGCCTTGACTGTTGCCTGATAGATTCAAATTGATGCCGTTAAAGTTGTCTTTGATTTGATTTTCTGCCAAGGTTAAGTTAACTGTACCTGTTGTATTGGTGATGGCTATAGCATTAGCATTATTGTTGTTAATGTTGTTTTGATTGATGGCTACTGTGCCTGTTGTTTGGGATAGGCTAATACCTTCACCTGTGGAGTTGCTGACTGTGTTATTAGCAATAGTAGTGTTACCAGTGGCATTTTCTAATCTGATACCTCGATTTCCTGAGTTATTGATGGTGTTATTTTGAATTGTCGCGTTTGAGGTTCCAGTTAATTTGATACCATCGACGGCACTGTTGCCAACTGTGTTGTTAGAAATTGCCACTATGCCTGTTGTTTGGGATAGGCTAATACCTTCGCCTGTGGAGTTGCTAACTGTGTTATTTGTGATGGTAGTGTTACCAGTGGCATTTTCTAATCTTATGCCTCGATTTCCTGAGTTATTGATGGTGTTATTTTGAATTGTCGCGTTTGCGGTTCCGGTTAATTTGATGCTATCGATTGTACTGTTGCTGACTGTGTTGTTGGCAATTTCTATTGTGCCAGTGAAATTATCTATGCCAATACCTTCTTCTGTGGTGTCCCTGATTTGATTGTTGTTAGTAATTCTCAAATTGTTACTATTGTTACTAAAGTTAGATGCACTAACACCTCTTCCTGCTATGTCGAAAATGTTGTTGCCAGCAATATTCACTGTCGATGTAGCATTATCAAATATCTGTAGGTCTATGCCATCTGTAAATTCTGTACCTGTGGGATTTTGGACTCTACTAATTGTATTGCCTGTAATATTAACTGTGGTATTTGTATCATTATTGAGTTGTATAGTGATGCCGTCACCTTGGGTATTACTGATGCTGTTATTATTGATGTTAGCTGCATTCACCCGCGCATTCTCAAAGGCTTGGAAATTGATACCTTGTGCAGGAATATTTGCTGTAGATGCAGTTATCTGGTTATTGCTGACAGTCAAGTTGCTGAAATTGGCATCTCCTGCTAAGGTCACATCTACTGCATTGCCTGGGTTGGTGATGCTGTTCTTGTCGATTGTAACTGTGCCTTGACTGTTGCCTGATAGATTCAAATTGATGCCGTTGAAGTTATCTTCAATTTGATTTTCTGCCAAGGTTAAGTTAACTGTACCTGTTGTATTGGTGATGGCGATCGCATTATCATTATTCTGACTAATA
Organism: Anabaena azotica FACHB-119; assembly: GCF_014697625.1. Lineage (GTDB taxonomy): Bacteria > Cyanobacteriota > Cyanobacteriia > Cyanobacteriales > Nostocaceae > Trichormus > Trichormus azoticus_A. The sequence continues at coordinate 84,067 of NZ_JACJSG010000024.1, read as the reverse complement.
TTGTTATTGCTAATAGCTAAATTGTCAGTAGCTTGGCTTAAACTAATACCATCTGAGTTAGAATTATTAACAATATTATTAACAATTTCACTATTGCCAGCTATTCTTTCTATTTGAATGCCTCTGCTACTAGAATTGCTAATATTATTGTTATTAACTGATAAAGAATTTACATTATTTAATTGAATACCTGCACCCAAGCTATTACTAATAGTATTGTAAACAATTGTTGAATTATTTACGTCTTGTAAATAAATTCCTTCACCTGTAGCGTTGTTGATTCTATTATCACGAATAGTAACATTGCTAATATTTCTTCCCTGAATACCTCTAATATTGTTGCCACCTGCAACTTGAATATTAAACCCAGATAGAACTGTATTATTTCCTAATGTAATTAATCCATTACCGCTTGATACTGTTCCTGTAACAGTAGGATATCTACCACTACCGGACAAAGGTAACTGTACAGTTCCTAATTCCCTAGTATTCACTACTTGCACTGGGCCGCTAGATAATACTTGAACACCATCAGGAATAGTAAATGGAGAAATAGCTGTATTATCACCAGAACGGACGTAAATAATGTTACCTGGTCTAGCTATGGCTACGGCTTGACCAATTGTGCCAAAAGGAGATTCAAAGCTGCCATCACTGTTGCCACCCGGAGCTACGTGTATAACGGTTAAAGTCTGATTGCCTGTGCCAGTACCAGCAACAGTAGCCGCAATTTGATCGTTTCTAGTTTCATCAGCTACTAGAATAGTAGCTTGTCTTTCTACTGTTTCAGCCATCCGCGCTAAGGCGCTGTCAGGGTTAGGCTTGCTTCTGGTTGCACCGCTACCTGGGAAATTTGCACCAATACTAAAAACTACTCTAGTGTCGAATAGTTGGTCATTTTGAACTGACAAACTTAAGCCTAATAAATCTGTAGGACGGGCTTCTACTCTGGTTTTCCAGCCGAATGCTTCTCTACTATCGCCGCCACTGTAGTAATATACGCCAGCGTAACCTCGTAAATCACCATTACCAAGTTTTGTTAGCCTTGTTCCCACTTCTGCGTCTACACCTGACAAGGCGACTTCAAATAATCTTGTCCGAGGTAAAAGTAAAGATGTTCCTTGAAATGAACCCTGGTTACTAATGAATTGGGTGATTTGATTTTCTGTAGAATTTAATGGCAAATAAGCGTTAAAGCGTACATCCCAATTACCTAAACTTTCAAAACCTAGCCCTAATTGGTCGAAATTACTTTCGCCAGTATCGCGGGTAGAGTAGGAGATATAACCACCTGTGACACGGTTGCTTTCGTCGTTGTAGAATCGATGACCTAATAATATATTTGTGGCTACGGTGGAGTTATTATCTAACTGCACTGCCCCTTGCAGAAAAGTGAGATTGTTACCAGCATTTTGCAATAGGGGCAGAAATCCTTCCAAGCTAGTAAAAGAATCAAAACCTGCGCCTTCGGTGGTGTAGCGGACTCCTAAGCGGGGTGTAAATATTGGTGGCTGTTGGGGGGTGCTTTCGGTTGATGGTGTTTGGGCTTTTGCTGTGGAAGCGATCGCAATTACCCATAATAATGATACACAGCCCAACCGAATGAAAGTTTTCATTTTTATGCCTCGATTCTCAGGATGGATGCACAGGATGGATACAAATTACGGCAATTTGTGGTTGAGGTTGTCAATCTTCAAAAGTCCAAACAAGCCACATTTTCGACTCTGGACTGTTGAATGTTGACAACCCTAACCTTGATTTAACCGATACGAAAATTATTTAGAGACATGACATTGCAACGTCTCTCTCAACAAAGTTGGCGTTAGATAAATCTACCTGACTTTTCACGGGGTCTAGAAAACCCCACTTCCATCCTCTCTCCTAAAAGGGGAGAGGCTTTAATTGCTCCCCCTTCCCTTGAAGGGAAGGGGGCTGGGGGGTTAGGTAGGAGCGTTAACTTTTCCACATAACGTGAAAAGTTAGATAAATCTACCAGTGGAGTTTTTACGACGGATACCAATTACAGAAGGACGAGGGACACCTGTAGATTGACCTTGACCACCATCATTTTTTGAGATATTGCTAGGCCAGCTACTACCACGGGGTACAGTACGAGTCTGATTGAATGTTGTACCATCCAAATTAAGTATTTCAATGCTGCGGTTGAGTAGCGTACCATCGTTAATTGGGCAGTCTTCGCCTGGATGCTGCACGGCAACAATTAATGTATCTCCCACAAAAGTAGGCCCAGTCATCTCACAACGTACTGGCCCATAGGCGAAGGGCAATACCTGTCCAGCATTGGGGCCGCTAGTGGGGATAAAGAACAGCCAGTTATTACCAAAAACTCCTGTAAAATTGGAAACGTTACCACTAACCGTGTGATTGATAGTAGTTTGGTTTCCTGTTGCACCAACGTTAAAACCGTTGTGGGTTGATGTAGACATATCTGTTACACCCCAAACGTTTGCTTGAGTGTCGAATACTAAATTATCTACGTTGGCGAAACCTGCACCACCAATTGAACCAGCTTCTCCCCCTTGGGCAAATTTTTGCCACTTAAAGGTTGTACCTGTACCATCGGCGCTATCTTCAATAATTTTGTAGATTCCGCCTGACTGCTGTGTGGCGTTGACATTCGCATTTAATTTAGCAACCTGGAAAATACGCGAATCAGGATAACCATCGCTACCAGGCGCACCATCAGTATATGCAATGAAGACTTCTTTGGTAAAGGGATGAACTTCAATGTCTTCTGGGCGGGCTGTGGGAGTTCCGCCAATTAGGTTGGCTGCTAAGAAAGCATCAACGAGAACTGCACCTTGGGTAGGGTAGAAACTAGCTAGAGTTTTATTTTGATAGCCACTTAAAGCTGTTGTTTCATTTGTGCGATCGCAGTTGAATGCACCACCATCCTGAGTTTGTCCAGCAATGCCATTTCGCCTTGGTAATGGTAGCCGCCCATCTCTTTGTGCTGACCCCAAAGCAGCAAATTCTACAGAAGACAGTGTTGTCGGTGGTATGGGATTGGTGGGAGTATTTAATTGTAAGGGTAGCCATTGACCCGTACCATCTGGGTTGTAACGGGCGACATACAAAGTACCGCTTTCAAACAACTGGCTGTTAGCTTTACTTGTTGGGGAGGAGACAGTACCAGAACTGACAAACTTCCAAGTATGTCCCCCGCGTCTATCGTCACCCAAATAAGCCACTAATCTTTTTCCAGTTTCCACGCGCAGGGCAATGTTTTCATGGCGGTAACGACCCAGCCATGTATGTTTGCGTGGGTGGAAGTTAGGATCAGCTGGGTCAATTTCTACCATCCAGCCGTATTTTTCCCCAACTAACCCAAAGGTTGCGCCAGTAGTGCCACTAGTGTAACCTGTCTGAGTGCCATCAGGTTTAACTGCTTCTGTCACACCCACGAAAAAGACTGAACTACCTTGGAAGTTTTCTTCAGCAGATAAGATTGTTCCCCAAGGAGTTATACCGCCAGAACAGTTGTATGCTGTACCGATAATTTTGTTACCCAGTCCATCAGCACTGATATTAAAAACTTCTGTTGCAGCTGGGCCAGTACCAATTAAATATTTGTCGTCACCTTGCTGATAGCTGAGAGTTCCCCATGAAGTCACGTCTTTATAAGCATCTTTTCTTTGGGCGTTAATTTTTAACCCAGATAAACCATGAATGCGGCGATTTTTAGAATCATTTACTACTTTAAAATGCCTGCTAGCGTTGCGGCTAGAAATGCGAACAATCGATCCGCCTAAGTTATACAGAAATTCCCCTTGCAGTTCAATGTTATTACTTGAGGGTAAAGGCCGCCCAATTACCGATGCAAAAGCGGTAGGAAATCCTTGGAGATCAGCAGGAGTTTCTGGTGCTAAACCTGAAAAGGGAAAACTAACATATTCGTGATTGACCCACAAATAGCCTTCTTCTGTGGTTCTACCAATGGGTACAAAAGCTGTGTAATCGCAGTTATAACCAAAATATTCATCCTTGTTGGTAAATACTTTATCTCCCCAACCTACAATTACATAACGTTCGTATTCTGGTGCTACTACAACATCATCTATAACGTTATAAGTTGATAAAGCAGTATTGGCAGAAGCGTTGAGTACCTGCCCTTGTCCTATACCTGTGGGTAAATAATTTTTCTGCTGCTGATAAATTGGCAGAGGATGCGGTAATCGTATTGGTGTAAATGTCAGTGGTGTAGTTTGTGCATCTGCAACGTTGGAAACACCTTCAAATAACTTGTCTCCTAATACAGCAGCACCAGCACTGCCTGCAAAAAAAATTAAAAGTTGTCTCCGACTGAATTTAGACATCAAATACCCCTCTATTTAGCAGAATAAATGTTCATTTAGACAATCTACAAATTCACTGAAGATATCAGTAATTTGCGATTTTATTAAAGTTTTAAGTTTAAATTTCCTAGCTTCAAGGCTGATGGAAATCTATCTAAATTGCTCAAATGCGAAAAAGTTGTCCACCTTTACAAAACTTTATTCACAAAAGATTAAGAATAGTTTATGTAATGTTTAATTCATCTTAAATCAGTATTTACACAAGAAAGAATCAGCTTGTCTGTTAGGGTTAATAGAAATTACCCATGAAAACGAAAAATTCAGGGTGTAGGAGTGTAGCGGTATGGGGGACAATCAAAGCTGAAGTTTTTGCCTTACACCCAGAAGAGACAAGGAACAGACTGAAGTACCACAGTGTCCTATTCTGGAGATGGGTAATAATGTTGTAGGTGAGACTGTGTTTATTAGTGTTGTGATACCAACTTACAATCGCCGTCCAATTCTGGAGAAGTGTCTACGCGCTTTGGAAGTGCAGACGCTGAGTGCATCGACTGTCATCAAAGACTACGAGATTGTCTTAGTAGATGATGGTTCGACAGATGGGACAATAGATTGGTTAGCAGCAAATAAACAAGAGTTTCCCCATGTGCGCCCTTTTGAACAAGACCATGCAGGGCCGGCGGCGGCGCGGAATTTAGGCGTGGAAAAGGCGCTGGGGGATATAATTATATTTATTGATAGCGATTTAGTTGTGTTGGAAAATTTCCTGCAAGCTCATACTGATGCGTTGGTGCAGGGACAAGAGAAATTGGGGAGCGATCGCTTTTTTACCTACGGTGCAGTAATTAATACTTGTAACTTCGATAATCCCACGGCAGAACCTTATAAAATCACAGACTTTTCCGCCGCCTTTTTCGCCACAGGTAACGTCGCCATCCCTAAACATTGGCTAAATAAAGCAGGTTTATTTGATACAGGGTTTCAACTCTACGGTTGGGAAGATTTAGAGTTAGGTGTTAGATTAAAAAACCTGGGATTACAACTAATAAAATGTCCGGCTGCTGTCGGCTATCATTGGCATCCACCATTTAATTTAGAGCAAATACCCAACTTAATAGATAAAGAAATTCAACGCGGACGCATGGGTGTTTTGTTCTACAAAAAACATCCTACATGGGAAGTGCGGATGATGATTCAAATGACATGGTTGCACCGTTTACTGTGGGGAATACTTTCACTCAATGGCGCACTGAATGAAAAAACAATGGCTCCTTTGTTGCGGTGGTTAATTAAATCTGGTAAACCTCAGTTAGCTTTGGAAATAGCGCGTATTTTCCTCAACTGGTACAACGTTAAGGGTGTGTATGAGGCTTATTCTCAATTGAGTGGCGAATAATGACTTTTAACATCATGTTCGCTTGATTAATTACTAATGCTGACAATTTGCCATCGCTACAACAATTATTTTATTGTAGGCGATGCTAGCATCATTTTTGCTTGCGTAATCTTTCTTCTGCTGCTTGTAGAAGCCTTGTCTCTGGTAAAACGTTACGAAACTTTCCAGCAACATTCAACTGGAAAAACGTCCAACCCTCAATCGGTCTGTTTTTAAGCGCATTTAGATACAAACGTAATCCCAAATCTTGCACTGCTTCATAGTAAATACTACCTAATTGGTCTATGAATTGGCTTGCATCTTCTTCAATTCCACTCGGACTACAAAAGACAAACTCAACTTGCTTTCCAGGAAAATTACGAGAAGCGAGTTCTATATAACAACGTTTTTCAATCGCATCTCTAACATGATTGAGTGTAATTCTATGTTTCTTTATTTCACGTATTCTTACCAAATTTGAACGATTGACAAACTCTACTAAATCAAATCTTCGAGTTTTCTTATCGGAATCGGGGATATTGTCAATAACAGTAAATTCTTGGCGAAGTCGAATATTACTGTAACCAGCCAATAGCACTAATTTATCCTGAATATCTTCTTCAGTTTTCTCTACGTACCACTGCTCAATAGCACTGTCAACAATTCCATTATACCATTGAAGAAATATCCAACCATTCTTGCTAGATATCTTTCCCATCTCAATTAGTTGTTGAATACAGATAACTAATTGACGCGAATTGATAAATCTCCGCTTTTGTCCAGTCACCAAACTTATTTTTTCCTGTCCAAAGAAGAAAATGCTTTCATCAGATAGATTTTCACAATTATTTGCATCCCCACTAGTATTAGCTAAATACTCATTATGTTCCTTTACTATCTGCAAGTAAGTTTTTTGCGATTGCTGCACTCCTAATGCCTTAAGAAATTCATCTAATTCAATAAGTTGTCTAGAAAAAGTAATTGGATTTCCGTGAAAATATCTTACTTCAAACATTTACACTCATGACTTTAAAAGCAAAGTAACGTTAACTTCAACAGAGTTTTCTAATGCGATTTTATAAGCTTCTTGAAGTAACAAAAAATTTTTTGTATTTCCACCATAATCAGGATGAAAACTTTTTGCTTGTTGATAATACGCTGATTTTACAATTTCAGGACTCGAAAAAGGCTCTATCCTCAATAAATCATAACTTGCTTTGACATGAGCCAAATCTTCCGAATCTCCCAAATCTTGATATTTCTTACGTGCTAAATATAAGCGAACCATTAACTCATGATCATCAAGCCACTTCTGGTGAACATCCCTACTCCATCTCGAATCAGCATGATGTTTTTGTCTAGTTTTTTGAGACTTATTGTTTTGAAGACGGTAGGGATCTGCAAACTCACGCACTAGGCCTACATCACTAGCTAATTCACTAGCAGAGGACAGATATGTCTGTTTAGTTAGAAAAACAGGACTACCCCAATAAAACTGAACAAAATATATCTTATCCCAAGCAGTAATCTTACGTACACATCGCCTATCTTTAAGCTCAGGGGCATTTTGAAAGTCAAGATATATTAAGGTACAAGCTCTTTCAAACCTTGCCCTAGTAAAAGCATCCTTTTCTTCTACTTGCTTGTGCTTACTCATAGCATGAAGCTGCTGTTTTTTATTTGCGAACCTCTAAAGATAAGCATACGTTATTTTTAATCTATTGTTGCTCATATTTAAGCAGCGATTGTGGTGAAAAAATCAAGGACTTCTCAAGATTGTTTACTTTTTCCTGAAAGTTTGCACAAATGTGCTACCCTAGTATGGTTGACCAATTTCCGCACATCTGGGGATTCGGGTGTTTTCCTTTGGGGAAATACGCCCAGGTGGAGGTTTAACCCGAATAGGAGTTAGAAAATATATGCCAGTCGTTTCATTGGCTCAGATGATGGAGTCTGGGGTTCACTTTGGGCATCAAACCCGACGCTGGAACCCAAAAATGTCTCCCTACATTTACACCTCTCGCAATGGTGTACATATCATCGACTTGGTGCAAACAGCCCAGTTGATGGATGAGGCTTATAACTATATGCGATCGCAAGCCGAGCAAGGGAAGAAGTTTCTCTTTGTCGGCACAAAACGGCAAGCAGCAGGCATTATCGCTCAAGAAGCTGCTCGTTGCGGTTCTCACTATATTAACCAGCGCTGGTTGGGGGGAATGCTCACCAACTGGGCAACCATCAAAACCAGAGTAGACCGCCTCAAAGATTTGGAGCGTCGGGAAGAAAGCGGCGCTTTAGACTTACTGCCGAAAAAAGAAGCATCCATGCTCCGGCGCGAACTGGCGAAACTACAAAAATACTTGGGCGGCATCAAAACGATGCGGAAAGTCCCCGATGTTGTGGTAATTGTAGACCAACGCCGGGAATACAACGCAGTTCAAGAATGTCAAAAACTGGCAATTCCCATTGTGTCTATGTTGGATACAAACTGCGACCCAGATGTAGTAGATATCCCCATCCCAGCCAATGACGACGCTATCAGATCAATCAAGTTGATAGTTGGTAAATTGGCAGATGCGATTTACGAAGGTCGTCACGGTCAACTGGATGTAGAAGAAGAGTACGAAGATTACGAAGGCGCTGAGGAAGATTACGATTACGATGAAAGTGACTACACTGATTCGTTGATTCCCGACGACGAAGACGAAGAAGAATAAGCCATATTTAAGCATGAAGGATGGGGTTAGAAGCTCAAACTTGAGACTTTATCTTTCAGACTTAAAATTTCATCGCTTTTTCTTCACCAGCCCTGAGTAAGATAGAAATACTCAACACATTTGCTAGTGCTGAGTGCTGAGTTATGAGTGCTGAGTATGATCCCAAAATCAATGTTTAGACAAATCAGCAAGAAAATTGCTAGTTTTGGCTCACGAGAACGGAAGTAAAAAGTAATTACTCATGTTCTAGTAACTCTCACAAGATTTCTGCTCAGAACTGGCTCAAAGCCGCGCTACCGCGCTTCAGCACTCAGAACTCAGCACTGTTTTAGTGAGCGAATATAACTCAAGGTCAAGTTAGGAATTGAGGCAACATGGCGGAAATATCTGCAAAACTCGTCCAAGAGCTACGCCAAAAGACTGGTGCTGGCATGATGGACTGCAAAAAAGCGCTGAAAGAAACTGAAGGTAACGTTGAAGAAGCCATTGACTGGCTACGGAAAAAAGGCATTGCCTCTGCGGGTAAAAAAAGCGATCGCATTGCGGCAGAAGGTCTAGTAGATACCTATATTCAGCCTGGTGGTAAAATAGGTGTACTGATCGAAGTTAACTGCCAAACAGATTTCGTCGCCCGTAACGATGCTTTCAAAAATCTCGTTAAGAACCTAGCTCAACAAGCAGCAACTGCCGAGAGTGTTGAGTCTTTGCTAGCTCAATCTTATATTGAAGATTCTAGCCTTACCGTAGATGAAGCGATTAAGCAAGCGATCGCTAACTTAGGTGAAAACATCCAAGTACGCCGCTTTATCAATTTTGATGTAGCAGGTCAACCTGGAGTAGTAGATAGCTACATTCACACTGGCGGTAGAGTTGGTGTGTTAGTTGAAGTTAGCGCTAAATCTGATGCTGCGGCTGCTAACGAAGAAGTACAAGGCTTGGCAAAAAATGCAGCCATGCAGGTAGCAGCTTGCCCAAACGTTGAGTATGTCAACGTAGACCAAATCCCGGCTGAAGTTGTCCAGAAAGAAAAGGACATCGAGTCAGGTAAAGAAGATTTGGCGAATAAGCCAGAAAACATTAGAGAAAAGATTGTTCAAGGTCGGATTGAAAAACGCCTGAAAGAACTTACTCTAGTGGATCAGCCTTACATTCGCGACCAAAGTATTTCTGTGGAAGACTTGATCAAGCAAGTTAAGGCGAAAGTCGGCGAAGATATCGAAGTAAAACGCTTCGTGCGCTACGTCCTGGGTGAAGGTATCGAGAAGCAAGAAAGCAACTTTGCTGAAGAAGTCGCCGCCCAAATTGGTGCGAAGTAATTAATTAGTCATTAGTCATTGGTCATTGGTCATTAGTTAACAAATTAGAGATTTTAAGCTACTGACAACTGACCACTGACAACTGACCACTGACTCTTATTAAACAGGTCAAGCAAATTGCGTGACCTGTATTTTATTTATCAGTTATATTAAATTTCTTCGGTAATTATTTTAGAATAGTTGCGTACATTTGTACCATAAGTAGGTTCAGGTGGACAATTACAAGATATGGGAAGAGCAATTGAGCGAATTGAGCAGGATATTGCAGTTTTGCAAGAAGCGATAAAAGCGATCGCCTCAGAACTCCACAGCGCTTATGCTAATTATCTGGGCGTTTTGGGTCAAGCACTAGGTAAGCAGTTAGTGCTGGCAAGTTATCACCTTTGTACCCATAACTATCCTGAAAATTTCTTGAAGTTATCATTAAATCAAAGGCAACAATTACAACAAGGTATCCGTAAATTAGGTAAACAAGGAGCGGAGTTGTTGCTGGCTCAGTTGGTTATTCAGGGAGATGAGGGAGATGAGGAAGTAGGGGGAGATGAGGGAGATGAGGAAGTAGGGGGAGATGAGGGAGATGAGGAAGTAGGGGGAGATGAGGGAGATGAGGAAGTAGGGGGAGATGAGGGAGTAGGGGAGGTGAGTTCTGTGGCTCCGGCTTCTCAGGTTTATGTATTGGATACTTCTAATCCTATAGACTTGGCGAAGTGGCAAAAGCTTGTAGAAGAGGCAACACAACGGACGTTGAGAAAGGTTTCTCATGAAGCTAATGTTTTGTTGCAGAATGCTGACATTTTGCCCAAAAAATTGCCAGAACCTATTTTAGAAGCGGCTGCGGCTGCATCTGAAGCTGCGGCAGAAATGATGCCAGGTCCGCCTAACCTTTTAAACTTGGTGATTGAAATTGAAAATGAGCAAGATGAAGATGAATCTAGCCTGACACAAATCACGACAATTAATTTAAGGTTAGGAGAAATAGAGTTTGCTGATCCAACCCTTTCTTCCAGTCGTAGCCAAATTCGCCATGTTTTAGGCAAACTCAACCAACTAGGACGAGAGTATCAAAAAAAGCAAAGGGAACTTTCAATTGCCGAAGCTGAAGCCGCATGGCGTTCAAGTTGGTATGAAGATTAGTCAATAGTCCAAAGTCCACAGTCCAAAGCTGTGTTGACTGTTGACTGTTGACTGTTGACTGTTGACTATTGACTAATGACTAATGACTAATGACTAATGACCAACCAGACTGGATAAGATTGCATAAAGCCTTGGCAGTAGAAGCAGACAACGGCTTTACTGACTTGCTGGGTAGACAATACCGCTTCAGTGAATTTCTCAGCCTGACTTTTGGGAAATTCCCGACGGTTTTACCTGCAATTGAACGTCGTCGCTGGCAAGAATTGGCGGAAAAATTTGCTAATTATCCAAATTTGGGGCAGAAAGAAAGGCAACATTTAATAGCGGAAACTCGTAGGTATCTATATCAACTGCAAAAGGAACAGGAAGAACCGAAAGAAGAGCAGGGGAGCAGAGGAGCAGGGGAGCAGGGGAGGAGTTATAAATCTAAGATTCCCAATGCTGCGCCAGTTGTGGCGGAGGTGAGCCGCAGGCTGGCTCCGAAAATTGACCAGAAACTAAGTGATTTACCCGAAATAGGAATTCGCAAGGCTGATAAGTTGGCGGCTTTGCGGTTGTATACGGTGCGGGATTTGCTGTTTTATTATCCCCGTGACCATATTGACTATGCGCGTCAGGTAAATATCCGCGAGTTGCAGGCGGGTGAGACGGTGACTATAGTAGCGACGGTGAAGAAATGCAATTGTTTTACTAGCCCGAAGAATCAGAAGTTAACGATTTTAGAATTAACTCTCAAGGATAATACAGGGCAAATTAACGCTAGTCGCTTTTGGGCGGGTTCGCGGTATGCTAGTCGTGGTTGGCAGGAAAGTTTAAAACGGCGTTATCCGGTGGGTAGCGTGTTAGCGGCTTGCGGGTTAGTTAAAGGTAATAAGTACGGGCGCTTGACGCTGGATAACCCAGAGTTGGAGGTTTTAGGGAACCCAGGGGATACAATTGAATCCTTGACTATTGGGCGGGTAGTGCCAATTTACGCCCTTACGGAAGGGGTGATGGCAAATATGGTGAGACAGGCGGTGCTGGCGGCTTTACCTGCGGCGGCTCTTTTGAAAGACCCGTTACCGAAAGGTTTGCGGGAAAAGTATAATTTGATGGAATTGAAGGATGCGATCGCTAACATTCATTTCCCTGATGAAAGTGCTACCCTACAAGTTGCCCGTCGTCGTCTGGTCTTCGATGAATTTTTCTACTTACAATTAGGTTTATTACAACGTCAGCAGCAAGCTAAAGCTATTCAAACTAGTGCTGTCCTCGCTCCCAAGGGTCAGTTAATCGAAAAGTTCTACGAAATTCTACCTTTTCAACTGACTGGCGCACAGCAACGAGTCCTCAACGACATCCTCAACGACTTACAACAAACCACAGCAATGAATCGTTTGGTACAGGGTGATGTAGGTTCAGGGAAAACAGTTGTGGCTGTGGTAGCAATTTTAGCAGCAATTCAATCTGGCTATCAAGCCGCCCTCATGGCTCCTACAGAAGTGTTAGCCGAACAGCATTACCGTAAATTAGTTGGTTGGTTTAACCTGTTGCATTTACCTGTGGAATTGCTCACAGGTTCGACTAAAACCGCTAAACGGCGACAAATACATTCCCAGTTAGAAACGGGGGAATTACCTTTGTTGGTGGGAACTCACGCCTTAATTCAAGACCCGGTAAACTTTCAACGCTTGGGTTTAGTTGTCATTGATGAACAACATCGCTTTGGGGTGAAACAAAGGGCGCTGTTACAGCAAAAGGGCGAACAACCTCATGTATTAACTATGACAGCCACACCCATTCCCCGGACGCTGGCGTTAACCATACATGGGGATATGGATGTCAGCCAAATTGATGAGTTACCACCAGGACGGCAGAAAATACAAACTACCTTGTTAACTGGTCAACAACGTTCCCAGGCTTATGACCTCATCCGCCGGGAAATTGCCCAAGGTAGACAAACCTATGTGGTGTTGCCCTTGGTGGAAGAATCTGAGAAATTAGATTTGCGATCGGCTGTGGAAGAACACCAAAAGTTACAAGAGAGTGTGTTTCCAGAGTTTCAGGTCGGGTTACTCCACGGTCGCATGACTTCTGCGGAGAAAGACGAAGCCATCACCAAGTTCCGCGATAATCAAACGCAGATTCTTGTATCTACAACCGTTGTTGAGGTTGGTGTAGACGTACCTAATGCTACAGTTATGCTCATTGAAAATGCGGAACGGTTTGGTTTATCGCAACTCCATCAATTGCGGGGGCGTGTGGGTCGGGGTGCAGCGCAGTCTTACTGTTTATTGATGAGTAGTTCTAGAAGCCCCGACGCTCAACAACGGCTGAAGGTGTTGGAACAGTCCCAGGATGGTTTTTTCATCTCGGAAATGGATATGCGTTTTCGCGGGCCGGGTGAGGTGTTGGGAACAAGACAGTCGGGTGTGCCTGATTTTACCTTGGCTAGTTTAGTTGAGGATGAAGAAATTTTAGTATTAGCAAGACAAGCAGCCGAAAAGGTGATAGAGATAGATGCAACTTTGGAACGCTGGCCTTTAATGAAAGCAGAGTTGAAATATCGCTATGAACGCTTGATGGGCGGGGCTATTTTAACTTAAAGGTGTATGGTGGGGGAAAGGGGAAAGGGGAAAGGGGAAAGGGGAAAGGGGAAATTAATACACCTCTTAAGGGCAGGTTTTTAATAAAGTAATGAGTGAGGACTGTAAAACCACGACATTATCCCAGTTTCATTCACCCCTACACCCTAAAACCAGTATATTGGATCGAAGTGTAAAAAACCTGCCCTTGAAAGCTGTCCCCTGCTAAAAAAGAAAAGGAACTCTTAATGCTGTTATGGTGTCTGCTGGATTGTAATTAATTACAGTGAGCTACAACTGCTGTAATTATGATAATTTTAAATTCTTGTATTCACCTTAAACTGAGAAATTTCTACTTTTACTTGTAACTCATTGGAGGTATCGATAGGATAAAAGGCGATCGCATGGAAAATGTTTCTGTTATTCATCAGCTCAAACCAATATTTTGTCTGGCTGCTTGTGGAAATGTGATATTTTTTACATTCTTCTGTTGCTTATGGCGCTACATTATTAAACATCAGCAGGCTGAACAAAAAATTTCTGAACAAGCTGCAATTCTCAATGTAATTAATGATGCGGTTTTAGTCAGTAATCTCCGCTATGAGATTGCTTTTTGGAATAAAGGCGCAGAACGTTTATATGGCTGGAAAGCTGAGGATATCTTAGGGAAAGATATTGGACAATTGTATCAAAAAAATTCAACCCAGTTAGAAATAGCACTGTCAAAAGTTATTCATCAGGGTGAGTGGGAAGGAGAGTTACATCAACTGAGGAAAAATGGCGAGGAACTTATCGTCTTTAGTCGTTGGGTTTTGCTGCGGGATCAGCAGGGACAACCAAAATCTATTGTGATGGTAAATACGCTTACACCTAAACAACCACTCCCAGCAGAATTATTGCGATCGCAACGCCTCGAAAGTATCGGTACACTAGCAAGTGGTATTGCACACGACCTCAATAATATCTTGTCTCCGATTTTAATGGCGGTGCAGCTTTTGCAAATGAAAACCCACGACTTGCAGATGCAAAAAGTGTTAAATACTTTAGAAAATAATGTTAAACGCGGGGCAAATTTGCTTAAACAAGTGTTATCTTTTGCACGGGGTATTGAAGGTAAAAAGACAATAGTTTCAGTCAAACAATTGGTGTTAGAAATTGAACAAATTGTCCAACAAACTTTTCCTAAGTCAATTACCTGTCAGACAAATATTCCTGAAAATCTATGGTATGTATCAGGCGATATAACTCAATTACATCAAGTATTGATGAATTTGGTAATTAATGCTCGTGATGCCATGCCTCATGGTGGGATATTAAAAATTACTGCTGATAATGTGGTGCTTTCCCGTCAAGGTGGACATTATATTAGTTTATCTATAGAAGATACTGGTTTAGGCATACCTGCAAAAATCCAAAAGCAAATTTTTGAGCCATTCTTTTCAACAAAAGAAGTAGGCAAAGGTACAGGTTTAGGACTATCTACAGCATTGAGTATCATTGATAATCACGGTGGTTTTATCAATGTGCAGAGTGAGGAAGGTAAAGGTACTAAATTTCAAGTTTATTTGCCTGCTTTAGTATCTCATACCCAGCTAGGGAATTGTGTAGAGATACCCTCAGTTATGGGGAATAAAGAATTAATTCTCGTAGTGGATGATGAGGCTATTATTCGCGAAATTACTAAATCATCTTTAGAAGCATATAACTATCAAGTATTAACTGCTAGGGATGGGAAGGAAGCGCTATCAATTTATACAAAGTATCAAGAGCAAATTAGTGTAGTGCTGCTAGATATGATGATGCCATCAATGGATGGAGCGATCGCTATCCGCAAGTTACAAAAGATTAACCCCCAAATCAAAATTATTGCCATGAGTGGGCTATTATCTGAACCAGATGAGAGTGCAATTGCTAACATGGGAGTGAAGGCATTTTTATCTAAACCCTGCACAGCCCAAGAGTTAGTACAGACAATTAATAAGGTTAATACTCACAGTTATGGTCAGGTGCTGAGTGTCAACCTTTGAGACGACAGCTATATAAGTAAATTTATATAGCTGTCGAAGCATAAGTTAGGACATCATACAATTTTAAAACCTTTAATTTCAAAGGCTTTCAGCCCTGTCACCTGTCCCCTGCTATACAATCTTTGTGGAGGGATAGATTTTTTCTCTTGATGTATTTGTTAATATTAGTGAAATTTTTATAAAAAAGTACCACTATGGCATTATATGCGGAATTACATAGACACTTGGGCGGTTCTGTCGTCCCCCGTGTCTTATGGCGCTATTTTGAGCGACATTCATCAGATTTGATTTCTCGTTTTGCTGAGTATCCAGAGTTTGAGGATTTTTACACCCGTCCCCGCAATACCTTGGACGAGTATTTAGAACTGCATACCCTTGTAGAAAGTGTGCAAACCGTAGATACCCTACCTTACTTTATTTATCGTCTGGTACGCGGTGCTTACATTTTTGAAAATTTGGCTTATCTGGAACTGCGCTACACTCCCTACTTACGTACACCAGAACATCTGAGTCAGTCCGCAAGAATTGATAAGATGGTGGAAATCGTCAAAGTTGTAGGGGAAGCTAGTAGTCAGCCAGAATATCCCATTGTGACTAGCCAAATTTTGTGTATGCACACAAGGCTACCCTATGAGGTAAATAAGGCGATCGTTGATTTGGCGGTGCAAAACAGAGATTATGTATGTGGGATAGATGTAGCTGGGGGTGATAGCCATTACGCCGATCGCATGGCAGAATGGATTAGCTTATTTGAGTATGCGCGATCGCAAAACATCAATACCACCGGACACTTTTATGAAACCCCGGCTGGTTGTTACCCCCAACTGTTACCCTACCTCATGCGGATAGGTCACGGTATCCAAATTCCCCTATTGTATCCAGAGTTACTACCAGATGTAGCTAGGCGCGGACAATGTTTAGAGGTTTGTCCCACAACCTATATTCAAACTGGCACTTTACAAGACATCCGCCAACTTAAGTTAGTCTTTGACCGATGTTTTGATGCTGGGGTAGATATCGCTATTTGTACTGACAACGCTGGGCTGCATAATGTACGTTTGCCTTTTGAGTATGAAAATCTCTTGACTTACGACATTATCAACTTTAAACAGCTACAAGCTTGTCAGGATGCAGCTTTCCGCCATGCCTTTGCTTGGCCTTACGGTCAACGTCCTGCATCCCTGTTGAATGGGTTGCTACAACCGGAAACAAGCAACGTTTTGGTGAATTAGAGGTATGTAGTAGGCACTTTAGTGCTGGGTCAAAGGAGTGAACTACCTACACTGTACCGTCAGGTCAGTGTAGGTAGTTCACCTAAAGTCCTTACTACATACTTCTTCTCGCTCAAAACCAGTACCCTGACAAAATTCATCCACCCAAGAAGCCAAAGTAGTGGCGTTTGTGCTGTGTGATGGGTTGAATTTGTGAGTAGATGCTTCGGTTTGGGGCGTTTCTGTAGCCAAGGTTAATAAAGGTAGGGTTTTTTGTTGGACTGGAACTTTAGTTGTAATTTCTAAAACACGTATTGTTTTACTATTAGGAATAGTTTCGCTTGCTAATGCCAGCCTGATAGACGGGGGCTTAGATTTGACGGGGATTTCCGTAGTGGGAATTGGGGATGACCTAGTGCGATCGCTCACAGCCATTTCCACTGAGTGAGCGTATACATCTTTACCGTTGGTAGAGACTGCCTTAACTTTGGGTGAAGTGTAGCCTATTGCCTTGTGTTCATCAACCTGGTTAATATTAACAGGCGATCGCACAGGTTTGTCTACCAGTGACAGCAATGGCTGACTTTCCGATTGTTGATTTTGGGAAGCATTATTGACAACACAGCCGTTTGATGCTGTAGCTTTGGTTGGCTGCTGGTTTAGTTGCGTTTGCCGTAACTCAGCATCGGGATTAAAATTCAAACCCAAAGCCGTCACAATTTCATCTGGGTCATTATTTAACTCCATAATAAAAGCCAGTACCTGATCAAACTCTGGTTCTAAAACAGAAAGTGTAGCCAAAATAAATCCAGAGGAAGGCCGCCGTAAACCATTATAAGTAGCCCAAACCCTCATTTTCACCAACCAAGCACGATTTTGCTCGTAATAACTCAGCCACTTCATTTTCAAGGATTGACGCAGCCCCTGAATGTCCATCGGATGCCTCGCTTCAGTCAAAAATAGTGCAGACTTTTAAATTGCTTTTATCCAGGTTTGTAATGAGGACTAAAGTCCTCAACAAAAGGCTAAAGCCTTTACTACGTACTGGGATGAAACCGATAATAGAGCATCTGCTTGACCTTTTGACCACCTAGCAAGTGTTGTTCTACCAACAGACGTACTTCATCTCTTTGAACACCGCTATACCAAACCATATCCGGTAAAACCAGCACCATCGGCCCATTTCCACATTGTCCTAAGCAACTGCTACCTGTGACACTCACATCAGCAACTGGTAAAGCTGCAAAAGCCGCTAACACCTCTTTTGCACCTTGCTTTTTACAAGTGCGATTTTGACATACCCGTACACATTTGGGAGTGGAAGCTTCTTTTATGGGCGAGTTGGATGGTTGTGCGATATCTGTCATATTTCACCCTGAAAAAATTGAGTCGATAGTCAAAGCCATAGTTAACTGTTAACTGTTGACTATGGACTATGGACTATGGACTATGGACTATGGACTATTGACTATTGACTATTGACTATTGACTATTGACTAATCTAGTGATAAACCTTTAGAGGCCAGCCATTCGCGGTTGAATATGCGTGATTGATAGCGGGAACCACTATCACATAGGATGGTAACGATAGTATGACCGGGGCCTAATTGCTTCGCTAAAGCTACAGCCGCCGCTACATTAATACCCGTCGAACCACCCATCAACAACCCATCTTTGCGTAGCAATTGAGAAACTACTCGCAAAGCTTCCTTGTCATCTATTTGAATGGCATCGTCTGCTGGTGCATCTTCCATGTTAGCTGTGATGCGGCTATTACCAATCCCTTCGGTGATAGAATTTCCCTCTATCTTGATTTCCCCAGTTTTAATATAGCTGTAAAGTCCGCTACCTAGTGGGTCGGCGACAACACATTTAATTGCGGGATTTTGTTCTTTCAGGTACATAGCTACACCTGCAAATGTACCACCAGTACCAGTTGCCGCGACCCAACCATCTACTTTACCATCTGTTTGTGTCCAAATTTCCGGGCCTGTGGTTTCGTAGTGAGCGCGACGGTTAGCTAAATTATCAAACTGATTTGCCCAAATAGCGTTATCTAACTCAGCAGCAATTCTACCAGATAGCTTGACGTAGTTGTTTGGGTCTTTATAGGGTACAGCCGGCACGGGACGAACTTCCGCGCCTAATGCTGTGAGTGCGTCAATTTTCTCTTGTGACTGGGTATTGGGAATGATAATTAAACATTTGTAGCCTTTAGCATTGCAAATATGCGCCAGTCCAATACCAGTATTACCAGCAGTTCCTTCGACAACGGTTCCACCGGGTTTGAGTAAACCTTTTTCTTCTGCGTCTTGGATAATGTAAAGTGCAGCACGGTCTTTAACTGAACCACCAGGATTCAGAAATTCTGCTTTAGCGAGAATTTCACACCCTGTTTCCTCACTAAAACTATTTAAACGAATCAGTGGTGTGTTGCCAATAGTGCCTACGAAGCCATTTTTGATATCCATTGTGTTTCCACTTGGGTTGAGTGCATATAAAAATTGTGGCTTATGTAGTGGCAAGATATACGGTTATTCTAGCTATCTCGGCAATACCGTTGACAGTTGACAGTTAATTAACTGTCAGCAGGCAAGGAAATTGATAAATAAATATGCAATATAAAAGAATGTAATAGCTGATGGGTCTGTTATTTAATTTATCTAACTTTCCGAAAAGCGAGTGTAGCTTGTGGAAGCTAAGTAAAACCGTGTAAATAAATCAAGCTTGTAGTAAGGACTTTAGTCCTTTATTGAGGACTAAAGTCCTCACTACAAACTCAATTCTTCAAATGACAAAATAGTATTTTTACTGTAGCTGGCAAGAATTAATGTGAATTAATATACATTAATACTATAAGTGCCAATATTCCGATTAATATTTTAGCCTGGGCGGGTATCAATGACATCTCCAAGCGATCGCAATCAAGAACTTGAGGAACGGGAACGTAGGCTACGAGAGAAAGAAGTGGAATTACGGCTAAGGGAAAACGATGTTCCTTTGTATAAGACTGTTAAGCATCAGCCAGAACAAAAAGCTTGGATGAAAAAAGTGATTCTGGGTGGGAAGTTATTTGCTTTAGGTGTGGCGGCGTTAGTGGCGGTAAGAATTGCTTCACTGTTGGCTGGGTTCATTATTATTGCTGTGCTGGGATGGGTATCTTATCAACTATTTTTTGCCTCTCGCAAACAATCTTAATTAAGGTGTAAATATTGTGGTTAATCAAGTAGCAACTGATAAGTTTATTCAAGATTTGGAACGTGTTGCACAAGTACGTTCGGAAATTGCCGTATCTTTACAACAATTATCCCAAACAATTAGTCAAGCTGAGTTCGTTGGGGATACATCATCAGGTAAACTCAGTTTAGAACGAGATTTAGAAGATATTTCTGTAGCTAGTAATAACCTGAAACAAGGTGTATTTCGCCTGTTGGTATTAGGCGATATGAAGCGAGGGAAAAGTACATTTCTTAATGCTTTGATTGGAGAGAATTTACTACCTAGTGATGTGAATCCCTGTACGGCAGTCTTAACTGTGTTACGCTACGGGGCAGAGAAGAAAGTTACAATTCATTTTAATGATGGCAAAAGCCCACAAGTATTAGATTTTGCTAGTTTTAAATATAAATATACCATTGATCCAGCCGAAGCGAAGAAGTTAGAGCAAGAGAAAAAACAAGCTTTTCCTGATGTTGATTATGCAGTGGTGGAATATCCTTTAAGTTTATTAGAAAAGGGGATTGAAATTGTTGATAGTCCAGGGTTGAATGACACGGAAGCACGTAATGAATTATCTTTGGGATATGTGAACAACTGTCATGCTATCCTATTTGTGATGAGAGCTTCCCAACCTTGCACTTTGGGTGAGCGTCGGTATTTAGAAAACTATATTAAAGGTAGAGGTTTATCAGTTTTCTTCTTAATTAATGCTTGGGATCAGGTGAAAGAATCATTGATTGATCCTGATGATGTAGAAGAGTTGCAAGCGGCGGAAGATAGATTACGGCAAGTATTTAAAGCCAATTTATCAGAATATTGTTATGTAGATGGTCACGATATTTATGATGAAAGAGTGTTTGAACTTTCATCAATTCAAGCATTGCGGCGGCGGTTGAAAAATACCGAAGCTGATTTAACCGGGACTGGCTTTCCTGAGTTTATGGCTTGTCTGAATATATTTCTTACCAGAGAAAGAGCGATCGCCGAACTACGACAAGCCAGAACCCTTGCTAGACAAGCTGTAAACCACACCCGCGAAGCCATTGGACGCAGGCTACCATTATTAGATCACGATGTTGATGAGTTAAAAAAACGCATCAATTCTGTTGAACCAGAGTTTACCAAACTTACCAACATCCGCGACCAATTTCAAAAGGAAATTCTCAATACCAGAGATACACAAGCGAGAAAAGTTTCTGAATCTTTCCGCAGCTATATATTAAATTTGGGTAATACTTTTGAAACTGATTTCTTACGCTACCAACCAGAGTTAAAGTTGTTGGACTTCCTCAGTAGTGGTAAGCGGGAAGCATTTAATGCTGCATTACAAAAAGCTTTTGAAGAATACATGACTGATAAGTTCGCCGCCTGGACTTTAACAGCAGAGAAAGATATTAATCGGGCGTTTAAAGAACTGTCTTATAGTGCTTCTCAATACGGTGCATCTTACAGTCAAGTAACAGATAGAATAACAGAAAAACTTACGGGACAAAAAGTTACAGTTAACCCTACCACAACTACAGAAGATGATAAATCCCCAGCTTGGGCAAAATGGGCGATGGGATTGTTATCTTTAACTCGCGGAAATCTAGCTGGGGTAGCGATGGCTGGTGCTGGTTTTGATTGGAAGAATATCCTCTTAAACTATTTCACAGTTATCGGTATTGGGGGAATAATTACAGCCGTTACCGGGACACTTTTAGGCCCTATTGGATTTGCTGTACTTGGTTTGGGAGTCGGTTTTTTACAAGCAGATCAAGCGCGGAAGGAGTTAGTAAAAACTGCTAAGACAGAGTTGGTGAAATATCTCCCGCAGGTAGCACATGAACAATCTCAAACTGTATATGATGCGGTGAAGGAATGTTTTGATGTTTATGAACGGGAGGTGAGTAAACGCATTAATGATGATATCAATTCTCGTAAGTCTGAGTTGGATAATTTGCTGAAGCAGAAGAAAACGAGGGAAATTAATAGGGAGGGTGAGTTGCGGAGGTTTAAGAGTTTACAGGAGGATGTGATAGCGCAGTTGCAAAAGATTGAGGGGGCTTATAGTAGTTTGTTGGCTTATTATGGCTGATTCAGTTATCAGTTATCAGTTATCAGTTATCAGGTTATGTTTACTGTTTACTGTTCACTGTTCACTGTTAAAGGTGGAGGTTTAATGAGGGAGAGGGGGTTTTCTTCTCTCTCTGTTTTTAGTTGAGGAGGGGAGAGTATGAGGGAGTATGAGGGTTTAATTGGTGGGTTGAAGTCTGGGTGTGAGTTGTTGGGGTGGGAGAGAAAATCAAAACAGTATCGGGATGTGATTTCTATATGTGATTATCTGGTGAATCCTAATTTTCGGATTGCGGTTTTTGGGCTTTTTAATTATGGTAAGTCTACTTTGTTAAATGCCATGTTGGGAAGTCGGACTTTACCTATTGATTTAATTCCGACTACGGGCGCGGCGATTACGGTTAAGTATGGTTTTAATGTGCGATCGCGTATCATGTTAGTGGACGGTACGGAAGTCTATCGCAGTGGTACGGAGGTTTTACAACAGTTTGCTATTCTTGATGGTAATCGACAAATGCGCCAAGATGTGGCATCTGTTGAGGTGTTCTGTCCTCATCCTTTTTTAGAAACTGGTGTAGAGTTTATCGATTTACCTGGAACTAATGATAGGGAGGAACAGGATAATTTAGTTAAGGAACAACTTTTAAGTGCAGATTTAGTTGTGCAGTTACTTGATGCGCGTAAGTTGATGACTTTGGGAGAACGAGAAAATCTGCGAGATTGGTTATTGGATAGGGGTATTAAGACGGTTATTTTTGTTGCTAATTTTCTTAATTTATTAGAACCGGAAGAACAACAGTCTGTACAAAATCGCTTGCGGTTTGTAGCTGAAAGTTTCCGGGCTGAATTACCACCAGGATTTAGTAATTTATATCGTGTTGATGCTTTACCTGCTTTACGCGCCAGATTAAAAGGTGATGTCGCGGCGGCTAGCAGTAGCGGTTTGGCGAGTTTTGAAGCGGCTTTGCAAAATGTTGTGGGGATTTTACAACAAAGTCGGGGTGGGGTGAGGTTGCCGAGAGTGCAGGCGATCGCTTCGCAAATTCAATTATCATTAAAGCATAAAATTGACCCACTTGTGAATGAAATTCAGTCATTTAATGATAAACAAAATACTAAGTTAGAGATTAAACAAAAAGCTTTAGATTTGATTCAGCGTGGCTTTAATACCAGTGTGAAAGAGTTACGCGATTGGTTAGCTTTACCTAATTTACTTAATAAATATCAATCTGATGCTGCTGTGGCTTTGGCTGAGAATAATTTTAAGTCTTGGCAAACTAATAAGCTGAAAAAAGACCTACAAGATTTACAATTAGCAGTAGTCAAATGGCTGTATCAAGCCTATGATTTTTTCCAAGAAGAAAGACCAGAAGATTTATTAATTCCCTTCCCTAGTCAACCAACTATTACATTACCACCTAAGCCAGATAATGATGATACTTGGAGTGAACCCGGTTCAATTGCTGTAGGTGGCGGTATTGGGTGGCTAATAGGTGGGCCTGTAGGTGCGGCTGTGGTGGGTAGTATTTCTTATTTGTTAAACAAAAATGTCCAAAAGCAAGATGATGATTTTGTGAAAGAATCATATCATCAACAAGTAGCAAAACTTTGTATTGCTGCAACCGAAGATTATTTTTCTCAGTTAAGTCATCAAGGTTTATCAATCTTAGCTGCATACGAACGCCAAGCTGAAATAATAATATGTTTTAAAGTTAGTCCAGAACCACCGGAAATTACTAGAAAGCGGGAAGAATTACAGCAATTGCAAAATGGCTTTAATCAATTACTACATGAGTTGGCAAAATTCAAAATCAGTTCTAACTATCAGCCTTATACAGCAATACCATCATCTCGACAACAGCAAAGGGTTTACACTCCCCCACCAAGAAATACTGCGGAGAAAAAAGTAGAACCACCTCGTCAGCAAGTATCTACTCCCCCACCAAGAAATACTGCGGAGAAAAAAGTAGAACCACCTCGTCAGCAAGTATCTACTCCCCCGCCACCTTCTCCTAACCCAGCAGAGTTAGAAGCGAAGTTTCGTAACTGGGAATTGGATGAGGAAATAGCGCAGATAAAAGCACAAATGGGTTCACCTAGTTCTCAAAATCAGCAAACAGCTACACCACCAAAAAATCAAGGCGAAAAGGATAAAATTGCTCACGCCTATAAGATATTAGAATTACAACAAGGTGCATCTTTTGCTGATGTGAAACAGGCTTACCGAAATTTAGTGAAAAAATGGCATCCAGATTTATTTGTAGGTAAGCCAGAACTGCAAAAGCAGGCGCAAGAAAAGATGCTTTTGTTTAATGAAGCTTATAAGATATTATCTAACATTGATAATTAAAATAACTGGCAAAAAATTAGAGTTCGTAATAAGGACTAAAGTCCTTACTACAAACCTTGTCACAGTGAACTAAAAATATTTCTCCCAAGCTATAATTCTAGGCACTAAATCATCTGATTCCACCAATAAAATACTTTGTTCTGGAAAGGCTATCCAATTGTCCTGAGATAAAGGTTCAGATGCAACAGTAACACCGTTTGGCTGACTGTCATCACAACACCAATAAAGGGTAGGTGCTTCCATACCATAGGCGTAACGCACTGCTGCGATCGCCTGACCATCACTCACAATCATATTAGCACTAAAGCTGGTATCATGTTTTTGCGCTAAATCAGTCAATCTTTGTAGCGTCATCCCTATAGCTGACACCAGATTACTATCTGGAAATGACTGCCACATTTCTACAAGTAGAGCGAAAATGTGTTCAGAATCAGTCTGACCTTTAATCAAATTATACGTTGAATCAGCAAGGCTATCACGTATTGGTCTATATAATGTCTGCTGAAAGCTCAATATTTCACCATTATGAACAAACAAAAGTTTCCCACTACGGAACGGCTGACAATTACTAATATCCAGTGGTTCACCTACTCCAGCTAATCTTGCATAACCTACAGTACAATGAGCTTGTACATATTGGCTTAATTCTTGCAAATTTGAATCATGCCAAAGTGGGATAGTATTACGGTAAATAAATGATTTCCCCCCTTCATCGTACCAGCCTATACCAACACCATCTGCACATACCACTCCAGATTTTAACTCCAGAGAATTATAACTTTGTTCATGTAGAGAATGTTCTGGTTTATATAACAATTCATCCAAGCGAATACTTTTGCCAAGATAGCCAATTAATCTACACATAGGGAACAAAAATCAATTAAGAGTCAAAGCATCAAGTCACAAACTCTATCTTAATAAATTTTTTGAATCTTACCACTATTAATTAGTATTACCTTAGCCATAAATTTATATATGCTGTTTACTTTAACCGTGACTAAAGTCATGGATATAATTGTGACTTTAGTCTGAATATATTTTCTGATAAATTAGCTTGAATAAGATTAGGAAGCAACTAAATAGGCTAAAAGCTATTGCTGTTAAGTATGGGAGCTTTAGCATTTGTTTAGCAGTAAAGGGAAAGCTAATACTTTCCCTATTTTATTTATAAGTATTTATTTAAATAGAAATGGTTTGACAGATACAACTATACGATCTAACTCAGCTTTATTGTGTCGTAAAAGCTCATGTCCCCATAATTCATTTGTGTTTTGTGAGCAATCTTTTGCAAGAGTCTCTCCAATTGTTTCAAAATTTTTGTTAGTCTTTGCCCTAAGAGCCTCTGGTTCTGATAGCACTCCAATAATAAATACTCTATCAATAATTTCATCTGGAATCTGATTCTTAACATAATCAAATCTTGTGTCCTGCTGATCATCGAAATCAATCAGTAAAACAATGAATCTCTCTGGAAACTTTCGCATTTCAGGAACATGAACTGCCAAAAATTGCTCCACAACTTTTCCCCATCCACCAGCAGGTGGTAGGATTTGAATAGCACGGTCGTTAAGATTTGAATCAAGAATAAATCCGTTGGCGATTTGGCGATCAGCATCATCTTCAGGTAAAACAACGAGGTGCGGTTGATATTTATTGATGCTCATAGTTCTATATCACCAAGAATCAAGTTATCTATAAGATCACCTTGAACAGGGATATCACTGAGCAGTCTGACTAAAGTTGGTTCTAAGTGAGTTTTTCGATCCAAAAATAAAGTATTTTCATGAGAAAATTTTCGGATTGCTTCAGGATTATGAGAAGTTACTAAAATCTGCCCACTATCTTTAAATGAGCGTCGCAATGAAGCCACGAAATGTCCAACCTCGGACAAGGATAAATAGTTATCAGGTTCGTCCCAAAAGCAAAAAAGAGGCCCATAAAATTTATTAGCAGCTAAGACGACAGCACAAAGAAAAAAGCATTTTTCCCCATCAGATAAATCTTTAAATTCAATACTTAGATTGGCATTTTTTGCTTCAAATCTCACAATCATACTTTTAGAATCTTTGCCAGTCTGTTCATTGAGAAAATCCTGAATATCAGGCATAACTTCTCGCAGATATTTATCAATCTGTGTGTAAGCAGCCGGATAACGACTAAGTAACCCAGAAATCCACTCTCCAAAGTTTGAACCCTCTCGCTTTGGCTCCAAAGTTTCACCGTTGGACTCTCCAGTTATCAAACTGGGTATCGGGGCTAAAATGATCATGTGAGCCAGCCAATTCTTGAAAATCCGAAGCGGATCAGTCTCTGATTGCTCCTGAATTACTGGAAGGGCTACTAAATGCCAGTCTACGAGAAATTGCGCCTCACGATTTTGTGGACTATTATACAGATTGACTTGGGCTGCTTTTCGAGAGTAGATTGGCTCTCCTGAAACTAACAGTTGTTCTTCAAAAATTCGCAGTTCTTTAAAATTTTCTGGCAACTCTAAAGCTAAGACATATCTATATAATTTCTGCTTAATTAATACTTCTATCTCAAAGCGAATTGGCACATCTGATCTGCCACGAACTAAATCTTTCGGCTGGACAAGTTGGGCAACTCTATTTATACCTCTACCAACAGACTGAAGAACTTCTAATGCACTAGCAATAGTTGATTTACCTGCACCGTTTTTGCCAATTAAGAGAGCAGAGGACAGACCCTTTAGAGGTAGTTCAAAGTTTTCTAGGCATCTAAAGTTGTGTATATATAGTCTTTGCAGCATAAGAAAACTATTCCTAAGAGTAGAAAGTGAAATAATATCATGTTTGCTTAAACATTGATCATATCGTGGGAGTTGGTAGTTGGTGATTGGTAATCCTAAAAAACAATTACCGATGAGCTATTATACAGAAAATATTTATAGTGATGCACCCGAATAAAAGTCAATTTGGATAATCTATTGATTAATTTTTACTAAAATGGTGTGTTATCTTGGGCTAACACACCATATTGGCGTGGCAAGGCTAAAATGTTGCAATAAAAATAAATCTTGTGGTGTGGGCATCTTGCCCGCACCGGACGGGCAAGATGCCCATCCTACAAGAAAGGAATAATGCAACATTTTAGGTTAGACAAGCCACTAGAAACTTCTAATCTTGAAAAATCATAATATTACCAGAATAACAAGCTACCCAAACTTCCTTTTTTTCTGGGTCGTAAGTAATACCTATAGGATTAGGTTCCACTTTGACTTTTTGTAAAACTTTCATATCGCTAGTACGAACTTTACTAACTGTATCTTCGCCGTAATTTACAACATAAATAATTTCCCCATCAGCCGATAAAACCATACTACGAGGAGCATCGCCTGTAGCAACTTTATCTATTACTCTACCTTCAGGTAAACTAATTTTGGCAATTTTACCTTCGCCATTTAAGGAAGCATAGAGATATTTACCTGATGGGTCAAGATTTAAATGACGTGGTGAACGACCAATATTTCTTAGCCGACTTACAGAAAAATCTTTGAGGTTCACTTTAGCAATTTCGTAAGCACCCATGATGGCAACATAGGCGGTTTCTGAAGCTGCATCAACAACAATTCCGCGAGGATATCGTCCTAGTGGAATGCGTTTGATTTCCCGGTTTTGATTAGCATCTACTACACTCAAATCCCAAGAACACCAATTACTAACTAATACTAGGTTTCCATCACCGGATGCAGCTACAAATTTGGGTACAGAACCAACAGGAATAACTCGGTCAATTTTGAGAGTTTCTGTATTGATGCGATATAAAAAACTCTTGTCAGTTTTTTGAGATGGGTTACATCTATCATCACCAGGTTTGTTAAAGCCTCGCCCATACATTTGATAATTAGACACCCAAGCATACTTACCATTATGGGAAAAACTAGCTTCAACTGGTGAACCTCTATACTTACCTTTAAACTGGGAATGCCCATATTTAGACAAATCTACTTCATCGGGAATAACTTTGACTAATTCATAGTCGCGATTATACACGGTAATTGTATGGTTATACATCATATTTTGGGCAAAAAATAAACCGTTGCCCGAATAAACTACAGATTTAGGGGAAATTCTCCCAGAGATAGTTTTGATTAGCCTCATTTTTGATGAAGGGTCGGGAGGCGTTACTGATTGGGGTGCAATTTCTACCTGCTTTTGTGGTTGTGGTTCTTCAGCCAGAAAAGGTTTAAGTGTAGTTTTTCGGGGAAGAGAATTAGCTAATTTTCTGGAATTGGATTCTAAAACAGATGCTGTGATTTTGCCAACAATACCATCAGCAACGAGGAGATTAGCTTTTTGAAATCGAATTACAGCCGCTTGAGTTGCATCATCAAAAATACCGTTAATATCTCCTATATAATATCCATCAGCTTGTAATTTTTCTTGTAAAGAAATGACGCGATCGCTAATATCACCTTTTTTCAAAGCAGATTTAGTTTCCACTGTTTGAGGCGATGCAACAGGAGAATCTGATGCACCCATATTAAAATTTAATGCTGCTAAGGTTGCTGCGCCGACAATACCATCAGCCTTTAACCCATTATCTTGTTGAAATCTCTTCACCGCCGCTTCCGTCACAGGGCCAAAATACCCGGTAGCAGCTTGCGAAAAATATCCAGTTGCTCTTAATTTTTGCTGGAGTGACATCACCTGAGCATTTCTTTGGCCTTTTTTCAAAGCAGCCGTAGCCGGAAAATACCCACTCAAAGAACCCATAGCAAAGGAAACCGCCAACATCAAGGCTTTACTTTGGTTTTTTGGGTAAGATATTTCAGGGAAAGTTACTTCGCTAGTAGGTGCTTCATAAGTCTCAGCTAAATACAAATAAGCAAGTGTATCCATAATTTAGGAAATCACCAAGACCATAATAAAATTTGTAAAAATTATAACCTATACTTTCAAATGTACTGACAAAATTTTATTAACAGGACTGGCACTTGGGGTAGGGTGCGTCAGATGTGGAAAATGCTTGAATCTGTACGGAATTATTGGGGCTGACGCACCTTACAGTTAGTTTGATAATGACACTGACGTAAGTCCTAATTAAAAGTAAATCGTTCTACCTTGAGAAAGGGAACAATATGATGTTATTAATGTATTACCAGAAACTGAAAATAAAATTAAAAAGTAGGGATATCACAGAATATTTTTTTTGTAAAAACACAGTGCAACTTTGCTCTAGTAAAGGGTGATTGTAAAATCGTAAATTTACTCAGGTGATACTAGAATTACTTAAATATACTTTATACGTAATACTAGATAAGCCGAAGTGTAAAAAAATTGAAAAAAACCGTACTGTACTCTAGTAAATATGTATTCTGGGTTGCCGTCTGTCTAATAGTTGCACAAGTAAGCGGAGTTACCCAAAAAGCGATCGCTCAAGAATACCCAATTTCCGAAGCTAATGAAAGTCCAGACCTCAATCTCTTAGCTTCCTCAACAGAAAGCCAAGAACCGATGTCACAAGTCACATCGGTTTCCCAATTACAGGATGTAGAATCTACAGATTGGGCATTCCAAGCATTACAGTCTTTAGTCGAACGGTATGGCTGTATAGCTGGTTATCCCAATGGCACATATAGGGGTAATAGGGCGATCAGCAGATATGAATTTGCTGCTGGTGTGAATACTTGCTTAACTCGCATCAATGAACTCATCACCACAACCACTAGTGATTTAGTCACCAAAGAAGATTTAGCAACATTGCAGAAATTGCGGGAAGAGTTTGCTGGTGAATTAGCGACTGTACGCGGTCGAATTGACAGTCTAGAATCCCGTACCGCCGATATAGCCGCCAAACAATTTTCTCCTACTACTAAACTCCGTGGATTGTTAATCGCTGGGGTGCAAGGGCGGACTAGCAATCGCGGTGATGTCAACCCTAGAGACGGTCAGAAAGATACAGATGATGCTGGAACAAATGTTAACCTTCTCTCTTTAACACAGTTATCTTTAACTAGCCAATTTACTCCCCGCAGTTACCTAGTCACAAATCTTTTGTATACTGCTGGTAACACTGCGCCTAGATTTGGCAATAATGTTTCTCGCAATGATGTATTTCTCGGCTACGAATATCCCATAAAAGATCAACTAATCATCAGTGACCTCAATTATCGCTGGTTAATAACAGATAACTTAGCCTTAATGATAGGAACAGAAGGCGTAAACATGACAAACGCCTTCCGAGGCCCAAATCGAGTAGAAAGTGCGGCTACAGGCCCATTATCTTATTTCGCCCAGAGAAACCCAATTTTAAATATAGGCTTTGGTCGTGGTGGTGTAGCCTTCGATTGGCAATTTGCTAAACGTGCCAGTTTGCAAGCCATTTATACTAGTAATACGCCCGACAATCCCAGTAAAAAAACTGGTCTATTTAATGGCAAAACTACTACAGGTTTACAGTTGTTGTTAACGCCAAATGATAATCTAGATGTGAGCTTATACTACGTCAACAACTATGCTCCTGACGGTTGTTGGTTAAGTGCGGTCGGTGATGATTGCTTAACCGCTAATTCAGAACCTCTACAAACGAATGCTGTTGGTGCTACCGTAAACTGGCAAATTTCGCCGCGTGTCGCTTTAGGTGCATGGGGTGGTTACACCAACTCCTACATTCCTGGTAGTTCAGGAAATGTAGAGACAACCAATTATATGGTGTTTATGAATTTCCCTGATTTATTTGCTAAAGGTAATCTAGGTGGAATTTATATTGGACAACCGCCAAAAATTATTAGCAGTGACTTACCTGAAGGTAGTAATGTCCCCGACAAGAATAATTCTGGTAGAGGACTTGCAGGAGGACAACCGGGAACGACTACTCAAATTGAAGCATTTTATCGTTTTCAGTTAACTGATAATATCAGCCTGACACCAGGGATAATTCATATCATAGAACCCGGTCATACACCTGATAATGATCCTGTTACTATCGGTATACTCCGCAGTACTTTCAGCTTTTAAGTCGAATTTATACAGGATTTACGCAACAAGATTATCTGTTCAAACTGGGTGTGGGAGTGTAGGTTTTGAAAACTTACACCCCCATACCCCTATTTTTATGTAAATCTACTGTTGCATCGAAGGATGAAAGAAAATCCTACTAAATATGGGAATCCTTGAGCTAGGTTGATTAGCTACTGATGGTTCACTACTGTTCGTGTCCGAAGCAATTTCTGTTTTCAACTCGCTAGAATTAGGAGAATTGCTGGATCTAGCCGATGAAGTTTTGTTTGTGTTAGAAATTGTTTCTGAAGATATAGATACAGGATTGTTAGCTGGCTGCTCTGATTCTCTAACAGTTTGAGCTTGGCATGGTAGCAATATCAAAGCTTGGCTAAATAATAAGGTAGTAACAAAAAAATTACGCATTGAATACTTAGTTTTGATGATTAATCTGAGATATCAATACGTTAAGGTTGTAATAGTTGCAGAGCCAAGGGAAATATTACTGAAGTAATTTATAAGAAATTATGTTGATATTGTTGTATCTTTACAAAAATTTTAAATTTAACGTGAGTTCGACCAGCGTTGTTTTGACCTCACCCCCAACCCCTCTCCTACGAGGAGAGGGGAGTAAGAGGTTGGGAGGGAGAGGTTCATCGAACTCACGTTAAATTTATAGCAGTAGGCACATAGGTTAGGACATTGATGAATCAAAAAATCTTTATAGTAAGCAGGTTCTGAACCTGTCACCCTCCGGGTACTCTGACGAGAACGCCTGCGGCGAACGCCAGTTACCAGGGCGCGGGAAACCCCTCCGGGTGAAGCTCGCAAGCTCGCTAACGCTGCGCTAACGGCAGTTGCCTGCGGTTCGCGTAAGCGTCTCGGAGAGAGGGAAACCCTCCCGCAGCACTGCACTCACCGCCTACAGGAATGGACTCACCTGTAACCTATCACCTGTCCCCTGCTATATGATGGGTAAGAACCGCCCTACATTCTTTGTTAAAAAACCATATTGTTGGTTGACAGATTTTTTATATTTTATTTAAAGTTTTCGCTATCTTAATATTAAGAGTAAATTTAATAATCAGGTATTCCAATATATGGGAAGATTTTATTCACAGAAAAAAAGTGGTGGTCATTTTGAGACAACAGTTTCTATCTATGATAAATTCTTCTAGCCTCTAACCTCGCTATGCCACACGGGAATTTTGAGGACAAACTCAGTTCCTTGCCCGACAGTGGAATAACAATCGATTTTACCACCGTGTTTTTCTGTGACAATCTGATAGCTAATCGACAGCCCCAATCCAGTTCCTTTACCAACAGATTTGGTGGTGAAAAAGGGATCGAAAAGTTTAGGGTGGACAGATTCGGGAATGCCAACTCCATTATCGATAATGCGAATTTCGATCCAGTTAGTCTCGATGAGAGAAGTCCGGATGGTGATGGTGGGGGAAGCGATCGCCGGCGCTTCTAAGGCATCAATGGCATTACTGATAATATTCATGAAAACTTGGTTAAGTTGGCTAGGATAGCATTCCACCTGTGGTAATTTAGCGTAGTCTTTAATGACTTGAATAGTAGGAAAATCTGTTTTAGCTTTGAGACGATGTTGCAAAATTAGTAAGGTGCTATCAATGCCGGCATGAATATCCACGGCTTTAAATTCGGCTTCATCCAAACGAGAGAAATTACGCAAAGAGAGAATGAGATCACGGATGCGATCGCTGCCTATCTGCATCGAACCCAATATCTTTAACAAATCCGCTTGCAAAAATTCCAAATCCAATTGTTCTGCCCGCTTTTGGATTTCCGGCACTGGTTGAGGGTAATGTTTTTGGTAGAGTTGGACAAACTCCAGCAAATCTTGAGTATATTCCTTCACATAGTTCAGGTTGCCGTGAATAAAATTCACGGGATTGTTGATTTCGTGTGCAATACCCGCCACCAACTGACCGAGTGCAGACATTTTTTCAGCCTGGACTAAATGCAGTTGGGCTTGCTTGAGGTCTTCTAATGCTTGGTTAAGTTCCTTCGTGCGCTGTTTCAAGACAAGATTGGCATTCCGTAGTTGCAGATGTACGCGGATACGGGCTAAGACTTCTTCATTCTGAATTGGTTTAGTGATGTAGTCTACTGCACCCAGGCTTAAACCCTTGACCTTATCCACTGAGTCAGAAAGAGCGGTCATGAAAATTACTGGAATATCATCAGTGGCTGGATTGGTTTTGAGCCGTTGACAGGTTTCAAAACCATCGATTCCAGGCATCATCACATCTAATAAAATCAAGTTAGGTTGCGAGATTTGTAGACGTTGCAGGGCAGTTTCACCATTTTTAGCGATCGCCACTCGATAGCCCTGTTCACTCAACAAATCAAACAAAACTTGCAGATTAGTAGGAGTGTCATCTACAACTAGAATCGTGTTTTCCTGCGCCAAGTAATCAACACACATAATTACAGCCCTAAATTAATATTAAGTAGAACGACGTAGAAAAACTAAACTATCGTAAACCTGTGAGTGGGTGTGTCAGTTATCAGTTATCAGTTATCAGTTATCAGCTATCAGCTATCAGTTATCAATCAATATAACCTGCTAACTGATTAACTCCTTAGATGATTACACCGCTCTTTTCAACAAACGCAGGATGGCTTCATCATCAAATCTTTGGCTGAGTTCCAGCACCCGGTTAGCAAAGGCAGTATATTCAGGTGCTAATTGCTTAATTCGGTGGGCTTCCTGCTGCACATCACCTATAAAACCACCTTGAATAGCAGTGTTAAGGGCTGTGAGTTCTGCCAACGGAGGCAGCAATAAATCGGCATCATCGTCAGTATTAGCAATTGGGCAAGATTCTGGCAAACCTTCATAAACCCATTGCAACTGCAAAAGTCGTTGTAATTCAGCCAATAACCCATTGAAATCGAGGGGTTTGGGGAAAAAGCTACTACAGCCAGCATCCAGACTTTGCTGCATATCCACCTCAGAGAGAGTAGCGGGAGAAACGATGATGGGGATGGTGGCAAAGTCAGATAATTGACGTAGGCGGCGAGTCATCTCTAAGCCATCCATAATAGACATATGTACGTCAGTAATAATTAAGTCGGGGCGCATTTGCAAGGCGGTATCTAAGCCAGCTTGTCCATTGTTTGCTTCTGCCAACTTAAAACCTAACGGTTCCAGCATATTGACTACAACCATGCGGTTTTCCGGGTGGTCATCAATCACCAAAATCTTCCGGCGATCGCCTTGATAACCCATAACTTTTTCATCGGTCGCCTGTGTTAGCCTCCAGTCTGAAGCTAAAGGCAAATCTACTTCAAACCAGAAGCAACTCCCTTGACCCAATACACTTTCAACTTGAATCCTGCTACCCATCTTCTCGACAATCTGTTGGCTGATCGCCAAACCCAGTCCTGTACCTTCAATATTGCGTTCTCGTTTCCCAGCCTGTTCAAAGGGTAAGAAAATTGTTGCCAGTTTATCTGCGGGAATACCAATGCCTGTATCTTTGATTTGGAAGCGAATGCGGCGGATGTGAACAGACTCCATCAGTACATCCACTGGTTCCACCCGGAAAGTTACCTTACCAACATCGGTAAACTTGACGGCATTACTGAGCAAATTCAACAGCACTTGTCGCAGTCGCTTGTCGTCAGCATGGATAGCAGTGGGGAGGTTGGCTGCGGGCTGGTAATGAAACTCCACACCTTTGTGTTCGGCCTTGACGCGGCAGATATCGACTGTGGAAGCCAGGAAATTTGCCAAATGAAAGTCCTGGGGATAGAGATCCATCTTCTGCACTTCCAACTTCGACAGATCCAAAATGTCGTTGATGAGGGTTAACAGGTGGGAAGCGCACTGATAAATTACATTTACCCCCTTGAGTTGTTTGGCGTTGGTGGCGGGATCACGCTGAAGGATTTGGGCATAGCCGAGAATGCCATTGAGTGGAGTCCGCAGTTCGTGGTTCATATTGGCGAGAAATTCGCTCTTGGTGCGGTTAGCGGCTTCGGCGATGTCCTTTGCTTGTTGCAGTTGTGCCGTGCGTTCTACCACCCGTATTTCTAGTTCTGCCTTGCTTGTTTCTAAAGCGGTAAATGATTCACGCAATTTTCCTGCCATTTGGTTGAAGGAATTGGCAAGGGAGTTAAGTTCTTGGATATTACCTCCGGTGACTATTTGGTCTAAGTCACCAGCTGCGACTGCCTGACTGGCTTTATTTACACGCAAAATAGGAATTGCTAACCAACGCGATGTGAAGATGCCCACGACAATTGCCACTGCTAACGCCCCCACACATAGCAAGATTGTAGTTCGGGTGTTGGCGTTGATTTGTGCCATGAATGTATTTTCTGGCACACTGGTAACAATGAACCATTCCAAGCCATATTGGTCGCGCCAAGGAGTAATATGCAGATAATGAAGCTGTCCTTGCAACTTAATTTTTAAGTCTTCACCATGAGTTAGGCTATGCAGGTTTGGCAAACTCTTTTGAATATCCTTTGCCAAAGCGCTCACAACCGGATTAGGACTATCGGTGGCTTTGATGCGTTTAGTTTCCTTATTAAAGACCACAAAAGGCTGTTGTTTGGCAGAATTAGCCACCAACATCCCATTCCTCTCCAGAATAAATACTTGCCCAAAACGACTAATATCTAGGGATCGGAGAAATTCACTCAATTTCAACAGATGAATATCTACCGCCACCGTAGCCAACAGCTTGCCATTGGCATCATAAACTGGGCGACCTGCTGATGCGGCAATGTAGGGCGGATAGGCAGGATCGTTGAAGGAATAGATTCTCACCCAGATAGATTTTCCAGCTTTTATGGGTTCGGTGTAAACAACTTCGTTGAGAGTATCCCAGGTTCCGGTGGCAGTGACTTTGGTGGGATTGCCATCCTGATCTGTCAGGTAAGTGGTAAGGTTTTCTGGTTTACTAGGCGTATAGGTGACTACATCATCAATAGTGACAGTTTTCCCATCGTAACGGGCTGCTCCAGCAAATTCCCCTGTAGGCAGACTTAGGCTAATGTATGTCACGTCATAAGCCTGCATTTGCTGCCAAAAGAATTTGCCAACTGTTTTGCGTTGATTTAGCGTCAGGTCTTGCCCGTTGCGTACATTCAGCAATCCCATACGTATCGCACTAGCATTGATTTGGTTGAGTTGATGAGGAATCGCTAGATAGGAGTCTAAATGGCTATTTACCTGGCTGCTAGTGCGTTCCATCAACTGCTTTGCTAAATCCTGAACGGCTTTCTCACCGTTCTTAAATGACACATACCCAACTAATCCTACTGCTCCAAAAATTTGCAACACAAAGGGGACAATTAATAGTAATTGCAAGGGAAGTGAGCGGATTTTCAGCAAGGATAAACTCTTATTCATGGTGGAAAAATCCCCAGTTTCTGTGAATAAGAGGTAATTGCCCGACTCAGCACGCCTGCTTTGAGTAGCGGTAAGTAGAGAATGGTGTCGTCAGTATGTGTCTTCTTAACCATGTTGTAAATGAGAGATATGCCTCTTTTTTTCTTATATAGTAGGGGACTGGGGACTGGGGACTGGCAAGGAAAGCTTTTGCTCTCAGGATTTTATCAAAGGAGGCAGGAGTTAGGGGGCAGGAGGCAGGAGGGAACTATTTGGTTTAATCGCGCTGATACTGATTTTTACATTCAAAGACAGATAGGTGGTTTTTATCAATGTCTTACATGACATATGGTTCCCAAATTTACTATATAAAGCACAATATATACTTAAAATTTGATAAAAGAATACCCTGGTATTTCTACCAGGGTTTATTTTTACTAAGCTTTTCAGCCCAAATTAGTTACTTACGCAGTTTTACTGCAATGTGATTGATTTAGCTAACGCTTGCCAAGAGTAACTCTCTGCTGTTGGACTGGCGGATGTATACTTGACCATCATCGTTGACATCAGCGATCGCCACATCTCCCTCCGTAATTTCCCCAGCTAGCATGGCTTCTGCTAAGGAATCTTCTAACAGGCGCATAATCGCCCGGCGTAATGGTCTCGCACCGTAGCTGGGGTTATAACCTTCGGTTACTACTAGTTCTTTGAAGGCTTCGGTAACTTGTAAGGTAATTCCCTTCTCGGTCAAGCGGCTGGCGACATCGCGTAACATGATATCGGCGATTTGCTTGACTTCATCCTTAGTTAGTTGTGTGAAGACGATGATTTCATCCAGTCGGTTGAGGAACTCAGGACGGAAGTAATTCTTCAATTCTTCATTAACTAAGTTACGGATGCGGTTGTAGCTAGCATCGGCTTGGTTGTCAAATTCAAAGCCTAAACCACCGCCACCTTTTTCAATCACCTTAGAACCAATGTTGGAGGTCAGGATAATTAAGGTGTTCTTGAAGTCTACCTTCCGACCTTTAGCATCGGTGAGGTGTCCGTCATCCAATATTTGCAGCAGCATATTGAAGACATCGGGGTGCGCTTTTTCGATTTCGTCGAACAGCAACACTGTGTAAGGTTTGCGACGCACGGCTTCAGTGAGTTGTCCGCCTTCGTCGTAGCCTACGTAACCTGGAGGTGAACCAATTAGTTTGGATACGGTGTGGCTTTCCATGTATTCGGACATATCTAACCGAATCATCGCCTCTTCTGCACCGAAGAAGTAAGCCGCCAATGCTTTGGCTAAT
Source organism: Anabaena azotica FACHB-119 (assembly GCF_014697625.1). Taxonomy (GTDB): domain Bacteria; phylum Cyanobacteriota; class Cyanobacteriia; order Cyanobacteriales; family Nostocaceae; genus Trichormus; species Trichormus azoticus_A. The sequence goes on along the minus strand of NZ_JACJSG010000024.1, from coordinate 46,149 downwards.
TCTGTCTTACCGACACCAGTGGGGCCGGAGAAGATAAAGCTAGCAATGGGACGGTTGGGATTCTTTAACCCAACTCTGGCGCGACGGATGGCGCGAGAAACGGCTGTAACTGCTTGTTCTTGCCCAATTAACCGTTTGTGCAGGGTGTCTTCTAAGTGCAACAGCAATTCAGATTCGGATTCTGTCAGCTTGTTGACGGGGACACCAGTCCAAGAGGCGACGATTTGGGCGATGTCTTCTTCGTCTACCACGGGTTTGGGAGTTTGTCCTGCGGATGCTGCTTGTAGTTCAGCTTCCAAGGCGATTTCCTGGTCACGCAGTTTACCAGCTTTGTCAAAGTCTTGCAATCTCACTGCTTCGTTTTTGGATTTGCTGACTTCAGCTAGTTGACGCTTGAGTTCCTTATTGTTGGAAATTTGCGAGTTCCGCAGGCGCACACGGGAACCGGCTTCATCAATCAAGTCAATGGCTTTATCGGGGAGGAAGCGATCGCTAATATATCTATCAGATAATTGGGCTGCTGCTACTACCGCCGCATCAGATATTTCTACTTTATGATGCTGCTCATAGGCTCCCCGCAAACCATAGAGAATTTCAATGGTTTCGTTGACTGATGGTTCGCCAACCATGATGGGTTGAAAACGCCGTTCTAAGGCTGCGTCCCGTTCAATATGTTGACGATATTCATCTAGTGTGGTAGCACCGATGCACTGTAATTCACCTCTGGCTAAGGCTGGCTTGAGGATGTTGGCTGCATCCAAACCGCCTTCTGTACCACCAGCACCGACTAAGGTGTGAATTTCATCGATGACCAGGATGATGTTACCGGCATTGCGGACTTCATCAATAATTTTCTTGATGCGTTCTTCAAAGTCGCCCCGGAAGCGGGTTCCCGCCACCAGTAAGCCCATATCCAGGCTGATGACTTGTTTATCTTGCAAAATGTCGGGGACATCTTGGTTAATGATTTTTTGTGCTAAACCTTCGGCGATCGCAGTTTTACCCACCCCTGGTTCACCAATTAACACGGGGTTGTTCTTGGTGCGACGACCGAGAATTTGCACTGCACGTTCGATTTCTTTTTCCCGACCGACTACGGGGTCGAGTTTACCTTCTTTAGCTAATTTGCTCAGATTTCTGCCAAACTCTTCTGTCGTTGGTGCTTGGGTGCGTCTGTTGGGACTACCACCAGCGCCGACTACTACAGTCGGGTCTTCACCCAAGCGACGAATGACAGCAGAGCGGACACTCTTGAGGTCAACGCCCAGATTTTGTAATACTTTAGCGGCAACACCTTCGCCTGCTTCTGTTAAACCTAAGAGTAAATGTTCTGTGTTGATGTAGTTATTTCCGAGATTATGAGCTTCTCTAAACGACTGCTCGAAGAGGCTTTTAACTTTTGGGGTGAAAGGAATTTCTGGCGGTACGAAGCCAGAACCTCTACCAATAATTTTTTCAACCTCACGGCGAGCGTCTTTAAGAGTCACACCCAACTCACTCAGCACCTTGGCAGCAACCCCAGTTCCTTCTCCCATCAAACCCAGGAGAATCTGTTCTGTTCCTACGAAGTTGTGTCCCAGGCGACGTGCTTCCTCCTGAGCGAGCATAATGACTTTGATGGCTTCGGAAGTGAAGTGTTCAAACATAGCGGGTTCTTGCTCCCTTGCTGCTTGGACTTTGGGCGACTTAATAAATTCACCCTGTTCTTAAATCAGTTATCAGTTATCAGTGAGCCAGCGCGGTCTTGGGGGTTTCCCCCATGAGCGACTGGCGAACCCGTAAGGGTTATCAGTTATCAGTTTTGACGGTGTATGGTGTGGTGTTGCACCTTCGTATTTAACTGTTTACTGTTCACTGTTGACTGTTCACTGTTAAAGTTTTCTGTACTTTCTTAAAGACAATGTATCTTTGTCTGATATTGACCGACAGTGGTGAGAGCCGTATTGGCTCAGGTGTAGTTGCCGTCATGATGGTATTATGGCGCGTTGGCAAGACCCTGGACTCTAGACTCTGACTGAATTTACTCTCTATCTAAAGGAATGAACCATGACTGAGCAAAAAGGCGGAAAAGACCAACAACACCCACTTTACAACCGCGATCGCCCCCTCATAAATAATATTCTACAAACTCCAGCCCCCTCAGACCAAGATTTAGCCGAATTAGCTCGGTTAAGAATCCGCTATCAAGGCTTCCCAGGGGCGAGGGACATACAACAGGACTTAGATGAAGTTTTGCAACAATGGGGGTTAACCGAATCGGAATTATTCGAGAAAACCCGACAGATACATCAGGTGGGGGGGATTTATAAGAGTCGGGGGAAACGGGAGGAGCAGGATTGGAATTAGTGTAATTCGTAATTCGTAATTTGTCGCCTCACTTCCTACTCTCAATCCAAGTGATACCATTTCTCTATATAAATTCACTTAATACCCTAGATTATTAAGCTCACGCAAAGGCGCAAAGGCACAAAGGAATAACATTTTATTAAGTGCATCTTGACAGAGAACTTTAGAAAGTCGCACCCCTTTCAACTGTTGAGCATCAGGAACATAAAAAATTCGGCGTTGCTGAATCAAGATATGAATTTGTCTCACGCAAAGGCGCAAAGGCGCTAAGTTACAAAGAAAAAGGACGGTCATTTTGCGATTTCATATTCTAATTCAGCAACGCCTTTAGAACCACAACAGGAGCGGTTAGTGGTTTTAAATCGCTCCTACGAAATTAAGCAGATTATTGAATTTTGGGATGAGTCACATGATTGGCGTTGGGCGACCTTTTCAGCAGATGGTTGTTATTTAATTATTGGTGTGCCACACACTTTGTTTGTTTACAAGGGAAATTTGGAGTTTTAAGAAACTTTAGGACTTAATTGCTTACTTTGGTGGTTAAAAGTAAGCAATGGCAGAACTTTCAAGAGCCAATGCCGCCCACCTTTCTTGCGAGGTTGCGGCTAAAGCAGCTTTTGCTCGGAAGCGGCTTTTAACCCTTGCTCAAATTCGTCAATGGCTTGAATTGAATCGGAAATTGTCAGGCATTGCTCTAGCAAGAGAATGTCTAATTCTGGCAGTACCTCACTTTTTACCAAAGCTTCATACCCATATGTATCAGGGTAAACAGTGGCAAACTCACTCTCTTGATTGTCCCGTAGATGGTATAACTTAAACTGGTTTCTCTCCCAAAACCAGACTTCTGCAACTCCTAATCTTCGGTAGATTTCCAGTTTACTTACACTGCCACTGGTAAGAACTACCTCTATAGCTAAATCCGGTACTTTTTTCTCTTCCCCTATGCAGTAACACTCGTCTGGTTCTGCACCGGCTTTTTTTGCTTTGTTTTTAAAAGTAGAACTTCCCATAGGTACAAAACGAATGCGCTTGTAGTAGAAGAAACGCTCTAGCAGCATTCCTAAATTCGTTTTGACTCTTTCATGCCTGATTGATGGCGACACAATCTCTAATATTCCATCTAAATAAGTAACACGGTAATGAGAGTTGTTTTCTAGTTTGGCTAGCAGGGATTCATAGTTTTCCCAACTTACTCCACTACTGATAAACCTTTCCTCTGGGTCGTCACTATTACCCAGTTCTGGCTCATAAATTAGTTCTTTAAGACTGCTGACCAATGCTAATTCTCCTGTTCATGTGCAAGCTTTATAAGATATTCACACTATGCAACCAACTTCAGAATCTGCGCTTGTGCGGCTTCCAGAAAGGCAATCACCTGTTCTCGCTTGACTGTGGGGAATCCCTCTAGAAAATCATCAATTGACTCTCCTGCCTTCAAATAATCCAGCAGGGTTTGTACAGGCACTCGCGTTCCTGCAAAGACTGGTGTACCACTCATCACATCTGGCGATGCGGTAATGATTGCTGACTGACTCATTATCCTCCTTATAAAACCATTGCGAGTCGGCTATTTCATTCTAATAACTGTGCTGTCGGGAGTGGTAGTGACACAGAAGACCTGCCCTCTCAGTTTTGTTGTGCTACCGCCCACTTATGAGATAACACCCAAGAGGGCTATGAAAGAATTTAGCTTTGCATGGCATTGTATGTCAATGCCATGCAAAGCTAAAATAGTAATCGATTTACAAAAAATAAAAATATGCGGCAAGAAGAAAGTCTTAACTACGAAAAAGAAATTATTTGGCTCTTTGATCCTAATGATTATCCTTGGGTGCGAGAAGGATTCACAGATTTTTCTACAAGACAAGGAATTTCTCAATCCCGGAAAAGAGAGATTGAGGAGGGACATAAACTTATTGGCTATGCAAACCTAGAAGATCATACGCCTCCTAGTTCAAGGAATGGAGATCCAGAGTATTTTTATCGAAGATACTTTACGATTTGTAACGGGGATTATGAAGCATATACAAATAATAATTGCCCTATAGAAGCCGTAGATCCATTAACGGTAGAACCAAAAATTAAAGGCTCATCACCTAAAAGAAAAGCTCAGATTGCTGTAAGAGTTCCACTATTTATTTTACGGAAGCTCAATATTCATATCCAAAAAACAGGTATGTCTCAAACGGATGTTGTAGTTAGTGCTTTAGCTAAATACCTTGATTCTACTTCCGATATACCACTAATTCAAAGGATAGTTGCTCTTGAGGAAAGAGTAGCAGCTTTAGAAGCCAAAGAACGATAAAAAGTGATGTTCTATTGATGCTTTTATCAAATAACTTTGACTCATTTTGTCTTGGAGTAATCAATCATACTTTCTATTATTGGCACTAGAGAAAGAACAGTCGCAAAGTAGCGTAACTAAACAAAATTATCGGTAATTAGCTTGAGGTCGATGTGGAGCGATGTCTCCGACGGGCAATGCCTACGCACGTTCTAAGTCCAAAAACTCAGTAATTCAATCAAATATAACACTGAGTTCGTAGTAAGGACTTCAGTCCTTTCTTTGAGGACTAAAGTCCTCACTACAAACTTCCTCAAAAACCTTCACTCTTCTAAAATTTGCCGAATTTCTTCTATGGTTGCATCTTCCAAAAGGATACGCCTACCATTACGCCCGACAATCAACACCTTTTCAATCCGTTTTCCAGACTGATTCGCTTTATACTCCTGATACCATTTGCGGATTTGTTCAGCAATGGCGATCGCACCCCCCACAATCCCGATAATAGTCGCTATAGTCGCCACTACAGTTTCTTTTTTCGGCGCTTCATCGCTCACCTGATAATTCCCCGATATCCCAGGAATTGCTAACAACGCTTCTGTAGCTGCAACTGCATCCTCACCTTCAATAGCTAAACGAATATCTGCCATAAACCCATCCGCAAGTATAACTAATCACCTAAATTGTAATTGCTTAATTATTAGCGATGGACGGAAATCCGCTTATCGGGGCGTTGTTTCCTTACCCACGTCAAGAATTTTTCCATTTGTGGTTCAGTACTGAGTTTTTCAACAGTATTTAATTCCTTGGCAAGAAGCTTATTATCAAATAAAGTATGAATCTGCCGATGACAAGCAGAACAGATATTTACAGTTTCTCCAGGGTCTTGTTTCTTGCGTTTGGTATTTTGTCGCGGAACCAAATGATGGACTGTCAATTTATCCATCTCACGTTGGCACAGTTCACATTGCCGTAGTTTCTTGTTAGACACTTCACTTTGCTGAACTCTTATCTTCTATGATAGCTAGTATTTCTACGTAAACTAGGATGGGAAATCACACCATCGCCTATCAAAGTATCAAAGAGTGCGATCGCTGAAAACTTGAGAACTTATCCACGAAAAGGAAAAATCACAGGTTTGGACAAGGTTATGAGGGTGTAAGTCTCCAAAACCTTTACACCCAGCCTCAAAACACAACCTTGTGCTTAAGTTATGGCTTACTATGGTAGTAGCCACATAGGTTAGGACATAGGTAAATCATAAAACCCTTATATTAAGCAGCTTCCCTGGTCTGTCACCTGTCACCTGTTACCTGTCCCCTGGTATGACTACCCAATTCTCGATACCTTTGTTGAAGATCCGCGATCGCAAACACTGCTGTAAACTTCAACCCAACAGACTGGTAAAACTCTGCTCCCCCTTGCTGTCTGTCTACTAGAGAAATTACCTCATCTACAACATAACCCGCCCCTCTGAGGCGGTCAACAGCTTTCATCGCCGATTGTCCAGTCGTAACCACATCTTCCAAAACCACAACTTTAGCCCCTTCTGGCAAATTGGGGCCTTCAATATATGCCTTAGTCCCATGACCTTTAGCTTCTTTACGAATAATCAACGCTGGTATGGGTTGATTTTCATAAGCAGAAACCACACTCACTGCTGTCACCATTGGATCAGCCCCCAGTGTTAATCCAGCTACTGCTTGAGTATCTGGAGGTAAAATAGACAACAGCACCCTACCAATTGCTAAAGCCCCTTGGGGGTGCAGTGTCACCTGTTTACCATTGATATAGTAAGAACTGGGTTGTCCTGAAGAGAGAACAAAATCACCCTCTTGATAAGCCAGTTGACAAAATAAATCCAGTAGTTTTTGGCGCAGGGTGGTAACATCGGCAGTGGCTGCCCAATTATCCGATTGCGTAAGGGTTTCAGTAGAATACGTCATTACAAAACATTATAAGTTGTGCTACACCAAAGGTTGAACTCATCGGAGTTCTGCAATTAAGCATAAGTTAAGATTCACCCAAAAGTTGAGGAGTAAAAAAGATGGGTATAAAATTTCCACCCCTCAGTGGTTTATTATTGCTGTTAGCTACTGCGATCGCCATTCCTTCTATAGCCGTTGCCGAATCAGCACCCCCTAATTATGAAAGTGCAAGTGATGTATTTGAGCGGGCTTTCTTTCGCCACGACCCCAACTTTTACCGAAATTCCACAATCAAACGCCAGTTAGACTCATTTTTTGGTACTGGTAATGGTTTTGGCAAATCCTTCCCAGAAAATGAAATTGTCCGCGATGCTGAGTTAGTCAACACACTCTACCGCGATGTTCTTACCCAACAGAGTATGAATGACCCCTATCTTCGCACTCCAGATTTACCCAATCCCTACGATACAACTTTGCTCATGTCCCCGCGTATGAATGCCAACAAATTAAAGACGGGAACGGAATTTCGGTTTGACAATATGACACAAAGATAAAAGAGGGGGAAAGGGGAAAGGTTAAGGCGAAAAGTAAGAATCAGTTACCTTTGCCCTTTACTAACCCCCCAGGGTGGTTTCATACAATCAAAGAAAAAAGACCAATGTGTTGCAAAGCCTCTCCCCCCTTGGGGGGAGAGGTTTGGATAGGGGTCAAAATCTCTGCTACAACACCAGAAATCAAGACTTATAAATTTTTCTTTTTTCGTATGAAATCATCCTGCTTTGCCCTTTACCAACCCCCACCCTTTAATAGCAATTATTTTTCTCATAACTGATTATAATCCAGGGTGCAGGAGTTGAACCTGCCTTGGGCGAATTATGAGTTCGCTGCCTCAACCGCTCGGCCAACCCTGGTTAAGTTTTAATTGTATCCTAGACTATCAGACTTGTGTACCTTCTAAAATGGTTTATTAGATTTTTATATTACATAATTAATTATGGAATAGTGGCGACTATGATTAATTCAGTTATTTTAAGGAACTAGCTATACAGCTTCAAAGGTCTTAACATAGACCAGCTAATATAGACCAGCATTTTTCTGCAATAGCTTATGAAAATAAATTCTACTGTACTTCTAACTTTGATTTTGTTATTCCTTATGTTAGGCGCAGGTTCCGTGAGTGCGTTTCTAGGTTTTGACTTGGGAAGTTCCGCACTCAAAGGCGTAACCACACCCGATGGTCGTCCTACCAGCAAGTTTGCTGCTACTAAAACAAATAGCTCACAATCAGGGTCTGTGACCTTCTTAAAAGAAGAAGATATATTAAAAACTGTTAAAGCACGTATTGACGGTAAGTCAAAAGCTGCTAAGTCCGACAAACAAAATGAAGATGATGAGGAAATTACCAGCAAGAAGCAGAAACCAGAAGAAAAGCCCAAGGAAGTAGTTGAAGAAAAACTCCAACCAGGGTTTCCCGTTAGCGCCGAAAGCGAAGGGGTAACAATGGCTGTACAATCTGCTCGTTACTCTGGCGGTGATTTACTGTTAAAAGTCAAAATGGAGAATAAAGGTAAAGATTCTGTACGCTTTTTGTATAGTTTTTTGGATGTTACCGATGACAAAGGTAGAACTCTCAGTGCAAGTACCGAGGGTTTACCAACAGATTTACCCGCCAACGGCCCAGCATTTACTGGTACTGTCAGTATTCCCACAGCTTTATTAGATGATGTCAAGAAAGTCTCTCTCTCACTGACAGATTATCCAGATCAAAAATTGAAGCTAGAAGTGACAAATGTTCCAGTGGATAAGTAGGGACTGGGGAGCAGAGGAGCAGGGGAGCAACCCACCCCTAACCCCTCCCAGGATGGGAAAGGAGCAGAGGAGCAGAGGAGCAGAGGAGCAGAGGAGCAGAGGAGGAAAACTAATGACTATGGACTAATGACTATTGACTATGGACTATTGACTAATGACTAAAAAGATTTGGCGGTGAATGAATTTCCTAATTTGAGTTTGACAGATGTGGGGCTGCGGTTATTATCAGTGCTGCTGCTGATTTTAATCAATGCTTTTTTTGTAACGGCAGAATTTTCGATAGTGACCGTCAGGCGATCGCGCATTCATCAGTTAGTCATGGCTGGTGATATTCAGGCGATCTCTGTCGAGTCACTACAGCGCAACATCGATAGACTCTTATCCACTACCCAGTTAGGCATCACCCTTTCTAGTTTAGCTTTGGGTTGGATTGGCGAAAGTTCGATCGCCGTAGTCATGCGTTGGTGGGTGAAATCTTGGCCATTACCCATCAATATCAATAATTTTTTCGCTCATTCTCTCTCAATTCCCATTGCCTTTTTCTTAATAGCCTACTTGCAAATCGTTTTAGGCGAACTTTGCCCCAAATCTGTCGCTATGCTGTATTCAGAACAGCTAGCTCGTTTTTTGGGGCCAGCTATAAGAGCGATCGTCCGTTTTTTCCGTCCCTTTATTTGGATTCTCAACCAATCTACCAGTTATTTATTACGCCTGTTTCGCATTGAATACACAGGTCAAAGTTGGCGACCACCTGTAACCCCAGAAGAATTGCAGTTAATTATCTCTACAGAGAGAGAATCCACAGGTTTACAGATGGCAGAGAGAGAACTGCTAAATAATATCTTTGAGTTTGGAGATGTAACAGCCCAAGATGTGATGATTCCCCGCAACGGCATTATCGCCTTACCCAAAGATGCCACTTTTCAAAACCTACTCGCACAAATGACCGTGACTGGACACTCTCGTTATCCCGTCATTGGTGAATCCTTAGATGATATTCGGGGGATTGTTTATTTTAGAGATTTAGCCAAACCCTTGGCAGTCGGTAAGCTATCTCAAGAAACACAAATTCAACCTTGGATGCGTCCAGCGCGGTTTGTCCCCGAACACACTCCCCTGAGTGAACTATTGCCCATGATGCAGCAAGAGAAGCCAGCAATGGTCATTGTGGTAGATGAATTTGGCGGGACTGTAGGGCTAGTAACAATTCAAGATGTCATAGCGGAAATTATTGGTAACGCTGGTCAACCCTCAAGTAACGAGGATTTATTGATTGAGATGCAAGACCAGCAAACATTTTTAGTGCAAGCCCAAGTCAACCTAGAAGACCTGAATGAAGTATTACATCTCAATTTACCTTTAACAAAACAGTATCAGACCTTAGCAGGATTCTTACTATATCAATTGCAGAAAATGCCCATCAAAGGCGAAATTTTCTGCTACGACAATATCGAATTTACAATCATCTCCGTTGACGGGCCGAGGCTGCATCAAATTCAATTGCGGCGCTTGGGTGGATCTTAGGGATTGGGGACTGGGAAATGGTGGAGATGAGGGAGATGAGGGAGATGAGGGAGAAATTTTCACTCAGAACTCAACATTCAGCACTTCGTACTACCTAATCCCCAATCCCCAATCCCCAATCCCCAGTCCTTACGCATAAGGAACCGGGTCTTCTAACCCCAATTCCGCAAATGCTGCTAGGCGTAAGCGGCAGGAATCACAGACACCGCAAGCAACATCAGCACCGGCATAACATGACCAAGTTAAATCCCAAGGAACGCCTAATTGGTTCCCTAGTTGGATGATTTCGGTTTTTTTCAGATTAATTAAAGGTGCAACTATATCTATGGGTTGACCTTCGCGTCCTTGTTTGGTTCCCAGGCGGAAAACTTCGCGCATCGCCTGAATATAATCGGGGCGACAATCTGGATATCCTGAATAATCAAGGGCGTTGACTCCGATGTATACTCTTTGTGCGGCGATCGCTTCCGCATATGCCAAGGCAAAACTTAAAAATATCGTATTCCGGGCTGGTACGTAGGTCACAGGAATATTTTGTGACATTTCATCCAAAGAACGCTCTTGAGGTAAATCAATTGAGTCGTCTGTCAGTGCCGAACCACCCCAGAGGCGTAAATCAAAATTTACCACCTGATGTTGCACTACCCCGGCTTTTTGTCCTACTAAAAAAGCAGAGTGCAACTCTCGTCGATGGCGCTGTTGGTAGTCAAAGGAAATAGAGTAACACTCACAACCATCGGCTTTTGCTTGGTACAAAACTGTAGAAGAGTCTAATCCACCAGATAATAAAATTACAGCTTTCATTTCAGTTTCAATTCTTGGCAGTTAATCACAAAATTATCTTTCTGTCGCCAGCTAGAAGCAATCTAAAATACACCAAGAATTTTAGGTTTTCCCAGCCAACAGCATCAAGATTAGTAAATTCTCAGAGGGCAAATCAGCAACAGAAATGTTTCTATCTGCTATCTTCTGCCTCCGGTTGGTGAGCCTGTCTTGAGCGTAGTCGTACCACTTTGTGGAAGCAAGCTACGCGGTAGCGTCTCCGTTCGCGTAGCGTCCCGCAGGGAAGGAGAAGGGCGCGGTTGAACCACTACTCCTAGCTTTTGCATCCTGCAACAGTCTTTTACCGTAGCCAAAGCAAAATATTTACACCATTGTCTCCCTAAAAATAGAGGGCATAATCTGCAAATAATGCCACAATCATTTAAGTCTAACTACCATGACAATTTCAGATAAATATTTTTTTATCTGTTCCCCTACGTGTATTATTTATATTGATTAGTGATTTTACTAACAATAAAAGCATTAATTTCTCATATAGTTATTTGATTAACTAAATCACTTTCAAGGATGATTATTTAACTATTGACAGGAGTTTTTATGTAATAAAAGATACACCTTTTTCGTATATCAAGCTCAAGAAATTGAGAATTTAGAAATGTCTATAACTAAAGACAGCCAAATTACGGGAACTGATTGCAAAGTTTGAAATTCTTCATGAACAGGCCTCTATGTTACCATCTGGATGGTTTTAGACGGATCATAATTGGCTGTTTAGTATAAAGGCCAACGGCCATAGCGTCTCTAAATTTGGTGGTTGAGGAGAGAACAATAGTGCAAAATAGCATGTCAGTGGCAGAACCAAATTCATTTACACAACGTAACCAGCCACGACCAATTCGCATAGGCGTGATTGGTGTGGGTAACATGGGGCAACATCATGCCCGCGTACTCAGTTCCATGAAGGATGTTGAACTGGTTGGCGTGGCAGATATCAATGTCGAACGAGGCTTAGAAACCGCCAGTAAGTATAAGGTGCGTTTTTTTGAAGATTACTGTGACTTGCTTCCTCACGTGGAAGCTGTCTGCATCGCTGTCCCCACCCGCTTACATTATGCTGTGGGGATTAATTGTTTATTAGCAGGAATCCACGTTTTAATTGAAAAGCCGATCGCTGCTAGTATTTCCGAGGCAGAATTGCTTGTCAACGCCGCCGCCGAATCTCAATGTATTCTGCAAGTAGGTCACATTGAACGCTTCAACCCAGCCTTTCAAGAACTCAGCAAAGTCCTGAAGACTGAAGAAGTCCTCGCACTGGAAGCTCACCGCATGAGTCCTTATTCAGACCGAGCCAATGATGTTTCGGTAGTGCTGGATTTAATGATTCATGACATTGACTTGCTTCTAGAACTAGCTGCCTCACCAGTAACAAAATTAACCGCTAGTGGCACACGCTCCTTAGATTCCGGTTATTTGGATTATGTGACTGCAACTTTAGGATTTGCTAACGGAATTGTGGCAACTCTCACAGCCAGCAAAGTCACTCATCGGAAAATCCGTCGCATCGTCGCCCACTGTAAAAACTCCTTTACCGAGGCGGATTTCTTGAAGAACGAAATTTTGATCCATCGTCAAACCCCTGCTAGCTCATTAAATGATCATCGGCATTACAGACAAGATGGTTTAATTGAGAAAGTTTACACTACTAACATCCAACCGTTAAGTGCAGAACTTGAGCATTTTGTCAACTGCGTACACGGTGGTAATCAACCCTCAGTTGGTGGTGAACAGGCGCTCAAAGCTTTGAGATTAGCAAGTTTAATTGAGCAGATGGCTTTGGAAGAACGGGTATGGAACCCTTTAGACTGGCAATCTGAATCAAGAGTGCAATCACTAACTCCAACTGTATAGCAACAGATGGGAAAAAAGGGAGAGATGAAGCAATGATTCTTTCCCTTATGTCTTCCAGTCTCTCTAGACGGCTTATGTCTACGGAATTTATGAAGTTCTGTGAAAATAAAGCTAAACTGAACAACGAAATATTACCAAAGATTGAATCATCAAATCCATGTCATCTGATTGGATAAAAAATATTATTGAATCCCTGGGCTATTGGGGAATTGCTCTACTCATGTTTGTAGAGAATCTGTTTCCACCAATTCCTTCAGAATTAATCATGCCATTGGCAGGCTATACAGCAAATCTGCCGGGTTCAAAGTTAAATGTAGTCGGTGTATTTGTTGCTGGGCTTTTAGGTTCTACAGTTGGGGCGCTGATCTGGTATTACCCAGGAAAGTTTTTGGGTGAAAGGCGTTTACGAGATTTAGCTGATAAATATGGTAAGTGGATTAGTGTATCCAGCAAAGATATCAGCAAAGCTAAACGATGGTTTGACAATCAAGGTAACAAGGCAGTTTTTATCGGTCGTCTGATCCCTGGTGTGCGGACTTTAATTTCCGTACCGGCAGGCATTAGCAATATGCCTTTGTTACCTTTCTTACTTTATACGACATTAGGTAGCGCTGCTTGGGTTGGTTTGTTAACATACTCAGGGTATCTTTTAGGTAGTCAGTATGAACTTGTGGATAAGTACCTCGCTCCTGTATCCAAAATTGTATTAGGGACTTTAGTTGTGGCATTTGTAGTCTGGGTACTCAAACGTAAGCGTAGAAATACCAGAGTTTAACATAAAGTGCTTTTTTCTTTACACTTGGGGGTTACAACTGGTAAAAATTCGCCTACACTATGCCCAATAATGCTGAATTGATTTCGCCGAAATTTTACAAAAATTTTAAAATTTGGCGTATTTGTAGCTACACTTGACGAAACTCAGGATATCTGGTATTCCCCTTGTTTGTACAACTAGCATGATAACTTTTTACAGGTAAGTACGAGGACTTTTATGACAGACCAACCTTCGGCCGCTACCCCAATGAATGCTGCTGCTATCCCTTTAAACAGAGTTCCAGTGAATGCTGCTCCAGCTAACAAGCCAAATAATGGTTCTGGGAAAGCTATTCTCAGTGTTGACTTAGGCAGAACTTCCACAAAAACTTGTGTCAGCCGCGAACCAAATAATGTTGTGTTCGTACCTGCCAACGTTAAGCAAATGACAATAGAACAAGTACGCGGCGGTGTTTTTGAAGCCCGTGCTACCGACCCTTTAATGGACTTGTGGCTGGAATATCAAGGTAAAGGCTATGCTGTCGGTCAACTAGCAGCAGACTTTGGGGCTAACTTGGGAGTGGGTCAATCTAAAGTAGAGGATGCACTAATTAAGGTATTGTCTAGTGCTGGCTACTTCAAGCTTAAAGACGAAATTTCTGTAGTTCTGGGTTTGCCTTTTCTCTCGTTAGAGCAATTTGAACGGGAAAAAGCACAGTTAATTAGCCAAGTTACCGGGCCTCATGTTCTCAATTTCCGAGGCGAATCTTTATCTTTGAATATTACCAAAGTATGGGTGATGCCTGAAGGCTACGGTAGCCTTCTTTGGTCGGAAGCGCAACCTAAAAAGAATGGCAGTAGCCCCGATTTTACCAAAATTTCTACGGCGATCGTTGATATCGGACATCAAACCATTGATTTGTTGATGGTCGATAACTTCCGCTTTGCACGCGGTGCTTCTAAGAGTGAAGATTTCGGTATGAACAAGTTCTATGAACTAGTAGCTGCGGAAATCGAAGGTGCAGACAGTCAATCTTTAGCGTTAATTTCTGCTGTTAACAAGCCCAAAGGTGAGCGTTTCTATCGTCCCAAAGGCGCTAGCAAACCTACTAACCTAGATGACTCCTTGCCTAACTTAATAGAGCAGTTTTCACGTGAAATTTGCAGCCGTGTGTTGGCTTGGTTGCCAGAACGTGTCACTGATGTAATTATCACTGGTGGCGGTGGTGAGTTCTTCTGGGAAGATGTACAACGTTTACTTAAGGATGCCAAAATTAATGCTCACTTAGCTGCTCCTTCCCGACAAGCAAACGCTTTAGGGCAGTATATTTATGGAGAGGCTCAATTAGCTTCCAGTCGCTCTTCTAGGGCTTAAAAAGAATGTTCCAATGGTCAAAAAAAGTAGTTAAGTCGGTTACGTTCAACCCAGAGGTCGCTGATGAAAGTTTGTTAGCGGTTGTAGAAAATTTGCTTGAAAAACAACCAGAGAAGACTTTTAGCGACCTCTGTAAAGAAGCCTTATGGCAGTATTTATGCGTACCGGAATCTGTAAAATCTGGTTCTACAACAGCAGCTACAGAGTCGGTTGAACCGAAAATCGCTGAACTTCGCCGTCAAATAGCTGACCTTGAGGAACGTTTTTTTGCCAAGGAATCTAATCGCTTGGAGGCGCTAGAACGCCAGATTTTGCAATTAACGCAACAACTGGCGCATCTGGCAATTATGGTGAATGAGCGTCCCACCGTGGTTTACGCTGCGCCTCCACCAGCACCAGCAGTAGAAGTAGTTAATCCTACTACTACTACTAATGCTGTTACGCCTCCCGAAGAAGTTGACCCTCTTATCAGCAGATTAAGTCAATTTCTTGACGATTTTTAACAAAAATCTATATTTTGTGAGGAATTTGGATCTTATAAATAATCCTTAATAGTATCTACTATTAAGGATTATTTATTATATGAAAAGATAAAAGCAAGTGATTTGATCAATTCTCCGAAATTAGGCAACAAATAAAACTTAGAAAAGTTTTGCTGCATCTAGGTTTTTAATTGTAAATTGCTTTCACTCTAAGTTAGCGGCTCGTTGTAATCTAGCTAGCGCACGGTTGTATTCTACTATAGCTTGAACTCGGTTGCCTTCTGCTTGGGTTAAATCATTTTCACTATTAATTACATTAGTTTGATTACCTACACCTGCTTGGAAACTTAACCGCGCATAACGAAGAGCTTCTCTGGCTTGCTCAAGGGCTATATTAGCTGTATTCACGTTCTCTAGGTTGGACTGCAATTGAAAATAGGCTTGTTCTACTTCCAACTGAATATTGTTGAGTTGATTGGCAAATTGTGCTTCAGCAATGTTAGCTTGAACAGCCTGTTGAGCAGCCTGCGCTCTTGCTACTCCTCCATCGAATAATGTGGCTGTTCCTTGGACTCCTACTACATAACCGTCTGTAACGGACACTGTGTCATCAAATCTATCTAAAAGATTGTATCTGGTTACTAAGCTAATTTCTGGTTTCAATTGAGAAAGTGCTATTCTTCTTCTTAATTCAGCAATATTCCTCTGTGTTAAGTTTTGGCGCAATTCTGGTCGGTTTTGCAAGGCTAGTATAATACTTTCTTCTCGCGTCCGATTCCATAAGCCATTTAATCTTACTGGATCTGCGGCTCTAACGCTGATTGTTTCAGGTAAATTCAATCGCGTTGCTAATTGAATCTGGGCGGTTCTTTGTGATGAAATGGCATTAATTAATTCTTGTTGAGCGTTAGCTAAGTTTACTTGCGATCGCAGCAGGTCGTATCTTGTACCTACAGCAGCCCTTTCTAGAGCTTCTGCATCTCTTAAACTAGCTTGGGCATTTGAGACCGCAGATTGCCTAATGCGGACATTTTCATCAGCTTGTTGGAGATTATAATAATCAAGGGTGACATTTAGGCGGACTTCTGCCGATGTAAGCTCTGTTTCTAATTCATCCAGACGCACTTGTTCTTCAGCTGCTCGTCTACTATTAAGACCTTGCCCATAATTATAAAGACCATAAGTCAGTTCCAAATTACTATTAAATGTAGTCACGGATTCTGGTTGATTAACAGTATTTGTTTGACTTAATCCTGATTCAAATTGTTGTGTTTGCTGTGACGCTGACGGGATGGAAACAGAGCGAGAACGAGTTAACTCAATATTTAAACTAATGCTGGGATATTGAGAAGCTTCTACTTCTCTTAAGGCTGCACGACTGCGTTCAATTTGTAATAAAACAGCCTGTAACTCTGTATTTCGTCGTCTTGCTAATTCTAAGCTTTGCTGTAGAGTGAGTGACTGAGTTTGTTGAACTGTGACTTGTGCTGGTGAGGTTGGCAAGTTAAGGGGATTAGAATTAGGTTGGAGATTATTGGGTATTTGTGCTGATGCAGAGGTGATGTTACCCGAAGCGATCGCAAAATTCATCCCTACAATTATTATGTAGCGATTTACCGACTTAGTTAGCATTTTTACTTGTGAGTGGTGAAAAATCAAAAGAGTTCTTATTTTTATACTTACTATACTTAAGATAACTTATACAGGAATCATTTGTCATGAATCAAGCAATTGCATATCTAAGTTGGAACTTGGCAAAAATTTTTGTCTGTGCGTCACAAGACTTTGTTGCTTGTTTTTGACAAGAATAGGTAAAAAGTTAAATCAGCTAGATTCTTTTGTTACTTGAGGAACTGTATAAATGCTAAAATCCTCAAGTGTATACTGAGGGTTCCCCAATGCCAGTTATAGCTAGCTCTATTAAGTTCGGTACTGACGGCTGGCGGGGCGTAATTGGTGATGAGTTCACCTTTGAACGCCTAGCTTTGGTCGCACCAGTTGCAGCAAAAGTATTATATGATACTTATTATTCGACGGTGGGTAGTCGGACAATTATCGTCGGGTACGATCGCCGTTTTATGGCGGAGGATTTTGCCCTTGCTGTCGCTAATTCTGTCACGGCTGTCGGTTTTGATGTTTTACTTAGTGAAAGTTATGCACCAACGCCGGCGTTTAGTTGGGCTGCAAAACAACTCAATGCTTTGGGGGCGCTAGTTATTACCGCCAGTCATAACCCAGGCCCATATTTAGGCTTAAAAGTTAAAGGTTATTTCGGTGGCTCAGTATCACCAGAAGTTACAAAAGATATAGAAGCATTATTATCAGAGGGAGTACCAACCGCAGCTACTCCAGGGAAGTTGGAACGGTTTGACCCCTGGCCTAGTTATACTCAAGGTTTAGAAGGGAAGGTTGATATTACCAAAATTCGAGAAGCGATCGCCTCTGGTAAACTGGCAGTATTTGCCGATGTGATGCACGGTGCAGCAGCAAGCGGCTTAGGTAGATTATTGGGCGATCGCGTGCAAGAACTCAACTCTAACCGCGACCCCTTATTCGGTGGTGGTGCGCCGGAACCTTTACCCAAATACCTTTTGCAGTTATTCGAGACTATCCGCAATTATCGAGAACAGAATCCATCAGGTTTATCTGTAGGATTGGTATTCGATGGAGACTGCGATCGCATCGCTGCTGTAGATGGCAATGCTAACTTCTTAAGTTCTCAAGTCTTAATTCCTATCTTAATTGACCACTTAACCTTAAGACGCAACTTTACAGGGGAAATCGTGAAAACCGTCAGTGGTTCCGATTTAATGCCCAAGGTAGCAGCACTGCATAACTTGTCAATATTTGAAACACCCGTAGGTTATAAATATATCGCTGACCGAATGCTAGCCGCACCAGTATTATTAGGTGGGGAAGAATCGGGGGGAATTGGTTATGGTAGCCATATTCCCGAACGGGACGCTTTATTATCAGCATTATATGTTTTAGAAGCGATCGTGGAATCTGGGTTAGATTTAGGCGATTATTACCGACAACTACAACAGCAAACAGGCTTTACTTCTGCTTACGATCGCATCGACTTACCCCTAGCTAGTATGGATGTGAGAGCGCGTCTATTGCAACAACTACAAACCCAACCCTTAACAGAAATTGCGGGTAAAGCCGTGATTGACTGTAATACCATTGATGGCTACAAGTTCCGCCTAGCTGATAATAGCTGGTTAATGATTCGTTTTAGTGGTACAGAACCAGTCCTCCGCCTCTACTGTGAAGCCTCCACCCTGGAAGAAGTCCATAAAACCCTGGCTTGGGCGAAGGAGTGGGCTGAGTGAAGTTGTGTTGACCAATTACCAATTACCAATTACCAATTACCAATTACCAATTACCCATGACCAATGACAAAACTTCTTGTAGTAGCAACAAGTAATCCGGGTAAGTTGCGGGAGATGCAGGCTTATCTGGCTAAGACTGACTGGGAATTAACTCTCAAACCGACGGAGTTAGAGGTTGAGGAGACGGGTGATACTTTTGCGGCTAATGCTTGTCTTAAAGCTACCGAAGTGGCTAAGGCTACAGGTAACTGGGCGATCGCCGATGATTCTGGTTTAGAAGTGGATGCGCTGAATGGTGTGCCTGGGGTTTATTCTGCTCGTTATGGGAATACAGATGCAGAACGTATTGGGAGATTGTTAAATGAGTTGGGTAGCGAAGTTAACCGAGGAGCGCAGTTTGTCTGTGTAGTGGCGATCGCATCTCCTGATGGGACGATCGTATTACAGGCGGAGGGTGTGTGTCGTGGGGAAATTCTTCATGCACCCCGTGGTAATGGCGGCTTCGGCTACGATCCAATTTTTTATGTTCCCGAAAAGCAATTAACCTTTGCCCAGATGACACCAGAAGTAAAGAAATCAGTGAGTCATCGAGGTAAGGCTTTTGCCGCTTTATTACCTCAACTGGAACAACTAACTAGAACGGACTAAAGAAATCAAGGTTTGTAGTCAGGACTTCAGTCCTCAAAAAAGGACTAAAGTCCTTACTACGAACCCTATTGTGTTAACAATTCACGCATTCACGCATTCGCGCATTAAAGACATTTTGCCTACGGCACGCTACGCGAACAGTTGGGGATTTAAACCCCAACTGAAAATTTGCTACGTACAGACGTAGGGGTCTTTAACCCTCGGAATTACGATAACTTTAGATTACTTAACATAATTTGATTTATTTGCGATCGCTTACTTACGTAATTTTGATTGATATGGGTAAGCATTGCCACTCTATTATGGTTTTGGTGGGCAATGCCCACCCTACAATTACTTAGCACTCGCTAATTACACGGCTTCGGTATTCTTTTCTCCTGTACGAATCCGAACTACTTGTTCTACGGGTGAGATGAAGATTTTACCGTCGCCGATTTCGCCTGTACGGGCAGCTGCAATAATTTTGTCAACTACCATATCAACTTGGTTATCTTCTACCACAATCTCCACCTTGAGTTTTTGGAGAAACTCAACAGTGTATTCAGAACCGCGATAGCGTTCTGTTTGTCCTTTCTGCCGTCCAAAACCCCGGACTTCAGAAACAGTCATACCCACGATACCTGCGTTGACTAAAGCGATTTTCACTTCATCTAGCTTAAATGGGCGGATAATTGCTTCTACTTTTTTCACCTTATCGACTCCTGTATTTTTATAGGTTCGTTTATATATCTAACCAGATTCTCATGTCTGACACTGCTCCAAAAAACTTACCTAAACTTTGTCAAACTTCTTGATTAGTTTAGTGTTTTCTTCCTGTTTCGCTTCTCTACGAGAGGCTACGCCAACGCGACGCTAGCGCGAATAACCAAGGTAGACGGCTACTGCTTGTCCACAGGCATTAAGTTAAGGGGAAGTCCACCTGACTTTATTGTTAGGGCATTCTCAAGGTTGATGGACGCATTTTCGTCCCTGTCTTGAGTATGCCCACAACCTGTAGTTTGTTGATTTCTTCTGCGGCATCAGCAATAGCATTGTCAATTTTACGACGGTCTGAGGTTTCTATCTTTGACAGTATCTCACGTAAAGCACAGATGTGCGGCCCCTAATCATCTGCGTACCCTGCCTTAAGGCTCCGCCAACATCTGCGTTGATCTGCGTTCAATTTTTTCCAAATCTATTGCCACATTTTAGCCTTGACAAGCCACTACTTAATATTTACTTTATAAATGACCTCTAACTCTATGATTGGGATAAATAATCGCGTATTTCTACAAAATCATTCCATGAAATATAAGATTTACGCTGTTCATCCAAATATTTTGTTAAGGGAGAACGTGCAAACAATTTATAACACAACAGAAGCTTTTGACACTCCCACGGCTAAAAGCCAATGGGATTCTTGTTTCATTCAGTCCACTTACCATAATTAGTTGCCTAATTATGCCAGAGGTGGGTCTGTCCGCAAGCTTTCGCTCCATTACAGAAGCCAGATCCGGTATGCCCTACCGTACTGTTTCGACCAAAACCTTGGTTTTCTGGTACTTAGGGAAGTGAAGATTTTACCTGAAACCATAATGAGGTGCTGCACTGCCCACCCTACTAAATTTATCTTGATTCTTAAAATAGACTTGGTGGGCAATGCCCACCCTACGGCTACGGCTGCTAATTATGAAGTAGTTTTTAATGGCGATCGCATCGGTACTTCTGCATTCAACCAGTGGAGAAAACCTTGGTTCACCGCTACAGGAGAAATTTCCGCGATAAAATTAGTATTGGGTTTATTCACTGAAAATATAGACAGATATTTTCAATTATTGACAAATCACCCACACAAGGTGGATATCCTTTTTTAACCGCACTTGGGTACTCATCACTTGATTTAAGGTACTGTTGGTTCGGAAATGCTGAGAGGATTTTGAGTATTTTCTTTCTGCACTATTGATGCAGCTATCTCTGTAGTATCTGTTACCTCCATTTCCGAACCTACACTAGAGGGACGCAAAGCAGTCAAAGCTGTTTTAATAATTACAGCAGTGGGTACAGCCACAATTACACCTAAAAGTCCGCCAATTCTTGCGCCTGTCAATACTGAGATGAGTATCCAAACTGGATTTAAACCAGTAAAATTGCCTAGAATACGGGGTGCAATTAAATTTTCGAGAATCTGCTGTACAATCACGGCAGCAATCAAAACCCTAATCCCCATTGAGAAATCTTGCAGCGCTACTAGTGAGGTGGTGAGAGCAATGCCTACAGAGCCACCAAAGGGGACAAGCGCCATAATCCCAATAGTTAGACCAAATAATAGCCCAAATGGCACTTTCAGCCACAAGAAGGCAGGAATGAGGGCTGAGGCCATACAAGTGGATAAAATTAATTGGGTGATAAAGAAATTTTGAAAGCTCAGGCGTACTGTTTGGGAAAAAGGGTCACGGAATCTAATAGGTAGCCAGTCTACTAAGCTTTCCCAGAGTTCGTCACCATGCTGCAATAGATAGAAGGTTAAAACCATTGTTAACAGAAAATCTAGCAAGCTGGTGAAGGTAACTACGGCCAGATTGAGAACTTGTCCGGCGATCGCTTGTAGTTGCCCCTTGACGCGATCGTTAATTTGGACTACAAGAGCATCAAGGTTAATCGGTAAGCCTAAAGTTTCTGCTTTCTCGTTAAGAATCATTAACTGCGATCGCCCAGAGTCAATTAACTCTGGAATTCGGGCTACCAGTTGTTGAGCTTGCGTCAGCGCTAGTGGAATTAAGGTAACGCCAAGGGCTAATAAAATGGCTAGAGCTAATAAAAATACTAAAATAGCAACTTGCTCTCGCCTCGCACCGTGACGTTCCATCCAGCTTACAGGGTAGTTCAGCAGAAATGCTAAAACTGAGGCTCCGACTAAAATAACTATTAGGGAGTGGAAGTAATCGAAAATTGCGGAAAATGCCCAACCATTGAGAACTAGCAAAGGAGCGAATAGAGCGATCGCCCCGATTCTCGCTATTGGTGTTAGTGCTTGCCACCAGTTGAGTAGCTTGAGTGTCTGCATCTTGAGCTGATTGCGGGATAGAACAAAAAATTCTGTATCTATAGCTTATTATCTCTAACTACATCATTGTCATTCATCCCTCTACTTTAGGATTTGACAACAACAATGGAAGATTTTCAATCAGGTAAGAAAATTATCCCGACTGGGGACTGGGGAGACTTCTCTACGAGACGCTGTGCGAACGAGAGCTTCACTGCATCTCTGGAGACTGGGGAAAAGGTTCCTATTCCCAAAACTCAGTTAATTCTGCATCTAATCCCCGTTATTGGCTTTTTCCCCTCTTTGTGGGTTGTTTATCGCCATCAAGCTAGCCGGGAACAACTGGCAGTGAGCCGTCTGTCTATTACTCTGGCGTTTACTTGGTTGTCGAGTTACTTGTTATTGGCTACTGGAGCAGCAACTTCAGAATTTTTTACATTGCGTTTACTAATACTTAATAGCTTCTTTACATCCGGTTACTTTTTGGTGAGTATCTGGCTGGTTGTGCGTGTGCTTCAAGGTAAATCTTACCGTTTACCAGGAATGAGCAGCTTGGCAGAACGTATATTTAGGAAGTAGCTCTCTGAACTAATTTGCCCAAAATCAAGCTAAGGCAGTATTTGTACTTTAAGGCTAATAAATTACAAATGATTTTCTGCCAGGCCTAGCCAAATTGAACATACTATTGGCATACTGCTATAAATCATGAGGGAATATGCCACAACATTCAAAAAATCCTGCTATAAGTGTTGTGGTTAAAGCCACAGTAAACAGTAGACAGTGGACAGTTATCAGTGAACAGTGAACAGTGGACAGTGGACAATGGTCATAACCTGATAACTGACAACTGGTAACTGATAACTGATAACTGATAACTGTTAAAAGTTAGCTATTATGGGTTGATTTATTAGCATTATTGTTAGTAGGCAAATTTACCTAAATTAATTAATTAGTTAAGTGTGAGGAAGTCTGTGACCATTCAAAGAACTTCAGCAGAAGGAAACCAATCGTCGAATGCCCCTAACTCTGGTGGCAAAAAGTCGCAAAATACGAAACCGGGGCGTTGGCTATGGTTCTGGATGGGTATGGGGGGGATTGCGATGGTGTCGGCAACGGCCGGGGCTTTACTGGCGGTTTCTTTGACGAGTACACCGTTGCAACAAGCGCAAATGAGTCCCCAGGAAGAAGCAGTTTTTGATAGTGATGCGATCGCCGGTAGTGGCTTGCACTTCTCGCAGTTAACCCGTCCGGTAAATCTGTTAGTAATGGGGATGAGCGTCCTACCGCCAGATATTAAAAATCCTCCTGCTGATACCAAAAATCTCAGATACTTACCTCAAGTCAACTCTTTTGATGGTCTTTCTGATGTGATGCTGTTGGTCAAATTTGACCCAGAAACGAAAAAAGTAGCGATGCTGTCGATTCCTAGAGACACCCGCACGGAAATAGAAGGGCATGGTGTGAAAAAAATTAACTCTGCCAATGTGGAAGGTGGTCCAGCCTTAACTGCTACCACTGTGAGTAATCTTTTGGGTGGTGTGGGAATTGATCGCTATATCCGCATCAACGTTTTAGGTGTAGCCAAACTCATTGATGCTTTGGGGGGAGTGACAGTATATGTACCCAAAGACATGAAATATCGTGATGATTCTCAAC
Source organism: Anabaena azotica FACHB-119 (assembly GCF_014697625.1). Classification (GTDB taxonomy): domain Bacteria; phylum Cyanobacteriota; class Cyanobacteriia; order Cyanobacteriales; family Nostocaceae; genus Trichormus; species Trichormus azoticus_A. The sequence continues at coordinate 22,296 of NZ_JACJSG010000024.1, read as the reverse complement.
ACCTATACATCAATTTGAAGGCAGGTAAGCAGCATCTCAACGGCGACCAAGCACTACAATTACTGCGTTATCGCCATGATGAATTGGGAGATATTGGCCGCATTCAACGCCAGCAAATGGTAATTCGCGCTTTAATCGACCAGACACTTAACCCGGTAACACTGGCTCAAATACCAAAAATCCTTAACGTAGTTAAAGATAACATCGACACTAATTTAACCGTTGAGGAATTGGTAGCGCTGGTGGGTTTTGGTGTGCGGACTAATCGCACGAATATGCAGATGTTAATGCTACCTGGACGTTTTAGCGAACAGGGTGAGTATAATGCTAGCTATTGGATACCAAATAGAGATGGTATCGCTAAATTAATGGGACAGCACTTTGGCTTGCAATCAATCTCGGAAAACCCAGTAAATGAACCAACTGCATTACGGGTAGCAATTCAAGATAGTACAGGAAGCGATCGCTCTCAGCTACGTCCCTTGATCCGTGCCTTAGAACAAGCAGGTTATCGTAATATTTATATAGCTAGACCTTGGACTGAACCTCTAGAAGTAACTAATATTATTGCCCAACAAGGAGACGGCAATAGTGCTGAATCTATCCGTAACGCTCTTGGCTTCGGCGAAGTGCGCGTTGAAAGTACTGGTAGCCTCAATTCTGATATTAGTATTCAAGTAGGTAAAGATTGGTTACAAAAAAAATCTCTGTTAGAAAATTCTAGTCAGTTTTAAGTTTCTTTGTTGACCGAAAATCAATGACGCGCAAGCCCCTAGATTCATCTGTGGGGAGTACGTCAACGTTTGAATATGAATTAATGACTAAGCACAGATAAAAATTCCTCTACCCACACATGAGTAGAGTAATTTTTACTAGCAGTCATGGGAATAATACTATGAAGCAAAGATTAGGTCATGAGTGACGGTTATGATAGCTGCCACTCAATGGAAGGAATAGCTTTTATGTATACAGAGACACTACAACACCAAATCAAACTTCTCCAGCAAGAAAATGCGAAATTAAAGCAACAGTTAGCAGGCACTACCAATGAATTTAGCACAGGCATCGCTAGACTCGAACAGGAACTCAACGAATCCAAAAACTTATTGCTATTCTTTGAGATATCAGTTGATATGCTCTGCATCGCAGGCTTCGATGGCTACTTCAAGAAAATAAATTCGGCTGGTGAACGAATGCTTGGCTATTCTCAAGCAGAATTACTATCAATTTCTTTCCTAGACCTAGTACATCCAGATGACAGAGCCGCCACATTGCAGGAAATGTCGAAATTGAATCAAGGAATTCGAGTTTTTCGGTTTGAAAATCGCTATCTTTGCAAAAATGGCTCTTATTGCTGGCTATCATGGACTTCGGTGGCTCATGATAACTTTATCTTTGCTGTGGCTAGGGATGTGACTGAGCGCAAAGCCACAGAAGAGGCTTTAAAGCGATTTGAGACGAAAATAAAATTTTTGGTGCAACAGACTCCCTTAGCAATGATTGAGTGGAACTCTGATTTTGAAATAATTGAATGGAACCCGGCGGCAGAAAAAATCTTTGGTTATTCAGCAGCAGAAATGTTACATCAAAACGCCCTAGATATTTTGCCGGAAAATCAAAGAGATGTTGTGATGGAGACGATGAAATCTCTGTTAAAAAATGGAGGTGGTCATTACAGTTTGAATGAAAACATTACCAAAGACGGCAACTTGATTACCTGTGAATGGATTAATACCCCGTTGATTGATGCTGATGGTACTTTCTTAGGCATCTGTTCAATGGTACAGGATGTGAGCGATCGCCAAAAGGTAGAAGTTGCTCTACGCGATAGTGAAGAAAGATTTCGCCTAGCAACTGAGCAAACTGGGCAAGCTATCTATGACTATGAAATTCTCTCAGGCAAAATTTTATGGGCGGGGACTAGCGAAAAAGTCATAGGTTTGACTGCTGAAGAATTGCCAAATTTTGATGTTGCTAGTTGGAAATCAAGAATACATCCAGAGGATCGGGATCTGGCAACTAGCCTGCTGACACAAGCAATGGAGCAAAAAACCCGCTATAAAGTTGAGTATCGTTTTCAAAAGCTAGATGGCACATACATTGATATCCAAGATACCGGCATCTTTTTGTTCAACAATGAAGGTCAGGCATATCGAATGCTGGGTACTTTGAGTGATATTAGCGAACGTAAACAAGCTGAGGTAATGCTGCGTCAACAAGAAATCCATTATCGGAGTATTTTTGAAACTGTCAGTGATGGTATCGGTATTAATGATCTGGAAACGGGCCAGCTTGTTGCTTTTAATCCTGCTTTTTGTGAAATGCACGGCTATACTCAGGAAGATTTTCTGAATTTAGGCCCCGAAGACTATATTCATCCTCATTCACTTCCGAACTTTAGAAAATTAGTCGATACAATCAAAGCCGGAAAAATATTTTACTCTCAGGCTATCGATATTCACAAAGATGGTACTCTCATTGATATAGAGGTGACAGCAAGAAGTTTTAACTATAATGGTAAGCCTCATGCACTTGCAGTAATACGCAATATTAGCGAGCGGGTACAGGCAGAACGAGAGCAAAAAAAATTACTAGCTATTTTAGAAGCAACGCCAGATATTGTTGGTATCGCTGATGCGTCTGGAAAAAGTTGCTATACAAATAAAGCCGGACAAAAGATACTTGGTATTAACATTAGTGAATCTGACAATTTGCCGGTTACTGAGATGGTGGCAACTTCGATGTTAGAGAAATTTCACCAGGAAATTATACCCACAGCCATACAACAGGGAAGCTGGTCTGGAGAATCTATATTGCGATCGCGCAGTGGTGAAGAATTTCCTGTGTCTCAGGTAATTATTGCACATAAAAATGAACAGGGAGAACTGGAATTTATCTCGACAATTGCCCGCGATATCCGCGATCGCCAACAAATTGAAGCCCGACTTAGACAACAAGCCCAAGATTTAGCAAAAACTCTACAAGAACTCCAACGCACTCAAACACAAATGATTCAAGCCGAAAAAATGTCTAGCTTGGGACAACTAGTTGCTGGTGTCGCCCACGAAATTAATAACCCTGTCAACTTTATTCACGGCAATTTGAATTATCTGGAAGAACATACACAAGAATTATTACGAGTAATTCAGTTTTACCAACAAAAATTTCCTAATTACGATGCTGATCTTCAGGAATTGTATGAAGAAATTGACATGGAATACATCCAACAAGATTTACCCAAAATCCTCAATTCCATGAAGGTAGGTACTCAACGTATCCGTCAAATTGTGCTGTCACTGCGTACTTTCTCTCGCATGGATGAAGCCGAGTTTAAGGCTGTGGATATTCATGCGGGTATTGATAGTACATTGATGATTTTGCAACATCGTCTCAAAGAACAGTCAGAACGTCCAGCCATTCAAGTTGTCAAAGAATACGGCGAATTGCCCCTAATTGAATGCTATGCTGGGCAACTCAATCAAGTTTTTATGAATATTTTGGCAAATGCTATTGATGCTTTGGAGGATGGTTTGGGGAAAGAGGAAGGGGGTTGGGAAAGTGGGAAAATACCTACTATTCGTATTTCTACTTCAGTCAGTCGTTCTAGTAAGATTAAGATTGCGATCGCTGATAATGGTATGGGAATGCCAGAAAAAATTCAACAGCAAGTGTTCAACCCCTTCTTTACTACTAAGCCTGTAGGTAAGGGAACAGGTATGGGGATGTCTATCAGTTACCAAATTATCACCGAAAAACATAATGGTAAACTAGAATGTTTTTCCGAACCCGGACAGGGTACAAAATTTACAATTGAAATCCCTATCCAACAAGAATTTTTACACTCATGATCCCGTAACAGCTATCAACTTTTAGCAATCAACAAAAAAGACATGGGATGATCATCCCATGCCTTTCCATGACTTAAAACTTTATTTTTCATGTATTGATGAATGCGTAATAGCAACAATCAGCGAGTTGATTTTCTCCGCTTCTTACTATATTCACCAAATATCTGCTGCACGTTTTTTATAAGGTTCACCTGTAAATGGTTGTACACCTATAATTGGATAAGCATCGTCTGTAGGCCCAAAAATCCGCAAGAAGGCTTCAGAAATATATTGCATTACGCCAGCAAGCATTTTGGAAATAGCCATAAACTTAGACTCCTATTTGAGCCAATTCCTGGTGATTTATCTACTCTAATTCAAACAAAGTTGGCTGACTCTCTTTCTCAATATATTGATAATGTCTGAAATCTTTTTTTAGATAGCTTTGCAATACTTTAAAGTCTCTGCAAGCAAAAGCTTTCACTAACATTTTAACCCAAGAAAAGAGATAGGAGCAGGTGAGGAGGAATTTTCCCAGTCAACAGCTAATTTATCGCCGTAGCCTATAGGGCATGAGTGAATCATAAAATCCTGATAGCAAGCAGCTAAAGCGCCTGTTACCTGAAACCTGTCCCCTGTCCCCTGCTATAGCTATGCAGAATTGACCAACAGCGAAATATTGTCTAATTTAACTATTAAGAAATAATAATTAATAGATATTTTTAAATTTATTAATTGCTGAAGATGCTGTATTAACCTGCATCTAGCCAAATATTTTTTGCTACTTGACAATATTTTTGGTAAAAAATACCATAATAGAAAGAAGCATTCTTTTAAGGAAGCGCTTGCATGACAACTATCCCCATCTGGGATGTTCAGCAAACCCCAGACTTAAACATCTCTGCGGCTGACTACAGTCTGCTTACCGACCTATACCAGTTGACAATGGCCGCTTGTTATACAGGTGAAGGTATAGAACAACAAAGGGCAAGTTTTGAGTTATTTGTGCGGCGATCGCCAGAAGGTTTTGGCTACTTAATTGCGATGGGGCTAGAGCAAGCACTGGAATATTTAGAAAAGTTACGCTTTAGCCAGGAACAAATAGCTGCATTACAAGCCACAGGAATTTTTGCTCATGTAGATGACAGCTTTTGGTCACTGCTAGCCCAGGCAAGGTTCACTGGGGATGTATGGGCAGTACCGGAAGGGACGGCCGTATTTGCCAACGAACCAATGTTACGGGTGGAAGCGCCTCTATGGCAAGCTCAGTTAGTAGAAACATACTTATTAAACACCATCAACTACCAAACCTTAATAGGAACAAAGGCAGCACGCCTGCGTGATATAGCGGGTGAAAAAGCTACACTTTTAGAATTTGGGACAAGAAGAGCCTTTAGTCCCCAAGCCTCCTTGTGGGCGGCTAGGGCAGCCTTAGCTGGTGGCTTAGATGCCACCTCGAATGTGTTAGCAGCGCTACAACTAGGGCAACTACCAAGTGGTACGATGGCTCACGCCTTGGTTATGGCGTTGTCAGCGATGGAAGGCAGTGAGGAAAAAGCCTTTAGTGCGTTTCATCGCTATTTTCCTGGTGCGCCACTATTAATAGATACTTATGATACCGTCGCGGCGGCCCAGCAGTTAGCAGAGAAAGTAAATAGTGGAAAAATGCAATTATCCGGCGTGAGGTTAGATTCTGGCGACCTAGTTAGCTTATCAAAACAAGTGCGATCGCTCCTACCAGAAGTAGCAATTCTTGCCAGTGGCGATCTAGATGAATGGGAAATTGCCAGACTCAAAGCCGCCGGTGCAGAAATCGACGGCTACGGACTCGGAACTAAACTTGTTACAGGTTTCCCTGTGAATGGAGTTTACAAACTCGTAGAAATTGACAATATCCCAGTCATGAAACATTCCAGTGGAAAAGTAACATACCCCGGACGCAAACAAATTTTCCGGTCGTATGCGGAAGGTAAAGTCAAAGCAGACAGACTGGGGTTAATTACAGATACACCTCTCGCCCTGGAAACACCCTTACTACAACTAGTAGTCAAACAAGGTCAACGCCTACAACCACCTCAAAGCCTAGCAGAAATCCGTCAACGTACCGCCGCTTCCGTCGCTAGCCTACCTGAACAAACAAGAAGGTTAGATCATCCTGTTCCCATTCCCGTAGAAATTTCCGCCACACTACAAGAGTTGACACAACAGACTCAGAGGCGAGTGGGGGGTGGGGGGAGATGAGGGAGTGGGGGGAGATGAGGGAGATGAGGGAGATGAGGGAGTGGGGGGAGATGAGGGAGATGAGGAGCAACCCACCCCTAACCCCTCCCAGGAGGGGAAAGGAGCAGAGGAGAACAACTGTCAACTGTCACCTGTCACCTGTCACCTGTCAACTGTCACCTGTCAACTGTCACCTGTCACCTGTCAACTGTCAACTGTCAACCGACTATGAACAAAATCGCTTTATTTGGTACAAGTGCAGACCCGCCAACAGCAGGGCATCAAACTATACTGCGGTGGTTGTCTGAGCGTTATGATTGGGTGGCTGTGTGGGCGGCGGATAACCCATTTAAAGCCCATCAAACATTGTTAGCACATCGGGCGGCAATGTTGCGGTTGTTGATTGCGGATATAGACGCACCTAGACAGAATATTGCTTTAGAACAGGATTTAAGTAGCTTGAGAACACTGGAAACCCTGGAAAAAGCAAAATTGCGTTGGGGTACACAAACAGAGTTTACTTTAGTAATTGGTTCAGATTTGCTGAGTCAGTTACCGCGTTGGTATCGAATTGAAGAATTGTTACAGCAGGTAGAACTGTTGATAGTGCCACGACCAGGATATGCAATAGATGAAGCTAGTCTAGAAACTGTCCAACAACTGGGAGGCAAAATTGCGATCGCCTCTTTTACAGGTTTAGATGTTTCCTCAACTGCTTATCGCGAATGTGGAGATACCGCCGCTCTCACCCCCCCTATTGTCGCTTATATTCATCAACAGCATTTGTACAAATGCCTGGACGCAACCACAAAAAGTTTCCAACTTCTTTAAATCAACAACCTTTAGCTAATTTTAAGGTTGGTGTTGATAATGTAATTTTTTCTGTAGATACCGAAAAAAATCGGCTGTTAGTACTGTTAGTAATGCGACAGCAAGAACCTTTTTTAAATTATTGGAGTCTTCCTGGGACTTTGGTACGAGAAGGGGAGTCTTTAGAAGATGCTGCTTATCGCATTATGGCAGAAAAAATTAGAGTCAAAAATCTCTATTTAGAACAGTTATATACCTTTGGCGGCCCTAATCGTGACCCCAGAGAAGCAAATGAGAGTTATGGTGTACGTTACCTATCAGTTAGTTACTTTGCTCTAGTCAGATTTGAAGAAGCAGAATTAATTGCTGATGGTGTCACAGGTATTGCTTGGTATCCAGTCAAGCAAGTACCAAAATTAGCATTCGACCATAATGAAATTTTGACTTATGGACATAGACGTTTACGTAATAAATTAGAATACAGCCCAGTGGCTTTTGAAGTGTTGCCAGAAATGTTTACTTTAAGTGATTTATATCAGTTATATACAACAGTTTTAGGTGAGAACTTCTCCGATTATTCCAACTTCCGCGCCCGTCTGTTGAAACTAGGATTCTTATCTGATACTGGGGTAAAAGTCTCAAGAGGTGCAGGTCGTCCCGCTAGTTTGTACAAATTTGATGCAGAAGCTTTCGCTCCTTTTAAAGACAAACCTTTAGTATTTATTTAATTCGTAATTATTGATATGCGAATAGTTGTAGCTAATGACCAATGACTAATGACTAATGACTATGAAAATTGCGATCGCTCAAATTAACCCCATAATTGGTGACTTGTCAGGCAATGCCGAGAAGATACTAGTAATGGCACAGCAGGCAGTCGAACAAGGTGCAAGATTATTATTAACACCAGAACTATCTTTATGTGGATATCCACCACGGGATTTATTATTAAATCCTAGTTTTCTGAAAGCTATGACGGGAACTTTGCACCAATTAGCTCAAGATTTACCTGCGAATTTAGCTGTATTAGTAGGTACGGTTGATGCCAATCATCAAGCTTCTACTACAGGGGGAAAACCTTTATTTAATAGCACAGCTTTATTAGAAAATGGCAAAATTAAGCAATACTTTTATAAGCGATTATTGCCCACTTATGATGTATTTGACGAACAGCGTTATTTTGAAGCAGGACAGGAAACAAATTATTTTGTATTAGATAATGTCAAAATTGGCGTGACAATTTGCGAGGATTTATGGAATGATGAGGAGTTTTGGGGCAAACGTACTTATATAGCAAATCCTATTGCTGACTTAGCAATTTTAGGAGTAGATTTCATAGTTAATTTATCGGCATCACCCTACAGTGTGGGTAAGCCAAGCTTTCGAGAAGAAATGCTAAAACATAGCGCTGTCAGGTTTCAACAGCCTGTTATTTATACTAATCAAGTCGGTGGTAATGATGATTTGCTGTTTGATGGTCGCAGCTTTGCCTTAAATCGTCAAGGTGAGGTAATGTGCCTTGCTAATGGTTTCACCACTGATTTAGTTACAGTAGAATTTGAGGAAACACAAAGAGATTTTAGATTAAGTTCCGTTGCCCCTGTATATGAATCAGAAGAGGAAGAAATTTGGCAGGCTCTAGTTTTGGGTGTGAAAGATTATGCTCAAAAATGTCGTTTTTATAAAGTAGTACTGGGGTTAAGTGGGGGAATTGATTCTGCACTGGTAGCGACAATTGCCACTGCGGCATTAGGTAAAGAAAACGTCTTGGGTGTATTAATGCCATCCCCTTATAGTTCCGACCATTCTATTAGTGATGCTCTACAATTAGCTGATAATTTGGGAATTAAAACGCAGATTTTACCCATTGGGGAGTTAATGCAAAGCTTTGATAATAGCTTGGCGGGGTTATTTGCGGGTACAGAATTTGGTTTGGCTGAGGAGAATATTCAGTCACGGATTCGCGGTAACTTATTAATGGCGATCGCCAATAAATTTGGCTACCTACTACTCTCCACAGGTAACAAGTCAGAAATGGCAGTCGGTTACTGCACCCTCTACGGCGACATGAACGGCGGTTTAGCAGTCATTGCAGACGTTCCCAAAACCCGCGTCTACTCCCTGTGCAAATGGCTAAACTCCCACCAGTCCCCAGTCATCCCTGAAAACATCCTCACCAAAGCACCAAGCGCCGAACTCAAACCCGGTCAAGTTGACCAAGACTCCCTACCTCCATACGAAATCTTAGACGATATCTTACAGCGCCTAATTCACGACCATCAATCAGTAGGGCAAATTGTCGCCGCCGGACATGACCCAACAGTGGTAGACAGAGTTATCCAAATGGTAGCGAGGGCAGAATTTAAACGCCGCCAAGCACCCCCAGGCTTAAAAATCACTGACCGCGCCTTTGGTACTGGTTGGCGAATGCCAATAGCCAGTAACTGGAGTGCGATTAAAAGTAATTACCAAAAAATTGAGTCTGGGCATGATGATTAAAAAGACAGACGAATGTGGTAATTTTACAGTATGGTAGTAAATATACCGTTTTGCATTTCTATCTCAGTGTATTCCCGTTGTAAAGCGATTTACACTTTTTTAAAATGTTTAGTCTTCTAGACTTATGAAAAAGCAAGGTCAATTTTTATCAGAATGCGCTGAATTATCTCAGACAACTTCAACAGTGGCTAGGCATATATATAGCAATCCCCTGATAGGTTAGGACACCGACTAAGCATAAAATGTCTATAAGAACAGGCTTTAAAGACTGTTACCTGTTACCTGTAACCTGTAACCTGCTATAAGTTAGGGATGTAGCGCGAGCTGCTTTGCTGGAGATTGTGCAATGTCGTCAGCCGACAGGAGGCGATCGCATTTTCTCATTGCAAATAAAATTTATACTGTTCCAGAGTCAACTACTACAATACCTTCTGCTGCATAGCGCCTGAAATCATTAATATTAAATGTCAAAATATGAGATAAATTTTGTGCTTTCATAGCAGCAACAAGGTGAGCATCATGCACTTGCACACCTGAGACATTGTATGTTACCACAAGTCTACGCCACTCATGATAAACAGCAGGTGTCTCAGGCAATAATGGAAACAGACGCTCAATCCGTTGCAGCATTCTTTTTGCATCTGTAGGAGTCAAACCAAAACCATTTTTTGCTGTAGGTCTTGTAGCGACGTTCCAAAATTCGATACAGTTTTGTGATGAGATATACAGTGTGTGTTTATCATTTCGTAGTTTTCGTATCGCAGTTTTTACGATTGGGTATCGCGGATCAGTACGAAAAATAAAACGCAACAAAATATTAGTGTCTAAAAGGTAATCCACGTTTAAGGATGCTCCTCATAAATACCTTCACGACTTACTGCATAATCTGATAATGGAAGTACGTCTGACCCGACACAAGCTGCAAAATCATCAACTAATTGGTCAGCAATTACCTCGAATTCATCATCATGAATTTTACTGTTTGTTTTTTCTCCTAGTAATAATTCTACTGTTGGCGCAAAGGCATCAGCCAATAACTGTCGAACTCTTTCAGTGTCGTTTCTAGCAATACTTTCTCGTAATTTTTGCTCTAATTCTGGTGATAATATCAGAGTAATCGTAGTCATGTTTTTCAGTGTTGGTTAATTTTTACATTAATTTTGTGCTGACAGGAGTAATTTTAATTATAATATCCAATTAATTTAATTCACTCACAACAAGCAATCTTAGATTGAACTTATACGTTGATGTTATCTTGGCATAAACCGTGACTTCAGTGTTCAGCTTATATAGCAGGGGACAGGGTACAGGTGACAGGTGATAGAGTTAAAAGCCTTTTGCTGTTTCAGTTTTTTAATTTCCTGATGTCCTAACTGTCTTGGCTATTGCTATATATATCAGTAGCCACATAGATTAGGAAATCAACAAATCATAAAACCCTTACTTCAAAGGGGTTTCAACCCTATCCCCTGCCATAAAAAAACGATCGCCCTAGAATCAGAGCGATCGCCTAATTTACTCTCCTCAGTTTACGCTGGATATATCCGTAAACGGCGATTTGGTTCTTCCCCAAAGCTATGAGATTTGAGGCGATAATGTTCTACTAACTCATGCTGCATCTTGCGGACTTGTGCAGAACGGGGTAATAACTCCACTGGTTGTCCTTTGGGAATGACGATTTGCTCTACGGCTAGTCTTGCTTCTTCTAAAGCGTCGATTTCGTCATCGCTACCGTTGTGCAAGAACAGTTGCAGTTCTTTATCATCAGCCATATCGGGGTCATCAATGTTCAGCAACCGTCGCAACCCACGAGTAATTTGTGGGATGGTGCTGGACTTGATCACATGGATGGGTACGTGACGCGCCTTAGCCATTTGCCTGAGTTTGGCGTGGTTTTTGACGTGCGATCGCAAAGCCAAAATTGCATCAGCACTATCGATGTCTTTTGTCAAGACCACAGGCAAAGTTAAGACACTAATTACCTGTTCCAATTGATGTCTACTGACACCGTAAGGGTAAATGTGCAAGGGCAAATCTTCCCCATTCGGCCCTGGTATTCTAGCGCTGTTGAAATCAACAACTTCTGGGTAATTGAAGGATTCATCTAACAAGCGGTCAAATTCGCTTTGTCCCAGCCTTTCCCGCTCCACAGTTAATGATGGTACAGCTAGCATCTGACCTGATGAACGCCAACCATTGGCTTGTCTGGCAGGTGCAAAGGACTCCTCTGATGTTGCCAACCCGCCACGCCCGTTAACCACGGCTAACTGTCTGGTAATCGAGACTTTACCTTGGTCATCTACGGTGCGTGTCTGCGGACTAGGCTGGCGACCTCGCAACAGTGTATCGACAGTATCCGCGACGCTTTCATGTACTACCCACCGTTGCCGTTCTAACATTTCTACAGCAATCTCGAAGGTAGGAGGCGCTTTCCTCTCCAAAACGGTTTTCTGGCTACCTCTGCGTCTTGCTTCATCGTCTCCCAGTGTGACAGCTTGGATACCCCCAACCAAGTCAGACAATGTGGGGTTCTTGATGAGGTTTTCTATCTGGTTGCCGTGGGCAGTACCTACCAACTGTACACCCCGTTCGGCGATGGTACGGGCAGCTAAGGCTTCCAATTCTGTACCAATTTCATCAATGACGATGACTTCAGGCATATGGTTTTCTACTGCCTCAATCATCACTTGATGTTGCTGTTCTGGATGAGCCACCTGCATCCGCCTAGCACGACCAATGGCAGGGTGAGCCACATCGCCATCCCCGGCAATTTCGTTGGAGGTGTCGATAATGACCACACGTTTATGCAATTCATCAGCTAGTACGCGGGCAATTTCTCTTAAAGCTGTGGTTTTGCCTACGCCTGGACGGCCTAGCATGAGAATTGATTTACCAGTTTCTACCAAATCGCGGATCATGCCGATAGTACCGAATACCGCTCGACCAACGCGACAGGTTAGACCGATGATCTTACCGTTGCGGTTGCGGATAGCACTGATCCGGTGCAAAGTTTGCTCAATTCCTGCCCGATTATCTCCACCAAAGTTTCCAACTCGCTGAATGCAATCATCTATTTGAGCTTGAGTGACGGGCGTTTCGCTCAGATATTCGGCTCCCTTGGGAAAGCGAGCTTCTGGGCGACGACCCAAATCCAAGACCACTTCTACTAAACTATCTCGCTGAGGATGATTCTCTAGTACTTGTCGCAGGTCTTGGGGCAAAATGTCTAATAACTTTTGGAGATCGTCTGTAATCGTCATGCTTTCTATGGTGACGTTTTGAGAGATAACGAAGAGCGATTAGCGCTCCTGCTGTGACTTGAGCTGAGAGACGAGAGAATGTGCAAGCTCTACAGCTTGCCAGAGCAATTGGGGTTCTTCTTCCAGGCGGACTGCCTTAACACTGTTATGATTCACCTCCTTTTCTAACTGTTCAATAATCGGTGACAGCATGACACGGGCGTAGCTACCGTAAGCGACTCCGGCGATGGATGGGGGGGATGAGGGAGATGAGGGGGATGAGGCAGATATAGCTTTAACTTGTCCCCCTGTGGAGGATAAGGAACATACTACTCCTCCATCTCCCCCTATTCCCTCATCTCCCCTTTCCCCTCCTGGGAGGGGGTAGGGGTGGGTTACTCCCCCTGCTCTCTTCAGTAGTCCCATTGCCTTTAACTTAGCAACTGTGTAGCTGTTAGTGCCACCTGCTAGCTGTACATATCCTGGTAACTTAGCTGCTAAAACCCTCTGCCCTAGTTTTACTGCGGCTAAAGTAGTACCGTCTCCGATGTCACCACTCATGGGGCGGCCGTCGGTTTGCCAGATTAAGGTGGTACGGAGTGGAGAAATTAGTTCATAAATTGCTTGCAGATACTCAATTAAATCTTTGCCATCGGGGCAACTGATAGCTAATACTTTCAATTGCTCTGCCCACGGTGAAATTACTTGCCATAATTGCTTGAACTGGGTCAAACGTCCTACTTTGGTATGGATTTCTACGGCATCGATCCCTGCTGACATGACCATAGGCGCGATCGCCTCTGGTTTGGACATATACGAATTTGTATAAATTCTATCATAAGGACAAACTGGTAGACAACGCCCGCAACCGTAACATTTCTGAGATTCCACCCCAGAAAAACTATCTTTTTTATGGTTAAAAACTATTGCTTGGGCAGGACAAATTTTTTCACAAGGTCTAGGGCAATCTTCAGGACATTGACTGGGGTCAAACTCGGCTTTGCGAAAATGGGGGTCTTCGCCATCATTTAAGCTCACCATCAACAGAGGCGCATCACCTTTGTAATTCAGCCCTCTTGTTTGGGCTTCCTTTGCCAAAGTTTTGGCTACTTGTATTGCTTCTTTGGCATCTTTAATCACCGCCGGATCAGCTGCGACATCTATGCAGTCAGCACCTGCCAAGGTATAGGCTAATGTTAAACTTCTGACAGCAGGTAGGTGCTGGAAACTAGCTCCGCAGATGAGCTTGAACCAGTGACCTTGCTTTAAAGATTGTAAAGGGGCTAACAGATCAGTCACTCTTCTATTATGCGTTTATGTCACAAAAAATAGTAGTCTCTGTTCAATAAAAATTCTGATTTCTTGATTATTGTTTTTAGGGATGGGGACTGGGGGCTGGGGACTGGGGATTGGGGATTGGGGAAACGCTATAGTATATACATATAAAAATTTGATAAACGTATTAAATCTTATTTAATTGCCATGATTGCGAGAAGCTAATAGATAAAAAGCTGATATAAATTATTAATGAGTAAAATGCTGTAGCGACAGAAAGTTACCATTGGGTTTTTGAAGTAATAAAATCCATGACTAAGTGCTGTGGAATTGGTTGAGAAAACAAATATCCTTGAGCAAAATCACATTTTAAACTTTTCAATTGTTCAAGTTGTGCTTCGGTTTCTACTCCTTCTGCGATCGCCGCCATTCCCATAGATGCAGCAATGCTGATCATTGCAGGTACTAACCCCATATTTGCTTGATTGTCTAACATCCGATTGACGAAGGATTTGTCAATTTTTAAAGCATTAAAAGGAAATATATGTAGGTAACTTAATGATGAATAACCTGTGCCAAAGTCATCCATAATTAGTTTAATCTTTCGCTCCTTTAATTGTTGAAGAATTGTTTTAATTTCATTACTATTTTGCATAATTACAGTTTCTGTAATTTCTAACTCTAAACTAGAGGGATTTATTTGAGTTTGTTCAATAATTTTATCAATCTGCACTAGAAAATCAGATTGTAAAAATAATTTGGCGCTTAAATTAACACTAATAGTTAAGTTTTTTGTCCTTACTGGATGAGCTTGCCAGATACGTAGTTGGCGGCAAGCAGAATGTAATACCCATACATTAATAGCATTAATTAAACCGGTTTCTTCCGCTACGGGAATAAAATCTGTAGGGTGAATTAAACCTTTAGTTGGATGTAACCAACGAATCAATGCTTCAAATCCAGAAATTTGACCTGTAGTCAAAGAAATAATTGGTTGATAATAAACAATAAACTCTTGTCGCTCAACAGCTCTACGTAAATCATTTTCTATTTCTAAGGTTTTGATGGCTTCCTGGTGCATTTGGGGATCAAAAACATGGTATCTAGCTCGTCCTAAGTCTTTAGCACGGTACATAGCTGTATCAGCATCTCGCAATAGATATTCTGGTTTTTCATAGCCTTTATGTCCCCAATTAATCCCAATACTGACGTTGATAAAAACTTCGTATCTAGATAACTTAAAAGCCATTGATAATTGTTGCAGAATATGATCAGCTACATGGATTGAAGCATGAATATCTTCCATGTTTTCCAACAAAATCCCAAACTCATCACCACCTAATCTGGCTAAAGTAGCATCTGGTGTGAGGCAAGATTGTAGACGGTTAGCCACAGCAATCAGTAATTCATCACCTACTAAATGACCTAAAGAATCATTAATAAATTTGAAGCGATCGCAATCCAAAAACAAAACTGCAAACTGATAGTTACATTCTTGTTTAGCAAGATTTAAGGCTTTTTCTAATCGCTTAATAAACATAATTCTGTTTGGTAAACTAGTAAGCGCATCATGTAGAGCCATTTCTAATAGTTGATTTTGCAGTTTTTGACGGGCATTAACTTCTATCTGCAATTTATGCAAAGCCTTTTCTAGCTCCCAAGTGCGCTGTTTTACCCTTTGTTCTAATTCAGCATTGAGGGTTAGTATCTCCAGTTTTGCAGCGCGTAATTCCATTTGATTTTGTACACGCACTAGTACTTCTGCCAAATCAAATGGTTTTGTGATGTAATCTACTCCACCAGTTTTAAAAGCCTTAACTTTGTCAAAAACATCATCTAAAGCGCTAATAAAAATCACTGGAATATCAGCAGTCAGTTTCCAAGCTTTAAATCGTTGACAGACCTCATAACCATCAACATCTGGCATCATGATATCCAGTAATATTAAATCTGGTAATAATGTTTGACAAGCAGTAGAAGCCATCTGCCAGTTTAAAGCTTTGCGTACATTGTATCCTTGACTTGTAAGAATTGATGATAAAACACGCAAATTATCTGCCATATCATCAATAATTAAAATATCTTTTCTGTATTGGTTTGACTGCTTATAACTCATTATGGATTCTTTCTCATTATTAGCCATGTTTTGGCAAATTGATGGTTATTTCTTAACTCATGCAAAACGCAAGTTAGAGATTTTTAAATAAATTTTGCTACATTGGTTTTATAAACTCAACAATAAAATTGGTACTTTTAGGGATAACATCAGAGTTTTATGGAAAAACTTGTTGTTAATTGAGCGGTAGTATAGCCTAAGATAGTGAAGTGTGGAGAACATAAGTTGTGGCAAGTTATACAATGTAAATTATGGTGAATTTACTATATATAAACCACCTGAAAATTAAAGATTAGTATGGTCTACAATAGCAGATTCTATCAAGCAATTAGCTGATATTTGTATAAACTCATATCTTGCACTTCTACGTAAAAACCCAGGTAAGGTAAAAAAATGTGAGATAAAGCTACATCATTTTTATGGGCTTTCATCGCTAAATCAAGGGTTTTGCTTTTTTATTGAGTAATAAAATTACATCAGTTTTTCTTGCTGCAAGATGTGAGTAAAGACATACTAAATTATATTTACACATATCGTATAAGTAGGCTATCTCTTCTAATTTGCCGCCTTAAATTTTTTTATAACACTAGAATTTGTGAGATTTCATCCGAAAATACATGAATATGAATGATTGAATGAGCGCCCTCATACATTGATATTGATTAAGCAGTAAATATTAAGTAGAGAAGTCAAAGAACTGTGCCTCTCCCGCGTTAAAGCCGTTGTGTTAAGGTTAAGCGTGCGACCTAACGATAATTCCACATATCTGTTCCATTCATTTTTCAAATTGGTATTATCGAAACTCTAAATGATTAAGAAGGGGAAAGGAACACAAGCCCCTAAATTCTGCTAAATTAATTTGTGTAAAAATAATAATTTATATAGCAGTCGAAGCATAGGTTAGGACATCATACAATTTTAAAACTTTTTATTTCAAAGGCTTGCAGCCCTGTCAAGAGTCACCTATCACCTGTCCCCTGCTATATTTTCAATACTAAAATTGCTAGCAAAGATGTAGGGGATATCCATTTGACAACCCCTGATTTTGAGATATAGCAATAGCCAAGACAGTTAGGACATCAGAAAATGAGAAAACTTATACAGTGAAAGGTTTTTAACTCTGTCACCTGTCCCCTGTCCCCTGCTATATGAGCTTTTCGTTGCCTTTTTGCTGCCGAAAGGGTAACGGAATGTTACGCATCACTTGTCAAAATTTCTACCTTGTCACCAGTCCTAATAATTTTCCCTGCTTCTGACTTGGGTAATTTTGTATTGATGCTTAACCTATAAAAATGGTTAAACCGAGATGAAGCAACCCATTCTGGCAAGGTAGCTTGTCGCTTTTGGATGAAGATTTTTTGAAAGCTTGGGTAAGCATCACCTGAGAGGGAGTCTCTTGTGGGAACTATACAACGTTGACAAGGGTTAACACCCAAAAATTGTACATCTCCAATCCGAAAAGCAACCATATCACCTGATGCGGTGAATAATTGGTCTTCCCAAAAGGCGGGGACACCATCAATTTCCAGATTTGCACGCATTCGACGGCGCATTTCCTCGACTGTCACGCCAGGAAACCAAGAAGCGACTTCTTGCAAAGTCGCTGTACTAATGACAGTTGGCCCTGTTGATTCTAAATCATCAGGGAAGCCAACTAAAGAGTTCTGCTGTAGCGTTACAGCAAACCCAAAAAAATCACTCAGAACTGTCGTTAGCGCTTGTCTTTCTTTGTCTAGATGAAATATGTGTTTTGATGCTTGACCAGGGAGTTGCAAAGAGATGGTTCGATGAGGGATGCTAAAGTGCGATGGGCTACGCCCCGCCGTAGGCGATCGCAATTTGTGAATTGATGAATGACGCTTGCCATTCACCACCTGAGAATTTTCGTCAAATATCGCAAATTCCCGGTCATTTTCTAATGCGCCACTAGCAAGCACTCGCCTTTGTTCTACTTCTACCCCATCCAGTGATTTAATTGGGTAGATGAGCATCTTAGCTAGGTAAGGCATGACATTTTTAGTCATTAGTCTAAAATTGCTTAACTGTTGACTTTTGACTGTTGGCTGCCTCTATTTTTTACTGTGGGTATAGGGGTGATTTATCAATTCCTCCTACATTATTAAGTGGCCAGAAGCGAACCACTGCACGACCGATAATATTCTGACGAGGGACAACACCCCAGCAACGACTGTCGTAGCTGCTATTGCGGTTATCTCCTAAGACTAAGTAAGAATCAGGGGGTATAGTCTGGGGTTTTGCTAAGAAAGCTGGTTGCTGACCTGATGTACAAACATCAACTACAGTAGTTTGTTTAGCACTTAGATAATTGCCCTCGTTTAAGGGTTTTTTGTTGATATATACCTTACCATTCCTCAGTTCTACTGTTTCTCCAGGTAAGCCAATCACCCGTTTAATAAAAGCATCTTGATATTGTTCTTTTTGTAACTCTTCGGTAGGTGAAAAAACTACGATATCTCCCCTCTGGGGTTGAGCAAATCTATACTTCAACTTATCCACAATAATCTTGTCTGCTTCCCACTGGTTCGGGGTTCCGTGGAGAGTGGGTTCCATCGAACCAGAAGGAATCCAACGTGCTTCCGCTACAAAGGTACGAATACCTAAAGCCAGAACAATACTTAATACAACTGTTCTACCTAACTCTCCGATCCAAGAGTTATCAGGTTGTTTACTGGAATTATTTTCAGACACTTGATTTTGCATGAAATTACTGAAGTAAGAAAAGTGTAAGCAATTAACTCGCTTAGAGAGACTATATTTGTTAATCTTAGCGGGAGAGAGTGGGTTAGTGATTGGTCATCAGTCCATAGTCTAAATTGTTGACTGTTGACTTAGGGGGTGAGGCTGATTCATAAGTTAAAAATAAACTTTTTTTTAACTTAGTGCAAAAAATTATTACAAAAACGGTTTACGAGATTGACCTAAAAGCATAGTTTTCTATAGTCTATAGCTCCTAGTTGGAAAAGTGTTAGCCTCATGACATCTCCACAAAGTTTATTAATTCGCGGCGCTCGCATCATTTTACCGAATGGTGAATTTTTGCTTGGGGATGTGTTGACGCGCGATCGCCACATCGTTGAAGTAGCCCCGACAATTGCCGACAATACAGCAACTACAGAAATTGACGCGGCAGGACTAACTTTGTTGCCTGGAGTCATCGACCCCCAGGTACATTTCCGTGAACCAGGGCTAGAACATAAGGAAGACCTATTCACGGCTAGTTGTGCCTGTGCCAAGGGGGGGGTAACTTCTTTTTTGGAAATGCCCAACACGCGCCCTCTGACAACTAACCAAGCAGCTTTAGATGACAAGTTACAACGTGCTGCTCAAAAGTGCTTGGTAAATTATGGCTTTTTTATTGGGGCGACGGGGGATAACACTCCTGATTTGTTAGCGGCGCATCCCACACCAGGCATTAAGATTTTCATGGGGTCGATGCACGGGCAACTGTTGGTAGACCAAGAAGCGATACTCGAATCGATATTTGCTCAAGGTCAGCGCCTAATTGCCGTTCATGCCGAAGACCAAGCTAGAATTAACCAGCGTCGCCAACAATTTGCGGGAATTCAAGACCCAGCAATTCATTCCCAAATTCAAGATAACCAAGCGGCACTGTTAGCAACGCAACTAGCATTAAAACTTTCTAAAAAATATCAGCGTCGGTTACATATTCTGCATATGTCCACTGGCGATGAAGCCGAATTGCTGCGTCAAGATAAACCTAGTTGGGTAACAGCAGAGGTAACACCACAACATTTGGTGTTAAATACTAGTGCTTATGAGCGTATTGGCACATTAGCACAAATGAATCCGCCATTGCGATCGCCCCAAGATAATGAAGTTTTATGGCAAGCTTTGCGGGATGGGGTGATAGACTTTATCGCTACAGACCATGCACCCCACACCTTAGAAGAGAAAGCACAACCCTATCCCAACAGCCCTTCGGGAATGCCTGGGGTAGAAACATCCTTAGCGGTGATGTTGACGGCGGCGATGGAAGGGAAATGTAGCGTTGCCCAAGTCGTTAACTGGATGTCTCAAGCTGTAGCTGTAGCTTATGGTATCCCAAATAAAGGTGCGATCGCCCCTGGTTACGATGCTGACTTAGTGCTTGTAGATTTAAATACATACCGCCCCGTTCTTAGAGAAGAACTGTTAACCAAATGCCACTGGAGTCCCTTTGAAGGTTGGAACCTCACAGGATGGGCTGTCACAACTATAGTTGGCGGTCAGATTGTTTATGATAAAGGCAAGTTGAACACAGAAGTGCGTGGTCAAGCTTTAAGTTTTGTGTAGCTAATCATATTTTCCTGTTACTTAGAGTAGAACGGGTAAAACTGTGGATGCTAAAGTGCGGTAGTGGGGCATTTGGTAGGGACGCACATCTGTGCGCCCTTATCCATATATCTGTATCAGGCATTCCGTAAAATAGTTAGGACTTACGCATGAAAACGAAAAATCAAGGGTTTGGACAAGGGTATAGGGGTATAGGGGGGTAAGCCTTCAAAACCTACACCCTTACACCCTTACACCCTTACACCCAGTCTTAACAGATAACATTGGTGCGTAAGTCCTGATAGTGTGAGCTAGCGAAATTCCACACTAAAATTATTGAAATCCTATTCTTTTTATAACATAAACTTTACATATACTTAACTTAATTTATATTTGCTTATATATTGATTATTAGTAACCTTACGGGTATACAACCTAAATTGTTTTTGAGAATAGTTAAGTACCAAGATAGACTAAGCAACTAGTACGCAAAGTAGTAAGGCTTGACTTGCCCCGATGAGCTTTTTGCATTTAACTATCCGGATTTTTTAGCAAATAACCGTAGAGAAAAGTAGGGTTAAGTAAACGGGCAAATTTTTGTGAAAACAATGTTTTATACATATAAAAATTTTATATGCACTTAAATTGTATGTTCTAAAAACTTATTTCTTACATCTGGGCTTGTTTAATGCTTCTAAACTTTGGAATGCTTGGGATCTCAGGATTACTTAGCAAAACATAGCAAGAAACGAGAAATCAGTATTTGTTCCTGCATATTAGAGAACAAATTTTACAGAGATAATTCAGAGAGTGAGTTTAGAACCACAACGTTAGTGCAAATAAATAAAAAGAATTTTCCAGTATTGACTGATTTATTAAAAGTCTGCTGTAAGCCTGATTAGATAAATAATTCGTGAGAGGAAAAGTTTATGTCAAAGTTAAGACCAATCTAATTTTTTCTAAAAACAGGTATTAAGGAAATCTTGCAGCTTGCTAGATATTACTTGTACAAAAACCTTGGACACACTTAGAGTTCTGTTTCCATCCATCTACAGACAGATTAATCCAAAGCATAAGCAATCCTAGCTAACCTTAATCAATAAATCAGTAGATGGCAACAGTATAGAGCAAACGTAATCAAATGTTTTTTTGAAGAGTAATTCACCGATTCTATGATTATGAAGGCAATTATGTTAGTGAATTTATTTGATGAGCGCGGTAGTGGTAGATAGAACGATTGTGCAATTCTTCCTCATCTATCGCTAAAAATTTTGTTGTAACTATGTGGAGATTAATTGGGTATGGCGCTGATGATTTGGTAATTTGAGGATAAAATTAGTATGATTTGGGTAAATGTTTACTGTGATGAGACAGTGCTAAACAACCCGAATATTACAAAGTGCTACGCAGCGTTTTACCCAATTTGGAGCTAAAGCCGTTCAGATAGTAGCAATGTACTCATTGATAGTGCAATTGAATGGTGTAATTTCCGCCTGACGGCTGCCCTCATCGCCATAAGTCAAAAGCACGTTAATATAAGAACTTGGCTTGTAGGGCATTCGTTCTGACCACTCGATCGCCACAATACCGGGAATCACCTCAATACCTTCCCAGTAACTTTCTAAGTTTAAATTTACAACTTCTTGCGGATCTAAGCGATATAAATCTAAATGGTAAAGGGGGATACGTCCTTCAGTATATTCATTGATCAGTGTGAAAGTAGGGCTGACAATGGGTTCAATAATACCTAGACCTTTACCTAAACCTTGTACTAAAGTGGTTTTACCAGCACCTAAATCACCTGCTAGTAAAATTACAGTGCCAGCTGTTAAAGTTTGTCCAAGAACAATACCCAGGTTCATTGTTGCTTGTGTATCTACAAGGTGAATTTTCATAGGTTGGTCAGTTATCAGTTATCAGTTATCAGTTATCAGTTATCAGTTATCAGTTATCAGTTATCAGTTATCAGTTATCAGTTATCAGTTATCAGTTATCAGTTATCAGTTATCAGTTATCA
>NZ_JACJSG010000023.1 GCF_014697625.1 Anabaena azotica FACHB-119 | reverse complement strand
TGGGGCATCAGCACGACCTTAAACGGACAGGGAGCGACCATAAGACTACAACGGTTGCTAGTTGCTGTGAACTGTCAAGAATCACCGACGTTCAACGTCGGTGAGTATGTCAAAAAAATCTCTAGTTCTCTTAAACTTGAACAGTTTAGAGATTAGCTTCGTCACCTTGTGGACAGTGAGTGTGATTATGTTTAAACCTTTAATTATAGGCGCAAGTATTGTTTTATTACCTTTGGTGTCTAACTTACAAGCCTTTGCACAGAATAACTCTCAAAAGATTGAATTAAAAGTTTATAGCCAAAACGAGCAAAAAAGCAGCTGCCCAGATAAGGTGCTGGTCATTGAAAAACCCCGTCCTTACCAAGAAGGCAGTTTTACTACAGATGGCTCTGTTAACCTGAGTGCTTATGCTAGTAATATCTCTGTTCTTACTAGTAATGAGTTTAGCGTTACATGGGTTGGTCAACTCAAACCGAGATATGCCAAATGCTTGGCATCTGCTGGTATGACTAAGGTTGATGGGCAAGCCTATTCAGGTAATATTAATTATCTACGAATGCACTTTGTTAAAGGTAAGGTTTATTTTATTTTGGATCTAGCAGGCGGCTTTGATCCTAATGATTATCCCCTAGTCGTCCTCAAAAATAGTTTAAGAAATGGTAATCCTGTTTGGGCTTGGGGTGGAAGTGATTAGGGTTAAATTTCTAGCTCTCATTTAACTAAGGGTTTTGCATAACTCGATAAAGCGCCTTTTCTTGCTCCTCTAGTTTCTGAATCTGAATGTTTTTATCATGCAATTGAGCTTTTAATTCACTTACACTAGGTTGTCCTAAAAGTTGACAAAATAAATCAGCCGATGCTTTTGTGATTTTATATAAAGTTTTCTTAAACATAAGAAGTATATTTCGGTTACGTTATGTATAAAGATATGCAGTTTTTAATAACTTTAGTGTAGTTATTTTTACTTTGTATAACCACAGTAGTGATCATACTAAATTTAAGTTAATTTATAACCGCTCAACTAATTACGAGTCGTGATGCGTATAGTAAGCGTCATTCATGCGGGGGTAAAGCGCGAATGCAGCCAAATTTATTTGGCTTTAAAAACAGGGTTACTTTGCGGGAAATGCGCTACTGAGAGAAAAATATTTAACTACTATTACTAGTGTGAGGTTATAGGTAGTTATAATCCAAATGAATACAATAACCTAAGTGATGTGTGTGCTTTTGACAAAAGAGCGTCACAATCTTTACTAAAACTACATTATCCTCACACTGGACAGTCTTGCGGAACACAACTATAAATCATGATTTTAAGGCTTTTGGTAGACACACACTTTCTCTGAAGTGGCATTTTGTGTTGCTCGTAGCAGGAGCCTTACTTCCAGTTGTTCTTTTTGCTGTTACGGTTGTACACAAGCTCTCACTCAATGAGCGTGCGGCATCAGAGCGTCGTTTGCTAATGGCAACACGTGATCTCACGCAAGATGTAGAGCGGGAGGTTTCTAGCACAACTAGGACTCTGCAAGCGCTAGCAGCCTCGGAACGCCTTGACCAAGATAATTTAAAAACTTTTTATAAAGAGGCGCAGCGTACAGTGCAGACGCAGCCGACTTGGTTAGGTGTGATTCTTTTAACACCGGATGGACAACAGATTATTAACACCTTTCGTCCCTTCGGCACTGCCTTACCTTTGGCGAATGAGCCTGAAAGTGTGCGACTGGTTGTGAAAACGCACCAACCGACAGTAGGTTATCTAGCTTTTGCACGTGTCAAAGGTCAATGGGCTTTTCCAGTCCGTGTTCCAGTAATGCGCGGTGGCAAACTACAGTATGTGTTGACTGCGCTCATCTCCTCAGAAGCACTTACTAGCATTATTAGGAGCAAAACACCTGTTGATGGGGAATGGACACGCACTGTTATTGACGGTCGTGGAGTTGTTGTAGCGCGGACTCGTAATCCTGAGCGCTTTGTGGGTAAGCCGGGTACGCCGTCTTTTCTCCAGC
This sequence comes from Anabaena azotica FACHB-119, assembly GCF_014697625.1. Taxonomy (GTDB): domain Bacteria; phylum Cyanobacteriota; class Cyanobacteriia; order Cyanobacteriales; family Nostocaceae; genus Trichormus; species Trichormus azoticus_A. The sequence goes on along the minus strand of NZ_JACJSG010000023.1, from coordinate 120,731 downwards.
GAATTGCCTCCAAAACTGAGGATGTTTACCGCGAGACTACCTTGGAGGGAAACCAAGTGTATGTTGCCTTCAGCCGCACCAATTTTTCACGCTGGACAACTGCCGTCGTTGTTCCCCTTGATGTGATTGACAGTCCAGGTCGCCGCGCGATGTGGTTAGTTGTTGGCTCTGGTTTGGGATTGCTGGTGGTGAGTGGTTTGGCTGCGATCGCACTTTCACGCTCCATGTCTGGTGATATTATCTCTGCTGCTGCTGCCGCACAAGCACTAGCCAAAGGTGAATATCCGCGCATCAGTCCCTCATCAATTCAGGAAGTAGCCTTGTTAGGCAAAGCTTTAGAATTTTCGGCTGACCTGCTGCAACAGCGAGAGCAAGAGCGGGACGAACATTTAAGGCAGTCTGAAGTAGCGCGGGCGGAAGCGGAGGCGGCTAACCTGCTTAAGGATGAGTTTTTAATTACGGTTTCTCACGAACTGAGAACCCCTCTCAACGGCATCTTAGGCTGGGCGCAGTTGCTACGCGCTGGGAAGCTTAATCCAGAAAAAGCTCATCTGGCAATTACCACAATTGAGCGCAACGCTAAAGCCCAAGCACAATTGGTAGATGATCTCCTCGATGTCTCGCGGATTATCACTGGTAAACTTCATCTGGAACTCCAGTTGCTTGACTTAAGCACTGTAATTATGACTGCGGTAGATTCAATACGCCACGCTGCCGAAATGAAAAATATCGAGTTACAGGTGCAACTTGCTCATGTAGAATCTATCTTGGGCGACCAAAATCGTCTCCAGCAGATAGTGTGGAATCTGCTCTCGAACGCCGTAAAATTCACCCCTGAAGGTGGGAAAATTGAGGTAAATTTAAGGCAGAATCGCTCATTTGTTGAGTTGATGGTGCGCGACACTGGTATGGGCATCAAGAGCGAGTTTCTACCTTACGTTTTTGAGCGCTTCCGTCAAGCAGATGGCTCAACTACCAGGAAGTTTGGCGGCTTAGGGCTTGGTTTAGCGATCGCCCGTCACTTGGTTGAGCTTCACGGCGGGACAGTGCAAGCTGATAGTGAGGGTGAGGGTAAGGGTGCTACTTTTACTGTGAAACTTCCCGTAACTGCTCGTCAGGCGAAGATTTGCACTTCACCGAAGACACTTGTAGATAACGCCCCTTGTTTACGTGAAAGCTTACAAGGACTTGAGGGTGTGCGGGTGTTGGTGGTGGACGATGAACCCGACGCTAGAGATATTGTCAGAGCAGCGCTCATGCAGCAGGGAGCAGAAGTCTACACCTGTGCTTCAGCAGCCGAGGGTTTGAAACAAGTATCCACCTGGAAACCTACGGTGATTCTTTGCGATATCGGTATGCCACAGGAGGATGGCTACGATTTTATCCGTAAAGTTAGGGAGGAGGAAATGAACTGTGGTAGTCAGATCCCAGCCGTAGCGGTAACAGCCTTTACAAGAGAAGAAGATAGGCTCAAGGCGATCGCTTCTGGTTATCAAACACACTTTCCTAAACCGATTGAACCAACACAATTGGCGGCTGTGGTCGCTAGTTTAGTGGAGAAAATTCAATAGGGGCGCACAGATGTACACCCCTACAAATAATGCTACAACATATTTTGGGTAAATGAGGTACGAGCGTAAAACCCAATACCATGTAGAGACGTTACATGTAACGTCTCTACAGTATTTCACGAATAGCGAAACTGCTGTATATATGCTCAGTTATTAGCCGAAGTTGATAGATAATTGTTTTTTAAACTAAACCAGGGCCTCTACCACGGTCATCGCCTCTTTCTGTTAACTCGTTTTCTTTATCTTCGTTAACCTCTACTAATTCTTGCACCCTTGTTGCTGTTTCTTGTTCTTTTACTTGTTTAGCATCACCTGGTGTTTCGTAGTACATTTCTGGTTCAACGGCGTAGTTATTTAATAAACCTTCTTTATCTACTGTATAACCATCTGTGGTGCGGATGCTTCCGGCATTTGTTTGGTCATCTGTTGGTGCGTCTGCTTCTCTTTCTTCTGTAGGAGTTGTTTTAAAGAGGTCGCCTTCTCTTTCTTTGCGGGCTGCAGTTTCGGCGGGTACGATGATGCGATCGTAATGATCACCTTGTACTCTATCGGATGAATCAACTGCTTGATTTACTGGTTGATTTGCATTATTAACTGATTCATTAGTCATAAATCCGTCCTCGTTAAAAAGTCTCTTAAAACTTCGATAACTAGATTATTATTTTTAATTAGGTAAAATCGACTATCTTTAGAAGTGATCTAGTAATTTATTACTAAAAAAACCTCTCTCTTTAGAGATATACCAAATCATAAAATCACAAATACCCGACTCCTTTAAGAAGTCGGGTATCTAGTTATTTAACAGTGAACAATTATCAGTGAAATCCGAAAGTAAAACAGCAATTCAATTGCTGTAAGGCTTATTTTGGGGCTGCTTTATCCCCGACCATACGCCCTGGCTGACTGATAACTGATAACTGATAACTGATTTAGGATTACTATCTTGAGAAAATCATTTACCAAATACTTGATTTTTTAAGGTGTTAATCTCTGCACTTAATTCTTGACGAGTTGAGGCTTTTAACAAATAGCGGAAAGTAAACCATCCAGAGTAACTAATGCCAATTAACTCAAAAAGTGGCGCTAGCAGAGGGATATCGTTGATGGCTCCTACTAAAGCTAATACTACTTTTAAGGTAACGATCGCTGATAAGATGATCAAAACGGTGAGGATAGGCTGGCTGTATTGTTGATAAAAACTGCCTATATACCCAGGCAGTTCTGCCAAAAAGTTGGTAACTTGTTGGCTAACTTGTTGCCATTGAGTATTGTTTGTTGTAGCTGGTGGTAGCTTGGGTAGGTTGTTATTTGCTGCGCTAGGCAGGGCTATTGCTCCCTGGGATACATCTGTGTTTAATGATTCCACTGGCTTTTGTTCGGTTTCCATAGTTTTTATATTTTGCTAATTACAACAGTTGTTTTAAGTCGCTAGACGTAAATAAACATAAACATTCACGTAGCCAGTTGTCAATGAAATATCTCAGTAGTTAGTACACCTAACTACTGATATAAAAAGGAAATATTGACAATTCACCCAGCGTTAGGTTATCTCTTAGGTGCAGCTACTGTTGCTTTAACAACTACGTTTTTGACACCTTTAATCTCTTTTGCCAAAGGTTCAATTTTCGCCAACTGTGCTTGGTTATTTACGGTTCCGCCAACAGTTACAGTACCATTGTCTTCTGCTTCAACTGTTAACGCGCCGTTGGGAATATTCGCTTCTAATTTGGAACGAACTTCACTTTCTAAATCATCTTCAGCTCTTTGTGTGTCACCGCCGGTTGCATTGTTACGTTGTTCGCGGGAGCGGATATCCGAGTTGAGTTGATCTCGACGAACTTGACTTTGAGCGTCTTGTTGGGCTGCTTTTGTTTCTTCTGTAGAGGGTGCTTGTACATTTTGTGCGGGGCTATCAGGTGCGGACTGAGTGGTTTTCTCAGCTTCTTGACAAGCCGCAGCACCAAATACTAAAACGCAACTAATGAGAAAGGGAGTTAGTTGTTTCATTTCTTTACTTCTGGGTATGAATAATTGTTTAATTTGTTGGGGGACACGAGATATAGCAGGGGACAGGTGATAGGTGACAGGTGAGTCCAGTCCTGTAGGCGGGTTTCCCGCCGTAGGGAACTGGCGAACCCGGAGGGTGACAGACATGAAAGCCTCTTATTGTCCTCATCTGTCTGGGCTATATAGTGTCCCTCAGTGATTAAATCAGTTATCAGTTATCAGTTATCAGTCCGCCAGGGCGTATGGTGGGGTATAAAGAAGCGCCAAAATACGCCTTCCACGAATTGGTGTGGTGTTTCCTCAAGAATTTATAGCAGGGGACAGGTGATAGGGGACAGGGCTGGAGTCTTTGAAACTAAAGGTTTTAAAATTGTATGATGTCCTAACCTATCAGACGACTGCTATAACTGTTCACTGTTCACTGTTCACTGTTAAGGGGTTAGATTCTTTCTTCCCGGTGGTCAACGATGATTACGCTGGGTTCTGAACGATCGCCTACCACAGGTGCAACACGATCGCCTGTTACTGAACGGTCAACACCATGACGATGGGTGTCATGTAAGTCAGTAGCGTCAAAAACGGAGTATTCTTGAATACCACGACGTTTAAGGATAGCTTCAGCGCGTTGAATTTCCGATTCTGTACCATCAACGATGACTAGGTACTCGCCTCTTTGGAAGCGATCGCTATATACTTTCGCCCGGTCTTCAGGGATACCCAAACCCACGAGTCCGCCAGCAATACCGCCTGCGGCTGCACCGATAGCACCACCAGCTAAAGTTGTGGCGATCGCAGTAGCAGCTGCACCACCTGCAATCACTGGCCCAACGCCTGGAATAGCCAAAGCGCCTAAACCAACTAACAAGCCGCCTAGACCGCCCAAAGCACCGCCTGTAGCTGCGCCTGCTTTCGCGCCTTCGTCTGCTTTGTTACCATGACCGATGTTAGCGCCTGCACCTGTACCACCACTGCTATCTTTAGCAATGAGGGAGACTTGATTCATCGAGAAACCAGCATCGCGCAATTCTGTTAATGCTGCTTCTGCATCTCGACGGTGGGGAAAGACACCAATGGCTCTTCTCTGTCTTTGTGTGGTGGCTGAGGGAGTAACATCCCGATGAGCCACACCACTAGTAGCTGCGGCTGCGCCTGTGGGAGCATCGTAAATATCGTAATCTTCTATCCCACCACGGCGGAGAATTGCTTCTGCTTGAGCAATCTCTGCATCTGTACCATCTACTATTACTAAATAGTGACCTTGGCGCACACGGTTCTCATACCCTCTGGCTCGTTCTTCAGGGATACCCAAACCAATGAGACCACCGAGTAAACCACCAGTTACTGCACCGATACCTGCACCAGCCAAAGTTGTGGCTAAGGTAGTTGCGGTTGCGCCAGCCAACATAATTGGCCCAATCCCAGGAATTGCTAGAGTTCCAAGACCAACTAATAAGCCGGTTAAACCACCCAAAGCACCACCAGTCAGAGCGCCAGTTGTCGCACCCTCATCAGATTTATCTCCAACTTTCTCCCGCACTTGACTACCAGCGATGTTTTCGTTCCGGTCTGCATCTTGTGCAATGATGGAAACTCTATCCATTGCAAAGCCCGAATGTTTCAAGTCGTTTAATGCTTTTTCAGCATCTCGACGGTGAGAAAATACGCCTACTGCGCGTCTATGTACGCCTACTACCATGTTCAGTTTCTCCTAACAACACAAGACAAATTTAGGTAATAACTAGTTAAAAAATATTGATGTTCATTACTTTCTATTTATCACTTGTTTATAATATTTTTTCATCAATCAGTTGGAATAATTTCTACCTCTATCATTAGATATAGATGAGGTTTTTTAATTAAAAATAATCAATATCTTTCAGATAAAGTTGGGGAAATTGGTGAGCTTATTTCTAATAAATAAAGATTTATGATCATTTGTAAAATTAGTAGATTGGCATTGCCTAGCAAAACCATTACACAAAAAATACTAATATTGTTTTTAAATCAACTGGGATAACCATAGCAAAATATGGTGCATCTTGTATTAGATAAATAAAAAATATTACTTTTGATAAATGTAAGTATTACCTGGGAAAGTGTAGGGCGCTGTCAACAATAAATAGACTGGGATATGAGCCATTCAGATAAGTAATGGGCATTTCATCTATCGGACGTAAGAAAAAAAGTCCTATGCTTAATAATTTTGTCAGTTTGTTGACTTCTCCCTGGCTATCGTTGGGAATAGTACCAGCAGATAGCACAACAGCCACTATTGATTTTTCCGCTACTAAAATATTGGTGGCTTTGTTAGCTGGTACTTTGATGGCGATCGCCTTTCATTTACTATTAACTAATCTTTCTGTTGCTGTGGGAATTTCCACATACGGAAAGACCCCATCTAGTGATGATGATGACGATTCCGAAAGCCTTGGTGAACAGGTTCGAGAAATAGAAGCTAAAGTTGGCGGTTGGGCGATCGCTACCGCCAGTATCGCCTTATTTGCTGCTAGTTTTTTAGCAGTAAAATTGACCTTTATTCAAAGTGCAGCTTTAGGCGCAATTAGTGGTGTAGTCATTTGGTCTACCTACTTCTTCTTAATAGCTTGGTTTGGTTCCTCCGCCGTAGGTTCCTTACTAGGTTCGATTATCAGCACCGTCAGTTCTGGGATACAAGCTATCACCGGAACAGCTACTAGCGCCATTGGTGCGGCAACAGCTAGAAATCAAATGGTATCAACAGCAGAAGATATTACCGCCGCCGTCCGGCGGGAATTAACTGCTGGCTTGGATCAGGATACTATTAGAAATACCCTCCAATCCTCTTTATCCGCCCTACCAATACCAACATTAAATTTAAACGAAATTCGCAGCCAGTTTGATAAAGTTTTGGGTGATATTGATTGGCAATCTTTGGGTGATAGTGATTTACTACGCAATGTAAATCGGCAAACTTTTGTTGATTTAATTAGCGAACGCACCAATTTATCCAAAGCGGATATTAATCAAATCGCCGACCAATTACAAGCAGCTTGGCAACAAACTTTTAATCGCCGTAACCCCACAGAACAAGTAATTAATTTACTGCAAACTGCCACACCAGAAGAATTAAAATCAGCAGATTTGGGTCAACGTTTACAAGAACTAGTGACAACTAGAAAAAATGGCAATGGCAGAAATGGGGTGATACAACAAGCAGTACAATATGGTATTGGTGCTGCTATACCTGCTGTGTTAGACCGAGTAGACCTTTCCGACATTGATGTAGATAGAATTAGCAATCAAATACAACAGTTGCGAGGCAAAGTACAAGATATTGATGTCGAAAGAATTACTCAACAACTGCAACAAATTAGAGAAAAAACGACTGAGAAAATCAGTCAAACATTCACACCTCCCAACGATAACACTGTCAAAACAGACGTAGAAGAATACATCCGCAATTCTTTTCCTTGGCATTTCAACCGCCTTACCATTAGAAATGAATTTCCAGATGTCATCTACGACCCACAGGCAGATTCTACAAATGTCCGCCAGCAAATTGAACAACTGAATACGGATGATTTTATTAACTTGTTGACTCAAAGAGGCGACCTCAGCGAAGCTAAGGTGAGAGAAATCGCTCAAGAAATGGAAAGCATTCGTCAGCAAGTTTTAGAAACAGTGCAGTTATCGGAGAAATCGGAAAAAGGTAAAGAAATTCGCAACCGCATCGCAAATTATCTCCGTGCTACTGGTAAGCAAGAACTATACCCGGAAGCAATTGACCGAGATTTTGGTAATCTGCTAAGAGAAGCAGACCAAGAGTTTGCAGATATCAGCAGTCGCTTACAAGGATTTGACCGGGAAGCGTTTATTCAGTTATTATTGCAACGTCAAGATTTCAGCGAAGAAGAGGCTAATAATATTGTTAGTCAACTCGAAAGCATCCGCGATAACTTCTTAACTCAAGCTAGGGAAAGTCAAGCACAAGCAACAGCTAAAGCTGATGAATTATGGCACAGGGTGGAAGACTATCTCCGCAATACTAACAAAGAAGAGTTAAATCCTGATGCTATTAAGCGTGATTTGCGAGTATTGCTAGAAGACCCCCAAGTGGGAATTAACTTGTTGCGATCGCGCCTATCTCAGTTTGACCGTGATACCCTAGTGCAACTACTCAATCAGCGTCAAGATTTAAGCGCAGAACAAATCAATCAAATCATTGACCAAGTAGCAGCAGTTAGGGATAATGTATTACAATCACCGCAATTAGTGGTAGACCGAGCTAAAGAACAATATGAAAAAACTACCGCAGCGATCGCTAATTATCTCCGCAATACTCATCTAGAAGAACTCGATCCCGCAGGTATCAGACAAGATTTGGAAACTTTACTCAGCGACCCCAAAGAGGGTGCTGTGGCTTTACGACACAGGTTGTCACAAATTGACCGGGAAACCTTAGTCACCCTCCTCAGTCAACAGCAAAACTTGAGTGAAGACCAAGTTAATCAAATTATTGACCGAGTACAAGACGCTATCCGCGATATTATCAAAGCGCCGCGCCGTTTAGCTCAACGCACTACGCAAAGAATCGTAGACTTTGAAGCTAGTTTAGAGGATTATCTGCGTCAAACCAATAAAGAGGAATTGAATCCTGATGCTATCAAACGGGATTTACAATTACTCTTGCAAGACCCCCGCTTGGGAATTGGTACTTTAAGCGATCGCCTTTCCCGATTTGACCGTTCAACGGTTGTGGCTTTACTATCGCAACGGGAAGACATTTCCCAAGAAGAAGCCAACCGCATCGCCGACCAAATTGAGTCAGTTCGCAGTAACATTGCCAAACAAATACAGCAAATTCAGGATAGGGTACAGTCAGCAATTGATCAAGTGTTTGATAAGATTCGTAACTATCTCAACTCCTTGAATCGTCCAGAACTCAGTTATGAAGGTATCCGTCAAGACTTTGCGAAATTGTTCGATGACCCCCAAGCAGGGTTTGAGGCGTTACGCGATCGCCTCAGCCAATTCGACCGTGATACCCTAGTAGCCATCCTCAGTTCCCGCGAAGATATCGCCAGCGAAGATGTCAACCGCATCATCGACCAAATCGAAGCCGCAAGGGATAATGTATTGCATCGCGCCGGACGCATCCAACAGGAAGCACAAAACCGCATCAAAGCCATTAGAAGACAAGCGAGAAAGCAAGCCGAAGAAACCAGAAAAACCGTTGCTAGCGCCGCTTGGTGGCTATTCGGTGCTGCTTTTTCTTCCTTAATAGCTAGTGCGATCGCTGGTGCATTAGCTGTTACAGGAGTGTAAGGGGGTAGGGGTGTAAGGGTGTAAGGGGGTAGGGGTGTGCTGACAGGTGTAGGTTTTTTATTGGTGTTCCAAAAACCTTGGTTTGGGGTGTAAGGGTGTAGGGGTGTAGGGGTGTAGGGGTGGATGAAACAATGATTTTCTCGTTAGTAGGGGCGGGTTTACCAAGATCATCATCAATCATCAAAGGTATTTATCAACCCGCCCCTACAACTCACTGCTATATTAAAAACCTACACTTGTGAGGGTAGGGGTGTGAGGGTGTAAAAAAGGATTAATCTTGAAAGAAAGATACCACCCTCTATTTAGTTTCCCTAAACCCCTAAACCCCTAGACCCCTATACCCTTACTTATTTCCTAACCCCCAAACCCCTACACCCCTATACCCCTATACCCTTATTTCCTAACCCTAGTCTACTGAGTTCTAAATGATGAGAGAATATTAAACTAACCATCACAAAACTTTAAACTTATCCATCATGGCAAAAATCCAGTTTTCCAGGGGAATCGACGAAGATGCAATTCCAGATGTACGCTTAACGCGATCGCGCAGTGGTGATAGCGGTACTGCAACATTCGTTTTTGTCAATCCCAAAGCTTTAGATCAAAATACCACTGATGATATTACCGGAATGTACCTCATCGACGAAGAAGGGGAAATCATCACCCGTGAAGTTAAAGCTATATTTGTCAATGGTAAACCGGAAAAACTAGAAGCTATTCACCTCATGAAATCTAGTGACGAATGGGATCGTTTCCTCCGCTTTATGCAACGTTACGCCGAAGAAAACGGTTTAGATTTCCAGAAATCTTAAATGGTTATGAGTCATTAGTCATTAGTCATTAGTCAGTCATGTCTAGACTATGGACTATTGACTATAGACTTCTGCCATAAAATCCTGATAGCAAGCGACTTTTTACCCAGTCCCCAGTCCCCAGTCCCCAGTCCCCTGCTATGACCCAAAAACCTCATCCCGATGCGCCGGGAATTACCATCAATTGTGCAGTTGTCACCGTTAGCGACACACGCACGCCAGAAACAGATAAAAGCGGTCAACTGATTCAACAGTTGTTAACTGACACAAATCATACTGTATTAGCTTACGTAATTATACCTGATGAGCCAGCCCAAATCCAAGCCCAGATAGAATTTCTGAGCCAAAAGGGTAATCTAGATGCAGTAATTTTTAATGGCGGTACAGGTATTGCGCCTAGAGATAATACGTATGACGCTATGGAAAAATTGCTAGAGAAAACCCTACCAGGATTTGGGGAGATATTTAGATATTTAAGTTATCAGGAAATTGGCTCACGAGCGATCGCATCCCGTGCAGTTGCAGGCGTATATCAAAATAAACTAATCTTCTCACTTCCCGGTTCTAGCAATGCAGTGAGATTAGGGATGGAAAAACTCATCATACCAGAACTTCCTCATCTAGTCAGCCAAATGCGAAAATAAAACGTTTCCTTATCCTGAACTCAGGGAAATTAGCCAAAAAAAAGCCCCCAGTTAGTGTCAGCCAACTAGGGGAGTTAGTTATCAGGGTGCATCTACCATTTAATTGTTCTACCTCTAGTCAGTCTGTTCCGGATGAATTTGCAGATGATGAGTGCAGATTTTTAAGCATAAAAAAGCCCTAGTGGTGGCAGCCAACTAGGGGAGTCAGTTATCAGGGTGCATCTACCAACTACTTTTTCTCAATCCAATTATGCCTTTCCGGATAAATTTGCTTAAATAATGATGCTATTTGCTGCATTTAAAAATTATAATTACAGGACTTACGCACCAAGGTTATGTGTTAAGGCTGGGTATAGGGGAAGTGTTTAAAACCCTTACACCCTTAACCCCCTTTGGACATGAGGAAATTTTGACTCTCACCGGACTGAAGTCACGGTGATTCAAACTGTTGTTTTGATTGAGGCTAAAGCCATCAATCTCCACAGTCATCTTTCAAGGGATAACCTTGTGGGACAGTCAAAAGTCCCCTACCGTACTTGGCTAAACTAGCATGGTTTAGCTGTGACGTTACCTAGTTTTTTCTAGTTTCCACTCTTCGGAAGTCCACATATTTCACAAATTAAGACGCTCCCAATCCTGCTATTATTTGCCAGTGGTATAGGCGACGATTACACGGCTGACTTACTGTGCGGGAGTTCCACCCCTACTAGGATTGTTCAATGCGCTCTTGGTTATTCCTACTCACGTTGAAACTAAAGCCATTTTACCAGAACTGGTAGGTTAAAACCTACCAAATAGTTTTCATCCCTGGACTGAAGTCACAGGGTTTTCAACATATCTTTTATAAATTTCCCTGACCAAGAAAGTATAATTATCTCAGTATATGCTAGTAATAGAAAAAACCCCTAGTCGGTACCACCCAACTAGGAGAGTTGAAGATCAAGGTGCATCTACCATCAAAATGTTCTGGGCGGATGCTGAATAATCCGGATAAAGTTGTAAATGTAGACAAAGCAAAACCATTGAGTAGTCAAACATTCTGTGGTTTGGTGCATCTCAAGTAACATAAGGAGTGGGAAATTGAATTGAAACTTTGGCGTTTCAAAATAGATTTAGGAGGCAAGCAGGAGTAGTTGTGTCCCAGGAATTTCACATTTCTGTTACCCCAGTAGGTAAGAATGACTACTTGGTGCGGACGGAACAAGTCGCGCCTGGGGTTCCTTTGGCTGAAGAACTGGTGACATGGCCTGTGGCTGATTGGTTGGCGGCGGCTGGTCATTTGATGAATGACCCATTAAAGTCTGTATTACAGGGAGATATGTTTCTCTCTAATGGCCGGGAAAGTGCGATCGCCAGAAATTCTGTTAACTTAGTCACACTGGGTCAACAACTATATAATGCACTGTTTCAAGGCACTCTGCGAGATAGCTGGATTACTGCCCAAGGAATTGCCCAAAACCATCAACAAGTACTGCGTTTACGGCTAGGTCTGAAGGATACTAGGTTAGCACGTCTGCCTTGGGAAGTGATGCACGCAGGCGATCGCCCTTTGGCAACTGGCCCCTATATTGCTTTCTCCCGCTACCAAAGTGGCATTTCTCCTGTGTCTCGTTTACCTTCAACTAACAGACTCAAGCATTCAGAAGATGGTGTTGTCAGAGTTTTGATGGTACTCTCATCACCCGCAGATCAAGAGAGTTTGGATCTGCTGAAACAGGAATCTATCAAGCTACAAGCCGAACTGCATCGTCAACTACCCAGATCAATCGAAGGCGGCAATTATCTGCCAGAAATTGACCTAACTTTACTTAACCAACCAGGTAGAGAAGAATTAACCCAAGCCTTAGAACAAGGCAGATACCAAGTTTTACACTACTCCGGTCATAGCAACTTAGGGCCGAATGGTGGGGAAATTTACTTGGTAAGTAATCGGACTGGCTTGACAGAAACCCTCTCTGGCGATGATTTAGCGGGTTTGTTGGTGAACAATAATATCCAAATGGCGGTGTTTAATTCCTGTTGGGGTGCATACTCAGCTACACTAGAGAACAACGACACAGGAGAACGCAACCTCACAGATAGCTTGGTTAAGCGTGGTATTCAAAGCGTTTTGGCGATGTCAGAACGCATTCCTGATGAAGTGGCTTTGACTCTGACACAGTTGTTTTACCGCAACTTGAGTCAAGGATATCCAGTAGATTTATGTGTAAGTCGGGTACGCCAAGGATTAATTTCCGCCTATGGTTCACACCAACTTTACTGGGCATTACCAATTTTATATTTCCAACCGGGATTTGATGGTTTCCTCGGCTCGAAAATTGCCGCCGCCACCAATGTAGACTCATTAAATGAATATAATTCACCCTTACCAGTCAATACCACAGTCGCTTACTCTGGTGTACTAGATGACCAGGAAGTGTCTTTTCCGATTGAAGAGATGATTCCCTCTGGTTTGGGGCGTGATGTGGGGTTGGACTGGTTGGGGGAGGAAACCTGGGGCGATCTCGTCGATGAAATTGAGTATGATGATCCCACTTATGCAGAAGATTCTGCTTTTGTCTCGGATATATTTCGTCAACTAGACCAGCAGAGTATCACAGATGAAGAACCTGATTTACCACCAGAACTTGTCCAACCTCCACAAGAGGGTGTTTTAGAAAGGCAGATTCCGGCTGTACCCAAGGAAGATTTATCCCCTATAGTGCCACCTGTAACTCAGCATACAGCCCAAAACCAGAGTCAGGAGTTAGAAAATTTTCGGCTTGTGGCGGCGAAAAATCGTCTGCGTCGCCAGCGTTGGCTGGGCGGGATCATTGGGGCTGGTGCGATCGCCACTTTACTTATTTTTGGTTGGTGGTGGCATCGTCGGTCACAAGATATACCCCCCATTCCCGCCTCATCGGTATCTGTAGAGAAGCAACCAACGGATGTAAGGCAAATGACCACAGCAATGGTTACAGCCACGGCTACAACAAAATTCAATCAAGGCGATTTACAGGCGGGGTTGGCGGCTGTGGAAGAATTACTCAATCGCAACGCCCTCGAATTTGCCCAAGCAGCTTTAAATCTAGTTCCGTCCAACCAAAATAACCAAGCATCAGTTAACTTCCTGCGCGGAAGATTAGCTTGGCAAGCTGTGCAAACAGGAGATAAAAAATACAGTATTGATGATGCCCGTCGTTATTGGGAAACTGCGGTGAAAGCTAACCCCAACTCGTTTGCATATACCAATGCTTTAGGATTTGCTTATTATGCTGAGGGTAATGTCAATCGCGCCAATGCTACTTGGTTTCAAGCATTAAATTTAGCATTGAAACAAGGTAGTACAACTGCCGCAGAAATACCCCCTAGTGCAGATGTGCCGCTTGAAGCTTTACCAGCCTATGCTGGTTTAGCCTTGGGGATGTATAAATCCGCGCGTGATATGCCTCGTGATAAACAGGCAGAATATATGAATGAAGTCCTGAAATTACGCCAAACCGTGCTAGAAAAAGACCCCGTTAATTATCAGCTAGATGAGTTGAGCAAAAATTGGCTATGGACAGAAGCAATTTTACAAGACTGGCGATCGCTTCTGCAATATAATCCCAAGCAGAGTAAGCAATAGCACAACTAGTGGACTGTCTAGACTAAATTTGTGCATTAGCAAACTCTTGTGGGATGGGCATCTTGCCCGTCCAGTGCAGGCAAGATGCCTACACCACAAGTACCTGTAGGGTGGGCATTGCCCACCTTATCATGGTTTTGTAAGTCATAGCCCTACCTACTGTCGCATTCTTTTTGCAAATTGCTATGATATTTAATTCTTTCCCCTACACCCCTATACCCTTACACCCTTACACCCTTAAGGCCAACCAAGAGGCGATCGCCGCAAGAACAACTGAGTAATATAATAGGTGTTGCCTACCCGCCACACTCCAACACCTGTCTCCGCAAATACAGGACGGAGGATATTTTCACGGTGTCCAGGGCTATTCATCCACCCTTCAATAGCTGATGGTACAGGGCGAGGAATATTTGTACTTGTGTATAGATTCTCACCAACTACTAAATAAGAAATACCACCAGCCCGGACTCTATCTGCTAGGGTGCTACCATCCGCACCAGTATGACTAAAGAATTTCTTCTCTGCCATTTGTCGGCTATAATTCCGGGCTACTTGTGCTAATTGGACGTTATTTTTTAAAGGTTGCAACCCGTTTTTTTGCCTGACTTGGTTGATCCCTTGGCGCACTGCTGCTTCCATTTGGGCAGTTGTCGCAGATTCAACGGGGATTTGTGGTCTGGGTGGCTGATTTGGCGGTAATTCGACTACTGGTAGAGGTGGCAAAGATTCAATTATTTGTTCGCAGCCAGTGGATAATAAGGCGATACCTACGGTAAGCTGCGCTAACGCACCCCACATTACCCAACTCTTTCTTAGTAACATATTTCTATAATTGCGACGTAGATCCACTTTGATGTCCTTAAATAGCAGTCTTTCTGTATTACCTGAGTCAGTTTAATTTTTAGTTATTCGATATTTCCTGAATAGGATAAAAACTACTTATTGCTAATTATTTAGCAATCTTTAATGGATTTAACCTGCTAATAGGCTCTAAATTAACAGCCTTAATTAAGCTAACTGGCATAATTATGAAAGCAGTAAATACAGATAAGTGACATAGTGCAAACATGACAAATAATCAATAAATTAACAGTTGATAATCTGTATATTTAACTGCAAAAATGAGGGGAGTTAACTGCGGAATTGTAGTAATTGTTATTTTTTACATTGATTTCGCAGAGGGGTTTATGAGCCAAATCGACATTGAAAAACTTCATCTTTGGGTACAAGACAGAGACACGGTGTTAAAATACAGCACTCATGTAGAGTGGCGTTATGGTAAAAAACCAGACTATACCTATTCTAATGAAAAATTTGCCCAAGAAAGTACACGTAATCACTTACCCAATACCCTAGAAACACTGGTACAAAACTTAGTCCGCACCTTTGATATTGAAGCCAACTTCAAGACAAATCCCGCTCAATGGCTTTCTGTTGTTCCCGATCAATTTCGCATGAGTATCAATGGTGGTTCTCGCTACACCATCACAGACTTGATTAATTCAGGTACTTACAAATTGATGATTGGTAATACCAAAGATTACAAAGCCAGCGAAGAAAATTTTACCACTTCAACTAATCTATTTCATACAGCCTTTCCTGATGGCTTCTTGTGGGAAGTGCTAGAAGTTTATTCGGGGCCGCCGTATATTGTTTATAAATGGCGACACTGGGGACAATTTACAGGGGCATTTAAAGACTATGCACCCACTCTTGAGACTATAGAAGTCATTGGTACTAGTGTTGCTCACGTAACAGATGATTTTAAAATCCTGTCTTTGGAACAATATTACGACAATACCAACTTCCTCGCAAAGCTGACATCAGGCGGTAAGTTAGTCAAAACACCCGAAGAACAGCCAAAACCCAAGTCTTTTTGGCAGAAGTTGAGGTTAGGGGCTAGGGGTTAGGGGTTGGGGATTGGGGCTTCCCTTTCCCCTTTCCCCTTTCCCCTTTAACCTTTTCCCCTCATCTCCCTCATCTCCCCGCTAAAATATCTCTAAACCACTGTTCGATGCGATCGCCCATTGCTTGTTGAGAATATTCCCTCTCTACTTGTTGGCGACAAGTATGGCGATCAATTTGATCTAGTTGTTTAATTGCATTGACTAACCCATCTACACTATCTGGTTCCACAAGAAAACCCGTTTCCCCATCCTTGACAATTTCCGTTAGTCCACCACGACGATAAGCTATCACAGGTACACCACAAGCTAAAGCCTCAATCGCCACATTACCAAAGGCTTCTACCCAGCGAGGCGTAACCAATAGCGCCCGACATTGACCCAGTTCTTGTTGCAGTTCTGCTGTAGGTAAGAAACCCCGATAGATAATAGGCGCATCAGGGTATTTTTGACAAATATCTTGCCAATATTGCTCATTTTGCTTGACTCCAAAAATTTTTAGGGGAATCCCTGTAATTTTCGCGGCGGAAACTGCATCCTCTAAAGCTTTTTCTGGGGCTATCCTCCCTACCCAAGCTAAAAAGTTACTCGGACGGGCGCAAAATTGATATATGGATAAATCCATCCCATTGGCTAGACAACGACATTTATCTGCAAAGGTAAAAGTCTGTGCTTGAGACAGGCTATGTACACCAATGGTTTGGGGAAAATTAGTTGCTATCTGCTCAATTATCGAGTCCATTGCATCAGTCAACGAACCCATACTAATCAAATGTGCTATGGGAGTGTTAAAAAATGGCGTTAAATATAAAGGCAACCAATCATAAGCATAGTTGACAATCACATCATAATCTGATTGCACTTGCCGAGCATAATCCCACATATTTGCTAACACCGAGTTTTTCGGTAAAACAATCGGTTCTGCACGGGTTTGAGTTTGGGCTGGTATTTGCGATTCACCAGCAATTTCTACAATAGGTACACTTTTAACTACCGACCCTTGAGGAGCGACAATTTTAACAATATGCCCACGCCGGATCATTTCTAGGGCAATATTGGTGAGAGTGAGTTCAACCCCTCCCCCAATACCTGAACCAATTGCACCTACAGGTGTAGATAACATCAGCAACTTGAGTAAGTTGCTTTGGTCTGTAGTCACGTTGCTGCGCTCCCCATTCAAAATTCAAGATTATAGCAGAGGAGTAGGCAAGAGGGGAAAAGCTAACTCTAAACCTAATCCCCCAGCCCCCTCAGCAGGGCTGTTTCATTCCACAAGGGCAAGTATTGTGTGAATATCATTTGTAGTATAAGAGCTTTCGCCAGACCCACATCATAATTTTAAAAGTTTTATAAAGCAATTAAGCTATTACATTAAGTTTAGTTAAATGTTGGCTTAACTGTCTTAACTGTCTTAACTGTCCTTGCATTTTTAATAGTGCTTATTAGAAAATACAAAACCTATCACACCTCAAGATATTATGTGAGTGAGAATATATGACTACGACAAGGAAATTTACTACAGAACAGTATAATCCAGCGTTATTCGACATCAGCCAAGATATTATCGGGAGCCTACCACTGACACTAATTAAAAATTGGTTAGTGAGTGAGCAAACCCAGCAAGCAACGTTAGAACTGCTAGAACCTTACAAAGTCAAGGGTTACGCCATATCTTCCGATTCTGCTGGGCTAACTAAGCTAACTAAACAAAAAGGCTTATTAGAAATTTTGGCAATTATTAATCAACCAAAAGAAATTGTATATAGTGTTGGGACTGCTATTGGTGGAGAAGGTGTCGGTATTTGGGCTGCTGACAATACTCAAATGTTTTACCCAGCATCAGTTCAGCCTGAAACCCTTCTGTCTGCGTTACTAACTATTCAACGCCAAATTAGTGAAACTTGTCAAATCAAAATCGGACTCGGCGCACATTATGGAGAGTTTTACTACATTAACGGTGGTTTGTATGGTTTAGAAGCTGATGTGATTGAAGAAATTGCCGAAAACGACACTGAAGGTGGTGAGATAGTAATTAGTCAGGGTTTTTATGAACTCTTACCAGAGAACCACAATTTTACAATTACTCAAAAAAGCGAAGTAGTAACCCAAATAGGTAAGCTTTTCCGGGTTGTAGACGGGCCAAGTTTGACAGAAATACCATCTTTAAACCCGCAATATCCTATTCCTTATTCTGAAGATTTTTATGCTGACCTATTAGCATATGGAAATCGTCTAACTGATACTGAGTTTGGCAAACAATTAGCCGATAAATACTTACAAAACAAAGTAGTTGTTCTTATTGAACGGGAAACTGAAGAAGCCCAATCCCATGAAATCGGGATGTTTACTAACTTAGCTCTTACGGCTGAACTGAAAGATACGGGCTTGCAACTTTTGCAAAAATATAATGGTGTGGAAGTTAAGGTAGTCGGTTCGATAGGAATTTATGTTTTTGATGAAGCCGATACCGCACTCAACTTTGCCCAAGCATTCCGTCAAGAACTAGCAGCACAAAATATTGCTTCTCGTACAGGTATTGATGCTGGTTCTATTTTACTTTTTGACTTGGCTGCTGGTGGTAGAGACATTGCTGGTAATCCAGTTAATGTTGCATCTAAAATGGCTCAAGATAAAGGACAGTTTGGCAAATTATATTTAAGTTCCACGCTGAAAACATTGGTGGACGTGAGCCAATTTACACAGATTACTTACACCGTTTCTGGCGTAGAAATTACTATCTACGAAGCTTAGAACTACACAAGGCGAAGCAACAAGAATCTTTGTATTGAGTGGAATTAAACTGCGTTGTACTTTTTTAGGTACATCGCAGGATTTTCTAGATAACGACATTATCTCGCCTTTTAGTACTATGTATTTTTTTAAAAACCAAATACTAGTTTTATATTTATACTCAAAAGATGAATATACTAATTATCCTGGCTGAAATCATATTTTTAATAGTCATATTTTGGTTATTTAACTGGCTGATTGGCTTAATCTTCAAACAATTCACTAAAGTTTCTTGGCTGCAAGAGAAAACTGCCAATATTACCTTTGTGCGCCGGAGTATTGGCAGAGTTTTATTTCTGACTCTTGTGGTGTTATGTCTGGCGCTGGTTGGTGTGAATGGGATGGTGATTTATCGAGGTGGAAACATTCAGGAATTTCAACTTAATTTGATTCGCAGTCTGCCTACTCAATTTTGGCTCAATCTCTTCATTGCAATTTTAAAATCTGTCAGTTTGCTGATGCTAGTTAAATTGAGCATACCAGCAGTAAATTACAGTATAACCTGGGTTGGCAATTATATTAAGCAGGTCGATCACATCAAGGCTAATGATGAGAGTACTGAGGCTTTTTTTAGAGCCTTAAAAAGAATTACTATTCATAGTATATGGATAGCTTCTGCTATCCTATGTGCTAAATTTCTCTATCTCCCTGAAGTCATTCCCAAATATATTTACATTGCCTTAAAAATCTACGTTACTATCTCAGTTGGTTTACTCATTGTCAAAGCTGTAGCTACTATAGTTGATACTCTCGATGCCCTGAGTCTTAAATACTCTAGTTCTAGTAATCTACTGAGTTTATATGAACATTTACGTGATCTCATACCCCTGTTCAAAAGGTGTTTGGAATACATTCTCTATGTCGGTATAGTAAATCTCATTGTTCCAGAAATAGAACCTATAGCTTGGATCAGTTCTTATACCCCTGTAATTGTGCAGATTATTGGGGTTTTCTTTATTAGCAACGTTTTGGTGGAAGTCGTTTACTTCATTCTTGATGAGTTCTACTTAAAAACTACAGATGTCAATGATTCAAAACGACAGAAACGGCTAACGCTGATTCCCTTAATGCGGAGTTTTGCCAAATATTTCGTCTATTTTACCGCCACCGTGACTATACTCAAGCTGATTGGCATTGATCCTGCGCCTATCTTAGCAGGTGCAGGAATTGTGGGTATAGCAGTTGGTCTGGGAGCGCAAAACCTGATCAACGATGTTGTTTGTGGATTTTTAATTTTGTTTGAAAACTATTATTTGGTGGGTGATTATGTTGAAGTTGGGAAAGTGGAGGAGAGAAATATTGAGGGAGTTGTCGAGGCTATTGAATTGCGAACTACTCACGTCCGCCATCCCGATGGGCAATTGCAGATTGTTCGCAACGGTGATATTGGATCTATTATTAATTACTCCAAGCAGTATATATATGCAAGGGTGGAAGTTAGCGTTTCTTATGACTCCAATTTAGATCATGTATATAGAGTAGTTGACAAGATAGGACAGCAATTAATGGTGGATGAAACAGATGTTCTTGAACCGACGCGAGTAGCTGGACTAGAACATTTTGGGGAGAGTAACCTATTGCTGCTGACGTTGACAAAAGTTAAACCGGGAAAACACCTGCATATTCAACGTGTTCTTCGCAAGTTGTTGAAGGATACATTTAGCAAAGAAGAAATTGAAATTTGTGGTTTTTCCAAGAATTGAGACTAGTTTATCCTCATATAATACCATAATTGAGGCGCGATCGCCGCAGGGTCGCAAGCATTTTTCCTTAACTATCTTAACTGTCTCCAAAATTTTCTTAAATGTCTTAAGTTTCCTGGCATCTTGAATAGCGATCGCACTTATGATACAAGCAAGGTCTTTATAAAAGCTAACACAACAATGCTGAACCAGTGTCAGGATCAATGGTAAAGTTAGTGATGTGATCATCTTAGTAATTAAAGAGGATGAATTTAACGATTTGAAGTTACCTTTTTTCTCACTTCCACAAAACAATAATTAAAGCCAAGTCTTGGCATTTGGCATTAATTAAAGTTTAAGGCAATTCTCGATCAAGCATTAACTCACTCTTGCTATTATTCCATTTTGAAAACAGATGTTTTCCAACATCGCTCTAAATTAATATATGTAACAAAGGAGTAAAGAAATGGATTTAGATAATCTATCTCAAATTTCTAAGCGAGATTTAGAAATCATCCAACTACATCAGTTTCAGCAACCTATTTACTGTTGTAATGTTACAGCGATCGCCTATGCCTTCACTGCACTGGGATATCTGACAACTGTTGATGAGATTTTTTATACTACCCAACTGCCGATATCATCAGTTTTAGATGATGGCATGACATTAGCAGAAACCTACGACACCTGCAAAACTTACATTGAAAGAAAAGGAATACCTCTATCGATTCGGATAGAGCATTTTGATAAACCGAGTATGACACTTGAAGCCTTCATCCGTGAAGTAGAAAGCGCCGTTTGTAATGAATCTGATGTTCACATTCTTAACTTTAACACTCGTATTGCTCATGAAAACCCTAGTTTAGAAGGCGGTCACTTCTCCTTATTGGCAGACTATGACCCTAAGACTCAAGAAGTCACCATCGCAGATACAAATCCCAAACGCTATACCCGGTTTTGGAAATGTCCAATTCAACGTTTATATGCTGCTTGCGTTGATAAGGATTCCTCATCAAATCGCTCTCGCGGTATGATTGTGCTTCGCAGACAGGAGAAAGCCATGTTAGCAGGTAATGGAGTAACTCATCCAGCAGAAATTGCCTTGAAAGTTCTCCATTCGGAAAACAGTTGAGTTAACTGCTTCACATACGGGTATTAAGTAACAACTTCACTGGAGTGCTTCCCATGTGGTAGCAGGGATTACTAGAGCAATTACGTCTCCTAATATTTCGCCGCTACCCTTCATTGCTCCAAATGCTGGGCGTGGGGTCTCTATACCGAAGCCGATTGGCTATTTTCTTAACAGAAAGTACACAGGCGAGCAACTACCATCTCAACCAATTGGCCCTTGCTTAGGTGCTGATGCACAAAAAATTCGTGACATACTCCTACTGGCGTGGCAAGCCTAAACTTGTGCATTAGCGAAAAATCTATCATCTTGTTCATCTGCGTTCATCTGCGTTCATCTGCGTTCAAATTTATCCAAACCTATTGCCACATTTTAGCCTTGCCAGTCCACTACACTGATGCTATCGCATACAGTGTAGGCTTCTCACCAAATCCAGCTATCGCTTCGGATACTCGATGAGCTTTAAGAACCGGATGCCCCTCGGCTCTTTTTCTGACTACAATGGTGGCGTTGTGGTCACGCTCCAAGGAACAACCGCAACTGCATTTGTGCCATCGTTAATTATTATTGTTGGCTCCAGTCAGGGAGGAATACCAATTCTTCTTCAGCCTGATGCAAGCTCTACACAGCGTTGATCATCTAGCATCCCCTGGAGACTCCCGCCACATCCGTTGTTGTTTGATCAAGTTAAAGCAGATTAATTTCCACTTGCAATTTCAGACCCATCATGTCTATGCGAAATGCACCCAATTTGATAATTTAGCGCATCTTCATACAGAAATGGTATTACCGTTAAGCCAATAGCTCTAACTCTTTTTACTTGTACATCAATTTGACTAGGCGTAGTCATTAATAAATGTCCTTCTTATCAAAAAAATCATCTTCACGCCCTATTTTTTCTCCTCATCTCCCAACATTTGTAATAACTTCCTTGCCACTAAAACACCCACAACTCCAGCACCAACTAATTCCACCGCCTGCACAACTTTTTTACCTACATCGTGAGAATCGAGATGGTGATGAAATACCTCTTCATCTAACCATTCTGTAGTCGCTTTAAAGTCATGAATTGGGGTTGGCAATAATGTTAAATAAGTGCCTTGACGAATTAAGTGCGCGGGTTCGCCTGCAACTTCAAAAACATTGAATAAGTTAGCAGCAGCATCATTTAACCCTAATTTTAATAAAGTTCCCCGGATGTTCACCTTGGCAGGTTTGGGTTCTTCCCCTAAAGCCAGTGCTTTCAAATTCCGCGCAATATTTGCTCCTTGTTGATAAGCTACTTGGGCTGTCGGTGGTAGTGAATTATCTTGAACTGCTGCACAATCACCACCTGCAAAAACTTCGGGAAAATCAAGCAATTGCATTGTGGAAGTGACTAGAGGACGACCATGATGGTCTCGATGTTCTTGAGGAATTGGTAACTCTTGAATTAGGGGATGGTTAGAAGTACCAGCTGTCCAAATTGTCGTATGTGTCGCCAATGTTTTAATTTCATCATTGCTTTTATATTCAATTGCATGGGGATGAACCGCAGTGGCTTCTGCTCCTGTGAGAATTTCAACTGGGATACTACGTTTTTGTAATTCTTTCTGGGCAATGGGACGCAAGGGATCATTAATATCACCATCAAGAATTTCTTGACCATGATTGAGGAGAATTATCCGAATTTCCGCAGCATTACCGCCTAAAGCACCATACCAATGGGGAAGAAAATCTGCTAAAGTTGCTGCC
Source organism: Anabaena azotica FACHB-119 (assembly GCF_014697625.1). Lineage (GTDB taxonomy): Bacteria > Cyanobacteriota > Cyanobacteriia > Cyanobacteriales > Nostocaceae > Trichormus > Trichormus azoticus_A. The sequence goes on along the minus strand of NZ_JACJSG010000023.1, from coordinate 97,547 downwards.
ATTTCCACACCGGAAGCACCACCACCAACCACAACTACTGTTAATAATTGGCGACGTTGTTCCATATCATCGGTTTGCACGGCTTTTTGTAAGCAGTCACGTAAATGACGGTCTAGTGCGATCGCATCAGCTTGTGTCCAAAAAGGAAAAGCATTCTCTCTCGCACCAGCAACATGATGATAACCAGTAACGCTACCTAAAGCTAATACTAAATTGCTGTAATTGTAGGAGTTACCCGAAGCTAATTTTACTTCCCGTTGATGTAGGTCTATTGACTGTAATGTATCTTGCACAAAGATGACACCACTACCTTTAAGTAATTCCGAAAAACGCGGTACTACTTGAATGGTATTCATCTCGCCATCGAAATATTCGTAAAGCAATGGCTTAAAACAAAATCGCTCATTCTGATCAATTAAAATCACCGAACGAGGATAGTGTTCATGTGCTAAATGTAAGGCGGTAAATAATCCGGTAAAACCACCACCGAGAATCAAAGTTTGATAAACTGGTTTGTTCATAAGAAGGGAGTGGTGAGTAATCAATTCAAAATTCAAAATTCAAAATTAAATATTTCTGCCTTCAGGCTCCTGCTGTTGACTATAGACTGTTGACTATGGACTAATGACTAATCGGCTACACAAATAAGAAGAAAGCAATGAGAATACCGCTCAGAAAAAAGGCGAAGATAATAGCGTATTCAAATCTGCGGCTAAAAAATCCTACAGCCGCGACTAGGGCGATCGCTAATCCAATAATCCCGATGTACTGTTCTTTCTGCAACCCTTTGGCAATCAGGGGGTCTTGATTTTTTCCAGGGACGGGAGTTTCTTGAATTGCTTTTGGAGATGGTAATTCTTGTGCTAATAACTTCATCAAATCACTCCTAAAAATCACTAATTTTTAAATATTTTTATGGTTGCCAAACATAGAGAAGGGAGAATAAAAATACCCAAACTATATCAACAAAATGCCAAAAGAAAGTGGTAGCACTCACACCGAAATGACCTTTATCATAATTACTGGGAATGAAGGAGCGGACAAGCATAATTATTTGCAAAATCACACCAGTAAGAACGTGCAGTCCGTGAAAACCTGTTAATACATAGAACGTAGCACCAACTAATCCTGTACTTAAGCCAAAATCAAGGTTGCTCCATTCAATTCCTTGACCAATTAAGAAATAAGTTCCCATACATATTGTAATCAGCCATAGCCAACGAAATTTATTTAGCTGATGATGCTGGAGAGAATTTTCTGCGGGTTGAATGACAAAGCTACTCGATAGTAAGACTACCGTGTTAATAATTACAAAAGTAGACAACTTTGGCCCGGAAATACCAGGTGGTAGCCAATTGCCTGAATGTGTTAATCGCAGACCGACATAAGTAAAAATAAAGCTCAAAAAAACTATACTTTCTGATAACAGAAACACGGTAAATCCGAAAATTGCTTTGCCATGATGATCTTGGGAACGTCCACCACGGGTTGGGAGGAAACGCTTGAGCCAATTTGGTAGGTATTTGCGCCACCGTTCTAAACGGATGGGACTTTCATCTACATGAATTACGCCACGGTTCATAGGTTCTGGGGACTGGGGACTGGGGACTGGGGATTGGTATTAGTTTTGTAGTTTTGTAGGGTGGGCATTGCCCACCATTCTCTGATTGAAAAAGTACAATATCTCAGATGTCTTAATCTATCCAGCAACTGATAAACCATTTTGGATTTTTTAATGGAAATTACTTTCTGCATTTAACTTTTTAATTATCAATTTGTATTAATTTTCTTGCTGATGATAGTCAGGAGGTTCAATAACTGAATATTTAGGATCGCCATAATCGTAGGGTGGTCTTTTGACAATCGGAATTTCTGCAAAGTTGTCGCGTGGTGGTGGTGAGGTAGTCGTCCATTCCAACCCAGTAGCAAGCCAGGGATTATTACTTGCTCTTTGTCCGTATAAACAAGAACCCACCATATTGGCAATAAAAGGTAGTATGGATACTCCTAACAAGAAGCCGCCTAAACTAGCGATAATATTCCATCCTTGATAACGTGGGTCATAGGAGGAAATGCGGCGTACCATTCCCTGTAAACCTAGTGGGAGCATGGGAAAGAAGGTTAGGTTAGCACCAATAAAGGTCAACCAGAAATGCAATTTACCCCAACCTTCAGCGTACATCCGTCCGGTAATCTTGGGAAACCAGAAGTAGATGGCGGCAAAGATTGCCATCGTGATGGTGTTAAAGACAATGTAGTGGAAGTGTCCCACTATAAAGTATGTATTGTGGACGTGGAGATCAAATGGTACTGCTGCTAACATCACACCAGTGACACCACCAAGCAGAAACATGGCTGCACCTCCCATAGCAAATAGCATGGGTGTTTCCAAGTGCAGCTTACTTTTCCAAATTGTGGCAGTCCAGCCAAATGCCTTAACACCAGTAGGCACAGCAACTAACATCGATGTCACCATAAATAACATCCGCATCCAGCCAGGGGTGGCGCTGGTGAACATATGATGTACCCATACAAAGATGCTGACTAAGGCGATGCCTAAAGAGGCAATAGCTAATGACCGATAGCCAAATAGGGGGTTACGGGAAAAGGCTGGTAGAACCTCGGCAAAAATACCAAAGGCTGGCAGTGCCATGATATAAACTGCTGGGTGGGAGTAGAACCAAAATAAATGTTGATAAATAATTGGGTCGCCATTTTCTAAGGGTTTGAAGAATTGCGTGCCTAAACTGAGGTCAAATAACAGTAGGATTAATGCACCTGTGAGGGAAGGTAAATTAATTAGCTGCAACAGTTGGGCGCTGAGAACAGACCAAACGAACACAGGCATTCGGAAAAATGTCATTCCTGGGGCGCGCATCCAAAAAATGGTGGTGACAAAGTTAACAGCCCCCATAATTGAGGAGATGCCAATTAGGACTATACTGACAATCCATATAAATTCGCCGTTAATTGGTTGACCTGGAGGAACTTGCAGACTAATTGGTGGATAAGACCACCAGCCGGATTGTGCTGTACCATTGGGTAGCAAGAAGCTAGATATTAACAAAAGCCCACTTGGGGGAATCATCCAGAAAGAGATGGCGTTGAGTAGAGGAAACGCCATATCCCGCGCCCCAATCATTAGTGGTACTAAGTAGTTAGAGATACCTGCATTAAAGGGGATAATCCATAAAAAAATCATGATTGTCCCGTGCAAGGTGAACAAGCCGTTGTACAGGGGACGATCTACTACATTTGACGGTGGCGTAATTAGTTCAGCACGGATGAGCATGGCTAAGAGTCCGCCAATCAAGAAGAAGATGAACGTCGTCACCATGTACTGAACGCCGATCACTTTATGGTCTGTGCTGAAGCCGAAGTATTGCCGCCAGTTATTCTCGGATTGGTTTTCAGGCTCTCTATTCTGCGTAATATTATCACTAGTATTATGTGTCATTCATTACTTTCCTTTCCTCGGCGATCGCACTTTGCTCTGGTGCGACAGTGTACCAGTTGCTCTTAAACATTGTTTTTGGCGGCTGCATATACTCAGCCACCGCCTGATTTTTCATACTTGCTGGTTCGCGTTGGACTTTACTCAGCCACTGGTTATATTGCTGGGGAGATTCAATGTATACATTGGCTTCCAACAAAGCAAAGTAAGTACCGCTAAATAAAGCGTCTTTGAGCTTGTATTCGCCTGTGCGAGTGGGGGTCACTACAAGGTCAATATCGCGTCCAGGGACTATATATTGCTGTAAGCGGAACTCAGGCACGTAAAAACTATGGAGTACATCCTTGGCTTGCAGATTGAGGCGAGTACGAAGATTTACAGGTAAATGTAATTCATTACTAATAACATTATTGGGATACCGAAAAGACCAATCCCACTGCTTGACAAAAACATCTATGGTTTCTGCAGATGGTTTAGGTTTATCATCACTGGCATAGGCTGGTGCTTCTAATTCTAGCGGTGTATGCAAATGTACGATTTGCCCTAAACCTAGAATATTTAATTGCTGATAAATATTGAAGCCTTGGAAAGCAATCCACAAAACTAGTAAGGTTGGAGCCGCCGTCCATAAAATCTCTAGCCTAATATCTCCTCTAGATGGGTGTCCCTCGCTGTAGTCATTTTTGGGTGCGCGAAAGAAGAGTACCGAATACACCATCATTCCTAGAAGCCCAAGGACAATAAACGCACCAATTGAGGTTAAGAAGCTAAACAGACTGTCTACCTTTTGCGCTTCTTCGGTAGCTTCCACAGGCATCCAATTATAAGCACATTGCCCAATCCAATGACTGACAACGAGCAGAACCGCAATATAACCAGCTATCAATAAATATTCTAAAAATCTCGGCATAAACTTAGAATACTTTCCTTTATTTGGGTAGTAAGCTTGGGTTTGCTCCCTGTTGGACTAACTTAGCAGCCGTAACGTGAATCCCGAACTCTGAGCCTAATTGCCCTCCTAAAGTTCCGTGGACAAACAAAATTCCGAACATTGCCACACCTACTAACAAGTAACTCCATTGCACCTGTCTAGATTCATTCTTGCGCCAGTGGTAGCGTTGTAAACCTCGCCACCAGGTCATGGCAGCGATCGCTCCCAATAACAAAATCCCACCCAAACCATGCAAAACCATTGTCATAGAGGCATTTAACCCCCAATCACTTTTTTGATTAATTGGTGGGTTTGCCAGTATTAACTCAAAAAAACCAAATGCAACAGTAAAAAAAGTGACAATAGATGCTCCTATCAGGTTATACCAGCCAACATTGAAGAAGCCAGAACGCAAAGCAGTCAAACCCAAGAATTTAAAGATGGGTCTTTCTATCGGAAAAATTGCCCCTGCTATGTCAAACAAGATGGCAATAATAAATAAGCCTAATGTCAAATGCACCAGTTTTGGGTGTATGGGAATTTCGTAGGGTAGCCCGTTAATGCCTAATCTCAATTTTAAAGAGTCAATTAGTTGCGAGTTCATGGCGATATCCTCTGCTGCATCGCTTCAACCACTGGCTCAACGTGCAAGCCATATACCCAAAACAGCTTACTGCCTAAATATACTTGCAATAACACTAGACATACCAAGAACGTTGCTGCACCAAGGTAAGCAGGCGGAACTTTGCGGGGGTTGCGATTGCGAATCACGAACCGCCAAGCTGTAATCATGGCAACGATCGCCCCTAGTGACCAACCCATGATTGTGTGAAAATTTAGTGTGGGCTGAACTGCTGGATACACTTGCGCTAACCCTGCTTCAAACTGTCCAAAAATGATGGCGACAAAAATGGCGATCGCCGCCACAAATATATTCCAAAAACTGACCTCAAACAAACGTACATTGCCAGTAAAGTAACCTAATACATCGCAAACGAAGGAGAAAAGCACCATCGCTATTACAAAATGGACAACTATCGGGTGTATGGGGTCGGGGTATGGGAGATTTTGGTTATTGAGAGGCAGAGAGAACATTGCTTTCTCCTAGCGATCGCCTGACGTTTTAATGTTAATTAAACCTTGTTAACAATTCAAAATTCACGCATTCGCGCATTAAAGACATTTTGCCTACGGCACGCTACGCGAACAGTTGGGGATTTAAACCCCAACTGAAAATTTGCTACGTACAGACGTAGGGGTCTTTAACCCTCGGAATTACGATAAATACATAACTTATTATTAAGTTTTCACTTGGCAAATTTATTTACACAAAACTATTCTTAGTAACTCTTATCTTACAAATAAATTAAAAACTCCTATCTCAAGGGTGATTTATTAGCAATAAAGGTCATCTATCTGGAACAGTAGGTGATGCGCCAGCTGTGCTGATGATGGTGCAGTTTGACGAGACACCAAGTCATAATTAAACTAACTGTAGTAGCGTGACCGGACTAAAATGTGGCAATAGGTTTGGGGAAAATTGAACGCAGATGAACGCAGATGAACGCAGATGAACAAGATGATAGATTGTTGGCTAATGCACAAAATTAGTCCGGTCACGCCAGTAGGGTGCGTCAGCCCGAATAATTTCGTATACATTCTGTGAATTTTCCACATCTGACGCACCCTACCCTAAGTGCCAGTTGCATAATTCCTGCAAGAGTCAATGTTGTATAAAATTTGTATTAACTACAAAACTTGATTTGTTTGGGTGATTTGTAGTATAGCAATTTCTCATCAAATAAAGTACACCCTGCCTAGCTTCTAATCTTAACGAGATGTACCTCACTAATACCATTTCCCAAAATGTTTGTAATAAATGAATCAGCTGTAGGGATGCAGCCTCCCTACTTATGTATCTGTATCAATTGTTCCCTGAAAATGACAAACGCATAGCAATATCTCTCGTTGAAAACTCTTCACAGTATCTTAATAGGATTTCAGAAAATATATCGATGAAATTAATACTGAATCTCTGCAAAATATCATTAGGATAACTGCTGTGATTCTTTTGTTTAAAGATTTTTATTCAAATGTATAAATCTAGCTGAGTTATTAAATAGATTACTGGCTCATCGTTTCTAATTGCCTAAAATCCAATCTTTCCGATATAAACAGCGAGTTTTTATGGTTATGAAAACTCCCAATTAACTCATGAGAATAATACAATGAATATTGCAACCACACCCATTATTTTCATTGACCATGCAGTCACAAGTTACCAAAAATTATTAGATGCCATTGTCACTAAAACTGAGACAGTAATCCTTGATCAACATCGGGATGGAGTAGAGCAAATTACTCAATTATTATCACAGTATCGTAGAGTTGAAAATGTACATATTATTTCTCACGGTTCCCCTGGTTGCCTCTACTTAGGTAATACTCAACTTAGCTTAAATACATTGCAACGATATACCCAGGATTTACAAACCTGGTTTTCCGCATCTAGCCATCTGTGCATTTCTCCTTCTCTGTTACTTTATGGTTGCAATATTGCTGCAAAAGACGCAGGAGCAGAATTTATTGACAAGTTGCACAAGTTGACAAAAGCTAGTATTGCGGCTTCTGCCAACCTGACTGGGAATGCGGCTTTAGGCGGGGATTGGCAGTTAGAAATCAGGCGAGGTGAGGTAGCAACTGTTCCCATATTTCAGCCAGAAATTTTAGAGGCTTATAACTTTGTTTTACCCTCTGCAAATGACAATTTTGCTAACAGAATTATACTTACTGGTAACGTAGGTAGTAGTACAGGTAATAATGTCGGAGCCACAAGTGAAATAGGTGAGCCTACTCAGTCAGGAAGTACCAACTCTATCTGGTGGAGTTGGACTGCTCCCGCTTCGGGAAACGTTACTTTTGACACTATAGGTAGCAATTTTGATACCTATCTTTTCGTTTATAGAGGTAGTGCTGTCAACAATTTAACTCTTGTTACCTCCAACGATGATATTAGTGGAAGTACGGCTAGTAGAGTTAGTTTTGCAGTCACTGCGGGGACTACTTATCATATTGCTGTAGATGGGTTTAGTAGTAATACAGGCAATATCATTCTCAACTACTCTTTCACCTCTGGTAGTAGCACATCGACAAATACTGCGCCTACACTCATCGACACCGTTGTTAGCCTCAATTCAGTCAACGAAGATGCGATCGCACCATCCGGGGTAGTGGGTACTCTAGTTTCCTCTTTGGTGAGTTTAGGTAACAATGTCAGTGACCCCAATAGTGGAGCAGTGACTGGCATAGCCGTGACTGCTGCCGCGACTAGCTTTGGTAGTTGGTGGTATACTACTAATAATGGCGTAAACTGGTATCAACTTGGTACAGTATCCAGTACCAGCGCCCGTCTGTTGGCTGCAAATGCTAGTACACGTCTTTACTTTCAGCCTAATGCCAACTTCAACGGCACTATCAACAACGCCATTACCTTCCGCGCTTGGGATCAAACTAGTGGCACAAATGGTGGGTTGGCTAGTACAACTACGAATGGTGGCTCCACAGCTTTTAGTACTGCTATTGACACAGCCTCAATTACAGTTAATCCTGTCAACGATGCACCTGTAGTTACACCTATTAATCCTTTCACCATTCCCCAGAATGCCAGCAATGGTACAGTCATTGGGACTTTAACTGCTACAGATGTTGATGGCAATACTACCTTTTCTAACTGGGCGATCGCTAGTGGTAATCTAGACCTAGATGGTGATGGTAATCGAGCCTTCCGTCTTAACCCCAATACCGGACAGTTGATTATCAACGACATTGATGACCTTGACCCCAGAATTAACTCTACCATCAATTTGCAAGTCAACGTCAGCGATGGTATTGCCACTAGTGCCAACCAAAACATTACTATCAAGCTCACATCTAACCCTGGGGAACTCGATGTGGGATTTGGTAATGCTGGTATAGTAACCACTACTGCTAATCGTTATGCTCGCAGCGTCGCTATTCAGACGGATGGCAAAATTGTTGTCTTCGGTGGTTATGGTCAGTTTGATTTAGCTCGCTACAATATAGACGGTAGTTTAGATACCAGTTTTGGCAATGCAGGTATCGTTAACACTTCTGTTGGTAGCGGCGCGGAAGACGGATATAGCGTTGTGCTTCAGCCCGATGGTAAGATTGTGGTTGCTGGGTATATTTGGGACAGTACCCAACCTAACCAACCAGATTTTGCTCTAGCTCGTTATCACCCTAACGGTAGCTTGGATAGCAGCTTTGGTAACGGTGGTACTATTATTACCAACTTTGGCGCAGACTTCGGTCGCAAGCTGTTAGTTCAGCCAGACGGCAAGATTATTTTAGCTGGGTATATCGGCAATGGGAACGCAGATTATGTTTTGCTACGCTACAACACCAATGGCAGTCTAGATACCAGCTTTGGGAATGGTGGGAGGGTAAATGGTACAAATGGCTATGCCGTGGCGATTGGGACTGATGGTAAGATTTTGGTAGGGGGCAAAGTTGGTAGTGGTAGTAGTAGTGATTTTGCCCTCACACGCTATAACCTTGATGGTAGCTTGGATAATAGCTTTGGTAATAGTGGGAGAGTTCAAGCTGCCATCGGTATATCCGGTGAAGAAATTCACAGCATGGCGATCGCCCCTGATGGCAAAATTGTAGTTGCTGGCAGAGTATGGAAGTATGTCAATGGTAGTAGCTCTAATCAAGATGACTTAGCCATTGCCCGTTTTAATGTAGATGGCACTCTAGACGCTAACTTTGGCAATGGTGGTAAAGTAATTACACCTCTGAGCAATAGCACTAGCGATCGCGCCAATAGTTTGTCGATTCAGGTAAATGGTAAAATTGTTGTCGCTGGCTATGTGGAAAATCCTAATAACAACCTGAGTCGCACCACTGTTCTGTTAGCTTACAATCCTGATGGCACTTTAGATAATAGCTTTGGCACAGGTGGTCAAGTTGCCACTCCCATTAACAGTCAATACGATGAGATTGATGTTTTAGCTACTCAATCGGATGGTAAACTAGTTGTTGTCGGTGGAATTAATGGCTCCTTTGCAGTAGCACGCTTTGTCGGCGTTTCTAACTCAGTACCGCCTGCGCCTACTAACACAGCACCCACTTTATTTGATACCATCGTCACCCTCAATGCCGTCAACGAAAATACAGGCGCACCTTCGGGAGCAGTTGGTACTTTAGTATCTTCCCTAGTCAGTACAAATACTAACGTTTCCGACCCCAACAGTGGCGGTTTAACAGGTATCGCCATCATCAACGCCAATACTACCGACGGTACTTGGTGGTTTAGTACTAACAGTGGCACAAACTGGAATCCTTTAGGTTCGGTGTCTGAAAGTAACGCTCGTTTGCTAGTAGCAGATGCCTACACCCGCATTTACTTCCAACCCAGGCTTAATTTCAGTGGCGAAATCAGTAATGCAATTACATTCCGTGCTTGGGATAGAACCGTCGGTCTTAACGGCAGTAATTTTAGCACAGGTAAAAATGGTGACGATAATGCTTTTAGTATTAATACAGATACCGCCTCAATTACAGTTATATCTGTCGGCCCTGCTTATCATCAATTAGCACTGAGTGACTTTAATCAAGACTGGTCAAACACAAACCTGATTACTACTGATGATGACTGGAGAAACGTACCCAGCATCAGAGGATACCGAGGCGATAATTTAGTCAACCCTACGTTTAGTATTGACCCACAAACAGTTTTGCTAGACGGTTCTACAACTCCTATTGATGTTAATGCTAATCAGACCGATCCTAGTACCTATACAAATGCCGGGGTGGCGGAGTTCACCTATGAAGGCAACCCAACCATTGCCCTGCGCGGGTCATCAACGGCTGTAGCACCGCATTTAGTCATTTATTTAAACGCTACTGGACGGCAGAATCTCCGGCTGAACTTCACAATCAAAGATATTGATACCTCAACAAGCGACTCAACTCAATCTGTTGCTGTGCAGTATCGCCTTGGTAATACCGGGAACTTCATCAACTTACCAGCAGCTTTTGTCCCTGATGCTTCCAATAACGCCCCAACTTCAAACCCTTATGAAGCCAGGGAAGCACGTTTGAGCGTTTTGTTACCATCTGAAGTTGCTAATCAGTCGCAAGTGCAGATACGCTTCATTACTACTGATGCCTATGGGGAAGATGAGTGGATTGGTATTGATGATATCAAAGTGACGAGTACAGCAATTAGCACCAATCAAGCACCAGTAGCGACAAATGACACCTATTTAATTGGGGAAAATTCCTCCTTGACGACTGGTGCTGCAATTACTTCACTGATATTAGATGGTACGCGGGGTTACTATATCGGTGAAAGTGATTATTACAGCTATACTCCCCTCACAGGTAATTTTACAGCCTCACGCGCTGACCTAATGAGCAATAATGCTGTACGAGTTAGTTACTCTGAGCCTGGAACTGCTGGCAAATGGTGGGATCTCTCATTTGCTGCACCATATGACGCACCACTGGCAACAGGCGTAACATATATGGGTGCAGCACGTTTCCCATCTCAAATTTCTGATCAGCCTGGTTTTGATGTGAATACTGATGGTCGTGGCTATAACATGATCACTGCTGATTTTACTATCAACCAAATTATTTACGGGATTGGTAACGAAATTATTAGCTTTGATGCCACCTTCCGCGAGAGGACTGTCGGTAGTCCCTCCTATGAAGGTTTCGGAGGCCGTGTCAGATACAACGCTACATCTGGTGATTTACTGCCTGGTGTACTCACAAATGATACAGATGCTGAAAAAACAGCATTAAAAGCAACTCTTGTGTCTGGGACAAAAAACGGGAGCTTGTTGTTTAATGCTGATGGTTCTTTTAGTTACACACCAAACGCTGGCTTTAAAGGTATTGATAGCTTTACCTATCGAACCAATGATGGCATTGTTGATTCTCATATTGCCACAGTTACCTTAAAAGTTGGTGTGAGTGATGCCCCGAACCTCAGCTTGCCAACCAGTAATATTTCATATACTGAAAATACCTTTGCTACCTTTATTGCTGCTGATGCCACCGTTACAGACTCTGATTCTATTAACTTTGATCAAGGCATCTTGACAGTTCGTTGGACATCTGGTGGTAGTGATAGCGATCGCCTGATGATTAGCCAATCGAATCAAATCTATCTGAGTGGCTCATCTATTATGTATAACAATACCTCTATTGGTCAATTCAGTGGAGGTAATGGCACTCAACCACTGGTAATAACGCTCAATGCCAATGCCACAACAGAAATTGTCAGATATTTATTAAACGCAATTACTTACACCAACGTCTCGGAAAACCCTTCAACTAGTCCGCGTACCGTCGAGTTTACCCTAACAGATGGTGATGGCGGCACTAGTAATTCAGTGACTAGGACAATTGATGTGACAGCCATCAACGATGTCCCGGTGATTAATTGGCATCTCTACAATGGCAGTTTAGTTCTGTACGATGGAAATAATCCAAATAAATTTCCTACATCACAATATTCTGCCACTAACAATCCCTGGTTTTCGCATCTGTTCATGACTGGAGGACAGGGTAATTTATTAACAATGCAAGGCCCTGAAAGTGATGGTATCAGTCATACATCTAGCATTGCTGTCTTATCAGGATATACCAACTATAAACTAGAGAGCGACTTTATTTCTGGATACGGAAGTGTTGTTTACCTAGATTCTCTGCCTGTGAATGAAAACTTCCCTATACTTGACCGCAAACATGGTTATACCCTCAGATTTAATACTCAACTGATTTCGGAAAATCATACCTCATCAGGTATTGTCGATAGCAACGGTGATGGGAAAGCAGATAATGCTGGTATGAGCGTAATTGTGATAGGCAACGATCGCCAGGGTATCGAACTTAGCTTCTGGACAAACCGTATTTGGGCAAAGGACGATAATGCACAACAGGCTAGCAACTTGCTCACGCAAGCCGAAGGAGTAAATTTCACTACCACTAATCAAGTGAGCTATGACCTAGTAATTTTGGACGGGAATTACAATCTCTACGCCAACAATAATCTTATCCTCAGTGGCAGACTGCGTGATTACAGTGCCTTCCAACCGCCTACTCCCGAAGGCAAAACTTTAGCTGACCCTTACGAGAAACCTAATTTCATTTTCATAGGAGACTATTCTGGCACGGCTGAGTCCAAATTTAAGCTCAGTAATGTGACACTAACCACAAACTCTGCTTTAGGTCAAGCCAGAGAAGATGTGCCAGTGGCAATTTCGGGTCTTGTAATTACTGACCTGGATGCTGTTTCCCCCCTGACTGTTACTCTCACGGTGACTCAAGGTACAGTTACAGTGAGAAGCGATGTATTGGGTGGTTTAACCGCAAGTGAGATCAGCAACAATGGTAGTAGCAGTGTGACGCTCACCAGTTCACTCAGCAAGATTAACGCTATCTTAGCGGACGCTACCGGAGTAACTTACTTGGGTAATGCCAATTTTTATGGTACTGACACCTTGACAATGGTGGTTAACGATGGTAATCTAGGCATAACTTCTAGAACTCTGTCAATTACCATTAATTCCATCAATGATGCTCCTGTGATTACCCCAGGACAAAGCTTGAGCATTAAGGAAAATAGCAGTGATGGTACAGTGGTTGGTAGCTTAGTTGCTACTGATGTGGATGGCACTAGCACCTTCTCCGACTGGACAATTACAGATGGTAATCTTGACCGTGATGGCGATGGTCAGGTGGCTTTTAACATCAACGCCAATAGCGGACAAATTACCGTTAACGATGGTGATGAGCTTGACTTCGAGAGCAACCCTAACATTCCCTTGCAAGTTACTGTGAGCGATCGCACTAACACTAGTAACAAACAAACTCTCACAATCAATCTTCAGGATGTCAGCGAAATTTATGGTACGTCATTAGCTGATACGCTCATCGGCACTACAGCAGATGATACCATCTATGGCTACGATGGCAATGACTACCTTGATGGCGGTCTGGGTAATGATACCCTGCTGGGTGGTAGCGGAGAAGATATTTTCAGCTTCTCTTCCCCAATCGTTGATGGTATTGACACCATTACAGACTTTAGCATTATTGATGACAAGATTCGTGTAAATGCTGCTGGGTTTGGTGGTGGACTTGTAGCTGGTAATTTAGACCCATCTCAGTTTATCTTGGGTTCAGCCGCCGCAGATGCAGGCGATCGCTTGATCTACAACCAAACAACCGGCGCTCTGTTGTTTGATGTTGACGGTACAGGCTCTAATGCTGCGGTGCAAATTGCCACTGTGGCGAATAAACCTGCAATCAATTTTACGCACATTGTGGTTGTTTAATGAAAAAATTATCACCAAGCTACTTAATAGCTTGGTGATGCACTTGCATATCAGTTGCCGGTTAAATACCATTAGGACAGTTAAGATAGATTTACAGCGTCTAGAAGGCGCAGCCTGATGGAGAATAGGGAACTCGAATCCCTGACCTCTGCGGTGCGATCGCAGCGCTCTACCAACTGAGCTAATTCCCCTAAAATTGTTGAGTGTTGAGTTAATCACACTCGTCCATCATATAGTATTTTAACATTCGCTGAGAGATGGCTGAGATTCCTTGCCAGAAAAAACAGCTTGTACTCGCTCTAGTTCCAATTCGCTCAGATAATCCACAGTCCAGTTACAGCAGCGTTGCAGCATATGGAAGGGGTAGGTATTGGCTACGCCTAAAACCTGCATTTGCGCTCGTTTAGCGGCTCCAATACCTGCTGGGGTGTCTTCAATTGCCAAGCATTCCTGAGCTTGGAGATTTAATTGAGGATATGCTTGATTTAGGCGTTCTATCGCCAACAAGTAGCCGTCTGGTTGGGGTTTACTCGTGGTGATGTCATCGCCTGCGACGATAATTTTAAAATACTCTGTTAGTTTAGCGCGGTTGAGAACTAAATCAATTTCTGTACGTAGCGCCCCACTAACTATACCTAGTTTGAGATTACGCGATCGCACCTGATAGATCAAGTCTTCCACACCAGGATATATTGGCAGTTTATCTAATTTTTCCAATTCCAGCGCGTAGGCTTGGGCTTTGCGGTTGAGTAAGCCTGTTAAATATTCCTCACTGACCACTCTACCACGACTGGCGAGTAATTCTTGAAAACAAGCGCGATCGCTCCGCCCTAACGAAGCTTGACGTTCTTGCACTTTCTGGGGTTGGAGATTCTCTTGCACGAGAATCTCATCTATTAATTGTAGGTGGATGCGCTCATCATTAATGATCACGCCATTAAAATCAAACAGGACTGCCTTTAAACTCATGCCGTTATGCCAAAACTGGAGATTCTAAACCCTCCAAATTATTATTATCTATTGCTGGCAAATATTGCCTGTCTTTTACGTTAACAGTCCTATCAGTTGCGGAAATAGGTTTAACACCGCTAGTTAACTGATGTATCCACCACACATCCTCAGTACTTACTCTGTCAAACCCAGCCGCACCCATCCACGCATCTACGCTGTCAGCAGCATACTCATGGATGTAAGGTTCCTCAAAAATCTTATTCAGCCATTCTAATTGACGTAGGCTTTTCTGACTCCCATCCAGAATTAATACTTGCCCACCAGTTACCAACAACCGCGAGCATTCTTGTAAAATTGCTTGGGATACTGCCACAGGTGTTTCGTGAAATAATAAAGCAGCAGTGATCAAGTCAAAAGAAGCATCGGGAAAACTGGTTTTTTCTGCGTTCCCTTGTCGCCAAGTAATATCTAAACCCGCAGTTTTGGCTTTATCTTCTGCTCTTACCAGCATATAGGGTGACAAATCCAAACCGATGACATCTGCTTGGGGGAAAGCCTGTTTTAACATGATTGTGGTGGAACCCGTACCACAACCTAAGTCTAATATGCGTCTTGGCTGGACTTTTACCGCATTAATCAAGGTTTGACGCACCCAAGTCTCATTCGGTGGTGTGACGTATTCCGTAATTGAGTCGTAGCTGATGGCTGCAATACAATTGAGATATCCTCCCTCAATGCCGTGAAAGTTCTGGCTACTGTAGTACGAGGGAATTATGACATCATGTCTACGGAGGCGATCGCATTCTTTCTCCCAATTGATACTTTGAGCGTAACGCCGCAACTTATCCTCATCAATCAAAAACCTGAATATAGGAGATAAAAAGGTATCCCAAATAGTTTTTTTCCCTGCTGGCATAAACTTAAGTAAATTTAGTTATATTATTTACTGATTTATTTAATACCACGGTACAGAAGTCACAAGAAATAGGGAACATACTCAAACACAACTAAGTAAATATCCTAATGTTTAAGGTAAAAATACTATTGCATTTTTGTAAATACTCATACATTCAAAATGTCCTCATCTATGGTAGTTCAGTTGCTACATAGGTTAGGACGAGAATAATTCATCAAATCTTGATCACAAGCAACTTTTGAGCCTTTACCCTGTCCCCTGCTATCAGTCTGCCAAAATTAAATTTCCTTCACAGGCTGATAAATATTTTTGCTCGCCTAATTAGTTGTAATTCGGTGCATCTGTGCAAAAAGGTGAAAACTCTTTCTCCCCCTGCTCCCTGCCCCCTTGCAGTCTTAATGATAAGTCTTTTACCGGACAAGATATGACAGGTGGAACTAACCCCTTGTCCTTCAATATGACTTGACATTAAAAATCATATATACTACATATGTAATATGCTATTGTCCAGCCTCATCAAGATATTATGCAAAATTTACACATAAACTCATAGGACTTACCCAAGTGTCATAATCAAACTAACTGTAGGGTGCGTCAGCCCCAATAATTTCGTACAGATTTAAGGATTTTATACATCTGACGCACCCTACCCCATGTGCCAGTTGCGTAAGTCCTGAACTCATATATTTAGAGAAAAAATTACACCAAATATTGCTAGTTAATTGCCTATGCGAAAAGAATCAAACTTTCTTGGCGATTTCCCACTCCCTACTTATTACTCTCCATTTTCAGACTATGCCCTACGAAAAATTAGAAATTCAAACACCATCGCCTGTATTATCTTGGGCAAATCATGAACTAGGTCATGAAGAAACCAAAATGGCGAAAAATGTGGCATCGCTACCATTTGTGTTTAAACACGTAGCATTAATGCCAGATGTTCATTTAGGAAAAGGAGCTTTAGTTGGTTCTGTAATTGCTACCAAAGAAGCCATAATTCCGGCTGCTGTGGGTGTTGACGTGGGTTGCGGTATGTCCGCCATCAAAACCCCATTTACTGGCGAACAATTAGAAGGCAAACTAAAGAAAATACGCCTAGATATTGAAGCAGCAATTCCTACTGGTTTCAATGAAAATAAAGAGGTAGAAAAATCTGTTTCTAACTGGCAACGTTGGAGTGATTTTAAAAATTTACACTCCGGCGTGCAAGATTTGCAAACCAAAGCAATGAGACAGATGGGTTCTCTAGGCGGGGGTGAAAGATTGCCCCTTACTGTAGTAATACAGTAATCAAAACTCGTCCAAATCGGTGAAGGCTGAGAAATGGTAAAGATTTACCTGCTAATACCGAGGGAAGCGGTAAAACGCCCCGTAGAGAGCAGAGGGACTTGGGCATCCTAAATTATTTAGGATGAAGGTATGCTCCGAACTATACCGAAAAGGAAGGTATAGAATCAAGCAGAAATGACTTGATCGATTGTAACTTTCATGTATGAATGAAAGTGCTTAATAGAAGTCGAAATAGCATAGAAATGAGGTTGTGGAGACTGAATAAATTAAGCAAGCAATTAGTAACAAATTGAATCACTTTATAGAAGTGTGCCTAGATACAGAGAACCAAGTTTGGCTGATGCTACATTCTGGTTCGCGCCATATTGGTAATAATTTGGCTCAATGCCATATTAGTACAGCAAAGGAATTAGCAAAACTAGCTGGTAATCATTTACCTGACCCTGATTTAGCTTATTTTGTCGCTGGGACACCAGAATTTCAAGCATACTGGAACGATTTACAATGGGCGCAAGATTATGCGCGTGTCAACCGTGATGTCATGATGGCGCGTTTCAAACGCATCGTCGAAAAGCATCTAGCTGGAGGAAAGCAAACTAAACCTTTATTGCAAGTAAATTGCCATCACAATTACGCCGAAAAGGAAGTACATTTTGGCGAAGATGTGTATGTAACTCGTAAAGGTGCAGTCCGCGCGCAAACAGAAGATTATGGTATTATTCCCGGTTCAATGGGAGCAAAATCTTTCATTGTCAAAGGTAAAGGTAATGCCCATAGCTTTTGTTCTTGCTCTCATGGTGCTGGTCGTTTATTGTCGAGAAATAAGGCAAAAAATGTCTATACTCTCGATGATTTGATTGAGCAAACTAAGGGTGTAGAATGTCGTAAGGATACTGGAGTTTTAGATGAAATTCCCGGTGCTTATAAGCCAATTGACCAAGTGATGGAAAATCAAGCTGATTTGGTTGAGGTTGTCGCTACACTCAAACAAGTTGTTTGCGTGAAAGGTTAAACCAATTCGCAATTCGCAATTCGCAATTACGTGTTGTAACGGGGATTTAAACGCCGCCACAACACTTGCGGCTTGATAGTAGGGTGGGCATTGCCCACCAAAACCATGATATGGTGGGCATTGCCCACCATACCTATGTTTCAAAAATCAAGTATAAATCCTATTACTAACAGGACTTACGCAAGTGTCACAATTGGTGGTTGGTGCGTGACGCTACAAGTCTGATTACTACGTTCAAATATTATCGCCAGTCACACACCCTACAGAGAAAATATGCCAGTTGCGTAAGTCCTAACTAAATACCCTCTAATCTTTAACACAACGAAACCCGGCGAAAATTTGCCGAACTTGGGGATAATACCAGTTGCGGAAACTAGCACGTAATACCCAGGGACGAGTCGCCCAACTACCACCTTTTAACAAGCGATGTTTTTGGTCAAAATAAACTTGCGAGTAGCCTTTATATGGGTAACTAGCAAAACCTTTGTAACCATCAAACCAAGTTGCTGTCCATTCCCAAACGTTACCTAAAGTGTCGTATAAACCATAAGCACTTTGCCCTTTTGGGTAAGCATTGACTGGGGTGGTTGTTAGCCCATCATAATTACAATGTTGAGGTGTGGGTATGTCTTCACCCCAAGGGTAGGTGCGGTGATGGTTGGCTTTAGTGTCCCAACTGGCGGCTTTTTCCCATTCGGCTTCTGTGGGTAGACGTTTACCAACAAACCGGGAATAAGCCTCGGCTTCGTACCAACTGACACCATAGACTGGGTGATTTTGTTGTAGGCGATCGCTATTCCAGTAAAGTGGTTGTATTACCCCTTCAGTCTGTAACCATTCCCAACCCGCTACAGACCACCACTGAGGATTTTCATACCCTCCAGCCTCCATAAATACCTGATATTCACCACAAGTTACCGGATAACGGTCAATCCAATAACTATCTAAATAAATTCTATGTGCAGGACGCTCATTATCTAAAGCATCCATCGAATCATTACCCAACTCAAACTCACCTGCGGGAATTTCTACCATTTCCCCTACATGACTATTGACTATTGACTGTTGACCATTGACTATGGACTGTTGACTATGGACTATTGACTGTTGACTATGGACTATTGACTGTTGACCATTGACTATTGACTGTTGACTGTTGACTAACTTCAACACCATACGAATAATTTCGCAGTGTTGGCTTTCATGCTGAATTAAAAATCGCCACAGTCTTTCTTGTTCTTGAATATCAGCTACTTCCAGATATTCAAGAACTTTTGTTCTAACTGTCTTTAAGTAATAAATAACTTCTTCTATTTGTGGTAGTTGAACTCGTTGTGATTTGGGTAAACCATCAGCCGCAAATAACTGATGATATTGGGGAAATAAACATGGTAAACCTGCCATATTTTCTAACACCCAAAAAGATTCTATATAGGCGATGTGTCCCAAATGCCAACCTACAGGGCTAAAATCATGATGAGCTTGACTACAAAATGTAGCTGCATCCACATCTACAAATAAACTTAGAGTTTTATCGCGGCATTCCTCCAAAGCAAAAGCAATATAATCTTTGAGGCTAGATGCTTTCAATTTTGATATCACAATCTTCTCCTACACTGATGATGCTATTTTCTGGGCAAGCAGTCCAATTCGCTGCAAATAATGGTTCAGATGCAATAATGACAGAATTGGGAAACATTAAATCATCTTTTAACCAATACAAAGACGGTGGTTTGGAAGAGGAAGCAAACCGAGAGGCGATGAGACGCTGACCATCACTAAAAATTACATTTGCTGAAGCATCTACTTGATGGCGTTTTGCCATCTCTGCAAGCATAAGTAAAGTATTACGTAAAACCAACTCTAAGGGACGATGTTGATTGTTTTCAATTTGGGAAAGTAGTAACGCCAATATATGTTCAGAGTCTGTACTACCATTGATATGTTCGTAAAAATCGGGGGTTAAAGCACTACGGATTTTCCGATGTAAGCTTTGGCGAAAATTTTCAATGCGTCCATTATGAATAAATAAGAACTTTTGATAGTGAAAGGGTTGACAATTGGCAAAATCTAGGGCTTGTCCTGGTGTAGCGCTCCGAACATAAGCTAGCACACACCTAGATTCAACATAACGGCTCAGACTAGGTAAATTAATATCGTTCCAAATAGGGAGAGTATTTTTGTAGGTAAAAGGCTCAGTATCTTTTTGACTATGATACCAACCAACACCAAAGCCATCCGCATTTACTACCCCAGAAGTCATTTCACGGGGTTGATAGCTTTGCACTATCAATGAATGTTCTGGTTTATACAACAAATGTTCCAGAGAAACAGGGGAGCCGAGGTAAGCAAGTAGACGGCACATAATGAAAGAATTAGCAGCAAATTCTTGTATAGAATAAACTGTATTGGTGTTTTTTTACGCGATCGCACAAAAAATTTCATCATCCTTTATCTGACAATGAATAACTCAATAATGGTAATTTTTCCCTATCGACACAATCAAACCTGGGTATTTGATGATGAGCGTATGGGTTTAGTTCAGGAACCATTTGTTAGTGGTGTCCCAGAAATGATTGAGTTTTTAATTCGAGAGATTCCTCATGTTGATGAAGGGTTTAAACTTTTATTTTCTGCTAGTCCTTTTCCTGGCTACCAAGCGGAATTAAGTTGGTTAAGGGAAGAGTATAATGGAAATTGGTATGCTTGGAGTCAAAACAATATGGAAGGATGGCTATGTCCTGCATTGTTTAAATACTTTAATCAGCCACCAGAGAAAATTTATTGTCGGGCAGAAAGTTTATATTAGCTGGAAGAAAGGGAGTAGGGAGCGGGGAAAGAAACATTTTTTATTTCCGGTTGTGGTGTTCTTTCCATAATTAAGTATTAATGAAAGCCTTCCCTTGCCACTTAATACTTAAAGATTGAGTAAAATTTGCAACTTTTCACAAAAAAGCAACAACAGCGCAACAAAACTGTCATAACTGCTATCTAAAGTAGTAATAAGTATCGATTTCTCTGCACACTGCCATGCGAAACCAAGTACACGATGAATCTCAACCGTTAAATCCTCAAAACCATAATCATGCACATTGGAAAAAAGCGGCTGCATCTCTATCGTTAGTGCTGCTGGGATCTGGTATGACTTTAGCTGGCGGCTATCTAGCTGGAAACCAGCAGCAGTTAGCGCAGAAAGCCTCTAACTTGGCGGTGAGTCGAGTAGATGCAGCACCGCCGTTACCAAATAACGCTGATCCTAATTTTGTCACTCAAGTAGTACAAAGAGTAGGCCCAGCTGTGGTGCGTATTGAATCTTCTCGGACTGTCACATCTCGCTTACCAGCAGAATTTAACGACCCATTTTTCCGTCGTTTCTTCGGTTCCCAACTACCTCAACCACAACAGAGGGTAGAAAGGGGAACTGGTTCAGGGTTTATTATTAATTCCAATGGTAATATTCTGACTAATGCTCACGTTGTGGATGGTGCAGATACTGTGCGAGTCATTCTCACAGATGGGCGCAGTTTTCAAGGTAAAGTATTGGGTACAGATAAATTAACAGATGTAGCCGTTGTCAAGATTCAGGCTAATAATTTACCAACTATCACAGTGGGTAATTCTGACCAACTGCAACCAGGACAATGGGCGATCGCAATTGGTAATCCTTTAGGTTTAGATAATACAGTTACCACAGGTATCATTAGCGCTACCGGACGCACCAGTAACCAAATTGGCGCACCCGATAGACGTGTAGAATATATTCAAACAGACGCAGCAATTAACCCAGGTAACTCCGGCGGCCCCTTGCTGAATTACCGTGGTGAAGTTGTTGGGATGAATACAGCTATTATTCAAGGCGCACAAGGACTAGGTTTCGCCATCCCCATCAAAACAGCACAACGTATTTCTGAGCAACTCATATCTACAGGTCAAGTAAAACACGCTTACCTGGGTATTCAAATGGTAGGCTTAACACCACAAATTAAGGACAGCATTAACTCTGACCCCAATAGTGGTTTAAGTGTAGATACAGACAAAGGTGTTTTAGTTGTCAAAGTCATGCCTAATTCTCCCGCCGCCAAAGCCGGACTACGCGCAGGCGATGTCATTCAAAAGCTCAATGGCCAAGCAGTTTCAGATGCTAGCAACGTCCAAAGAGCCGTAGAAAACACTGGAGTCGGTAAACAATTGCAAATGGAATTGTGGCGTAACGGAAGAAACATTAACTTAGGAGTACAAACTGGTGCTTTCCCCGTTGGACAGGTAGAGTAAGGAGACTTAATCAGTGAACAGTTATCAGTTTATGTTAACTGTTCACTGATAACTGATAACTGACAAGCCTATTCCCCAGTCATCGTATGAACAAATACCTGAAACCAATGATTAACAAAAAGATGCCATAAAGCTTTTTCATGGTTTCACTACTAATAAATGGTTGAGTGGCAAACATGGCTCCGAATAAGTTGCCAATTAATAAACCTGCTGCAATTAACAGGGCATATTTAAAATTAATATTGCCGCTACGATAATAAACTGCTGCTCCTAAAAGTCCAATGGGTAAAATTTGCGCTGCAATAGAAGTACCCGTGGCAAATTTTTGATCCATCCCCACTAATAACACCATTGCAGGAACCATAATTGCTCCGCCACCAATGCCAAACATTCCTCCAGCAACGCCAGCAACTAGCCCAATTAGCAACATTTGCACAAGTACATTAGACATAAAAAATTGTGATTTTTTCGTTAATTACAAATTAATTTTAGATGAGAAGATTGCTTTAGATAGCAAACCATGCACACCTTTATTCGGGCTGTTGACAACTTGGGTGATGCGAAAATTTACAGCTAAACTACATAAAACATAAGCATCTTCTGGTGATAAATTAACAAAACGTTCCAGAAAATCAAGCATATTTTTCAGAGCTTGTTCTAATGCTGCATCTAAAGTTGGTGCAAACCCCATTGTGATAATATCAGTCGGTGTTTCTGCTATGGGTGTATTGAATTGCAAATCTTTGCGAAGTTGCAACTGGATACGCCCATTCATAGAAGTTTCAATTGCAGTGACATTAACTTCGCCGTCTCCCTGGGCTGAATGTCCATCACCAATGGAAAATAATGCACCAGGAACGAAGATAGGTAAAAATATGCGGGAGCCTGCTTGTAGTTCACGGTTGTCGATATTACCACCATAGTAGCCAGGGGGGACGGATGAACGAGCATCTTCTGGGGTGGCGACTCCCAGGATACCAAAAAAAGGTTTGAGGGGAATTTGTATACTGCTACCTATAGGAAATTCTGCCTTGTTGTTGACTAAATCTAGGGGAATGAATCTTAAAGCAGGTTGAGTAAATTGATGGGGTAAGGCTCCCCAACCTGAGCGGATGGCGTTAAATCCAACTGGTAAACTAGGTGCGATCGCCTCTAATCTTACCTCTAAAACATCCCCTGGTTCAGCATCACGCACATATATCGGCCCAGTGAGTAAATGCGGCCCCTTAGCAATTTTCCGTTCTGGCGGTAGGTTTTGGCAGATATCCAGAAATTGGGCTGTGAGAAATTCTGCTGGTGCTTTGTCGTGGATGTAATAACCAGTGTAAGTTTCTACATCAACGGTGTCGCCAGAATCAACTTTTAGTGCTGGTTCTAGTTCATGGGAGAAGCCACCTAAATGCACAGTTGATTTGGTGGCTTTTAAGATGTGGTGAGTCATCGCCGCTATCCTAGTTATTCAGTATTATCGCTTAAGATAGCTGAATTTTTATGAAAAAAGTCCTCACTAGACTAAGTGAGGACTTTTTCGTTGATACCAGAAGGATTTTACAGTCTAGTGCTACCAGAACGTACTTCATTAGGGTCGCGGTAAGCTGTGGTTTCTTGGCGCTTGCGAGCTAAACCAGCTAAACCAGCTAGACCTAGCAAACCTAACCAACCCCAGTTAGAATTATTGCGATCGCCTCTCACATCATTAGTTCCTTGGTATGAGGTAGTACCTGTTGTACCTGTTCCTGTTCCATCAGTACCTGTTGTGCCTGTACTTGTTCCATCAGTACCTGTGGTTCCCGTACCTGTACCATAGTTACTTGTAGTACCTGTACCTGTGGTTCCCGTACCTGTGGTATCTGTACCTGTACCTGTGGTTCCCGGACCTGTTGTACCTGTGCCTACACCAGTACCTGTGGTTCCCGTACCTGTACCATCAGTGCCTGTACCTGAAGTGCCTGTACCTGTACCATAAGTACCCGTACCTGAAGTGCCTGTACCTGTTCCTGTAGTGCCTGTACCTGTACCATAAGTACCCGTACCTGAAGTGCCTGTACCTGTGCCTGTTGTACCCGTACCTGAAGTGCCTGTACCTGTTCCTGTAGTGCCTGTACCTGTACCATAAGTACCAGTGCCTGTTGTACCAGTGCCTGTGGTTCCCGTACCTGTACCATAAGTACCTGTGCCTGTTGTACCAGTACCCGTACCTGTGCTAGTTCCTGAAGTTCCTGAAGTACCCGTACCTGTGCTAGTTCCTGAAGTTCCTGAAGTACCCGTACCAGTACCAGTAGTACCAGTAGTACCAGTAGTACCTGTGCTAGTTCCACTACCTGAAGTACCTGTACCACCTGTGCTACCAGTTTGAGCAGAAACTGGTATAGATACAACAGCAG
Organism: Anabaena azotica FACHB-119; assembly: GCF_014697625.1. GTDB lineage: Bacteria > Cyanobacteriota > Cyanobacteriia > Cyanobacteriales > Nostocaceae > Trichormus > Trichormus azoticus_A. The sequence goes on along the minus strand of NZ_JACJSG010000023.1, from coordinate 72,963 downwards.
CGAAACTGAGGGCAAATAAACTAGCTAAAATAGACTTGGATAAATTAAGAGGTTTCATGCTTTTGATTCCTTGTATGCTCTAGATTCTGTGATTTATTAACTACTCAAGATGCTGGATAGTATTTGCTGACCACTATCCTGATGCTAGACATTGCAAAATTGGGCTTATACTCGATGAAAATAAGCCATCCTGAATCTAAGAAAGTTATTCAACGATATCTAACTGAGTTAGTTAGATTCCTGAAAAAAGCCTTGCTAAAATCTTCCTTTTTTCCTTGCCCAACCAATTAATAATTGATTATCATTCCCGTGTTTAATTTAAGCAAATAGTGCAAAATCACTTGAACTTTCCTCTTTAGATTCTTGCTGATTGTTAACGATAAAGCCTCTTGCTGGAGATATAAGTTACTATTTGCTAATTAACAGCAAAATGGAGGATTTAAAATTAGTCCTATGGCATTATGTCCGCTATTTCTCTTGTCTTTTGATAGCAGTTACTATGTAGATTAACGTGAGTTCGATGAACCTCTCCCTCCCAACCTCCCTCTCCTAAAAGGCGTTCGCGTAGCGTCTCCGTCAGGAGAGGGAGGAGAAACGAAAAAATCACCGTCTTACTCCCCTCTCCTCGAAGGAGAGGGGTTGGGGGAGAGGTCAAAACAACGCTTGTCGAACTCACGTTAGATTAGGACAGATAGGATTCACACTTGATTTTTGAAAGATACGTAGGGCGCTGTAATGCCCACCCTACAAATACTGTTCCCTGTCACCTGTACCCTACTATACTTCTAACTCTTGAGACGTAGATTATTGAATTAAAATAATTGCCTCTTGCACCTTAGTAGATAGAGCTTTTTGCAATCCTTGCTCAACTTTACTAATAAGTTTGTCAAAAGCTTCTTGATTCGCTGTTAATTGTTCTTGAATAACTTTTTCCAACTCTGGTTTTAGTTGTTTGCTCATATCGTCTATTTTCCTATCATTCAGCAAACTAGAACGCATCCAACTAGGAACGTTGACATTTGTTTTAATTGTCTCCTTCACAGTCTCGCGGTTTAACTCCATACCAGCAGCTATCACCGAAGCCCCGTAAACTAACGCAATAGGCCAAGTCAAATGACCAGTCAGTATGAGAGTGATGATGCTGGCGAGAGTTCCCCCACCAATTAATACATTGACAATAAAAGCTACCGTATCCCCAAGAATAACATCACCAATGCGTAGTTCTGGGTTAACCAAAGCAGCCTCGATGCTATCTTCAAACCTTAAACTACTTCTAGGTATTTGAAACTTACGGCATATTGGATCTGTTTGGGCGGCTAAGTCTGGTTGAATTTTCTGATTAAACCAACTAATACATTGACTATTAACTACCTTTTGCGCCATATCACCTTGCAGCCACTGTTCAGCACGCTGTTTCATTAAGGTTTCTAAATCAGCTAAAGTGCGTATTTCGTTTCTTTGCCAAGCTTTTACCCCAGGTCTAACTGCATTTTCAATTAACCCTTCTACTAACGGCTTGGTTAATGATGTAATTAACTCTGGAATATGCTTACCAATTAATTGTTCGAGTTTATTTGATTCCAACAGTTTATTTACTTCGCCTTTAAAAGCAGTGGCGCGTAAATCCCAACGTCCTACACGCGCTAACCCCAAAGCAATACAACGTTCAGGTTCTGGGTCTGGGCGTAGGAGGGTTTCTGGTTCGGGGAAGGTTTTCTGACATAGCTGATGGGTAAATTTCATCCGCGATGCACCGCCAGTCATTAGCAACAGTTTTGGTACGATAGCTTGGCTATCTAACTTTTGTTTAGCTTCATCTAAAGCTTCGTGAAATGATTGTAACCAACTTTTTTGCCCTAATTCGGGTAAAGGTTGGTTCAATATTTCCTCCATCATCAATTTATTAACTTGGGGGATAAAATAAATCTGTTCGTTGATAGATTCAAACCCCCGCGCAAAGGATTGAGGGTCACTATATAACTGTTCGTTAGAAAAGTAATCTTCTTTAGCTTTGCGACAAGCTAGTTCACAACGAGCTTGATGATGGGGATATTCCTTAAATACTTTTTCTAGTAGTGATTTTTGTTCATGTTGGGCGAGGGTGTGAGCAAAAATAGCTTTATCAATTAAGGATGCGCCTAAAGTATTGCTACCAAAATCTATAGGGATTTCTTGTAAGCTTTTAACTAAGGTGAAATCTGTAGTTGAAGAACCAATATCAACAATTAGCACCGAAGAAAGGAGTTTTTCATACTCTAATTTCCCGGCTTCCTTCGCCTGCATAAAAGCTGCTCTTGATTCAGGCACTACATTTAATAAAGAAATGCCCGACTCTTGCAAGAGTTTTTGATATTCTGTACGTTCGTTAATTGACCATCCAGAAGGACAACCAACATAAAAATAAGTAGTTTCTTGATTTTCAATTTGTCTACTTTCTTTTAATAGGTGGTAGTAGGTAGCAAGGAAGGTACTAATTGTTTGCCGATAGTTGGGATCGTTGTTTGGTTTTTGCTTGAATGTGATTGCTAATTGGGTAACGCCAGCTTGAATTAGGGCTTGTTCTCCAACTAAATAACCCAGTTGAGGATGCCAACCCAAGGCAGTGATTTGGTTCTTTTTGTTATTAATTTCCAACATTTGGGGCGGTTCAATACTCTCAACAATAGCCTTAGCTACTGCTGTTTCACCGTGTCCCAAATCAAAACCGACTGTTTCTAAAATTTCCATACTCTTGGTAATTGGTCATTAGTCATTAGTCATTAGTCATTGGTCAGTAGGGGCGGGTTCAGTAAAAAATTCATGAGGAAAACAAATATGTCAGTTAAACCCGCCCGTACAACAGTCAACAGCCAACTCAATTGCTTGGGTGGTGCTTTAAGAGTTGCGAAGGTCTGAGTAGGTTGGTTCAATTACCCTACCGCGTCTGAGCAAGCGATCGCCTTTCAGCAATGCGGGTGTAATTGTGACATAATCTTGGGTATCAGGGTCGATGCTTGGCTCAAAGTCGAAGTATGTGCGATCGCTACTCGGAGCTAGATAATTTTGTGCGCGAATCCCCTGAGATATTAAAATTTGTGGCAACAGTTTTGTTAGTTCAATCACCATCTGCGGTCTATTCAGGGATGATGCACCCAGCAGCCTTTGCAGAAAATTCAACAATTCCGGCAATTCTTCCATATTACGCTCATCTTGGTATTTGTCGGATTCTGCAAATCTTCCAACTACTAAGTCTATAGTATTGAGCGCATCAGCCAAGTTATCTAAAAGAATGTTGCTATCCACTTTCAGGACAGGTTGACTTACTTCCTTTACTTCTTGTGGAGTCGAATCATTTTTATCCAGTTGTAGCACCACTTCCAATCCCAGCAACACAGAAGCAAGTAAAATACCCATCCATGCACCTGGAGCCTTTTCTGTTAAATAATACAACCAACCTAAAATACCCACATAAAGTATTATCTTTAGCACCTTTAATATCAACCTATTGGGGGAAGACTTAAAAGGTAGATTATTAATAAGTTTATATTCTCGTGAACCAATCTCAACAATTTTCACTGCTGTCAGAGTTGCAACTGACTGACGTAGTACATCTAGAAAAAAAGCAGCCAGACGCACTTGAGTTAAATTAAGTTCGCTAATATAAATTCTTTCTAAATTATCTAGACGGTTTTGAATTACTTTAACTACATCTTCTACATTACCCGCATTATTAATCTCTGTCTGTAGTTGGTTACGTTCTGCGCTAAAAATCTCAACTATTGTTTTCATCACCATGCTGAAACCTTACAATATCATTTTACACTTATTTCACGTCGATATCTTCTTAATCCATGATTTTAAATAGAACCTTGAGAAAAGGTGCAAACTAAAAATTGTCATTCATCTACATAAAAAACAATCATCCAAAAGCTATTGAACTTACACAATTACTGATGAGATTTATTCAATACTGAGCAAGTATCTGTATGTCGATGCACTGCCTACCAAAACCCTGATCTGGTGGGCAGTGCATCGGCCTACTAGCGTGACCGGGCTAAAATGTTGCAATAGATTTGGGAAAAATTGAACGCAGATGAACGCAGATGAACGCAGATGATAGATTGGTATTGCACAAAATTAGTCCAGTCGCGCTACTACGTATACTGCAAGTCCCTAAATATCTACTTTGCAATCCTTAATATTAGTAAATCTAATAATTAGGATTCCACATTAATGTGATGGTCAGCACATCTTTTTCTTGTACCTATCATGTAAACTTTACCTACTGAGTACGATTGCTACATCAAACGAGCTATATGCAACCCAGCAATCACACTACAAGACAAGAAAAAGCATGAGTAAAAAACGCAAGTTTCGTTTAGGTGCATTCATTCAAGCCACTGGACATCATGTTTCGGCCTGGCGACATCCTGATTCACAAGCCGATGCTGGGCTGAACTTCGAGCATTATCAGGAAATTACTCAGACAGCCGAGCGTGGATTATTTGATGCGGTTTTCCTCGCGGATAGCCCTGGAGTTTGGGGCGGCGCTCCAGAAACTCAGAAACGTAATGGTAAGCTGGTGCATTTCGAGCCGGTCACACTGTTTTCAGCCTTATCTTCAGTGACCAAAAATATCGGCTTCATTGCTACCGCCTCGACTACCTACGAACAACCTTATACCTTGGCTCGTAAGTTTGCTTCTCTAGACCATTTGAGTAAGGGTCGAGCAGGGTGGAATGTAGTTACCACAGGTAATGAGAACGCCGCAGCTAATTTCGGGCTTGAGCATCACCCAGAACATAGCCAGCGTTATGAACGTGCCGAAGAGTTTGTAGAAGTTGTCAAAGGCTTGTGGGATAGCTGGGAAGATGATGCTTTCATTCGTGATAGAGCATCGGGTATCTATTTCGACCCCAACAAAGTACACGTACTCAATCACAAGGGCAAACACTTTTCTGTCCAAGGCCCTTTAAACGTCGGTCGTCCCCCTCAAGGTTATCCAGTGATTGTCCAAGCTGGAGCTTCCGAAGCTGGACGGGAGTTAGCAGCAAAGACTGCTGAGGTAATCTTCACAGCCAATCAAACCCTAGCTGAGGCACAGGAATTTTACGCTGACGTGAAAGGTAGACTGGCTAAATATGGACGCTCTCCAGATGATTTGAAAATCATGCCTGGGGCTTTTCCCATCATCGGACGCACCGAAGAAGAAGCGCAGGAAAAATACGAGTTTCTGCAATCTTTAATTCATCCTGATGTCGCTTGGGGTATTTTAAAGACCTATTACAAGGGTGTGGATTTATCTAAATATTCTTTAGATGATTTAGCGCCTGAACTACCCAACGACACCAACAACAACAAGAGCCGCCTGAAACTAGTCAAGGATTTGGCTACTCGTGGGACTTTGACGCTACGTCAGCTATATCTGGCTCTAGCTACTGCCAGAGGGCATCGTACCATCTTGGGTACACCGGAAACTATTGCTGACCAGTTAGAGGAATGGTTTAACAACGGTGCAGCAGACGGCTTTAATATCATGCCTCCCATCTTACCTACAGGATTGGATGACTTCGTGAACCTAGTCGTTCCCGTCCTCCAGAAACGCGGACTGTTCCGTACTGAATACGAAGGGAGTACCTTACGGGAAAACTTGGGGCTACGTCGTCCGCCTAATCGTTTCGCCGTTAAACAGGTGGATGAACAGTTGGTGTTGGTTTAGTCCATAGTCCATAGTCAATAGTCCATAGAACTGACTTTTCACGTCATGTGGAAAAGCTAACGACAGACCTAACCCCCCAGCCCCCTTCCCTACTAGGGAAGGGGGAGAAATCAAAGCCTCTCTCCTTGTAGGAGAGAGGTTTGGAGAGAGGTCTTCCAGATCCCGTGAAAAGTCAGGTCCATAGAAAAGGGAAAAAGTTTCTTCCCCAGTCCCCAATACCCAGTCCCCAGTCCCTAATACCCAGTCCCCAATACTTTTTGAAGGAGAAAAATATGACTGAATACAGCAGATTAAAAACTTCTCGTTCCGCCGCAATTAAGGCGACTCTGGATTATCCAGTGATTGATACAGACGTTCACACTAACGACTTTACCCCAGCTATTGAGGAATACATTGCTCATTACGGTGGGGCGCAACTTGTAGACGCTTTACGTAAGGCTGAATCTTCTCGTCTCAACTCTAAGAGCAATGGTAAAGATTGGTATCAACAAACTCCAGAAGAACGTCAGTACAACCGGACAATCAGATCGCCTTGGTGGGCAAGGGTAACTCGTAATACCTTAGACTTGGCTACGTACACTTTGCCGGAACTGTTCTATGAGCGTCAAGCAGAACAGGGTTCTGATTATTCGGTACTATTTCCTAACAATGTCTTAGCACCAACTGGCGCAGGCCCAGAACACCGTCAAGCACTGCAACGGGCGGTGAATCACTATCATGCTGACTTGTATCGTAAATATAGCGATCGCCTGACGGTGGTAGCTGGTATTCCCATGAATACTCCCCAAGAGGCTATTGAAGAGTTAGACTTTGCCGTAAAAACACTAGGTTTAAAAGTAGCGAATATTCCTGGTGGGGTGAAACGTCCAATTAAGGCGATCGCAGATAAATATCCAGCCGACCAGTTCCCAGAAATCGCCAAATATGCCTCATACATCGACTTCTACGGCTTAGATAGTGAATACGACTACGACCCCTTCTGGGCTAAAGTCGTGGAATTAGGTGTACCCGTTACTACACATTACGGTAGTCAAGGTTGGACTGGACGTTCTTCTATCAGCAACTACATGAACAACCACATCGGACATTTCGCCGATGGTTCTCAAGCATTTGCCAAAGCTTTATTCTTTGGTGGCGTTACTAGACGTTTCCCTGGTTTGCGCGTAGCTATGCTCGAAGGTGGTTCAGATTGGGGCGCTCACGTCTACATTCACTTAGTAGACCGCTTCTCCAAACGCAGTTTAGAAGGGCTACAAAACTACAACCCAGACCTGACCAATGCTGATGAGTTGTTTGAGTTGTTTGAACGTTACGGTAGCGAATTTCCTCAAGCAGGTTCCCTCAGCAAAGAAGAACTAACTAAAACAGTGCTTGGTTCTTCCTTCGCTCGTCATAGCCGCGTACCTGTTGGTGAGGAATTAGAAGACTTTGGCGCAGCCGGGATTAAGACCATTGAAGATATACGCGATCGCTGGGTGAACAGCTTCTTCTTTGGTTCCGAGTCCGACGACCGCACCATCGCCGCAGCCTTCAACGACAAAGCCAATCCCTTGGGTGTGAAAATCAACGCTATCTATTCCTCAGATGTAGGACATTGGGACGTACCCGACCTGACTGATCCTTTAGCAGAAAGCTGGGATTTAGTTAGAGAAGGCGTGATTAGCGAAGCCGACTTCAAGTCTTATGTATTTGCTAATCCCTACAAGTTCTACACCCAAGCTAACCCCGACTTCTTCAAGGGAACAGCTATTGAATCTAAGGTAAATAACATCGAAGTGCCTCAATTGGTAACAGCGTAAAAATTGGGGAGTAGGGGGAGATGGGGAAGAAAAATAGATGAGTTTAGTGACTAAGAAATATTATTTTTCCTTTCTCATCCCCCTCAGCCCCAATCCCCAGTCCCCAGTCCCCAATCCCCAACAGGAGTCAAAACTATGCCCGTCGAACAACGCCCTCAAGAAAACAGCAATGCTTCCTTGCCTTATCTTTTTGCGCCTGCTGCTGGAGATGTGAGTAAACCCGCGCCTCTGGTGTTGTTTTTGCATGGAGCGCGCGATCGCGGTAATGATTTGAATATTCTACTAAAATGGGGTTTACCTCGTTTCGTAGATTCCTCATCTGCATTACCTTACTTCTTTGCAGCACCCCAGCTACCAGAAGGGCAGACTTGGGTAGATAGAGAATCTGATGTCATTGCTTTACTAGATAATCTCATCGCTTCCCAAGCAATTGATCCATCCCGTATCATCTTGTCTGGGTTCAGCTTAGGTACGGCTGGGGCTTGGCATATCGCCGCTTCTCATCCTGGTCGCTTTGCTGGACTGGTAGCTGTGTCAGGTCGCGCACCTAAGACATTAGAACCAGCCCAACTAGCAGCACTCAAGGAAATTCCCATCCAAATATTCCAAGGTGGCAAGGATGAAAAACTGCCAGTGGAGGATACACAGCAGATTGTTGATACTTTACGTGCAGCAGGCGCAACAGTAGATTTTACTGTAATACCAGATGGTGATCATTTCATTGCTGATGAAGTATATGGTGATTCCCAGTTGCAACAATGGCTGATTTCCCAGCAGCGTCGTGCGTCTGTAGCTGTGTAATGCGTTTATTTTGTGAGATGATGAGTAAAATCATCACGCATCACGCTTCATACCAGCCAAAACCGTACTTTCAGCTTAATTAATGTCAGACTCTCGCCAGGAAATCAGAATTTGTTTTATTGGTGAATCCTTTGTCAATGGCACGGGTGATCCTGAGTTTCTGGGTTGGACTGGTAGAGTCTGCCGCAATACTGAGTCAGAGAAGTATGCCATTACCTACTACAACTTGGGTGTGCGGGCTGAGACAAGTCGGTATCTCAAAGAGCGTTGGCGATCGGAAGTTTCCTATCGTCTGCCTGTAGAATATGATGGAAGAGTGGTGTTTTCCTTTGGTGTCAACGATTCAGGATGGGCTGGACAAAAGCAGGGAATTACACTGGCAGAGTCCATCGCTAATACTCGCAGCATTCTTAAACAAGCAAATCAACTCTATCCTACTTTGATGGTCGGGCCGCCACCTTGCGGTGATGAAGACCAAGAAACAAAAAATCAAATTATTGCCAAGTTATCACAAGAGTTTGCTTGTGTTTGTCAAGATATAACTGTTCCTTATCTTGATGTGTTTTCTAGTTTAGTGAACTCGCCCGTCTGGTTAATAGAAGCAAAAGCCAATGATGGCGCTCACCCTAAAGCAAATGGTTATGCCGAATTTGCGGCGTTAGTACAAAACTGGGAAGGTTGGTTAAATTGGTTTCCGACTGAGTAACCTGATGGGTGTAGGGGTGTAGGGGTGTAAGGGTGTAAGGGTGTAAGGGTGTAAGGGTGTAAGGGAATGAAATTAAGTCTTCCTCACTAGGATTAATTGAATCAATTTAGTAATACTTTCCCCCTATACCCCTACACCCCCATACCCCTGTCTCTTAAGGGCAGGTTTTTCATAAAGTAATCAGTGAGGACTATAAGATTCAGGAAATTATCAGACTTTCATTTACCCCTACACCCTTATACCCTTACACCCTAAAATCAGTGTTTTTGGGTCGAAGTGTAAAAAACCTGCCCTTGAAAGCATACCCCTGTACCCTTGCACTCGCCCCATATCTAAAAGTTGCGTTTATTCAGCAATCATAATCATGACATTACCAACAACTAAACTTGGTCATACTGGACTAACCGTTTCTCGCCTTGTACTTGGGACAATGACTTTCGGTTTGCAGACAGATGAAGAAACTTCTAGACGCATTCTCGATACAGCCGCCGATGCGGGAATTAACTTTTTAGATACCGCCGATGTTTATCCTTTGGGGGGTGGGTTGGCGACTGCTGGTAGCACTGAAGAAATCATTGGACGTTGGCTCAAAGGCAAACGCGAACATTTTATTGTGGCGACTAAGGCTGTGGGAAAAGTCGGCCCTGCGCCTTGGGATCAGGGTGCTTCGCGCAAACATATATTAGATGCGATCGATGCTTCCCTCAGACGACTGGGAACTGATTATGTTGACCTATATCAATTGCACTCTGATGATGCTTCCACGCCTCTTGATGAGACTTTGGAAGCATTGGATACAGTAGTGCGTTCAGGTAAAGCCCGTTACATTGGGGTTTCTAACTTCTTGGCTTATCGACTCGCCCGCGCTTTGGGTCGTGCTGAGGTGCGTAATTTGACTCGTTTCGTTTCCATTCAACCGCGTTATAACCTGTTGTTCCGCGAAATTGAGCGAGAATTATTACCTCTGGCAAAGGAAGAAGGGTTGGGTGTAATTCCTTACAATCCTTTGGCGGGTGGTTTACTGACTGGGAAACACAGTTTGGCTCAAGGCCCAACAGCCGGGACTCGTTTTACTTTGGGTACTGCGGCTGAACGTTATCAAGAGCGCTATTGGCGCGATCGCGAGTTCCAGACTGTGGAAGAATTGCGTACAGTAGCAGATTTGGCTGGATTATCACTGACTACTTTGGCTATAGCTTGGGTACTGGCTAATCCCATTATCACCGCTCCTATCATCGGTGCTAGCCGTCCAGAACAACTTGCTGATACCCTCAAGGCTGTGGAAGTGAAACTTGATGAGAATTTACAACAAAAGTTAAACGATATCACCGCCGAATATCGTCGGGGAGATGCTTTGCGCTAGCTAATACCAATTCCCAATTCAGCCATTTAGAGAATTGGGATTACAAATTATCAATTTTTACATTGAAAATATCTCATAGATCGATAGGATATGATTAAACGCCGTCGCTTTCTTAATACTGCTGCATCTGGTTTGGGTGGATTTTCTTTGGCTTATTTATTGGGAAGTTGTAGTCAAGAAAGTCAACAAAATGTGGTAAATAATGGTGGTTCCCTGGGGATAAAAGCGAAGGTTCTACGCATGGGGTATCAGAGTGCAGGGGATCTGGTTCGCAATCGGCAAGTTTTAGAAAAACGCTTAGAACCATTGGGAATTAAGGTGGAATGGGCGCAATTCGTCCAAGGGCCTCAACTGATGGAAGGAATGGCGGCGCGTAAGGTTGACGTGGGGTCTGTAGGAGAAACGCCGCCAATTTTTGCACAAGTCGCTGGCTCAACACTTGTTTATGTCGTTGGTACACAAAGAACTGCAACCACGGGAAGAAGTAGTGTAATTGCTGTCCCGCCTGAATCTCCCATAACAAAGTTTGAGGAAATTAAGGGACAAGAAGTATATTTTCAAAAAGGCTCGGCATCACATTATTTTATTCTGAGAGCGTTGCAGTCAATTGGTTTGACTATCAAAGATATCAAAATCAGAAGTATGCCGACTATTGAGGCGCGGGGCGCTTTTCTGGAAGGAAGGATTCCTGTGTGGATGACAGGTGATCCTCACTATGCGATCGCCGAAAAGATGGGGCGTATTCGTGTTATTAAAGATTCGGTTGGGCTAGATTCTCCAGGCGGATATTACATTGCTGACCGGAAGTTCGCTGAAGAAAATCCAGGCTTATTAAAAATAATCATTGAAGAACTTCATGGGCTGGATAAATGGGCAGAGGCGCATCGAGATGAAGTGAAACAATTGATGATTTCCGAACAAAAACTTGACCCAGATGTAGCTGAACGGGTAATGTCGCGCCGTACATTTGCTGGGCGCAGGGGTCTTAGTCCTGCGTTGATTGCCGAACAACAACGGGTGGCTGATTTATTCTTTGAAGCAGGTGTTATTCCTAAGAAAATTGATATTAAAGAATTCTTACTTCCACCTGATTTATATGCGGCAATTACACCAACGGAAATCATGGTTTAAATTCAGTTATCAGTTATCAGTTATCAGGTCAGTGCAGCGCCATACTGTTAACTAATATGCAATTCGTAATAGCCTACGACGAGGCTTAGGTCTAAGTGATGCGTAATTCTTTCAGTAAAAGAAAGATTGGAGCAATTTTGCACGAGTCGCGACGAGGATTTTTAACGCTATGGGGCGGCTAATTTAGCCGTCTATTTTTGTTTGCCATAACAGCAAAAAGTTACTACTAGAACAAACGATTTTCATGTTAAAAAAGGTCAGACTTTCTAAATTTCAGCGTGCTGCTAGTGCGCCAAATTTACCGAATACTCCATTTAGGTTTGTTTGCTATTTTGTTAACCAGTTTCGCTGGTGGTATTTAGTAATGGTGATTCTGGAGGCGCTACACGCAACCTGTGGTATTATGTTACCCTATGCGATCGGTGAGATTATCCGCAGTGTGACACGCGCAAGCGGTAACAGCAAGCTGATTTTTGATACTATCAGTCAACCCCTGATGCTGTTCACTGCTTTGAGTATAGGTGAAGTGGTATTCGGGCGATCGGCTGGACTTTTACAAACTATCCTCCATCCTATCCACCGCCAGCATATTGTCCGCTCTTTGTATGCCTACCTGCAACATCATTCCCATCGTTACTTGAGTAGTAGTTTTGCTGGGGCGTTAGCACATCGCATCGGTGAAACCTCTCTCGGTGTGACGCAGACGATGCAAATGCTGATTACGGAGTTTATGTCTGTAATCATTGTCTATATAGTCTCCACAATTATACTGTATCGTGCCTATCCTCCACTGGCTGCATTCGTTGGTGTGTGGGCAGTTCTGTTTATTAGTATTTCTTTCTGGTTGGCTACTCGTTGCCGAATATACTCCCGTAGAGCCGCAGCCGCTAGAAGTCATACGACGGGGATCATTGTCGATGCGGTAACAAATCTGAGCAGTAGTCGCTTGTTTGCGCGTCTGGGTTTTGAACGTCGCTATTTGAATGAACAGTTAAGGGATGAACTCAAAGAGGTGAGGAAGTCGAACTGGTATTCAGAACGCATTCGCTGGTTTCAATTCATCTCCGCCGCGATTCTGAAAATTGGTACTCTATATTACTCGCTCTCTCTCTGGAGTCAAGGGTTAATTGCTACTGCTGACTTTGTGGTGGCTACTAGTTTATCACTGTTAATCATCAGTGAAGCCAGGAATTTGAGTCGGCGGTTTCTGGAATTTTTTGAGCATATCGGTAATATTGCCAATGGTGTCTCTGTCATCGTCCAACCCCATGAGTTGATTGACAAAGAAGGTGCGATCGCTCATCCTATCACTCAGGGTAAAATTGAGTTTCGGCAAGTTAATTTTAATTATTCTGCTGAGAAGAAAGTATTTGAGAATCTGTCAATTACCATCAAACCAGGGGAACGTGTGGGACTAGTGGGTTTCTCCGGTTCGGGAAAATCTACCTTTGTGAATTTAATTTTACGGATATTTGACCCCCAATCAGGGCAAATTCTCATTGATGGGGTCGATATTCGTGATATGACTCAGGATGCTTTACACGCCCAGATTAGCTTGATTCCTCAAGATCCATCTCTGTTTCATCGCACATTAATGGAAAACATCCGTTATGGGCGCATAGATGCAACTGATGAGGAAGTTATCAAAGCCGCCAGTAAGGCTCATGCTCACGATTTTATCGCCCAGATGAAGGAGGGCTATAATTCTCTGGTGGGTGAACGTGGTGTTAAACTGTCTGGGGGACAAAGACAACGAATTGCGATCGCCAGAGTAATTCTCAAGGATGCACCAGTTCTAATTTTGGATGAAGCTACTTCTAGTCTTGATTCCATCACCGAAAAAGCAATTCAAGACACGTTAGATTTAGTCATGAATGGCAAAACCGTGATTGTAGTTGCTCACAGGTTATCAACAATTGCCCATTTAGACCGGATTTTGGTATTCGATCATGGTCGCATCGTCGAAGATGGTAGCCACGACCAACTCCTAGCCAGGGGCGGTGCTTATTATAGATTGTGGAAAATGCAGGCTGGGGGATTTTTGCCTGTGGCGGCGGGAAGTGAATAGTGAACAGTTAACAGTTATCAGTGGACAGTGGACAGTGGACAGTATTTGTAGGGTGGGCATTGCCCACCAAAACCATGATCTGGTGGGCAATGCCCACCCTACGTATATTTCTACGTATATTTCAAAAATCAAGTATGAGTCCTATACTTCTGCACTGTATGCTAGATGTATTGGAGTAAATAATTAATTAAATATATGGTTATGAATTTCTTGAACTTAACGTTCCCTCAGCCTGAAAACTTAAAGTTACATATTTTACTAGAACGTAATAATGAAGGAAATTTTATAGCTTCTGTCCTAGAAATTCCCAACACTCAGGTTGAAGCACCTACCCAAGAACAAGCTGTACAAGAATTGAAAAAGCTTTTGTCAACTCGTCTTGAAAAGATAGAAATTATTCCAGTAGAAATTAAATTGCATCAAGAAGAAGTAGAAAATCCCTGGATGAAATTTGCAGGTGTGTTTAAAGATGATACAGATTTTGCTGAAATTGCAGATGCTCTTAGAGCAGAACGTAACGCAGTAGAGGAAGATTAAAAAGCTAAGGGTTAGCTCCAGATTGAGAAGGGCAGGATGAGTTTTTATATACTTGACACCGACCATGTTTCGCTTTTACTTCAAGGAAATCAAGCTGTTAAATCTAAAGTTACTCAAGTTTATCCCCATCTAGCTATCACCATCGTCACAGTCCAAGAAATTTTTAACGGATGGGTAGTCAAAATTAATGACCGGACTGAATCTACAAACTTAGTAAATCTTTATACAAAACTCTGGACTACTCAAGAGTATTTTAAAGCAGTGAAAATACTCAACTTTGATACTGCTGCCTACACTTGCTATCAGCGTTTACTTAGAGAAAACCAGCAATTAAATAAAAAAAGACTACAGAAAGATTTGCGAATAGCAAGCATCGCTCTTTCAACAAATGCGGTGATGGTTACTCGCAACCAAAAGGATTTCTCTCAAATTCCTGATTTGGTGCTAGAGGATTGGACAGAGTAAAATATAAGCATTTTTTTGGTAGATTGTCAATTGTTAATTGCCCCCCCAGTCCCCAGTCCCCAATCCCCAATCCCCAGTCCCTACCGATACAACCAAACACGCAACAGAGACAGCAACTGTTCTGTATCGACTGGTTTGGCGATGTAGTCGGATGCGCCGGCGGCGATGCACTGGTCGCGATCGCCTTGCATAGCTTTGGCGGTGAGGGCAATAATAGGTAGGTTCCTAAATTGTTCTCTTTGGCGTATTAGCCTGGTGGTTTCGTAGCCGTCCATTTCTGGCATCATCACATCCATTAACACCACATCAATATCTGGTGTGGTTTCTAACAGGTTAATTCCTTCTCTACCGTTTTCGGCATATAATACCACCATTTGATGGCGTTCTAGCATACTGGTGAGGGCGAAGATGTTCCGCACATCGTCGTCTACAATTAGCACTTTTTTACCTGTTAGGGAATAATCATGGGAATGCAGTTGTTCGAGGATTTCGCGTTTGGGTGCGGGTAAGTTTGCTTGGACGCGGTGGAGAAATAAGGCGGTTTCATCAAGGAGACGTTCGGGCGATCGCACATCTTTAACTATAATTGTCTCAGCCATGCGTCGCAGTTCTGTTTCTTGATTTTTACTGATTTCTCTACCTGTGTAAACGATAATTGGTAAGTTTACGCCGTTGGGTTCTAGCTTAATTTGTTCGATCAGTTCAAAACCTGTCATATCGGGTAGACCTAAATCGAGGACTAAGCAATCGAACTGCTGGGCGCGAATGGCTGCGAGGGCGGCTGCACCTGTACCTACGGCTACGGTGGCGACATCGCTATTACCGATGAGTTCGACAATGGTTTGGCGTTGTAGGTCGTCATCTTCGACTACTAGTAGATTCTTCACCCGGCGTTCTACGAAACCCCTAATTTTGTCTAGGGCTTCGGATATGGCTTCGCTGGTGACTGGTTTTTGTAAATAGGCGATCGCACCTAATTGTAAACCCCTTTGTCGCCCTTCCTCGACGGTCATAATATGTACGGGGATATGGCGGGTGGTGGGGTCGTGTTTGAGGCGGTCGAGGACTGTCCATCCATCCATTTCCGGGAGGCGGATATCTAGTAATATTGCCATTGGCAGAAATTCTCTAGCTAGTTGCAGACCAGATGTGCCAGTTTGGGCGGAAATTACTTGGAATCCGTGCTGCCTTGCCATATCTACCAATATTCGGGCAAAATTAACGTCATCCTCGATAATCAGCAGGATGTTATTGTCTGCTGATGTATTGATGATATTAGCGCGATCGTCAATGATGAGTGGGGAGGAGGGACTGGGGACTGGGGAGGAGAGGCTGGGAACTGGTGGCGCTACTACATCAGCATTTAGTAGGGGGAGGTAGAAGGTAAATGTGCTACCTTGACCTGGAGTGCTAGTCAGTTTAATTTCCCCACCCAATAAGTGAGCAATTTCTCTACTAATAGATAAGCCTAAGCCTGTACCGCCGTATTTGCGACTGGTAGTACCGTCGGCTTGCTGGAAGGCTTCAAAGATGATTTTTTGTTTGTCGGGGGCGATACCAATACCAGTATCACTGACAGCAAAGGCGATAACAGTTTGGGCGCGGTTTAAGCTTTGTTGGGTGAGACTCCAGCCATGCTTGGCTACTTCAATTCGCAGGCGGACTTCCCCGCTATCTGTAAATTTAAAGGCGTTGGAGAGGAGATTTTTCAGGACTTGTTGTAAGCGTTTGACATCGGTGTTGATGTTTTTGGGCAACTCTGACGCTAATTCAATCGCGAAAGCTAGTCCTTTATTATGAGCGATTTGCCCGAAACTCCGCTCAATCTGTTCAGCTAAATCTGTTAACAGCATCGGGGTTGTATGTATGGACATAGTTCCCGATTCGATTTTGGCTAAATCCAAAATATCATTAATTAATGCCAACAATTCATTCCCAGCCGAGTAAATTGTTTGGCTATATTCGACTTGCTTGGCGGTGAGATTACCATCAACATTATCTGTTAATAATTTCGCCAAAATTAACAAACTATTTAACGGTGTCCGCAGTTCGTGGGACATATTCGCCAGGAACTCGGATTTATATTTAGATGAAAGGGCTAACTGTTCGGCTTTCTCTTCTAAGGAACGTCTAGCTTGTTCGATTTCTCGATTCTTCCGTTCTACTTCTTTTTTCTGTAAAGCTAACAGTTCTGCTTTTTCTTCTAGTTCGGCGTTGGTTTGTTGTAACTCGTCTTGTTGTCCTCGTAATAAATCTTCGGAGGCTTTGAGGGATTGGGCTTGCTGTTCTAGGCGCTTGTTAGTTTCCCGCAGTTCATTTTGTTGAGTTTGCAGTTCTTCAGCTAAAGATTGGGATTGTTTGAGTAATTCTTCGGTACGCATCGAGGCGGCGATGGTGTTGAGAACGATCGCAATACTTTCGGTGAGTTGGTCGAAGAATGTCAGGTGAATTTCGCTAAAGCGGCGGAAGGATGCAAGTTCAATGACGGCTGTTACTTGTCCTTCAAATAGAACTGGTAGGACAACTGCATTCAGGGGACTAGATTCACCTAAACCAGAGCTAATTTTCACATAATCGTTGGGTACTTCTGTTAATAAAATCCGCTCTTTTTCTAAAGCACATTGTCCTACTAAACCTTCACCCAATTGGAAGCGGTTAGCTAGATGTTTGCGTTCGCGGTAAGCGTAGGTGCTGAGGAGTTTCAGGTAATTTTGATGTTCTGCGCCTTCCATTAAGTAGAATACACCATGTTGTGCGCCTACCAATGGTGCAAGTTCGGACAGGATGAGTTTGGAGACGGTTTCCAAGTCGCGCTGACCTTGCAGCATTCGGGTGAACTTGGCGAGGTTGGTCTTCAACCAATCTTGTTCGGTGTTCTTCTGGGTAGTTTCCCGGAGATTAGCAATCATCTGGTTGATGTTGTCTTTGAGGATGGCTACTTCCCCTTCGGCTGCTACAGCGATAGACCGGGTTAAATCGCCCTTGGTTACGGCTGTGGCTACTTCGGCGATCGCACGTAACTGGGTAGTTAATGTTGCTGCTAGTTCGTTTACGTTGTCGGTGAGGTCTTTCCAAGTCCCCGCCGCCCCTGGAACCTTAGCTTGTCCGCCTAATTTCCCTTCGATACCCACTTCCCGCGCCACTGTCGTCACTTGATTAGCAAAGGTAGCTAGGGTATCAATCATTTCATTGATGGTTTCCGCCAAGGTTTCGATTTCCCCCTTAGCATCTAACATCAGTTTGCGCTTCAAGTCGCCATTCGCCACCGCCGTCACAACTCTGGCGATACCCCGTACTTGGGCTGTGAGGTTCCCCGCCATCGAGTTCACATTGTCGGTTAAATCCTTCCACGTCCCCGCCACACCTTGCACCAAGGCTTGACCGCCCAATTTCCCCTCGGTTCCCACCTCCCGCGCTACCCGCGTTACTTCCGAGGCGAAGGAACTGAGTTGATCCACCATTGTATTGATAGTGTTCTTCAAGTCGAGAATTTCACCCTTCACATCCACGGTGATTTTCTTCGACAAGTCCCCATTCGCCACCGCCTTCGTCACTTCCGCAATATTCCGCACCTGGGCTGTGAGGTTCCCCGCCATTGAGTTCACATTATCGGTTAAATCTTTCCACGTACCCGCCACGCCCCGGACGTATGCTTGTACACCCAACTTCCCTTCGGTTCCCACCTCCCGCGCTACCCGCGTCACTTCCGATGCAAAGGAATTAAGTTGATCCACCATTGTATTAATCGTGTTTTTCAACTCCAGAATTTCACCCTTCACATCCACGGTGATTTTCTTCGACAAGTCACCATTCGCTACAGCCGTCGTCACTTCCGCAATATTTCTGACCTGGGCTGTCAAACTCCCCGCCATGAAGTTCACGCTATCGGTTAAGTCCTTCCACGTCCCCGCCACGCCGCGCACTTCTGCTTGTACACCTAACTTCCCTTCGGTTCCCACCTCCCGCGCCACTCTGGTAACTTCCGATGCAAAGGAATTAAGTTGATCCACCATTGTATTCACGGTGTTTTTCAACTCCAGAATTTCCCCCTTCACATCCACAGAAATTTTCTTCGACAAGTCGCCATTCGCCACCGCCGTCGTCACCGCCGCAATATTTCTTACCTGGGCTGTTAAACTCCCCGCCATGAAGTTAACAGAGTCGGTCAAGTCCTTCCAAGTACCCGCCACACCACGCACATCGGCTTGTACGCCTAACTTCCCTTCACTACCTACTTCCCGCGCCACTCTGGTAACTTCCGATGCAAAGGAGTTGAGTTGATCCACCATGATATTGATGGTGTTTTTCAACTCCAATATTTCGCCTTTGACCTGTACTGTAATTTTCTTCGATAAGTCACCATTGGCGATCGCAGTTGCAACTTCCGCAATATTTCTTACCTGGTCGGTGAGGTTCCCCGCCATTGAGTTCACATTATCTGTTAAGTCTTTCCACGTCCCCGCCACGCCGCGCACTTCTGCTTGTACGCCTAACTTCCCTTCAGTTCCCACCTCTCGCGCCACCCGCGTTACCTCAGATGCAAAGGAACTGAGTTGATCCACCATTGTATTGATCGTGTTTTTCAACTCCAGAATTTCACCCTTCACATCCACGGTGATTTTCTTCGACAAGTCGCCATTCGCCACCGCCGTCGTCACTTCTGCGATGTTCCGTACCTGGGCTGTCAAACTCCCCGCCATGAAATTCACGCTGTCCGTCAAGTCCTTCCACGTCCCCGCCACGCCGCGCACTTCTGCTTGTACACCTAACTTCCCTTCACTACCTACCTCCCTGGCTACCCTGGTAACTTCCGATGCAAAGGAGTTGAGTTGATCCACCATTGTATTAATTGTGTTTTTCAACTCCAAAATTTCACCCTTCACATCCACGGTGATTTTCTTCGACAAGTCACCAGTCGCTACCGCCGTCGTCACCTCGGCAATATTTCTTACCTGGGCTGTCAAACTCCCCGCCATGAAGTTCACACTATCGGTCAAGTCCTTCCACGTCCCCGCCACACCACGCACATCGGCTTGGACACCTAACTTCCCTTCACTACCAACTTCCCGCGCCACCCTAGTTACTTCCGATGCAAAGGAACTGAGTTGATCCACCATGATATTTATAGTGTTTTTCAACTCGAAAATTTCACCCTTCACATCCACAGTAATTTTCTTCGATAAATCACCATTGGCGATCGCAGTTGCAACTTCCGCAATATTTCTTACCTGTCCTGTCAGGTTCCCCGCCATCAAGTTGACATTATCCGTCAAGTCTTTCCACGTACCCGCCACGCCTCGGACTTCTGCTTGTACGCCTAACTTCCCTTCCGTTCCCACTTCCCGCGCTACCCTTGTCACCTCAGATGCAAAGGAATTGAGTTGATCCACCATTGTATTAATCGTGTTTTTCAACTCCAGAATTTCACCCTTCACATCCACAGTAATCTTCTTCGACAAGTCCCCATTCGCCACCGCCGTCGTCACTTCCGCAATATTTCTTACCTGGGCTGTCAAACTCCCCGCCATGAAGTTTACAGAGTCGGTCAAATCTTTCCACGTCCCCGCCACGCCTCGCACTTCTGCTTGACCGCCTAATTTTCCTTCTGCGCCTACTTCCCGCGCTACCCTGGTGACTTCTGATGCAAAGGAATTAAGTTGATCCACCATGATATTAACGGTGTTTTTCAACTCCAGAATTTCCCCCTTCACATCCACAGTAATCTTTTTCGACAAATCACCATTCGCTACCGCCGTTGTCACTTCCGCAATATTTCTTACCTGTGCTGTCAGGTTCCCCGCCATCAAGTTAACGTTATCTGTCAAGTCCTTCCAAGTCCCCGCCACACCTCGGACTTCTGCTTGTACGCCTAACTTCCCTTCCGTTCCTACTTCCCGCGCTACCCTGGTGACTTCTGATGCAAAGGAATTCAGTTGATCCACCATTGTATTGACGGTGTTTTTCAACTCCAGAATTTCCCCTTTCACATCCACAGTAATTTTCTTCGATAAGTCACCGTTGGCGATCGCCGTTGCAACTTCGGCAATATTTCTTACCTGTCCTGTCAGGTTCCCCGCCATCAAGTTGACGTTATCTGTCAAATCCTTCCAAGTCCCCGCCACACCTTGAACTTCGGCTTGGACACCTAACTTCCCCTCAGTCCCCACTTCCCTAGCTACCCGCGTCACCTCACCCGCAAAGGAACTCAGCCGCGTCACCATCGTATTCACAATGTTAGCTGTTTGGCGAAACTCACCCTTGAGGGGTCTACCATCAATTTCTGTGGCGATCGTTTGCGATAAATCCCCATTCGCCACCGCCCGAATTACCCGCGTAGTTTCTGCTGTTGGCTGGACTAAATCTGTAATTAGGGTATTGACAGAATTCACACATTCTGTCCATGAGCCGCGGACATTTCCTAAAGAAGCGCGTTCAGTAATTTTCCCTTCCTTACCTACAACATTACTAATGCGTTTAAGCTCTGCCGCCATTCGCTCATTCTGATCTATAATATCGTTAAGCGTATCCGCAATTTTACCCGCTAGACCTGTTTGCTCAAGAGGCATCCGAGCAGAAAAATCACCCTTTTTCACAGCAGTTAATGTTTTTAATAGCTGTTTTAAATCGAGTTCATCGCTTTCTCTAGTTAACTGTTCGGTTGCCATAGTCTAGCCCTTTAATAATTACGCGGTCTTTTACTCTCGTGAATAATTGAGAGTAATTTGAGGTGAGTTTTTGTCTTACTTCACCTCATGATGAGTTAATACCTTGCCTATAGTTGGGGAAGACTTGTGCTTGTGTTTGTGTGGAGTGGGAACTTAAACCACAAAGACACAGAGAAGGCAAAGGTTTATATTCGTTTTGATGTAGGTAGTTGGTGATAGCTACTTAGGAAATCATAACTGTTATTTAGCCTGTAGACAGGATGCTAGTACAGTTTTTTTGATATGTACAAAATATTAGTTTTATTACCTATTCCTTAAGACATACATCTTAAGGAATAGAATAATTAATCAGTTTGTAGTAAGGACTTTAGTCCTGATCCTGATCAATCTTTACTTCATTCATAATACCGCCGCGCCTTGGCTCGATTACCACAGTCTTCCATATCACACCAAGCTCGCGCACTCTCGCACCCGACGGAGATGGAAATCTGTGAGTAGTTCTTCCGCAGAGTGGACTATTTGCCAAAGCAAGTATTCAGGCTGATGAGAGTCTGTCCAACTCCAGACAAAACGGTTGTTTGTAAACACAAGTTGTAAAGTAGGTGTCAGCCAGGAGCGAATTGAACTGTATTAAGTCTTGTGGTTGAGGCGACTGTTGAGCAGAAATTGCCGAGAAAATACGATAGAGCAACAATCAATCCTCTTGTTTGGATATTAGCGATCGCATCAGGTATAGTTCAATATGCTCTGGCATTTTGGCTCTACTTGCAGGACATTAAAACAATTCCGGTGAGCATTGTGTTCAAAAGCCCTCTTTCCTATTCCCTAGCCTCTAGGCGATCGCACTTCTCAATTCCCTCCATCAAATGGGGAAGCGATCGCCATTTCATCATAAAAGTTTACATTCATTATGTAATTTATAAAAAAATTAATGGGAAGTATAAGTTTATCAGGAGGCAGTAACAGATAAATTTTTATGTCTTCTAATCCTCTGCATATAAGTTGATAAAAAAGCTGATTAGAAGACATGACAAAAAAATAACTTTAATTAGGGAAAATACCATGCAACTATTAGAACAAACTACTACAACCAAAACTATTGAGCAAAGTCATGATGTTAATCATTCCCGCAAACCTCATCGAAATCTGACAATGATTTGGACGGAGGAATGCCAAGAAGGACATTGTAGATTGGCTGCTAAATGGGTACTTGAGTAATCAAGAAATGTAACCGCCGAGTAAAACTAATAACTGGAGGTGTTAACCACATACATCGACGGTTCAATTTATGAATAACATTGAGTTCAGCAAATTACTTACGATATGCTTGGTTTATTCGGTAATAGGTAACAGCCAATTACCAATTACCAATTACCAATTACCAATTACCAATTACCAATTACCAGTCCTCAGAGATATTATAAGTGTGCAAACTCACTATCAAGCAATATGTAGCACCTTTCTTAATAGTGCTTGGTCTTCTAACTTCGCTTTCAGCCGACCATTTTCAATATCTCGAATCCAGCTTTGGCTCTTACCTGTCAACTTTGCCAATTCACGTTGAGAAAGATTCAAAGTTTTTCGGGCTTGCAAAATTTGCTCCCCCACCAAATCACCTGCGGTTTTGATTTTTTGTCTAGTCTTAGCAGTGCGCCGTTGTTTCTTCTCTGACTCGGCGATTTGTCTTTCCCATTCTGGCGGTAATTCAAAAGATAAAATCCGCGCATTCATCAAAAGATTCCATTTACCACGGGGGCCGTTATCTGTGAGGCGAGTTTCCCCACCAGCATCATTAATCCAAAACTCTAAAGCTTCATCAGGGTCTTCGGGAATATCTATCAACTTTGCCCACAATGGTTGGATAGCTGGGGGATAGGTAACGGGGTCGAAAATAGGTTTAATTCCTAGATGATTTAACACTTCTAAATCGCTTTCAAATGTTCGTAGTAAACGTTTGCGTTCATCTCTGTGTCTGGAAGCAAGATTGACTTTTTCTTGACCATAAGCAATGCGTAACAAGGTAGGAACAGTAATACGTTGTTCTTTACCCATTTTGGTTTTAAACAGCAACCACAGCATTAATCTTACGGCTCCTTCATGTTGCTGCCAAATACTCATGACTGTAGTTAGCAGAGTTTTGGGTAAGCTACCATATTGATAGAAGGCGGTGCGTTCTTTGCATCCTTGTTTATTGAGAAAATACTGACTCCATATCCCGGCTTTAACTTTAAAAGTTAGCCCAATTAGATATTTACAACCAGAATTATCTTCTTGAAAATGGTGCTGAATACCTATCAAGTGCCACAAGCGGTTATGGGTAACGGAAAAGCCCTTCACTTGTCCTTGCTGGGGCCAGTCCATAGTGATAATAAGTGAGCAAGCTTGCTGCACAAGATTTTTCATTAGAGCTAATTTGGCAGCTTTACTTAAGTCTTTGCGTTTCTCCAACCCTAAGTATTTTTCTAGCTGTCGTTCGTCAATAGTAAACTCCTGCTCCCAAGGCTTATCTAAAGCTGTGGCATGAGCAGCTAGAATTAAATGGATACAAGCGGCTCTAATATCAAACGCCTCGATAACTGCCAAATCTTTGACTTTATCGTTGACTTGGAAGGGGTTTTGGATGTGAAAAGTAATTTTACCTCGTCCTTGGTTCACTACTCGGCTGTAACAGAGATAGCCTGCTTCGTCGATTTCCCAATTCAGGGATGTACGTTGCGCTAGGAGGTTGCAGGCTTCCCAAATTGCGATCGCCGATGCAAATGGATTATTCTTCCCATTAGAAAATAAGTCAGGACTGGTAGCATCTCGCGGTTCAACTTTACATCTCCCCTTTTTTGCCTGCCAAGGTTTAGGGGATTTTGTCGGACAAGCTATTATACACTGTGGTTGAGGATAATAGCCCTCACAATTATTACAGAGAAAAGGATCTATCCAGTATTCATCATTTTCGATGGCGATCGCACCCGTAGGACATTGGGGACGGCAGTTGTCACATCCAACGCAACTGTTGTTAGGAATTGTATAAGGCATATAACTTTCTTCCCACCCTAATCGTTGAGATGTTTGGCTCAAGTTTCCCCCCTGGATGTGTCCTTATAACTAACAAGACTTACGCCACAAAACTAGGGGTGTAAGGGTGTAAGGGTGTAGGGGTTTAATTAACTTATATCTTGCACCATGATCTGATTGCGAAAATCTGAGCTTCAAAACCCTTATGATTTCGTAGGGTGGGCATTGCCCACCATGTGCTTATTGAGAAAGTGTAAGATGTCAGTTAAACTTCTATACCCCTATACCCCTATACCCCCATACCCCTCTCATAAATAATTACTCACATCCATCTTGAGTTTTCGCATCCAATTGGAAGCTATTTCAGACTTTGAACTAGAGCCTAAGATTACTTCTTCATTCAATAAACATTTCATAAATAGTTCCATAAATTTGTTCATAATGAGCTTACAAATTGTTTTTAAGAATTTCAAAAATACTTCGCAAACGAACATTTTTATGTAACCTTAACCTATTAACCAAACTATTTATAGTTAACATTTAACATTTTGATTGTTGCTGTTATTTAGCATTATTAATAAGTTGATTTTTTGAGCTAACCTAATAATTGCCCAGCAAATAACATATTGTATGCTGACGATAAGTCAGAATATCTGACTGTTTAAGTTTGTATATTTAGATACTATTTACATTGCCTATTATTAATTTTTCAAAAAACGCTAATAAATCTCATTACCTTTTTAGTAATTCACTATACTCAGGAAATAAAAATATGTATTATCTGGTATTTGCTAATACTTTTGAGATGCTAGTATCAGCAGATATTTACTATCCAATCAAATTTATTATAGTAAATAACATAACGCCAAAAATCAATAAGTATTTACACATTATGATTAGCTTATAAGATTAATAATAATTTTTCTCATTAATTCATTAATCACAAATAGGACAGATAAATTGTATAAAGTCAGGGAATTTTGATTATGGCAAATTAGTCGATTAATAACCAAATAAGTAGACAATATTAAGTTAAGATAATGATTAAAGTAATAGAGAGTTTATTGGCATAATTGCCGGGAGAACATACATGGCTGTACTCACAGGATTGACCTACGGAGGCAACACTTGGACACCTAAATTTGCCCAAGCAATTGATAAAGATAAATGTATCGGTTGTGGCAGATGTATTAAAGTATGTGGTTATCCTGTGTTGGATTTAAAAGCACTCAACGAAGAAGGCGAATTTGTAGATGATGAGGACGATGATGAAATCGAGCGCAAAGTTATGGTAGTTGCTCATCCTGAGAACTGCATAGGATGTGAAGCTTGTGCGCGGATTTGTCCTAAGAACTGCTACAGCCACGCTGCATTAGAAAATTAAGCTACCAAGCAAAGGACATTGTTAGTAGCAAGGTTATAAGAGGGGATGGGAAATTCAAAATTCAAATTGTGAATTTTGTGATTTGAATGGAGATATTTTGTTATACAGAATACTACCGTGATGTGGTAAAAAGTTCGCGGTAAACAAAGGCGTAAATCACTAATTGTTAACTATTAAACAAATCATACTTGCTGATAAAAATAATGATGTTCTTGAGAAATACAGGCGCGTTTTGACGCGCCTTTACTTTTGCGAAGAATGAAAAATTTATTGTTAAGTTTTTGGGTAAAGATGTAAAGATATCTGGAATAATTTCCCCAATTTTTACAAGTGTAAGTTAGAAAGTTAATAAGTGAAATATCAGGTATTGGGGATTGGCTACTGGAAATTGGGTACTGGTGGTATTTAAGCGATGACCAATTACCCATTACCCATTACCCATTACCATAAATATATGAGTAGGTGGTATGCAACAAATTCCTGTTTCACTGTGGACTCTAATTGCGGGAATAGTAGTTGGAGTCATCAGTCTTTGGCTTGGTCAAAATCACAATTTACTGCCTATTGAAGCATCACAACAAGCGCCTTTGGTGGATGGATTTTTTAATATTATGTTTACCATTGCCGTGGCGCTATTTTTGGTAGTAGAAGGCACAATTTTGATTTTTCTGTTTAAATATCGTCGTCGTCGCGGTGATAATACTGATGGCTTACGAGTGGAAGGTAATGTTCCTCTAGAAATATTTTGGACGGCGATTCCATCGTTAATTGTGATTTGTTTGGGTATCTATAGTGTAGATGTCTACAATCAAATGGGAGGATTAGAACCTGGGAGTCATCCCCATTCCTCGTCTCATGTGGCTCACGCTTCGGGAAGTGCTATAGCTGCTACTCTCAATGATACTGCGGCTACTCCAGGTATCGGCATCGGGGCAAACCCGACAAATCAAGGTCAGAATGCAGACTTAGTTGTTAATGTAACTGGGATGCAGTTTGCTTGGTTATTTGACTATCCGAGTAACGGTGTTTCCGCCGGAGAGTTACACGTTCCCGTCGGTGCTGATGTGCAACTCAACCTCAAAGCAGTGGATGTTATTCACTCATTCTGGGTTCCGCAATTCCGACTGAAGCAAGACGCAATTCCGGGTATTCCTACCCAATTAAGATTCGTCGCTACTAAACCAGGAACATATCCGGTAGTGTGTACTGAATTGTGTGGTGGTTATCATGGTTCGATGCGGACACAGGTTATTGTCCACACACCAGAGGAGTTTGATAGCTGGTTAGCTGAAAATCAGGTGGCTCAACAAAATCTCCATCAAGTTGTAGCAGTCAACCCAGCTAGTTTATCACCATCAGAGTTTCTAGCACCCCACACCCACAATATGGGAATTAGTACAGCGACTTTGGAGTCGTTAGTTAATAGTCAATAGTCAATAGTCAATAGTCAATAGTCAATAGTCAATAGTCAATAGTCATTAGTCATTAGTTAATAAGTTGGTTGGTTTCTGACTTTTCACGTTATGTGGAAAAGCGCTCCGTCAGACCTAACCCCCCAGCCCCCTTCCCTACAAGGGAAGGGGGAGAAATCAAAGCCTCTCTCCTTGTAGGAGAGAGGTTTGGAGAGAGGTCTTCCAGATCCCGTGAAAAGTCAGGGTTGGTTTGGACTATGGACTGTGGACTGTGGACTATGAACTGTGGACTCTGGACTGTTGACTCTGGACTGTTGACTCTGGACTCTTCACAAAAAATTGCAAAAACGCTTATGACACGAGTTGAATTTCCACCACAACTTCCACCGGATGATAATGAAGCGAAGAATTTGGTGGTTGGACATACTTTACATTTTCCGGCTTGGAAGTGGCGAGATTACTTTACTTTTAACATCGACCACAAAGTTATCGGTATCCAATACTTGGTAACAGCGTTTGTGTTCTATCTTATCGGTGGGTTGATGGCGATCGCTATCCGTACCGAGTTAGCAACACCTGATGCAGACTTCATTGACCCGAATCTGTACAACGCTTTCATGACTAATCACGGAACAATCATGATTTTCCTGTGGATTGTTCCGAGTGCGATCGGTGGCTTTGGTAATTATCTCATCCCCCTGATGATTGGGGCAAGAGATATGGCGTTTCCGAAACTGAATGCGATCGCCTTTTGGTTGAACCCACCCGCCGGCTTACTCTTGCTACTCAGCTTCTTGTTTGGTGGTTCTCAATCTGGTTGGACGGCTTACCCACCTTTAAGCCTAGTCACAGCGCCAATTGCTCAAAGTTTGTGGATATTGGCGATCGTCTTGGTAGGTACTTCTTCCATTCTGGGTTCGGTGAACTTCGTCGTTACTATATTGATGATGAAAGTTCCCAGCATGAAATGGGATCAATTACCTTTGTTCTGCTGGGCAATTTTAGCAACCTCCGTCCTCGCACTGCTTTCTACACCAGTCTTAGCGGCGGGTTTGGTGTTGCTACTATTTGACCTCAACTTTGGTACTTCCTTCTTCAAACCAGATGCTGGCGGTAACGTCATCATCTACCAACACCTGTTTTGGTTCTACTCTCACCCGGCAGTATATCTGATGATTCTGCCCATCTTCGGTATTATGTCCGAAGTGATTCCCGTCCATGCGCGTAAACCAATTTTTGGCTATAAAGCGATCGCCTATTCTAGTGTCGCTATCTGCGTCGTCGGTTTATTCGTCTGGGTACACCATATGTTCACCAGTGGTACACCCGGTTGGATGCGGATGTTCTTCACCATCTCTACCCTAATTGTTGCCGTTCCCACTGGTGTGAAAATTTTCGGTTGGGTAGCAACCTTATGGGGTGGAAAAATTCGCTTTACTAGCGCCATGCTATTCGCTGTCGGCTTGCTGTCTATGTTCGTCATGGGTGGCTTAAGCGGCGTAACGATGGGGACAGCACCCTTCGATGTCCATGTCCACGATACCTATTATGTAGTGGCACACTTCCACTATGTTTTGTTTGGTGGTTCAGTGTTTGGGATTTATGCCGGCATTTATCACTGGTTCCCCAAAATGACCGGACGCAAGTTGAACGAAGTATGGGGTCGGATTCACTTTGCTTTGACCTTAGTCGGTACTAACTTGACTTTCTTACCGATGCACAAGTTAGGTTTACAAGGTATGCCTCGACGGGTGGCGATGTATGACCCCCAGTTTGTGGATTTGAATGTGCTTTGTACTATTGGGGCGTTTGTTTTGGGGTTATCGGTGATTCCTTTCGCCATCAATATTATCTGGAGTTGGAGCAAGGGAGAATTAGCTGGTGATAATCCTTGGGAAGCTTTGAGTCTGGAATGGACTACAAGTTCCCCTCCTTTGGTGGAGAATTGGGAAGTTTTGCCTGTGGTGACTCATGGGCCTTATGACTATGGTCATTCTGCGGAAATAACTGCGTTAGAGACCTAACCCCCTAACCCCCTTCCCTACAAGGGAAGGGGGAATAAGAAAAGTAGTGGCGCTGCAAGGCTAAACTTGTGCATTAACGCAAAATCTATATGTCGCTCATCTGCGTACATCTGCGTACATCTGCGTTCAATTTTTTCCAAACCTAATGCCACATTTTAGCCTAGACACACCACTAAATTCCCCTCTCCTACAAGGAGAGGGGTTAGGGGAGAGGTCAGCAAAAACTTGATGGGAGAAGTAAATATGACTGTAGTAACAGCGCATGAGGTTCATGAGGGACATGAGGCGCATCCAGATTTACGGGTTTGGGGGTTGTTAACCTTCCTAATTTCCGAGTCCTTGATGTTTGGCGGCTTTTTTGCCACTTATCTGTTTTTTCGCGGTTCTACGGAGGTATGGCCGCCAGAGGGGACTGAGGTAGAGTTATTTGTCCCCACGATTAACACAATTATTCTATTGTCTAGTAGCTTCGTCATTCACTTCGGTGATGTAGCGATTAAGAAGGGTAATGTGTGGGGAATGCGGATATGGTATATCATCACCGCGATGATGGGGGCGGTATTTTTGGCTGGTCAGGTGTATGAGTACCAGAATTTAGGCTACGGTCTGACTACCAACGTCTTCGCCAACTGCTTCTATATCATGACTGGGTTCCACGGTCTGCACGTATTTATTGGACTGTTATTGATTTTAGGTGTGTTGTGGCGATCGCGCCGTCCCGGTCATTATTCAGCCACCAAACACACCGGCATCGAAATGGCTGAAATTTACTGGCACTTCGTAGACATCATTTGGATTATTCTGTTCACCTTAGTTTACATCCTCAACATTTTGTAAATACAGGTAATAGGTAATGGGTAATGGGTAATGGGTAATAGTTTTTCCAATTACCAATTACCAATTACCAATTACCAATTACCCAGTCCCCAATATGCACAGCAATAAATTTTCCTGGTTCCAAGTTCCAGAAGACATCAAAAAGTTATTAATTTTAGCAGCACAAAATTGGGAAAATACTTCAGAATCAGAGAAATATATTCAAGAAGCTCTGACTAAAACTGGAGGAAATACCGATGTATTAGTAGCTGCCTATAGGTTTTTTTACTATAAAAATAATTATTCTTTAGCATTGCAAACAACTTACGAATTATTAGATAAAATTAAAAAATCAGAGAACTTTCCTGATGAATGGGATCAACTTAAACCCTTATTAATCAATCGCAGGGAAGAATCCCCAATCAGGTTGTATTTGAACGCTTATGCAGCCGCAGGATTAGTATTAGCGAAGTTAGGGGAAATCGAGCGAGCGAAGGAAATCAGCCTGAGAGTCAAAGAAATTGATGACAAGCATGATTTCGGAGCAGGAATCCTTCTGGATGTTTTGACACGTCCAGCAGAAGAAGATGATTGATTCAGTTAACAGTGAACAGTTATCAGTCAACAGTCAACAGTTATCAGTTAACAACCATGAAGATTTTCTCATTTTTCAGCGCATCTTCCCCTAAACCTTTATCTACTAATAGTGATAACGACTTACTGCCCTCTAGAATTGTAATTCCCAGCATTCCGCGTGAGGAACTACCTAATCTTAATTCTCCCGTAATTGTATTGCCTAACAATTCTTAATTGAGAGTTTAAATATCATGCAAGGTAGGGATTGGCTCCTGACTGGAGACGGTCAATATCAAGTGTGCAAATCTACGAGAAATTGGGATTTATTACAAGAGAATTATCGTCTGTATCGGTTCTTAACTGAGATGGAAGATATTCTCAATGGGGTAAGCGATGAATCTAGTCGTTTACCTGAAATCCGAATGCTCGTAAGGCGCTTGATTGTAAATTCGTACTGGGTGCGAAGTCAGTATTTAGAGCCTTCCCCAACAACAGGAACCTCTGTTGTTCTCCTATACGATGAATTAGGTTTTCCGTTGACTGTGCAAACAGTAACTTTTGCACCCGGAACCCATTCTAATATTCATAATCATGGAACCTGGGGAGTTGTGGCTGTCTTAAAAGGACAAGAAAAAAATACTGTTTGGCGACGCACAAAAACCCCAGATTCTCAAGACAAAATCGAACCCACGGGAGAAATTATCTTATCACCAGGGGACATTATTAGTCTCACTCCCGATGCAATTCATAGTGTCCAAGCAATAGGTGATGAACCAACTGTCACCTTTAATATCTATGGTGAAACTGACCCCAAACAAAGATTTGAGTTTGATGCAGTAACTCATAGTGTCAAGAAATTTTAGGGAGGATGAACAGTTATCAGTTATCAGTTATCAGGTGATGTTTACTGTTAACTGATAACTGTTTACTGACACACCCCCACCCCCAATTATTAGGAGATAGAACAAATGGCTAGAGTGATTTTCTATGAAAAACCTGGTTGTAAAGGTGGTACTCGTCAGAAGGTTTTGTTAACTGCGGCGGGACATGAAGTAATTACTTACAACCTACTGACAGAACCTTGGACGGTGGAACGTCTGCGTTCATTTTTTGGCGATCGCCCCGTCGGTGAATGGTTCAATCGTTCCGCCCCACAGATAAAATCAGGTGAGGTAGTCCCCGAACAACTGGACGAACAAACCGCCCTATTTCTCATGCTGAGGGAACCTCTATTAATTCGCCGTCCTTTGATACAAGTAGGCGATCGCCGTGAGGTAGGTTTCGATGTAGAAACCCTCGATGCTTGGATTGGCTTAAAACCTGTAGATGAATCCTTCCGCGCCATGAGCGAAAGCCTCATGAGCCAGAATTTACAAGGCTGCGCCCACGGCGGTCATAGCCACGACCACCACCACGAGCAAGGCGGTTGCAATAATCACGCGCAACAGGAACACCGTTAGGGGATGAGGGAGATGAGGGGGATGAGGGGGATGAGGGAGTGGGGGGAGTCTGACAGGTGTAGGTTTTTTATTGGTGTTCCAAAAACCTTGGTTTTAGGGTGTAGGGGTGTAAGGGTATAGGGGTGTAGGGGTGAATAAAACAACGATTTTCTCGTTAGTTTTAGAGTCCTTACTCACTGCTAGATTAAAAACCTACACTTGTGAGCTTCCCCCTTCCCCTTTCCCCTTTCCCCTTTCCCCCTTCCCCAATCCCTACCTCACACTAGCAGCTTCAGCAGTCAAGTCTTGAAACAAAGGTGTGCTAAGGTAGCGTTCGCCGAAGGAAGGTTGAATCATCACAATTAACTTACCCTCGTTCTCTGGTCGTTTCCCTACCTGCAAAGCTGCACATAAAGCCGCGCCGGCGGAGATACCAGATAATAAGCCTTCTTCTCTGGCTAAACGCCGTCCGTAGGTCATTGCTTGGTCGTCGCTGACTCTGATAACTTCATCGACTAGTTCTAGGCGGAGGACATCGGGGACGAAACCTGCACCAATACCTTGGATTTTGTGCGGCCCGGCTTGTCCACCGGAGAGGATGGGGCTGTTGCTGGGTTCAACTGCGATCGCCAAAAAACTCGGTTTGCGTGGTTTAATTACCTCTGCAATCCCCGTAATTGTCCCGCCAGTACCTACCCCTGCAATCACAATATCAACTTCGCCATCGGTATCATTCCAAATTTCTTCGGCTGTAGTTTCTCGGTGAATTTTCGGGTTAGCTGGGTTGCGGAACTGTTGCAACATATAGGCATTGGGCGTATTAGCCACAATTTCCTCAGCTTTGCGAATCGCTCCCCGCATACCTTCTGAACCAGGTGTCAACTCTAAAGTTGCACCATAAGCCCTCAACATAGCTCGTCTTTCTTGGCTCATCGTTTCTGGCATAGTCAAAATTAAACGATAGCCACGGGCTGCGGCTACCATCGCCAGAGCGATACCTGTGTTACCAGAAGTTGGTTCTACTAAAATAGTTTTTCCAGGTGTAATCAAGCCTTCAGCCTCGGCTGAGAGGATCATACTCACCCCAATCCGGTCTTTGACAGAAGATGCCGGATTCATCCCTTCTAATTTTACAACTATTCTGGCAACTACCCCTTCTGCTTGCGGAATCTTATTGAGCTTAACTAAAGGCGTGCCTCCAATAAGTTCTGTTACATCGTTAGCAATTCGCATAAATCTACTCCTAAAATCCTCAATTTAGAGTCAACTGTTTCCCTATAACAATCAGCTTATAACAATTAGCTTGTATGTATTGGTTTTACTCAAGAAATTTCCGTGAGAATATAGATGAGCCACCCTCACTAAAGCACAAACCTGGCAAACAAATAAAGCTATTTAGCAACATTCACCAAGTAATTTTCCTTTAAATGCCTTTTGTCATCATAGATACCTTTAAACATTAATAAATATTAAATATCTCTTTTGCATGGAACTCTATTTTTTTGGCTCTCGTCCATTAACCAAGAATTATTTAAATAATTTTGTATCTAAGTTAACTTTTTTTTCTTATTCTTCACATTGTCTAACTGAAAGTTTACAAGCAAGTTATTCCTATGAGGATATAGCAGATTTGATTGCTCCCGTTTGTAGCCTATAACCGTATTTGCGAGAAACTAATCAAACCTGAACTTATTTATAAATATTTAATAGTATTTTTCCACTTACTTTTATATACTCGCCAATAAATATATTTTGCTTGAGTACAAGTTTTCACCCCAAAGCACTCAAATACAAAACTGCATTGATTAGCAGCCTAGTTAGCTTTGAGCTTGATTTTAGAAAGACTAGACCCCCACTTCATCAATGCTAGTACCCCACCCCAAAAATACTAGAACCCCTACCCAAAAAAATTTTATAACCCTGATGTTAAAAGGGTTTGGGGATTTGAGTACAAAATTAATAAATTTAATAATCTTGATCCGACCCCAATAAACCAGGGTGGAGAAAGTCGGCTGATATAAAACTAATAGGATTTACGCAGAGATTCCCCTCTACCCCCCGAAATTCAATGGGTAAAACCAAAGAACAAGGGGGGACTTCTTAATCAATAAAAAGCTATCAATGAACATTATTCTGTAAATAAATCTGATAATTAATAACTTAGATCAAGAGGTAGAGGCGCATTTTCAGGAAAAAGCCACCTCGTTTTTTTACTATTGCTATTTTTAAATTATGACATATTTTTTTCACTGCTACCTTACTAGCTAAAGCATCAAGATTAATCGACGACGAGAACACAAAAATGTTTGTTACCCACTCCCCATTCACTTTTCCTTGCTAGGAGAGCAAAGATGAAAGTCAAACTTTTAAATGTTCTCACAGTGTCCCTACTTACTTTAGCAGTTTTATCTCCGGGGTTATTGGTATTTAGTGTAGCTTGGGTTAGACATATAGAGTTCGTTAAAACACAGAAATTATCATTTGAAGTAAATAAGATTAATCCAGCAAATACTACTCTGTCTACCACAACTCAAAATTTAGACCAAACTCTAGTTAGCAATCAAATTTCTGATCAAAACATTGTGAATCAAGTGTTGAGTGCTGAACAGTATAAAATAGCTGTCATTTTACAATGGTTTATTTTACTAACTCCTGTATTTATCGGGTTAGGAATTATTGTTTATGACAGATACCTAATTTATCGTGCTGCTGTTTTACAAGCACAAATTGAAATGCTAGAAAGACTTTGGCAGCAGAGCATTGAACAATAAAGGTTTAGTCATTAGTCATTTGTTAATAATCAAGATAAGTGACGACTGAAAGTTCCATCGTAAAAAAAACACATTCATTATGACTGAAGCAACACAAGAACGCCAAATATCATATTTTAATTTGATTGATGAGTTACTAAAATGCCCTAATGGTAAAGAGCCAGAAGTTTTAGAAGCTCAATCAGAATTAATTGATGCTGGTTTTGTAGAAGCAATTGTCCAAGTAGCAACTGCATTTGCTCATCAAGGTAATCAAGATGGAGCGCAGTTTCTATTTTTTTTAGCTCGTGAGTTAGCTAAACAGTTGGGATTGTATCCTGATTTTCAGAAATCTGAAGGTACAAATGAGGGGTAATAATGCTACTAACTGCAACTGATGCTGGACAAATAGCGTTAGAGTTTCTGTTGGCAGATTGGAATATTTTAGACGAATATAGGGATTGGTTCACTATCTTTAATTCTCGTCTAACAGGTCAAAGTTGGTACATTGTGGAATTAGGCATAGAAGGGTTTCCTGATAAGTGGTATATCCAAGTTTACGACACAGGAGAATGTGACCCCAACTATAATTTTGTCTCTCCCATCAATGGTGCTGAGGGATTTGTTGATTTGAGCCATCTGCCAGAAATTTTAGCTGAAGTGTTAGTTGCAGAGCGCAAATCTAGGTAATTAGTAATTCGTAATTAATCTGCTTAATATGTAGGGTGGGGAGTGCATCGCCAATATAATAATATTAGTAACTCAAGAATTAAGTATAATTGCTATATCTATGTCGTAAGTTTTAAACTTATTTTTTAACGAATTAGGAAGTTATTTTTATTTATCTGATATCTTGCATCATCTCAATCAGGAGGTGGCGCTGCACTGCCCACCCTACTTTAAGAAATCAGGGATATATTTTTACTTATAGTTTAATATCCGTCTTTGTAGGACGCTGCAATGCCTACCAATAGAATAATATTTACCACTCAACAATTAAGCATATTTGCTATAGCTATGTCGCAAGTTTTAAGTATATATTTTTATGAATTATTTTGATTAAATAAAACTATTTGTCAACATTAAATGACAAAAATATGTTATATTAGTTAGCGTGATGTACGCTACAGAAATATCAGTTGCAATGATTGCGGAAGATATACTAGCTAAAGAGTTCACAAGAGTCGTCAGTCACTACTACCCAAAAGTTGGGGAATTATTAGACGGGTGTCATGTGAAAGTCATCACCTGTTTCTGGGGACGACCTGCTAGACGCTTGCAATATATAGGAATTTATTGTTCTAGTGAAATGCTTCCTTATGTGCAAGCCGAAAAAGAAATACTGCGAGAAATAGCTGAAAATATGGGTTTGGTGCAAGTTGTCTGCATGAATGCTAAACGATTATTGCGAGACCCAAAATCGAAGCTAAGAGATAATGATCCACGCCTATGGCTGGACTTGCAGATGGTAGCAAGGTAAAGTAAAAATCGCTAGCAAATAATGAAAACTGGACTGTTCTGCAATTACGAAAATCATCATCAAGACTCACGTCGTGCTATTTTTGAACAGGTGGCGTTAGTGCGACAGGCGGAGAAGTTGGGTTTTGAAGAAGCCTGGGTAACAGAGCATCATTTTAATGAAGTAAATCTTAGTTCGTCGATATTGCTGTTGATGGCACATTTAGCTGGTGTGACTTCAACTATCAAATTAGGGACGGCGGCGGTATTATTACCATTCCACAACCCAATTCGGGTGGCGGAAGATATTGCTACCTTAGATAATTTGTGCAATGGACGACTGTTATTTGGTGTGGCGAAAGGGGGGCCTTTTCCGCAACATAATCAGCATTTTGCCACACCAATGGGCGAATCTCGCGCCATGATGCTAGAGGCGTTGACATTGATTCAAAAGCTTTTATATGAAACTGATGTATCATTTAACGGAGAATATTATCAATGCGATCGCCTCTGTGTTTACCCCAAACCATTACAGCGAGAAATCCCTGTCTACATAGCTACTGGTGATGATGCAGGTATCGAATTTGCGGCTCAACATTCCTTTGCTTTGATGGGTGGGCCGCCGTTTGCGCTACAAAGGTTAAAAAAGACGGTGAATACCTATCGCGCCTTAAATTCTAGTGGTGGGGAAAAATTTGTCTTAGCACGCTTCTTTTATGTAGGCAAAACTTACGACGAAGCAGTGAGCGAGGCTTTACCTTTTATTAGGTATTTTAGCCAAAAGATGCAAGCCAATTCCGCCCAAGTAATGCAGAATAGTTCTAGTGGTCATCAACCATTTGACCGGACAAATATTTGTTTTGACGAAGACTACTTGCTCGAAAATTCTATCATTGGTGACGTTGCTACTTGTCGAGACAAAATCAAGAAATTTCAAGACGAATTGGATCTAGGTACATTAGCGCTCAAACCCTCATCTTTTTCCCTGCAAAAAAATCAGGAAAGTTTGCAGCGCTACAACCAAGAGGTACAAAATTATGTCTAAACTGAATCTGCTTCCACCCGATGATTTACCACCTACTGTGGTGACAAAAGAGGATGGAATGCTGCATCTGGAACTAGAACAGTCTATTGGCAGGTGCTTCTACCAAGCTTGCGATCGCATTACCCAAGCACTGCTGAATAACTGCCAGTGGTATCTTACCAGAAAAAATGCGAGCATCATGCTCATCGTTGACTGTCCAGATATCGTCTCTTATTGGCACATAGTCAGCAATATTCCTCAATTGGGGAACCGCCTAGAAAGATTTAGCAAAAATGCCAAAATTCGCGTCTATCCTCCTTTTGGCAAAGGCGAACCGTTAGAACTCAGCGTAAATGAAATTTCTGCCTATCGCGACTGGCTGTAAGGCTTAGTCATAATTCGATGCAGATACCCAGTTTTCCCAACAAGCTGGGTTTCTCTATATTTTCCCTGATAGGGACTTGTTTCGCTAGAAATTATAGCAGGGGATAGGCTTACAGCCTTTTAGCGTCACCTTGGATGATGAGTAGATATTACTAATATAGCAATAGCCAAGACAGTTAGGACATCAGAAAATGAGAAAACTTATACAGTGAAAGGTTTTTAACTCTGTCACCTGTCACCTGTCCTCTGCTATACATTAGCAGCATCTTTCATCTACTACCTATAGGGTGAGCATTGCCCACCTAATCATTGTTTTGCTGAGCAGCGCCCTACCTGTATTTCAAAAATTAAGTATGAGTCCTATAGTATCAAGATTAATAATCCAGTCCATAGACAAATCGCTCTCAGTTTTAGAGAGAATAAATGCTTACTTATTTTCTATTTATCATATTTATAATAAGAATGGACAAGTGAAAAATTCTAGTGACAACTATAATAGCGAAAAATTCCCAAAAAAACTTTAATTAACCATCCGCTATAGACAAAAGACCAATGACTAATAATCAAACCTTTCTGTGCTAATTTTTATTAATCTATTTATTTCCTCCACCCTATGAGTTGACAATAGAAAATGGTGATGGGGAAGAGAAAATTTTGTTACCTTGTTGTAAGCTCTTGTTCACGGAACTAGCTTCTTAGTCTACTACCCGAATTTTTTTAGTTAATAACTTTAGATATTCTTAAATGCTCATGAGTACCTCTACTTCTACAAAAACCTGGATTTGGCGAGGTTTCCCCATCTGCTATCAAACTCAAGGAACTGCGGGGCCGGCTGTTGTACTAGTACATGGCTTTGGCGCTTCCTGGTCTCATTGGAGAAAAAATATACCTGTATTAGCACAAAATTGTCGTGTTTATGCCATAGATTTAATTGGTTTTGGTGGTTCAGCTAAACCTCAACCAGATGGGGAAATTGCCTACACATTAGAAACTTGGGGACAGCAACTAGCCGATTTTTGTCTGGAAGTAGTGGGTGAGCCAGCTTTTTTAGTAGGTAATTCTATTGGTTGTATTGTAGTGATGCAGGCAGTAGTTAGTAACCCAGAGATTGGTTTAAGTGTTGCTTTACTCAACTGTTCTCTGAGATTACTGCACGATCGCAAACGGGAAACTCTACCTTGGTCACGTCGCTTTGGTGCGCCTCTACTGCAACGAGTGCTATCTGTCAAACCAATTGGTCAATTCTTTTTTCGGCAAGTTGCTCAACCAAAAACAGTGAGAAAGATTCTTCTACAAGCTTATGTTAATAGCGAAGCGGTGACTGAGGAGCTAGTAGATATATTAACAGCACCAGCGAGTGATCCTGGTGCTGTGGCTGTGTTCCTTGCTTTTACTTCCTATTCTTCAGGCCCCCTCCCAGAAGACCTGTTACCGTTGTTACCTTGTCCAGCGATTATCATCTGGGGTGCAAAAGACCCTTGGGAACCGATAGACTTGGGACGCAAGTTAGGTGACTATCCTGAAGTACTCAAGTTTATACCCTTGGAAGGAGTAGGGCATTGCCCCCAAGATGAAGCTCCTGAATTAGTTAATCCCCTTTTACAGGATTGGATTAGAGAGCGGTTAATGGTGATGGATAGGGCAAAATTAGAGGCGTAGTTTTCTATTAAAACAATTACCACCAACCGCCCCAGCGACCGCCACGGCCCCAGCGACCGCCATGGCCCCAGTGACCGCCATGGCCCCAGCGACCGCCATGGCCCCAGTGACCGCCATGGCCCCAGCGACCGCCATGGCCCCAGTGACCGCCATGTCCCCAGTGACTGCCGTGCCAGCCTCCAGCTAGGAGTTCTTGTTCTTCTTTGGATAATTCCGCAACTAATTCAGCATCGGATTGGATTGGTTGTTCTAACATAATTGTAGACCTCCATTTCCCAGTAATTAACAAAGATGAACTAGCAGTTTCCTGTATGCTTGCTATGCTTTTAATCAAAAGGTTTAACAAAGCCAGGAAACTAACCCAATTTACTCAAGCAGATCAGATTTCGAGCCAGATGTAGAAGTCTTTTCCCATCACTAACAGTAAAGCCTCTACACCAAAATAAAAGTGCGTAAACTTGGCTAGATTAGTGACACACTTTCTTCCAGTGACATACTTTTTTCCAACGACAGCGATCGCTGTCATGATCGTCGTGACGATCATCACGATCATGATCATCGTCTTCATCATGTCTTCTACCACCAGATAAAAGCTGCTGTTCTTCTATAGATAAATCCATGAGCAAGTCAGATGCAATCATTTGTGCTGACATAACTACCTCCGTTTCCTACATAGAATTGCTGGAAATTCCATGTGGGGAATACAATAATTTGATGGATGAAACATTACGGCTAACTTTTTAAGTTATGCCGTTAAATTTTCTTTCAGCATTAGCAAACAGCTAACATTTAAAGAAGGAAAGAGCAGAAAAGAAAATACTGTCGTTAGCACTTTCCTTTCTAGCCCTAAATAACTGTTTTAAAACAGTTATCAGTTATCAGTTATCAGTTATCAGTCAACCAGGGCGTATGGTGAGGGATAAAGAAGCGCCACCCAAAGCCTTCCACCAATTACTGTGGTGTTTCACCAACGTATTTAACTGATAATTGTTTACTGTTCACTGTTCACTGTTAAAACTTGAAAAGACTATGAGAGACTACCCTAACTTGCACAAATCTAAATTATTTTGGGTAAGTAGAGTACCTCCTTGTCTCCTCTGTTAATTGCAAATTAACCACCAGTTGGTAATCTTCTGATGGTAACAATGCTTCTGGTAGTGATTCTAAAACGCTTGGTTCCTGTGTAGAAACCAACATCTTCTCCCTCACCACCATCATCAACAGATGTGTCAGTATCATTTCCAGGGCTGCTGCTTCTTCCCTGCCCACCTGAAAGCAGTTCTTGTTGATCTGCGGATAATTCTTCGAGCAAATCAGATGTGATCAATTGAGTTGACATAATTATTTACCTCACTTACGTATATAGGTGTGTCATCACCTATGTTTTTATTATTAACTATTTGCTAACAATTTAAACTATTCTAAAGTCAGAAAAAATATCATTTGATTTATTTCTTTTGGTGAATGAATATTCCAGGTAAAACATTTTTATTTTAAAAATTAAAATGATAATTTTGTTTAAGGAATCAATTCATTTTGCTATTGACAATTTAACTTGTATAACTATTAACAATTCAAAATTCACGCATTCGCGCATCAAAGACATTTTGCCTACGGCACGCTACGCGAACAGTTGGGGATTTAAACCCCAACTGAAAATTTGCTACGTACAGACGTAGGGGTCTTTAACCCTCGGAATTACGATAACGTTTCAAAAAATATATGCAAAATATCGATTATCAGTAGGGGCGCACATCTGTGCGTCACTACTGCTACAAAAAATGAATCTTTTTCTATCAAATCGGATGGATATAACTTGACAAAGTAAAACCCCGACTGTTTGAACGGTCGGGGTTCTATTGTTGTAGAAATAATTTGCTATTGATATAAATTAAACTGATAAAAACTGCAAATGCTCACCTTGTTGTGAAAGAAAATCTTGTAAAGTACCTTGTAGTTGTACTTTACCTTGCTCGATAAAAACTATCCAATCTGCGCGATTAACCACACTAGGACGGTGAGTTATGAGAATTGTGGTTTTACCTTGGCGTGATTCTAAAAGCCGGTCTAAGACTTGTGCTTCGCTAACTGGGTCGAGTCCAGCAGTGGCTTCATCGAGAATTAGTACGGGTGGATCGGTAAGAATACCTCTGGCGATCGCAAGTCTTTGTTTTTGTCCCCCAGAGAGATTAGCGCCAAATTCACCTAACACCGTTTGATAGTTATTAGGTAGTTGGCTGATAAAACTATCAGCATCAGCAATATGACAAGCTTTAACAATTTCTTCAAAAGAAATATGCGGCGTTCCTAAACGAAAGTTTTCTAAAATTGAGCGACTCCAAAAATGCGGTTCTTGAGGTACATAAACTACTTGCTGGCGTAAACAATTCAGGTCAAGGTCTTGAATATTATAAAAACCGATGCGAATATTCCCGGAATTTGGTTGATATAAACCTGCTATTAATTTTGCTAAGGAACTTTTACCACAGCCTGATTTACCAATCACAGCAATAGTCTTTCCTCCAGGTAGCTTGAGAGAAAATTCTTCTAATAAGTCAACTCTACCAGGATGATGAAAATTGACATGAGAAAAACGAATATCTGCATCACTCGATATTTGAGCGATCGGTTTTTGTGCTGTATCACCCACTTCGGAAGTTGCGTCAATTACTTCCAAAAGCCGAGAAACAGCAGTTTGAGAGCGAAAATAATCATCGACTAACCCAACTAGGGAATTAATTAAAGCTAGGACATTAATTTGTAGCGTATTAATCGCCAACAT
Source organism: Anabaena azotica FACHB-119 (assembly GCF_014697625.1). Taxonomy (GTDB): domain Bacteria; phylum Cyanobacteriota; class Cyanobacteriia; order Cyanobacteriales; family Nostocaceae; genus Trichormus; species Trichormus azoticus_A. Next base: position 31,013 of record NZ_JACJSG010000023.1, on the reverse strand, counting down.
TTGACCAATGCTTAAATTCCCTTGCATTACCAAAACACTACCAAACCCTAATAAAACTACGCCGCCAATACTAGATAAGAATCTAGCAATATTGTTATTAATAATCCCAATTTGAATAGTGCTAAAAGTCAAATTAGCCAGACGACCAAAGCGGCTTTGCAGCTCATCCCAAAATTGAGGAACCGCATTTGTTGTTTTTAATACTTGAGCGCCTTTAAATGTTTCTACCAAAACCCCTTGATTTTCCGCCCCCAAAACTAAAATATTGCGTGTTTTCTGTTGCAAAACTGGTAAAAAAGGTAAGGTAGACAAACTCATCAATGCGCCAATAACAATTACTGTTAATGCTAATTGCCAACTATAAAACAGCATTAAGCAAAAAGAGATGATAGCGATAAAAAATTGGCTTGGTAAAAGCACCACAATTTGCGATACCAATTGATTAATTTCATTAATATCTCTCAGACGGCTGGTAATTTCTCCACTGCGACGAGCTTCGTAATAAGTTAAAGGTAATTGCAGTATTTTACGCCCAAATTCCAAAACTAAGCCTAATTGCAGTCGTTGACCAAAGTGAGCAATCATTGTAGATTCTAAAATTTGCAGAGTGCTACTAAATAAAGTCATGACTACAACAGCCGTGACGACTACAGTAAGTAATTGAGTATCTCCACGAACCAAGACATCATCTGTTAATAGTTGAATGAGGACGGGAGTACCTAAAGCGAGGACACCCAAGACTATATTGACCATCAAAACCTGAGCAAGTAGCCCACGATAAGGCAAAATGCGCTTGAGAAAGCGCACAAAGCCCGCTTGGGGTGCTTCTTGAGGCTGTTGACCAAAGCGGTGCGGGTCTGGCTCTAGCAGGAGCATAACACCATTCCAAGCCCTGGATAACTCCTCTCTATCGATATAACGAATACCTACGGCTGGGTCGGCGATAACATAGTTTTTGCCGCGTTTATCGTGTAAAATCACCCAATGGTAGCCACGCCAATGAATAATTGCGGGTAATTTAATTTCTTTAATTCTGTCCAAAATTGCTGGTGAAGCTTTAACGGCTCTAGCATTAAAACCTAAATTTTCAAATCCACGTTTTAGCCCTAATAAAGTTGTTCCTAATTGTCCAGTTCCTACAGCTTCTCGACTTTTATTCATACTCAAGAAATATCCATAATGTCTAGAAATAGAAACTAGACAAGCAGCTCCGCAATCTTCTTCACTCAACTGTAAAATGCAGGAATATTTCTTTCGTGGCTGGAAGAGGTTAAACATAGGAATATTGGGGAGTGGGGAGAACAACTGTCAACTTATATCAAGTCCGGCTAATTACTTACGATATGGTTGGTTTGGTCGGTAATAGGTAATAGCGAATAGGTAATTGCTTTCTACCATTACCAATTACCAATTACCAATTACCAATTACCAATTACCAATTACCAATTACCAACCCCCAAAATATGATAAGTGTTTAAGCGGATATGAGATTACAAATCTGCAATTAATCTGGCTTTTCTGAGGATGAACCGTAGAACTGTTTCTTGGCGGGAGATGATATCTGCTTTACCTTCCATTCCGGCTTTGAGTTGACATTGGTGATTTCCTCTACCAACGTATGGGGTTTGCGGTTCGACAATTACTTGATAGGCTGTAGCTTTAGTTACTGTAGTTTGAGGGTTATTACTAGCTATGGGTAGGGCATCGGGTGCTATTGTTGTGACTGTGCCTTTGAGAGTGCCGTAATCTGGATAGGGACAAGCTGAAACCTGCATCTGGACTTGTTGACCGGGTTTGATTTTGCTGATATCTTGGGCTGATACGTTGGCTTTAATCTGGATGGGAGCGTTGATAGGCGCAATCTGGGCGATCGCTTCACTTGGTTGCACTACTTGTCCAGGGTTACGCAAGTTTAATTGCAGCAATGTCCCCGCAATAGGCGCACGAATTACGCTTTGATTTAGGTCGTTTTCGCTTTGTTGTAAGTCTTTACGAGTTCTATCTAGTTGTTTTTGAAATTCTAGGCGTTGTTGTAGCAACGTCTCTTTCTCTTTTTTCAACGCTGCTAGGGTGGCTTCACCCCTTGCTTGTTCTTGTTTAATCCGTTGGGATGCTACAGTCACGCTAGCGTCGCTGGGATTCGTCGCTGTCCTGGCCTTGTCCAGATTCGTTTGGGCGATGATCACAGCTTGGTCTTTCTCTTCAACCAGATTTTTAGCGTTAGCTTTGGCTTGTTCGAGTTTGGCTTGGGCGGAAATCACAGCTTGGTCTTTTTCTTCTAAAAGATTTTTGGCGTTAGCTTTGGCTTGTTCGAGTTTGGCTTGGGCGGAAATGACTGCTTGTTCTTTCTCGTCCACCAGATTTTTAGCGTTGGCTTTGGCTTGGGCTAGTTTGGCTTGGGCGGAAATGACTGCTTGTTCTTTTTCTTCAAAGAAATTACGCGAAATCGCCCCCGATGCTACTATCGGCTGTAGTCTCTGGCGTTGGACTTGGGCTAAAGTCAAGGCGGCTTGGGCTTCTTGGATGGTAGCGTTTAATACATTGTCTTGCTGCAGGCGATCGCGTTGTGCTTTTGCTAGTTTCCAAGCAGTTTCGGCTTCTTGGATGGTGGTTTTTAAGAGGTTTTCTCGTTGTAGGCGATCGCTTTGCGCCCTGGCGAGGTTTAAAGCGGCTTCTGTTTCCCTTACCGTGGCGGTTAACAGCTTTTCTCGTTGCAAACGGTCTTGTTGTATCCTGGCTAAAGTCAAGGCTGATTGTGCTTGTGTCATCTGTGCCGCCGCTTTAACTTGCTGGTCTACATAGTTGCGTTGTGTACCACCCAGTTCAGCTTGTGCAGCTATTACTGTACGGTCATTTAAGTTAGTCTGTGCTGTAATTTGCGTATTAATTTCTTTTAACTGAGTATCAATGTTACTCAGTTGGAGTTGACTTTGTTGAATGACATTCTGTAACTGGCTTTTTTGAGTTTGTAGACGGGAATTATCAATATAGGCGATCGCTTGTCCTGCAAATACCGTTTGGTTTTCTGCAACATCAATCTTCATAATTTTGCCGCTAATCAGCGACTGTACAAGCTTTAATTCTCCCACCGGGCGAATAGTTGCAGGCACTTTTACAGTCACGTTGTACTTGAGGATAGCTGCAAGCGCCACCCCTGCAACAAAGATGCTTAAGACAATTCCCCCACCGATACTAGTCCATTTACCAATATGGGGCAGAAATTCGTTAGCTTCTAATGTTGGTAGTTCCTGCGGAATTGACTCGTTTGATTGTTGCCAAAAATCATTTTCTTGGCGGCGTAAGGTGTTCACAATATTGCACCTTTGTAGATGAATTTGACATGAGAAAAAGCTATTAAATCAGTTATCAGTTATCAGTTATCAGTCCTGACGGCGGATGGTGGGGGATAAAGAAGCGCCACCTACGCCTTGCACCAATTGGTGTGGTGTTTACCCAAGAATTTAACTGATAACTGTTTACTGTTCACTGTTAAACGATGTATCTGTTCATTTTTCCAGACGCTATTATTCACAACTTGACGATTTAATTCAACGAAAAATAATTATCCCCTACACCCCTATACCCTTATACCCCCACACCCGGTTATAATAGAAGCTGGGGAATCAGAAAGAATGCGCTGTCAGATGTGCTTGCTTTTCTGAAATCTCTAACGTTAATCACGTATAGGGAAATATAGAGGAGAACGCTCAAACTCACTCAAAACCTCACTTACTTAGAGCGAGTTATTGTCACCTCCTCTCCCCCTTTTTCTAATAAAAGACACATCAATAATTTTGTTAACACCCTTCAACATTAGCCGTAATCAATACTGTTGATATATTTGTGTATTTGTCCAAGGATTACATGGCTGTATAGTACTGAATTTTCACAGTATCTGGAAGACCTTTCTGCATACCTCTCTCCTATGAGGATAGAGGTTTAGATTTCTCCCTCTTCCCTTGTAGGGAAGGGGGCTGGGGGGTTAGGTAAGAGCGTTAGCTTTTCCACATAATGTCAAAAGTCAGCTATATAGCAGTTCTTAGTTAATACAGAAAGCTGAAGCAACGATAGAGATATAGTTTCAGAGAGAATTTTTGTCTTAGTTTCGTTTCTTAAAACAGGTTCTAGAATTGCCTGGACTTTTACACAATAGGATAGAGTGATGTGATAAGATTTGTCACGCTTTACAGTGAATGTACTGGACATAAGTACAACAAGCAACGCATTTTTTCTGTACTTCACTCTATTGCTTTGTCAACTTAGTTTTCAGGTTTTGTAGAAAGCACTATATTTGGAAGAATCAGGACTAAAGTCCTTACTACAAACCCTAAATTGCTTTTTTTGTAGAAAAATAAGCAATTTAAAAGCTTATTAGTTTAAGAATCCACAATTTCCTGTTCTATCTATGGAATCTTAAACAGACAAGCTCTATAATGATTTATTCAGAATGGTAATTGCAATTGAACCAATCATTGATTGATAAACAATGCAAATGCAAATATTTAAGAGACATGATTGTTCGCCTCACTTACGCGACTTGGTGTAGCCCCACCTCAGAATTTAACTATAAGCACTGTCTGTTAATAATTCATAAATCTGGAGACAGAATTCTATATAGTAAATCTACCACGTAATGCAGATGTAAAATTATCTGATGAGGTTATATTTATCTAGTTCAATTGTTTTATGCGTCACGGGCGAATTATGCTGATAGTGGTACGCTGTTAAATAATGACATTGAAGAAAAATATAATTAGTGTAGTTAGTTACAAATCGAATTAAATAGGTGTGGTGGAGGCTGATGAGGGTATAGAAGTGTAGAGTTTTGGTAACTTACACCCCCATACCCCTATAGCCTTTAAGTATTAGGAATTAACCTACCGCAAGGATAAGTCGCCGCGCCCCCAGAAGCATCTTCAGCAACAGCAGCCGGGATTTCCTCTACAGGCTGGTTTTTAGCTGCTAAATAGTCTGTGCGGAGTTTGTCGTATAATTCTTCGCGCCTATCATACAACCGCTTCACGGGACGGGGTGGACATTGGTTGAGGAGGTATGCTGTTACTAAAGGTAAAGCGATCGTGCTATCTGTGTAACAAACAATGGTGCTAGGTAATTCTTCTGGGTCAATTTTACCCCAGCTTACCGCTTCTGATGGTGTCGCGCCAGACAAACCACCAGTATCAGGACGTGCATCAGTGAACTGGACAAAGAAATCATGTCCTCGTTCTTCTAATCCTAGTACCTCGTGAATTTGCGGTTGGGTTTGTAGCAAAAAGTTCTTGGGACTACCACCGCCGAGAATCACAGCTGCACTTCTACCTTCTCCTTCTCTGGCATTGTAGGCGATCGCAGCTGTTTCATTCACATCAATTGCTGGGTCTAATATCAACTGCGAACCTTCCAGCGCCAAAGCCGCAACGTTCATCCCAATGGAACTATCACCAGGGGAAGATGTGTAAATGGGTACACCATATTCATAAGCTGTAGCCAGCAAACAGGAATTTTTTACTCCTACTTGCTTCTCAACTTCTCGCACATACTTACCCAACAAATAGTGAAACTCAGCCGTTCCCATCCGCTTTTGAAAAGGTTCGGCTTGCAAAATCTTGCGGATAAAAGCGTCGGTTTCTAACAAGACATCATAGCCAAAAATGATGTCATAAATTCTGATAGTCCCCTCTTGACGCAGCTTCACATCATCAAGAAATGGGTTTCCTGCAAACAACTCAAAACCCAAACCATAGTGCATATCATGGTAAAGATTAGCACCAGTGCTAATCATCCAATCGATAAAGCCGTTCCGAATGAGAGGCGCTAGTGCAGATACGCCAAAACCCGCCGGTGTCATCGCTCCAGAAAGACTTACACCAACGGTAACACCCTCTTTTATCACATCACGAGCCAATAATTGGCAGGCTTCCCGTAAACGCGCCGAGTTGTAGGCGGTAAAGTAGTTATCAATCAAATCTACTACACTGATATCAGCTGACATCGGTATAGGTGCAATTTTCTTACCTAAGTGTTTTGCCATGTTGAGACTCGCAAATTCTAAAGTCGCCGAATCTAATGTTAACTATGTTTCAGCAACTTCTCGCATCGCTTGAGTGTAAAAATCGTAGGCGCTTTGTCCAAAGCACACGAAAATCACTTGTTCTAGGGAATTAGGCTTTTGTAAAAACTTGGTAACGGCTGTAACAGCAATTTTACAAGCGCGTTGCATCGGAAAAGCATATACACCCGTACTGATGGCTGGGAAAGCAATAGTTTTAATTTGATACTCTGCTGCTAAGGCTAAACTATTGGTATAGCAATTTGCTAATAGTTCATCTTCATTTTGATTACCGCCTTCCCATACAGGCCCGACAGTGTGAATTATCCATTTAGCGGGTAAATTATAGCCTTTGGTAATTTTTGCTTCTCCAGTTTTACACCCTCCTAATTGCCGACATTCTACTAGTAGTTCTGTTCCAGCTGCACGATGAATTGCACCATCAACGCCACCACCACCCAATAAGGAACTATTAGCCGCATTGACAATTGCATCTACTTGTAACTGAGTAATATCGCCTTGAATAATTTCTATTTGCTGCATAATATTTTTTCCTAAAATAAAATCCTGGCTTATTGCTTGTAATCGCGGCAATATTGTCAAGAAATGACCATTATCTATCAATTTTGCTAAATGACCACTACAAAAACGTTCTTGACGAACGTGGCTTGTGAATAATTTCTGTATTGTAGAAATATCAGCTAAATTGATTAGCGCTGGATCAGTGACAAAACGAGTAGCTTCTTGCTGCCAACTTATCCAGTCAAAGGGGATAATAAAATTTTCTGCGTAGAGTGCGGCGATGAAGCTCTCAAATTCTTGAGAATAGGAATAAGGCTCAGTTTGTATGTCATATAAGCGGCAATCTTGACTGGAAAATAATGTTAAAAAATTAAGTATATTATCAATATTTTCTGGCGTTATTTCACTCGACATACTCAAATCCTCAAGACCGAAAAAATTAGGTGCTAGAAGGCAATTAGACAGATTTACCAGACATATACCTGCAAAGTAAACGCTAAATCATTTGCGCCACATTTCCCCACGGAAACGATTTAGCCAGGTATCAAGATAAACAAGGAAGATACAAGCCTATCTTCAGAAGTTGTTTGGCTCCTTTACTCAATTCGCCGCTTGTGCTGATCGATTCAATCACGCAAATTTCATTGTTTTGTAAGTTGTAACATTTATTTTCTGTATTTTCTGATGAATTTGATGACAAGTGATACACCAGAAGCATTAGAATCAGATAAGGAAATTGAGCGTATCATTGATGAGATAATGGCATCAACCCCAAACCTTTCTGATGAACAATACCGCACGAAAATGCAGCGCCGTAAGGAAGTACACGAACGGCGCGTATCTCAAGCTGTTCCAGAAAAAGGATTAATTATTGTTAACACTGGTAACGGTAAAGGCAAAACTACCGCAGCTTTGGGTATGGTATTACGATCGCTCGGTCATGGGTACAGAGTGGCGATCGTCCAATTCATCAAAGGCGCGTGGGAACCCTCAGAAAAAAGCGTATTTAGTTTTTGGGAAGACCAAATCGAGTTTCACGCAATGGGAGAAGGCTTCACTTGGGACACCCAAGACCGCGATCGCGACATTGACAAAGCCCAAGCCGCATGGGACAAATCATTAGAGTTCATCCGTGACCCCAACTTCCAGTTAGTCCTGTTAGATGAAATTAATATCGCCCTGAAAATGGGTTATTTAAGCGTAGATCAGGTACTTGCAGGGTTAGCACAGAAACCCCCCAGTAAACACGTCATCCTCACAGGTAGAGGCGCACCAGCAGCACTCATCGACCGCGCCGACTTAGTTACCGAAATGACCCTAATTAAACACCCATTCCGCGACCAAAACGTCAAAGCGCAACCGGGAATTGAGTATTAGGGACTGGGGAAAGGGGAAGGGGGAAAGGGGGAAAGGGGAAAGGGGGAAAGGGGAAAGGAAGAAGCCTTTAATCTGTGTCAACTTACAACTGTCAACTGTCAACTGTCAACTGATAACTGATAACTGTCAACTGATAACTGATAACTGTCAACTGACTACTGACCACTTCTACACATTTGCAGAATGCGGCGATCGTTGGCGCTGATGGTTTTGATGGGATGATAATCTTGCAGCGCTACGGTGTAAGCATAGGTCATTGGTTCATCGTCGTCAAGCTGGGGTATGGTACTGGCTGTAGCTACGTCCGGGGAAGCACCAGCATCTGGTGTACCAGTAACGGTCATGGCTAACTCTCCTGACTTGTCGATTGTGCCTTGAAAGCAGCTAAACTCGGAGTTAGGCATATATAATGCGCCTACTAACTTACCTTGCTGTTTATGAAACAGCACATAGCCTTGTCCTATTTGGTTTGGTTGTGGTGATTGACCAAAAAGATAAATACCATCGTTTTTCGGTAAGCTAAATCTAGGAGCGATCGCCAAAGGCGGGGCGTAGCCCATCGCAGTTTCTTTTTCAGCTTTTTGATAACTTTGTCTTGAACCAACTACAAGAGGAGTCTGGGAAGTAGGTTGTACATTCACTTCACTACTTAGCGCAGGCTTGACTTGTTCACCCACCATAGCAACGGTAAAAAGCAGACCGATAGCGGGGACTCTTAACTGACGCAAGGGTAAGAATTTAGAAATATTGTTAAGCACCCGACTCCTCCTGTGACAAACTGAACGACAGCCTCTGTAACTTGTCTTAAACCATAATGAAATCTTTAACGTTTAAGGCTCGGTCAAAGGTTTGATTTATATTTCCTTCCAGAAATACTTTTGAAAAACGAAGGTTATAGATGTTTTTGGCAGATAAACTTAAACTATCAGTGATTAAGAAATTTCTGCTTCCCCCAACAGATTCACCCAGTAGGGTGATGTAAATCATCAGTTAGATAATTTGCTGAGGTTGAGCATCATATTGTTCTATACCGTTCGTCAGTACATAGAGATATACAACAGCAAGTTCTGCCATTTCGGAAAAGTCAAATTATTTTTTTAATTAAATTAGTTGTAATTAAATATACTTTTGTTTATGATTATCAATTAAGTGTAATAGTATTTGTAGGGTGGGGAGTGCATCGCCATAACCATTATTTAGCAAGTATGGGATATATTTCCTAAATCAAATTCAAGAACTTAATTATCAGTGATATGGCTTATAGTGATTTTACTTTAGAGCAGGTGAAGCAAGCTTTCCAAATAAAAACTATTGAAAAAAGTGATATTTTTGCTGATATTCCTGAGCTAGAAGCAAGTCATCTATTAAAAGAAACTCTGAAATATAATCTACCCATCGCCGTCGCTAGCAACAGCGAAAAAGCTCGTTCAGAAATGATTATATCGCCAATATTGTTAGATTTGAGACGGCAATTAAACGACCAGATAAATCTATTTTCGGGAGTTGAATTTAATGTTGATACTACGCAAGGCTTAAATGGTATTTGCGATTTTATTATTACCCATTCTTCAGAAAAGCTGATTATTAGCGCCCCAGTAATTATTATTGTGGAAGCGAAGAAAGAAAATATTACTGCTGGTTTAGGACAATGTATATCTGAGATGATAGCAGCGAGAATCTTTAATGAACGCTCAGGTAAGGAAAATTCGGCAATTTATGGAACTGTCACTACAGGAAGCGTTTGGCAATTTTTAAAGCTAGATGGGCAAGAGGTTCAGATTGATTTAAGTGAATATTATCTTAAAGATGTGAATAAAATATTGGGAATTTTAGCAAGTGGTGTTAATCGCAGTTCGTAATTATTTGTAGGGTGGGCAGTGCAGCGCCAATACCATCGTATTATGCCGCGATAAGATTTAGATAAGAATCATTAACCACCGATACAAGCCAATAAACTTAGATGTTTGATAGCCGAGATTTTACAGCACATTTCATCTGAGTAAGATACACAAGGGGCGGGCAAGATGCCCACCCCACAAGAGTTTTACTATTTATATCTGTATCTCATTTATCTGCTACTTGCTATATACAGCAGTTTCGCTATTCGTGAAATACTGTAGAGACGTTACATGTAACGTCTCTACATGGTTTTGGGTTTTACGCTTGTACCTCATTTACCCAAAATATGCTGTATCCTCTCACGAAGAAGGTGCTGGTGGGCATTGCCCACCCTACTTAAGAGAACTAAAGTTCTCACTACAAACAAAAAAATAGCCCCCTGAACTCAGGAGGCGGGAAGACGTAGCCGTGCTACGTCTTGATAATTAACTGGCGACGTATTCTTTAACATTGGCTCGACGGCGACGCAGATGAGCAAGTGCTTGATGTTCTAACTGGCGCACACGTTCACGGCTGAGATTCAATCTTTCGCCGACTTTCGCCAAGGACATTTCGTTACCATCTACTAAGCCAAAGCGCAAGGCTAAGACTTCTCGCTGTTGGGGGGTGAGTTCTGCAAGCAAGGTGTTCAAGTCTTGGCGCAAGAACTCTTGAGTGGTGTAATACTCTGGTGATGGGCCTTCATCTTCGAGCATTTCTTGCAGTTCGGTATCTTGGTTGTCACCCACTTTCACATCTAAGGAAACTGGTTGACGCGCCATGTTCAGATACTCACGAATTTGTGCGGGTTCTAGTTCTAGCTCTTTGGCAATTTCTGCTGGTGAGGGAGAACGCCCTAAAGTTTGTGCTAATTCGCGCTGAACTTTTTTAATTTTGTTCAGTTTCTCGGTAATATGGATAGGGAGCCTGATTGTCCGGCCCTGTTGAGCGATCGCACGGGTAATCGCTTGGCGAATCCACCAGTAAGCGTAGGTTGAGAATTTGTAACCCCTCGTTGGGTCAAATTTCTCTACGCCTCTTTCTAACCCCAGAGTTCCTTCTTGAATTAAATCGAGGAACTCCATATTGCGCTTTTGGTACTTCTTGGCAATAGCCACTACCAAGCGCAAGTTCGCTTCAATCATCTTTTGCTTGGCACGTTTACCTTGATGTACGGTCTGTTTAACTTCTGTTTCAGACTTGTGAACATGATCAGCCCATTCTGGTAAACTAGGCTCACGGTGCAGTTTCTCCTTTAAAGCTTCTTTTGCATCGATGAGCGTCATCATCTGCTGCACCTGCTTCCCGTAAACAATCTCTTGCTCACGGGTGAGCAGGGGTACACGACCAATTTCTCGCAGATAGGTTCGCACCATATCAGCCGTGAATTTGGTGTTTGTGTCTTCTGTGTGGGTGTTAACAGTAGGCATTGGTGCGTTGTCCTCTACTCCGTAAACACAATTAATGTTGATTAATAAATTCAACTGGTAAACTTAATGCTTATATCGCAGAACTCAAGGCGCTATCAAACTTAAAAAAGCTTATGTATACATTTTTTAGAAGGCGCTAGCTTGAGATAGGTTCCTCTACCATCAGTTAATTTTTTAATGTCTTACAAGCACAGTGGTTGATATTCCAGAATTCTTTGTTTATTTCAGTCGCTGGCGGCAACTGGTCAATCCGAAGTCAGTATGAGTTCCACTTATCTTTATATTAAGACAAATCCGGCAAATAGTAAAGTAGCCCAAAGAGGGATATAGATTATAGTGTAAAATTGCTCTTTATATATAAAATTTTTGTAGTTCCTTATAAAAGTTATATATCTATAGTGACGCGAAAACCCCCTCTTCTGTTGCCTACCAGTGGGGAGATAACCGAACTGTGGGAGGTAAGACTTTACTACTTAGTCAGTTATCAGTTATCAGTTATCAGTTATCAGTTATCAGTTATCAGTTATCAGTTATCACCTGTTACCTCTATCCCCCAATCTCTAACCTGTCACCTGTACCCTGTAACCTGTAACCTATAACCTCTAAAATCCCAAATCAGCTTTAGCTAGTTCAGCTGCTGCGAATACTTCTGCGTCTGGTTTTTCTTCCCAAGCTGCATCGCCAATTTCCGCGTAGAATACAGAGTCGTAGGGACGGGTTCTGACTACTACCGGCATAGGTACGGCGTGACCTAAAATTAGAGCTTGCTGCTTGGAGTCTAGCTTGGCTAAGACAGACCTTAAACCACCAGCCCCTGATACGCCAGTGAAGATTGCGTCTATATCTTTGTCATCATTTAGCAAAGCGGTGATGCGTGTCCCAATTTGAGACATAACTTCATTATCTATGCCAGAGGGTCTTTGATCAACTACTAAAAGTGTGACAAAATATTTACGCAGTTCACGGGCAATTGTCCCAAAAATGGTACTTTGCACGATCGCTGGATCAAGGAAGCGGTGCGCCTCTTCTATGGTGATCATCAATGGCGTAGGGCGATCGCTAGGATTTTTACTCTGGAGGAACTTATCGGCTTTCCTGACGTAATGCTCATGAATCCGTCTGGTAATCATGTTTGTCACCAGCATATAGGAGAGCATATTCGACTGGGAACCAAATTCTATCACGACATTCTTGTCTGCCTCCAAAGATTGTAAGATTTTATTAATATAATTTTGTGGACATACCGCCCGCATATATTTAAGACCATCTAAGCGCAGTAGCTTACGCTGTAGCGCCATAATTGATCCCTTGTGTCCGCGCTTCTCCTCACAGAACATTTCGATTTCTTCGTTAGTCATATTCAGCAGTTGGACAATCCAAGATTTGCCAAACTCACTAAATAGGATATTGGCATTATCTAAGGCTGCTTCTGATAAACCTAAATCTCGACTACATAATTTAATATCTTCGACTTCAATTTGTTCATAACTGAGGTAGAGTTCTTGTGAGTCGCGGACACCACGGCGCTTAGTTGATTCGGGATCAAGGGTATATACTTCAACTCTACCCGGAAACAGTTGCTTGAGTCCCTTAACCGTGTTAACGTTCTTCCCTTCCGCGACAGCTTCCCAACCATATTCTGAGTGCATATCAAATATCAAGTTAACCGCCGCATTTTTGCGAATCACCCCAGCTAAAAGTAGGCGGGTAAGGAAAGATTTACCAGTACCTGATTTCCCAAATACGCCATTACTGCGTTCGACGAAACGGTTCAAATCAATACATACGGGGACATCCATATCTAAAGGTTTCCCGATAGAAAAGTTTTTGCGTTGGATGTCGTCTTCCCAACCAAACACCCGGCGGAAATCTTCTTCACTCGCTTCGTAAACTTGGCTGAAGTGACTGGGGATGGTTTTGACGGGGAGTAATTCCATCGTGGTACTAGTTTGGGGTTGGAAAGAAGCCAAACTTGTGGAGGATGGAACAAAGGGATTGACAGATTTACCATCAGATGTAGAAAAAGACTCATGAGATTCAGGGGTAAACATCAGCATCGGTGAGAGGTTTATTGTCCCGTAGGTTCCACTCCCGGCTAAAACTTCCCGTAAAAAAGTATCCTCCCAACTGGGGGGACTAGCGATAATGCGCGAGTTAGCAGTTCCCAAGGCTACATCTGTCAGCATACAGAAAAAGCGCGATCGCACCCCTTGGACTACCAAAAACTTACCTACCCGCATATCCTCAACGGAAATATCCGGGTGTAAGCGCACTTCTAAACCCCCAGTCAGAGAACCTTGAATTACTGAACCTAATGGTTGTTGTGAATTAGTCATTAGTCAACAGTCCATAGTCAACAGTCCATAGTCAACAGTCCATAGTCTATAGTCCATAGTCATTAGACTGTCTCCCCCATCTCCCCCCACTCCCTCATCTCCCCAGTCCCCAGTCCCTCACCTAATCAATTTGAATGGTAGTCGGCGAACCGCCTGTGGGTGAACCAATTATGGGTTTGCGGAATTGGCTGTAGATGCGATCGCGCCAAGCGAAAAAGGGTGCATAATCGGGATTCTCGGCTAAGATTGGTATACCTTTACCTCTGAGGCTTTCGGGTAAGTCTAGATAGGGGCCTGTGGGGAATTTTAACAATATGGATAAACCTGCTACTGCTAAGTCGGCTAGGGTGGGTTCGTCTCCGGTTAAGTAGGGACTGTCTGCTAACAGTAGTGTCAGGGCTTCCAGGTCTTGTTTCAAATCTGCGATCGCGCTTCTGACTACATCTGGACTATAACCTACTCCCAACCCCAAAACACTCAGTAAGTCACTGGGTACGCCTTCAACTAGGGTTTTGAGAAGGTCTGGTGTTGAGGTGGGTAATAAAGCTTTGCGGAAACTTTGGTCTTGACTAATAGCTGCAAATAATGCTTTTCTACCTTTAATGCCGATTGATTCATCAGCCCATTCTTCTATTAATAAAGTTAAACCCCTTTGTTTGGGGTCTTTTGGTATCAGGGGACGGTCTGGATATTCTAAGTCTAAATACTTGGCGATCGCTGTTGAATCCGCAATATATTTATTCCCATCTTTCAACACAGGTACTTGTCGCTGTCCAGTCAACCGGAATAAATCTACTTGTCCAATTCCTGGTGTCACTTCAATTTTGCGATACGCTAAACCTTTGTAATCTAAGATTAGCCGCACTTTTTCTGAGTATTGAGAAAGTTCCCATTGGTATAATTCTAACATTATCTATGCCTCGTTACTGATTAAGGGAATGACTTACTGATTGTAACTTTACTTCCAGTAAATTTCCTGAGTAAATAATTAATTTCTTACTGCATTGTTTGGTTAAAAAAAGTCAGGATTTTTAAAACTTTCTGACAAAACTCAATTTTTGCCCTGTTTGATTTTTATATTCATAATTAACCTCATATCAAACTCTTATACATTCTCAATGCTTAAATCATTAAATCAGTTATCAGTTATCAGTCAGCCAGGGAGGATGGTGGGAGATAAACAAGCGCCAAAATACGCCTTCCACCAATTGCTGTGGTTTTTCACCAACGTATTTAACTGATAACTGTTCACTGTTCACTGTTAAAAGGTTGACAAGATTTTTATTGTAGGCAGTGCAGCGCCATATCATAATATTGATGGGCATTCTCCACCCCACCTATATTTCAAAAAACCAGAATGAATCTTATATCAACTCTTAACTTTTATAAGGTTGACACTAATAGCCTATTGAGAAACCTGAAGAGAAATCCTGTTTAAATTATATTATCTAAGTGTTAAATATAACTTAATTTTGAGATTTTGCCTAGCTTGCTGCATATTTCTGCATAAAATTCTTACCTCTGTAGTTAGATTTTGTTGGTTGAAAAATGTTATAAATCTTTAAGATAATCTAATAACAATCAAAACAAAGAAAAATTATGAGGGTGAATCAGAGCAAACTGCTGACCAATTTGGCAAGTGTAGTGAGTTTAGCAGGCGTAAGTCTCCTCATTACATTACCATCCATCGCCAGAGAAGTATTAAATCCTAATCCTACTATTTTCCAAGAAGCTCCCTATAATCGGAGTCAACCTAATCAGACAAATGTTAGCCAGTTAACAAAAAACAACAATAAACAACAAATAGCACAGAGCGGAAGCGGCACCACAAATCCCAGACCAAGTATTTTCAATGAGCCTCCCTATAACCGTGGTAGCCGCACCCCCCCCACAGAAACCTCCCCAGCAACAAATTCCACCCCGCAAACACCTGGGACAACCGCACCACCACAAGGAACACCTCAGAAAATCCCACCAACAATACCACCACAAGGAACAACCAACACTCAAAATAAAACTTTGTTAGCATTGCTGGAATCAAATAGTTCGTTCACAACGCTGACTAAAGCAATCAAAGCGGCTGGACTAGCCGATACTCTACAACAGGGCGATAAGAGCTTTACAGTTTTTGCTCCTACCGATGCTGCTTTTGCTGAATTACCACAAGACGCTGTGATGGATTTATTCAAACCAGAAAACAAAGAAGTATTAGTCAAATTACTGACTTATCACGTTGTTCCTGGTGCTGTATTATCGACTGATTTGAAATCAGGTCAACTTCAGAGTGTCGAGGGTGGCCCAATTGCTGTCAAAGTTGATCCGGGAAAAAGTGTTGGGGTCAACGATGCGACAGTAGTACAAGCTGATATCAAGGCTTCTAATGGCGTAGTTCATGGGATCAACAAAGTAATTTTGCCACCTGATTTATAGGCTGTTAGCGTTAAAAATTACTATCTAGAACTTGATTTTTTCATAAACAAAACCATTCAAATTTTATGAATATTTGAATGGTTTTTATTATATTAATAGGACTTACGCATTGACAAATTAAATAAACATAGGACTTACGCAAGTGTCATAATCAAACTAACTGTAGTAGCGCGACCGGAATAAAATAGTGCATTAGATTTAAAGAAAAAACCACCGATGAACGCCGATAAAACTGATTCTCTAATGCAACATTTTAGCCCGGTCACGCTAGTAGTGGACTGACACGACTAAAATGTTGCATTAATTAACCACAGAGGCACAGAGACACAGAGGTTAGAGAGGAAACTTATTGCACTATTTTAGCCTTGCCACGCCAGTAGTGGAATGTCTAGACTAAATTTGTGCATTAGAAAACTCTTGTGGGATGGGCATCTTGCCCGTCCAGTGTAGGCAAGATGCCTACACCACAAGAAAATTTTTTGCCACATTTTAGCCCGGTCACGCCAGTAGGGTGCGTCAGCCCCAATAATTTCTTACACATTCTGTGGATTTTCCACATCTGACGCACCCTACCCCAAGTTCCAGTTGCGTAAGTCCTGATCAAGTAAAAATAAAATTCCTGTAGTGGCGTGACCGGACTAAAATGTTGCAATAAGTTTCCTCTCTAATACCGATTTACGTCTAATGTGAATTAAAATCTTGTAATTAGATAGAAATTTGTAGGGGCGGGTTAATCAAATATCATCAACAATTAACGATGATCCCGGTGAACCCGCCCCTACTGTCGCCTTCTTTTTTAAAATTGGTATAACCTCTGTGTCTCTGTGGTTAATTAATGCAATATTTTAGCCTTGCCACGCCACTACTGACTATTTCCTGGCAATTACCCAGACTGCATGAATAATTCCGGGAATATAACCTAAAAAAGTCAGCAGTATATTAATCCAAAAATCCTTACCGAGTCCAACTTGTAAGAAAACTCCCAGAGGTGGAAGAAAAACTGCACATAAAATCCGAATTAAATCCATGTTTACCTCCTGCCAATTTCACTATTAAAATGCAGTAGGATGTTAAGTCCGTAGTAAGGACTTTAGTCCTGATATTCATCAACAAGCAGTGCTAACTACAAACTAACAAAATTAGCCAATCAACCGCCACTTATCTTGGCTTTGTAGCCTAGCTTAATCAAAATTTCTAAAATCTTTTGTTTGTGATCGCCTTGAATTTCAATCTCATTATCTTTGACTGTACCACCTGAGCCGCACTGAGTTTTTAACTGTTTGACTAAATCTGCCAAAATTTCTGGCTTAGTTTGAAACCCAGTAATTACCGTGACAGTTTTGCCCTTACGTCCAGCGCGGGTAGCCTGTACTCGCACATTTTGTTGTTGTGGTGGTAGTTCTGGTTTTGCTCTTTCTAAGGCGGCGGAGTTATCGTTGCCAAACTCGCGGTAGACGAAGCGCTTGTCAGAAGATTGAGAATTAGAGGAAGACATAAGTAGATTTGTTAGTTGTCAGTTGTTTTTAGATTTTGAACTATAAATAAATTACCAGTTACGAATTGCCGCACTATATTATCCGTACCTCAGACTTTCCTATAATATTTAAGTCTATCCCATCATAAAAAATCATTCCGTGACTACCACTCCCCTTTCTCCAAGTACTCCCTCAAATGCTCAGGTTCCTGATACTCAAGGACGCTTTGGACGCTTTGGGGGTAAGTATGTGCCGGAAACTTTGATGCCGGCATTGGCTGAATTAGAATCAGCTTATCAGCAATACCGTAATGACCCAAATTTTCAAGCAGAACTACAACAATTATTGCGCGATTACGTAGGACGCGCTACACCGTTGTATTTTGCGGAACGCCTCACGGCTCATTATGCCCGACCTGATGGTACAGGGGCGCAAATTTACTTAAAGCGTGAGGATTTAAATCACACAGGCGCTCACAAAATTAACAATGCTCTTGGTCAGGTGTTGTTAGCCAAGCGCATGGGTAAAAAACGCATCATTGCCGAAACAGGTGCGGGACAACATGGTGTAGCCACAGCTACAGTTTGCGCTCGGTTTGGGTTGGAATGTGTGATTTACATGGGCGTTCACGATATGGAACGTCAAGCGTTGAATGTGTTCAGAATGCGGCTGATGGGGGCGGAGGTGCGTCCGGTGGAAGCTGGGACAGGAACTCTCAAAGATGCTACATCACAAGCAATTCGGGATTGGGTGACAAATGTAGAAACTACTCACTACATTCTCGGTTCGGTCGCTGGGCCTCATCCTTACCCGATGATAGTACGCGATTTTCACGCGGTCATCGGTCAAGAAACTCGCGCTCAAGCTCTGGAAAAATGGGGTGGTTTACCCGATATTCTCTTGGCTTGTGTGGGTGGTGGCTCCAATGCGATGGGTTTGTTCCATGAGTTTGTGAGTGAGCAGTCGATTAGGCTAATTGGGGTAGAAGCAGCCGGAGAAGGTGTCAATACAGAAAAACACGCCGCTACCTTGACAAAGGGACGAGTTGGTGTATTGCATGGAGCTATGAGTTATCTGCTGCAAGATGAAGATGGGCAGGTAATTGAGGCACACTCGATTAGTGCAGGGTTAGATTACCCTGGTGTGGGGCCTGAACATAGCTACTTGAAAGATGTTGGTCGGGCTGAATATTACAGTGTGACTGATGAGGAAGCTTTAGCAGCTTTTCAGCGTTTGTCTCGGTTGGAGGGAATTATCCCCGCACTGGAAACAGCCCATGCGATCGCCTACCTCGAAACCCTCTGTCCCCAACTTGCAGGTAGCCCCCGCATCGTTATTAACTGCTCTGGACGCGGTGACAAAGATGTGCAAACTGTAGCTAAATTTTTAATGCCATAATAAATCTATCTAAAGGTGGATATTACCTAAAAAATTGATAGATTTATTTAGGGGATTTTCCGCAATTTTGGGGAAAATTTAGCGGAAAATCAAACTAAGGAGAGAGGGCGATCGCTGCGATCGCTCTCTGTTTTATGAAAATCTAAGGATTTATTAGCTATCGGAGAATATTCAAAGGGATACCAGTAGAAGCAAAGATATACCAAGCCGTAGCCAATTTGTTCAATCAAGAACGGTCTGTTTAGATGAACAGGAAGTTTACTTTCAGCAACCATAATGTTCAAATCTGCAATTTACGCCGTTGCGATCGGAACTTTCGCTCTTACCAGTGGAGCAAGTGCAGTTTCTCTACAAAATCAATCCCCTGCACCCAAGTTTTCATCCATCTCTAGCGATAACCTTCTCGCACAATATTTTCCCAGACAATCCAATCGTCAACCTATGGGATATCCAGGGCAATATTATCCAGGGCAATATTACCCTTCAGGTGGTCAAGGCTACCCTCAAAATCCCTCTGGTGGACAAAATTCTACTCAAAACCCTTCAGGCGGGCAAAACTCCCCTCAAAACCCTTCAGGCGGACAGAACTCCCCTCAAAACCCTTCAGGCGGGCAAAACTCCCCTCAAAATTCTTCAGGTGGGCAGAATTCCCCTCAAAATTCTTCAGGTGGTCAATCTGATGGCAACTCAGCTTCTATAGAACAGTCAATTTTCGACCAAATCAATCAATACAGACAGTCCCAGAACCTACCGCCACTAACCCGGAATGCGTCCATTGACCAGCAAGCCAGAAATCACAGCGAAAATATGGCTAGTGGAAAAGTTCCCTTTAGCCATCAAGGATTTGAGCAACGAGTACAAGCCACTGGTGTTGCTTTCAAAGACGCGAAAGAAAATGTTGCTTACAACCAAGATAGAGACCCAGCTACCAGCGCCGTCCAAAGCTGGCTCAAAAGCTCAGGACACCTAGCCAACATTAGAAGCAATACCAATTTGACAGGAATTGGTGTTGCCGTAAATGGTCAAGGAGTTGTGTACCTGACGCAGATTTTCATTCGTTCTTAGTTGTTGACGGTTGACGGTTAACGGTTGACGGTTAACTGTTGACTGTTGACCAATTACCAATTACCAATCACCAATTACCAATTACCAATGACCAAATTACTAAAGTATCCTGTTATATAACTAGGAGCAAGAAGTTAGAGTATAGGTCTAATAGTATATATATAAAGTAATTCTTCATGTCCCGACAACCTGCTTTTGGCATCGCTTTAAGTATGCTTGTCCTTGGGGGAGGATTGATGGCTCCTCTTATACCAGGTCACACTTCTACAAGAAACTCTGCTGAAAATTCACCGTTGTCGATTTTTTCTCATCAGGTTGCAACCAAAACTACTACAACCTTTCAAACCACTGCATTGGAAAAATCAGTGTTTGAGCGAATTAATCGGTATCGGATATCTAAAAGACTACCAAGGTTGGTTTTGAATCCTAAGATTACTCAACAAGCAAGAATCCACAGTCAAAACATGGCTAGAGGTAAAGTTCCCTTTAGCCATCAAGGTTTTGAGCAACGAGTAAACGCTATCCCCCTTCGCTACAAAAGTGCTGCGGAAAATGTGGCTTTTAATCGGGGATATGATGATCCGGCTGATGAAGCTGTGGTTGGTTGGATAGATAGCCCTGGTCACTTAAGGAATATTCGAGGTAACTACAATATGACAGGTATTGGTGTTGCCACTAATGCCCAAGGTGAAGTCTATCTCACCCAGATTTTCTTGCGTACTCGATAGATGGAATTGTCAGTTTTTTAGACAATAATATTGTAGTGTCGGTGACTCGTCGGCAGATACTGCATATATTATTGAGTGATTCATGACCTTACAAGACTTTCAAGTAGGCGATCGCGATCTTAGTGACGCAACCCTCGCCGAGTATTTACAATCCCAGGCGATCGCCGTCGATACAGAAACTATGGGATTACTACCTGTGCGCGATCGCCTGTGTTTAATTCAGCTATGCAACCCAGAAGGAAAAGTTACCGCCATTCGCATAGCCAAAGGACAAACACAAGCCCCCAATCTCAAAAAACTCTTAGAAGCAACCAACGTCGAGAAAGTGTTTCACTTCGCGCGGTTTGACGTTGCTACCTTGCGCTATCATTTGGGGATTCATGTCCAGCCGATTTTTTGTACGAAAATTGCCAGTAAGTTAGCTCGTACTTATACCAATCGTCACGGACTTAAAGACTTAATACAAGAATTAGAACAAGTAGAACTAGATAAAAGCTCTCAAAGTTCAGATTGGGGGAACGCCGCTAATTTAACCGCAGCGCAACTCGACTACGCCGCCAATGATGTCCGCTATTTACTCAGCGCCCAGCAAAAATTAATCGCCATGCTCAAACGCGAAGAACGCTGGGAACTAGCTCAAGAATGCTTTCTAGTTCTACCGACAATTGTCTCTTTAGATTTATTACAATTTAAAGATTTATTTGAACATTAATTAGTTAATAGTCAATAGTCAATAGTCAATAGTCAATAGTCAATAGTTAATAGTCCATAGTCCATAGTCCATAGTCCATAGTCCATAGTTTTGGGAATTGCCAGATGGATGAGGACATATAGTAATCATACAATTTTGATAGCAACAGACGTTTTATTCTGTTCCCTGTCCCCTGCTATATAACTAATGACTATTGACTATTGACTATTGACTAATGACTAATGACTAATGACTAATGACTAATGACTAATGACTATTAAACGTCTTTTTTCTGTGTTTCGGCGTGAGCTTTAAGGCGATCTACTACATTGTAGTCATCTGCACCTGCGGGGGTTCTGGATTCTACAATTCCTTCGGTTGGGCCGCCGATCGCTTTCCATGCAGCTAAACCACCTCTAAGTTCAGAGACGTGTTCAAAGCCAGCCGAACGGAGAAGATTTACCGCTTCGGAAGTTTGGTCATCACTTGCACCGTAAACATAAATATCACGGCTTTTTTCTAAAGATGATGCGGCTCTATCTACCAAATCTTCGATTGGCATTGCCATCGCGCCTAGAATATGTCCATTGTTATAGGTAGGGCGATCGCGTACATCCAGTATTGTAAAAGCTGGTTCGCCCCACTCTAAACGAGACTTGAGTACATGAACATCAGACTGTGGTTCGATGGGTGGCTGTTGAGGAATGATACCACCTAAAGGATTATTAGCCATAACCTAACTATTAACTTCTAATTGAATTAATAGCAATTAAACTAAATCTATCAATTTCCTTTATCTGGCTGCGGTATGAATATTTTCAAGTTATAACATTGCTCATTGAGACATAGGTATTAAGGAGGAGTACAAACGAGGAAAAGTCATTATAAATCAAAGATGAGTCCTATATCTTGATTATGAAATTTATTACATTCGTAATCCAGTTTAAAAATAGCATTTATATTAATTTTCCCCAAAAAAGCCTTGCTAAATCCCACTTCCTTAATTGCGAATTGCTAATTACAAGCTGTATTCTGTGAGCATATTTACTATCATGTCTGACATTTATGAGCTTTACACCGGATTTAATAACTTTAGGTAAATACTTAGCTGGAGAATTTGATAATAAAGAACAAGCCTTAGCCGAGCCAATTTGGTTTGTTCACTTACGCCTATGGCAAAGACCCGTTGATTTGTTTACAGAGGATAGTATCACTCTGTTTGCCGAACAAGCCAACATTGTCAATTTAGACCGTCCTTATCGTCAACGCATTCTGCGCTTAATGCCCCATCCTGACTCAGAAACCGGGCTGTACGTACAGTATTATATGCCTAAGAATCCCAGTGCTTTAATTGGCGCAGGTCGTAATCCTGACATCCTCAAAACATTAACTCCAGATCAATTAGAACTACTCCCCGGCTGCATTCTTACAGTTAACCAGCAAACAGTAGCCCCTAGCAGCTATAAGTTTACAGCTTCACCCTTACCAGACACTCGCTGTACTTTCACTTACCAAGGTAACACCGTACAAGTTGCTTTAGGTTTTGAAGTTACCAAACTACAATTACTTACCTATGATAAAGGAATCGACCCAGAGACAGGCAAGGCAACTTGGGGAGCAATTACAGGCCCCTATCGCTACACAAAGCGGGAACAGTATTGAGTTTTGAAGAATTTACAGCACTTTTCATCTAGATGAGGTACGTCACTCAAGCTTTTCCCGTATGTAAACCTATACTGCATCTAAGCGAAAAACGCTGTAAGTTAACCTGAGTTCGATGAACCTCACCCTCCCAACCTCCCTCTCCTACGAGGAGAGGGAGGAGAAACGAAAAAATACCTCACCCCCAACCCCTCTCCTCGAAGGAGCGAAAAGTCTGTAGCTTGCTTCTCTAACGAGACGCTACGCGAACCCGTAGGGTGCGCCGGCTTCCGGCGTTCAGAACTTTTCAAGAGAAAGGGGTTGGGGGTGAGGTCAAAACAACGCTGGTCGAACTCACGTTAAGTTATTAGTTGTGAGGAATTTTGAGTTTAAACAGTAGCCTCAATATCGATTCTCGTGTGAATGAATTACAGGGGTAGGGGGACAGCACAGCTGTGCGCCCCTACGATAATCAACGCTCATCTATAACTAATGATTTTTCTCTTTACTTAATAGATGCTATCCGTAAAGTTGGCATCTGATTACAACTTTACTAACTGGCCATGCTTCGAGGTACACCTTCTAAAGCTTCCTCCTCTGTTTCAAAAATTTCAAATACCGTATCCATCATCGTCACTTCAAACACGAGTTTAGCTTCTGGGTGGACGTTACAGATGCGAAAACTACCATTGACCTTATCCGCATCGCGCATTCCTGCAACTAAAGAGGTAAGGCCAGAACTATCGATAAAATTTACTTGACCAAGGTTCACAACTACATGACGGCTGAGTTTAGAAATACATTCCTGCAACTTCAGGCGAAATTGCCAAGCTGTGGTGATGTCTAAGCGACCTGATGGTTTCAAGACGATAACAGTATTACCGTCTTGGGTTGTATAGCTTATTTGTTCTATCTGAATCACTAGGCCTCCCCTTAGCACTTTTCTCAAGATTAACTGTGGTTGGGTTAGTCCTGAAATTGATGAGCCAAAGCCTGACCTTTAGCAACAATTTTTACTGGTTATTGACCAAAAAGATGGGAAAAAGCAGTAGTTTCTATAACCCACCAATTGCAGGACTGTATTTGGGTGCTGAAACTCAATATTAAAAAGCTCCAGCTAAATTCATCACCTTTTTGACTAGGTGCTTACTTTTAGTAGTTTAACTCACCAAAGTTAATGTGAGTACCCAGGCAAAATTACTGAAATGAGAAGCCAAAATTTACGGCTTCTTCATGCTAAGTTCAGTATTATTTACCTGGATTTGTTTAGATTCCACAGGTAAGGGAAGGCTGATACTTGGATAAACCCTGAATTCGACAATTGGTACTACTGCTTTGGTGTCCAATTAGCCCAATCTTGGGGTTTGAGGAATGTATCATATAACTCGGCTTCTGGTGTATTGGGTTCTGGCTGATAACCGTATTCCCAACGTACTAGGGGTGGTAAAGACATCAAAATAGATTCGGTGCGTCCGTTGGTTTGCAAGCCAAAAATTGTGCCTCGGTCGTAAACCAAGTTAAATTCGACATACCGACCCCGACGATAAAGCTGGAAATTGCGTTGGCGATCGCCATATTCTATTCCATGACGACGTTCAACAATGGGGACATAAGCGGGTAGAAATGCTTTACCAGAACTTTGTACAAAACTGAACAAGTCTTCCCAGTCCCGTTGTGCTGGTTCGCCTACTTGGTTACTGTAATTGGCTGCTTCGCCTTTGGGGTCGGGGCCGCGATATAAAACACCTTGTCCGTCTTGGTAATCAAAAAATAGACCACCTACACCTCTGGTTTCGCCCCGGTGTTTGAGATAGAAGTATTCATCACACCAACGCTTAAATACTGGGTAATACTCTGGGTGATGTTCGTCGCAAGCTTGCTTCACTGTTTTGTGGAAGTGCGCCGCATCTTCCGCAAAGGGATAATAAGGTGTTAAGTCAGCACCACCACCAAACCACCATACCGGGCCAGCTTCAAAATAACGGTAGTTGAGGTGAACAGTAGGGACGTATGGGTTGCGTGGATGTAATACCAAGGATGTACCTGTGGCATAGAAACCATGCCCTTCAGCTTCGGGACGTTGGGCTAAAATTGAAGGAGGCAGATGAGAACCCCAAACTTCAGAAAAATTTACACCTGCTTGTTCAAATATTGCACCATCACGCAACACACGCGATCGCCCGCCACCCCCCTCTGGACGTTCCCAACTATCCTCGTGAAAGCTACCTACACCATCAAGTTTTGTTAAGGCTTGGGAAATTTCATCTTGTAACTGTTTCATAAAATGACTGACCCTAGCCTTAGCGTCAGTCGCTGGTAGAGACGGGGATACTTTTGCTTTTACAGTTGGGGTTTGCGAGTTAATTACCATAGATTCCCGAACCTAAATTACATTTTTCAAAAAAAGCCACAAATTAGGCTACATGAGCCAATAATTAGGCTCAAATTGTCCAAACAGTTTTTTACTTAGTGAAGTACCCACAGACTTCGCTACGCTAAGTCTAGAGTTTCGCGTCTCACTCGCCGTTGCTCTGTTGGGCGTACTCATCACTGAGTACCCGGAACTCAACCCGGTCTGAGTCTTACACAGCGTCTCTGGTATTGTTACCTTTATCTTCTTTGAAGGGAAGAACCCGCGCAGCCGCCCTGCTTCCCAAGGCAGTTTAATTGTTGTACGTTGACTAGATTATTTTCCCTCAAATGCGTATAGGCTTGTATATTGACTCAATTTTTGTTGTACTTCTTGATGGAAACATTTTCAGGACTTACGCACCAAGATTATCTGTTGAGACTGGGTGTAGGGGGGTAAGGGTTTTGAACACCTACACCCCTATACCCCTGTACTCTTACCAAAACCTTTGATTTTTCGTTCTCATGCGTGAACAGTAAACAGTTATCAGTGGAAAGTTAGCAGCGAAGTTCTTGATGTCTCATTGAGATTTATCATGCTGAGGGCAATTGTGACCAAATACGTTTTAATGTTGAATCACAGTAGCCAACTATTCCAGAGTGACCAGTCTAGTGTTTAAGGAGGAGAATTAGGTAAATGGGAACGTGGTTATCCAAATTCGTCCACCGCAAACGCCGTCGATTTTGCGTTTCTCTGGTACAGACATATAGAGAAATTAGTTCTGCATCTGTAGATGAACTGTGGCAAAAGGTAGTAGATTTAACAGATGTTTCTTGGCATCCCTTACTTAAGAGTACCAACGTACCCTACGGATTAGTACCTAAACCCGGATTAATATACCAAGCAGTAACACGCTTTTCGCCGATTCCCATCAGGATTTTTGTAGAACGTGTCAACCCCAGGGAACTATTGACTATCCGAGTTATGGCTATCCCTGGTGTGGAAGAAAGGATCACTTATCAAGTAGAGTCTACAGTCTGTGGCACTTGTTTATCCTATTCAGTCACACTAAGCGGTTGGTTATCACCATTAATTTGGTCATTGTTCCGTCCTTACGTAGATCGTGTAGCACGTTCCTTAGTGGAATCTGTAGAACAAGCCGCATTACAAGCAGTATCAGGAAAGAAGAAAAGCCTGAATGATAATTGTTTTGATTTTTAGGTTGGGTAATGGGTAATGGGTAATGGGTAATGGGTAATGGGTAATGGCTTAATCCTTTCTCTGGACTAAAGACTGAGTAGAAAACACTCCCTCATCTCCCCCCACTCCCTCATCTCCCTTATCTCCCAATCCCCAGTCCCTAATTTTTAATCCCTAAAGAAAGTTAAGATTTTATTAGGTGATAATAAAAAAATTTTAAATTTTATTACGCCGATTCAACAGAGGAAACACCCAGCAAGAATTGCTGTTTTATTTTGCAGCTGGTCAAAAACCAGGTCGCGTCTATCTTTAGCTTGCTTTTTACATTTTGAATTTTGAATTGTATATGTACGATGTCCTTGATTCACAATCTGTTTTAGAAGTGTTGCGACCAGTGCAAGACCCAGAACTGCGTAAGAGTCTGGTAGAACTGAATATGATTCGCAACGTCAAAATTGAGGGTGGGAAAGTCAGCTTCACCTTGGTTTTGACTACACCCGCTTGTCCATTGCGGGAATTTATTGTGGAAGATTGCCAGAAGGCGGTGAAAAAGCTACCTGGGGTAACAGATGTCAGTGTCGAGGTGACGGCAGAAACGCCCCAACAAAAAAGTTTACCAGACCGCAATGGTGTTCCTGGGGTGAAAAATATTATCGCTATCTCCAGTGGTAAAGGCGGTGTTGGTAAAAGCACTGTGGCGGTAAATGTGGCTGTGGCTTTAGCGCAAACAGGGGCAAAGGTCGGTTTGCTGGATGCGGATATCTACGGTCCCAATGATCCCACAATGCTGGGACTATCTGATGCACAAATTGTTGTGCGTTCTACGGAGAAAGGCGAAGTTTTGGAACCAGCATTTAATCATGGTGTCAAATTAGTTTCAATGGGCTTTTTGATTGACCGGGATCAGCCTGTAATTTGGCGCGGGCCGATGCTGAATGGGGTAATTCGTCAGTTCCTTTATCAGGTGGAATGGGGCGAACTCGACTACTTACTTGTGGATATGCCACCAGGAACTGGCGATGCTCAATTAACTTTAACTCAGGCTGTACCAATGTCGGGGGCGGTAATTGTCACTACACCGCAAACCGTAGCTTTGTTAGATTCTCGTAAAGGTTTAAAGATGTTCCAGCAAATGAACGTCTCGGTTTTGGGAATAGTAGAGAACATGAGCTATTTTATTCCCCCGGATATGCCAGATAAACAATACGATATCTTTGGTTCTGGTGGCGGTTCCAAAACAGCAGCAGAATTAGATGTACCCTTGTTAGGCTGCATACCTTTGGAGATTTCTACTAGAGTTGGTGGTGATAACGGTGTACCGATAGTAGTTGCTGACCCAGATTCAGCTTCTGCTAAAGCCTTAGTTGCGATCGCCCTAGCAATTGCCGGCAAGGTATCAGTTGCAGCATTAACATAGGTAATGGGTAATGGGTAATGGGTAATGGGTGATAAAAAATTATCTGTACCCTTTACCCTGTAACCTTTACCCTATTCTCTGCTCCCCACTTTAAATTTTTGTCTAATTTCTAGACTAAAACCTAAGCATACAGAGTTATTAATAGTCAACACATCTAACTAGTTAAACTCTCAACTCACACAATGTTATTAAAACGATCGCTTCCCAAAGTTCGCTGGAAATATTGGGTCAAGCCTTGGCAACAAATAGATTTACTCCTATTCTGTTTGCCTGTTGGCGTGAGCTTTTTTGGTGGTCTGATGATCCTCAGCACCGAACTGAAGCAGCCTGTCACAGACTGGTGGTGGCATTGGCTGATTGCTGGTATTGGTGCTGTTATCGCCTTGTTGCTAGCTCGTTTGCGCTACGAGAACCTTTTACAATGGCATTGGATTACTTATGCTTTGACTAATGCCAGTCTGATTGCTGTCATGGTTGCGGGTACGAGTGCTAAAGGCGCACAACGTTGGTTGCCAATTGCGGGGTTTAATGTCCAACCTTCAGAATTTGCCAAAATAGGGATGATTATCACCCTAGCAGCTTTACTGCACAAACATACTGCTAATAGGATTGAAGATGTTTTCCGTGTGCTAGCGATTACGGCTGTGCCTTGGTTATTGGTATTTATTCAGCCAGATTTAGCTACATCGCTAGTTTTTGGGGCGATCGTTTTAGGAATGCTTTATTGGGCAAATGCTAACCCTGGTTGGTTAATCCTGATGATTTCGCCTATAATCGCTGCCATATTATTTACCACGTCTTGGCCTTTATCAGCACCAATAATTCTGTTTAAGGAAATATTTGTGACTCCGCTTGGTGTGGCTTGGGCGATCGCAATGGCTATTTTAGGTTGGCTAACTCTTCCCTGGCGCAGATTTCAACTGGGTACTTTGGGTGCATTAAGCCTAAATTTACTTGGTGGGGAATTAGGTATTTTTGCTTGGAACCATGTCCTCAAAGAATACCAGAAAAATCGCTTAACCGCATTTATCAACCCCGAACATGATCCTCTAGGTTCTGGATATCACTTGATTCAATCACGCATCGCCATTGGTGCGGGGGAATTTTGGGGTTGGGGTTTGTTTAAAGGGCCGATGACACAATTAAATTTTGTGCCTGAACAACATACCGACTTTATTTTCTCCGCCGTAGGTGAAGAGTTTGGTTTTATTGGCTGTTTAATTATCTTGTTAGTTTTCTGCTTAATTTGCTGGCGACTACTACACGTAGCACAAACAGCTAAAGATAATTTTGGTTCTTTGTTGGCTATTGGTGTTTTATCGATGATTGTGTTCCAGTTAGTTGTGAATGTGGGTATGAACGTAGGTTTAGCACCAGTAGCAGGTATTCCCCTACCGTGGATGAGTTATGGACGTTCTGCCATGCTGACCAATTTTATTTCTTTAGGGATAGTAGAATCGGTAGCAAACTTCCGACAACGACAAAAGTATTATTAGTCCATAGTCAATAGTCCATAGTCCATAGTCATTGGTCATTAGTTGATGCTTCAAGTTGACAACTTCCCGCCATTTTATGGCGGAGATTCTTCTTTAAACCCAGGACTTACGCAAGTGTCACAATTGGTGGTTGGTGCGTGACGCTACAAGTCTCATGACTACGTTCAAATATTATCGCTCCTCACACACCCTACAGAAAAAATATGCCAGTTGCGTAAGTCCTAAAACCAACGATAAAGGTTTTGAACTATAAACCATAAACGATGGACTATGGACTATGGACTATTGACTGTTGACTGTTGACTATTGACTGTTGACTATTGACTATGGACTAATCACAAGCATTAAGCTAGAAGAAGAACTAAGCGAGGCAAGAAAAAATGATCCTACCTGGAGCAACTGTTAAAGTCAAAAATCCTAACGATACATACTATCGCTACGAAGGATTGGTACAACGGGTAAGCGATGGCAAAGTAGCTGTTTTGTTTGAGGGCGGTAATTGGGATAAGATAATTACCTTCCGTCTATCAGAACTTGAACCTGTGGAAATTACCGCCGGGAAGAAGAAAGGAAAATAATTTAGTCCAGAGTCAATAGTCAATAGTCTAATGCTGTTGACTGTTGACCCTTACGGGTTCGATAGTTGCTTTCCGACGCAAGGCGACACGCCACTCCCTTCAACGGGGGGAACCCCCGCACAGGGGTGGCGCAGGAACGCACTATCTCACTGTTGACTGTTGACTGTTGACTCTTAACTATTATGCGCCTCCCTTTACCACAGTTTGATAAAAGCGATCGCCATCCTAGCCACATTGCCGAGGTGATCGAAACTGCTACTACTGAATTTTTGGCACAGTGTCTGGAACCGGAAGATTTAACTTTTCCGTCAATGCCGCCGTTTGGTAGTTGGGTATGTGCTGTGGATGAAGAGTCAGGCAATCAAGTTTATGGGGTAGTATATCATGCTACTACTATGCCTGTGGATTCTGTACACCGAGCCGTGGCGATGGGGATGTCGTTGCAAGATTTGCGTGAGGAGCAGCCCCAGATATTTGCTATGCTGAAAACAGAATTTCGAGCTGCGATCGTGGGATTTCAGCAGTCGTCAACTGCACCCAACGGCAATGGCAGAATGTACCAGTATTTACCACCACGTCCACCGCAGATACACCAAGCTGTATATCAATGTGAACCAGAAGTCATTGTTAAATTTACTGAAGAACTAGAATTTTTACGGACGTTACTATCTATCAATGGCGCACCAGTAGAATCCTTAACCGCAGCCGCTATTCGGGAAGTCTACCAATTACGCAAAGCTGATCGAGAATGGCTAATCAAAGCTGGGCGCACTTTAAGCATATTGCTAAAAGACGACTACGATCGCCTACGCTTTATTTTAAGTCAGATTCATCCGTAGTCAGTTATCAGTTATCAGTTATCAGTTATCAGTTATCAGTTATCAGTTATCAGTTATCAGTTATCAGTTATCAGTTATCAGTTATCAGTTATCAGTTATCAGTTATCAGTTAT
>NZ_JACJSG010000022.1 GCF_014697625.1 Anabaena azotica FACHB-119 | reverse complement strand
AGAACAGCTATGTCTTATCGATTTTTTGATTGGTTGACTCTCAACCGTGACGTGTTTGCTGCTTACAAAGCTAGTTTGGGCTTTATTTGGGCTTAATTTTTGTTTAAGTCCCGTTAATGCAGATATGTCAATAAAACAAGTCTCTTGTCGGTGATAATTGCCAAAAATCAGCCAAAGTTCAAAGAGATTATTACAATGGAGAATCTCATATATCTGTGAATTTTGACTGTTCACCTATTTAGCTATAACGATCGCAATTTATATTTCCCGAATTTTACGTATGCACATTATAAATGGGTGTATTTATTAGCGTTTATCTGCGAAAACTTACGTTTTTACTAATCCCTAACTTCTCATCTCTATCCCCTCCGTTGCTTGCTAACTATTCATATTGGACAGCTAGGGAAATAGATAACTATAGGATTCATGTTGGATTTTTGCAAAATTCAGGATACTTCTAGTTCCTGGCTTTGCTGTTGTCTATTACGTGCCTACGCAATTAGGTATGGTTAAGCCTCCCATAAGGGATGCAGAAAAATCAGCGTTCAGAGATGATGCTCTATTAAATGTATCATTTTTTCTTTAATATTAGTAGCTGGTGTCACAGGCTGAATTGATTTATACTTTAGACAAACTAATCGATAGAATCAACTGCTTTTTTTTGTCAAAATGATAAATCCAATTGATGGAAACCTCATAAAGTAGCCCTGGATACAAATATCGTAATTTTGAATGACCCAAAAGGTTTAACACCAAGTTTTAGAGATATACAAAATGGCCGGGATGACCCTTGAACAGCTAAAAATATTTCTCGCCGTTGCAGAACACTTACACTTTACCCGTGCTGCCGAGGAGCTTTATATTACTCAGCCCGCCGTCAGTGCAGCCATCCACAACTTAGAACAAGAATACGGAGTGAAGCTGTTTCACCGCATCGGTCGCCACATTGAAATTGCAGAGGCGGGGAAGTTATTACAAATCGAAGCCAGGAAAATTCTTGATCAAGTGACGCTAACTGAACGCGGATTGAGAGAATTGAACAATCTGCAACGAGGAGAATTAAAACTAGGGTCAAGCCTGACGATTGGTAACTACTGGCTACCGAGTAAGATTAGTGAGTTTAAAAGTAAGTATCCAGGGATTACTGTTAACTGTACTCTTGCAAATGCAGAAACGATTTCTGTGGGTACAGCAATGGGACAGTTTGATTTAGGTTTGGTGGAAGGAGATGTTAAACCAGAATTACAGAATAATCTAGAACAAGAAATTATTGGTAGCGATCGCCTACAAATTGTCGTCGGTAAAAATCATCCTTGGTTTGAAAAACAAGAAATCGAAATTGCTGAATTGACTAAAACCCCTTGGGTAATGAGAGAACCAGGTTCGGGAACCCAACATCGTTTTGAAGAAGCCTTGCAAAATTGGGGGATTAACCTGAGTGATTTGAATGTAATTCTCGTTTTCAATAGCGGAGAAATGACAAAAGCTGCTATTGAATCAGGTGTGGGTGCGATTGGTATTTCCGAATTGATGGTGAGAAACGAAATAAAACTAGGAACTCTGCGTGCAATTCGCGTGATAGATAACAGAAATGGCGAGAATGCGATCGCCCAAATCACTCGACCGTTCTACAAACTCAAGCATCGTCAACGCTTTCAAACCGGACTTTCTAAAGCTTTTGAGGAGATGTTAGTGCAGGGGGGTAGAGGTTAGAGAGATGAGGGAGATGGGGGAGAGGGGAAAAACTAATAACTAATGACTAATGACTAATGACTAATGACTAATGACTAATGACTAATTAATTTATTTTTATTTAATAAATAAATGATTTTTTCTGACTTATCTTCAGACTTTTTCTGAGTTATCTAATAATTTTTCATGACTAATATATAGTTGGACAATTTATTTTTTACAAAATCTCCATATCGTTTTACATTAGTGATTAACTGGAGAATACGAGGTAACAGCAAAATTAGAATATTTTTGGCAATAACAGAAAAGACAATAAATGCTCACTATTTGTAACATAGATGTATCACCCACCTTTAGGTAGATTGGCGAAAGCGAAAAAACAGTATATTTTGGATGAGCTAACACAAGATGGTTAATGTAACTTCATGCAAAATAAATAATTTTGAGCGCAAATTTATCCATTCTTGTTACATTTAGTTAATTAGCTCTAAGGTTCGCTGTAAACCATGTCATCCCCTGAGCCTCAAACTGATTTTACAGACAGTCTTCCCCAGGCATCCCGTGAGTTGCCGCCCAAGCGACGGCGGTGGCCCTGGTTATTGTTAGCTGCCATCTTATTATTAGGGGGTGGAGCAGCTATATGGCGGTTCCTCACTCCAGCAAGCCCACCGCCCGGTGCTAATGCTCAACCGCCAGGGGTAAGAGTCAAGATATCACCGATACAAGCCGGTACAATCGAAGAAAGTGAAGTGTTTGTCGCTAGTTTAGAATCGCGGCGTTCTGTAACTCTCCAACCGCGAGTCCAAGGTCAAGTAAGCCAGATATTTGTGCGATCAGGAGATGCGATCGCCACTGGTGCAGCCGTCATCCAAATCGACCCCAGACAGCAACAAGCAGCAGTTGAAAGTAATAGCGCTGCAACTCAAGCAGCCCAGGCTGAATTACTAAACGCTCAGGCTACCCTCAAATCCCTAGAAGCTGAAAGACTATCCAACGTTGCTGATGTGCAATTAAATCAGCAGGAATACGACAGATATACTAGTTTGGCGGATCAAGGAGCAGTATCCAGACAAACCAGAGATCAGTATGCTAACAGATTAGCCACAGCCAGAGCTACTCTCAACGCCACAGAAGCTAGGATTCAAGCCCAAAGAGCCACCATAGCCCAGGCACAAAAATCCATCCAGCAAGCCCAAGCCAACACAGAACAACAACAAGTCCAACTCCAATACTATAGAGTCACTGCTCCCTTTGAAGGCACTGTGGGCAATATTCCCGTTAAAATTGGTGATTTTGTCAATACTTCCACACCACTATTAACAATTACGCAAAACCGACCCTTAGAAGTTAACATTTCTGTACCACTAGAACGAGGCCCCCAACTACGTCAGGGAATGCCTGTAGAGATTCTCAACACCCAGGGTCAAGTATTGGGTACTAGTAGAGTATTTTTCATCGCTCCCAATGCCAGCAACCAGACACAATCAGTTCTAGTGAAAGCCTTATACAACAACACCAATGGTCAACTCAGAGCAGACCAACTAGTACGGGCGAGAGTTATTTGGAGCCAACGTTCAGGTGTTTTAGTCCCAACTACAGCCATAGCTCGTATAGCAGGGGAAACTTTTGTTTATGTAACACAAACGGAAACATCACCCAAAGGAACCTCCCAACTAGTGGCGAGGCAAAAGCGAGTACAACTAGGCGACATCAGAGGCAATAATTATCAAGTTATATCAGGATTACAACCGAATGAGACAATTATTACATCCGGGCTGCTAAATCTGCGTGATGGCATTCCCATCATTCCTGAATCTTAGGGTTGGGGACTGGGTACTGGGTACTGGGGACTGGGAGATAAAAAAAGAAGGTATTCCTCATCCCCAATCCCCAATTCCTCATCCCCAATCCCCAATCCCCAATCCCTAATCCCCAATCCCTAATCTCCATGTTTGTTGACTTCTTTATCAGGCGACCTGTATTTACAAGTGTCTGCGCCATCATCATTTTGCTGGTGGGTGCGATCAGTATACCTACCCTACCTACCGATCGCTATCCAGAAATTAGTCCAACGCAAATTATTGTCAATTCTAACTACGTTGGTGCTAATGCGGAAGTCGTAGAAAATACGGTGACGAGTATCTTAGAACGCCAAATCAACGGCGTTGAAGGTATGAAGTACATGACCTCCAGCAGTAGTAACGATGGCACTAGTACAAATACGATCACCTTTGACCCATCACGGAACAAAGATATCGCCGCCGTCGATGTGCAGAATCGGGTGTCTATTGCTGAACCCCAGCTACCGGAGGCTGTACAGCGTACTGGGGTGACGGTTAATAAACAGTCCAACAATATTCTATTGGCAATGGGGCTGTATACCGACAAACAGGAATATGACACGGTATTTTTAAGTAACTATGCTGACCAATATATAGTAGATGCCCTGAAAAGGATTGATGGTGTAGGTGAGGCGCGGATTTTTGGGGAACGTCGTTATGCCATGCGGTTATGGCTTGACCCAAATCGCCTAGCTAGCCGGAGCCTGACAGCCCAAGATGTGATTGATGCCATCAATGAACAAAACCTACAGGTAGGGGTTGGGCAAATCGGGCAACAGCCCACCTCACCAGACCAAATGTATCAAATAGACCTGCAAGCTCGCGGTAGACTCACGGAAGCAACTGAATTTGCTGACATGGTGATTAAAACCGGGACTGATGGCACACTCATCAAGCTGAAAGATATTGGTCGGGCAGAATTGGGGGCAGAAAATTATAGTTCGTTTCTGCGATTTCGAGGTAATGAGGGGGTGGGTATAGGTATATTCCCCACCCCAGGTAGTAATGCCCTAGAAGTTGCCAAAGCAGTCAAAGCGGAAATGGCTAGGCTGGCGCAAAGCTTCCCCCCAGGCTTGAAATATCAAGTAGCATTTGATACGACATTGTTTGTGGAAGAGTCCTTGGCAGAAGTAGTCAAGACACTGATTGAAGCCTTGGTTTTGGTTGTTTTGGTAATTTACATCTTCTTGCAGGACTGGCGCACCACACTCATTCCCGTAGTTACCATACCCTTAACCTTGATTGGGACTTTTGCCTTTATCAAGCTTTTTGGGTTCTCGATTAACACCTTGACCCTGTTTGGTTTGACATTAGCCACAGGGTTGGTAGTGGATGATGCGATCGTCGTTGTGGAAAATATCGCTCGCTTAATTGAAGACGAGGGAATGTCACCGCGTCAGGCTGCTTCTGAATCGATGCGAGAACTGTTTGGGGCAGTAATTGCGACTTCTTTAGTAATGATTGCAGTATTTGTCCCCGTCGCCTTCTTCCCAGGGACTACAGGACAGATTTATAAACAATTTGCGCTGACCATCGCTTTTTCGATGATCATCTCCACCTTTTTAGCTATCACCGTCACTCCTTCACTTTCAGCCCTATTACTGCGTCGGGGACAGCAACCGAGAGGTTGGTTAGGCTGGATTTTTCACCAAGTGAATAGGTTTATAGATTGGGTGCGTCGGGGATATGAGCGATCGCTAAATTTTCTAGTGAAAGTCAGAGCGATCGTTGTCTTATTATTCCTCGTCTCCATCGGATTGACAGGATGGCTATATCTCACCGTACCCACAGCATTTATCCCTGATGAAGA
The DNA here is from genome assembly GCF_014697625.1 of Anabaena azotica FACHB-119. Lineage (GTDB taxonomy): Bacteria > Cyanobacteriota > Cyanobacteriia > Cyanobacteriales > Nostocaceae > Trichormus > Trichormus azoticus_A. The sequence continues at coordinate 117,479 of NZ_JACJSG010000022.1, read as the reverse complement.
CCAGGGCTATTTCATCACTATCATTCAAGGCCCAGAGGGAGTTTCTCTTAACTACACGAGCAAAGTCATGACTCAAGTAGAAAAAGAAATCCTCAAATTGCCAGAAGTTATGGGTACTTTTGCCATTGGTGGTTTTAGTTTCAGTGGTAACACGGCTAACACGGGCGTAATTTTTACCACACTCCGCCCTTGGGATGAGCGACAAGCCCCTGGACAATCAGCACAAGAAATTATCGGTAAACTGGCGGGAATTTTCTCTACCATTACCGAAGCCAGAATCTTTCCCGTGAGTCCGCCAGCAATTAACGGTTTAGGCAACTTCGGCGGCTTTGAATTTCAACTGCAAGATAGAGCAGGTAATAGTGGTTTAGATAACCTGCTGCAAGTCATGTTTCAAATCATGGTTCGCGGTAATCAGACTCCAGGTTTGCAGGCTGTATTTAGTACTTTTAGTGCTAATACACCCCAGATGTTAATTGACATCGATCGCAACAAAGCCAAAGCCCTACAAGTTGATGTAGACGAAGTGTTCAATACTCTCCAATCCTACTTGGGTTCGCGCTATGTCAACGACTTCAATTTACAGCAGAGGACTTACCGAGTCTACGTACAAGCAGATGCTCAATTCCGTTCTAACCCCGAAGATATCGGTAAACTATATGTCCGCTCTGCTAACGATCAAATGATTCCCCTAAGTAATCTAGTCAAGGTAACTTCTGCAACTGGAGCGCAAACCATCAGCCATTACAACCTCTTCCGCTCTATCGCCATTAACGGTTCCGCCGCTCCTGGTTATAGTTCTGGTCAAGCAACTACAGCTATGGAACAATTAGCCAAACAGGTTTTACCTGCCAGTATGGGTTACGAATGGTCGGGGATCACGGCTGAAGAAAAAGAATCTGGCGGTCAAGCGCCCTTAATTTTTGGGCTAGGACTAGTGTTTGTGTTTCTCGTACTGGCGGCTCAATACGAAAACTACGTTGACCCATTAATCATTATGTTTTCCGTTCCCTTGGCGATTCTGGGCGCATTGTCGGCTCAGTGGGTGCGGGGTCTGAGCAATGATGTCTTCTGTCAAGTAGGTTTAGTTATGTTGATTGGTTTGGCAAGTAAAAACGCAATTTTGATTGTGGAATTTGCCAACCAATTACGAGAGCGCGGTCTACCACTGATCAAAGCCGCCGTACAAGCGTCACAAGAAAGGTTGCGCCCGATTCTCATGACTTCCTTATCCTTTATTTTGGGCGTTTGGCCATTGATCAATCCCGTAGGCGCAGGTGCAGCCAGCAGAAAATCATTAGGTACAGCCGTTGCTGGGGGGATGATTGTCTCAACTTTGTTGAGTTTGTTTGTTGTTCCCATTTTGTACATCGTCATTGGCAAAATTCGCGATCGCTTCCAACGACCCCCTCAGAATCTATCGCTAGAATCTAGCCGTGATGGCAAAGTTCCTTCAAGTAGTCATAGATAATAGCACTTAGGCAAGTGTCATTATCAAACTAACTGTAGGTGCGTCAAGTTAAAGTAACAACAGTTATACCGATTCAAAAAATATTTGCCACATATCGATTATCTGTAGGGGCGCACAGCTAGCTGTGCGCCCCTATCCACATATCTGTCGCCTTCTTTTTGCAAATTTGTATTAGTTTCTCTCAGTTAGCAAATTTTTCTGATATTTTTCAGTCCTGACAATTGCTAAAATATACATATTAATTTACTTAACAATGAGCTTGCTAAAAATAGAATATATAGCCATTTTCAATCTAGTGAGGTACAGGTATGCAAATAGACCTAACCCCCTAACCCCCTTCCCGAAGCGGGAAGGGGGAACAATTCAAAGCCTCTCTCCTTTTAGGAGAGAGGTTTGGAGAGAGGTTAAAATTGTACTTCACTAGACCAAGAACCGCTATAATATATTTATTGGCAGGCAAGAAGCGACACACAAAATATTTAAGCCCAATCTCTGACTGACACATTTGGCAGAGGAATTGTCAATGCGAGGCTAAAATAGTAATCTACGTGTAAATTGCTTGAATTATTGATTTTATGACTTCTGCGACGACCGTAAAAACTGAGTACGAAGCGATTATCGGTCTAGAAACCCATTGTCAGCTGAGTACTAATACCAAGATTTTTTCTAGTAGCTCGACAGCATTCGGGGGAGACCCTAATACTAACATTGACCCGGTGTGTATGGGTTTACCTGGAGTTTTACCCGTACTCAACGAAAAAGTTCTAGAATACGCCGTTAAGGCAGGTTTGGCGCTGAATTGCCAAATTGCTAAATATAGTAAATTTGACCGTAAACAGTACTTTTATCCTGATTTACCGAAAAATTATCAAATTTCTCAATATGACCTACCTATAGCTGAACATGGATGGCTAGAAATTGAGTTGCTAGATGCTGATGGGAATCCCCAGCGCAAACGTATCGGGATCACACGTTTGCACATGGAAGAGGACGCGGGTAAATTAGTCCATGCAGGGAGCGTTGGCGGAGCCTCTCGGAACGAGAATCGCATTGCTGGCTCTACCTATTCTCTAGTAGACTACAACCGTGCAGGTGTGCCATTGGTAGAAATTGTCTCTGAACCCGATATTCGTTCTGGACAAGAAGCCGCCGAATATGCCCAAGAATTACGCCGGATTTTACGCTATCTTGGTGTGAGTGATGGCAATATGCAGGAAGGTTCTCTGCGTTGTGATGTCAACATATCTGTGCGTCCAGTAGGACAAGAAAAGTTTGGCACGAAGGTAGAAATTAAAAATATGAACTCCTTCAGCGCCATTCAAAAAGCAATTGAGTACGAAATTGAACGGCAAATAGAAGCCATCGAGTCAGGGGAAAGAATTATTCAAGAAACGCGGTTGTGGGAAGAAGGTTCACAACGCACAATTAGTATGCGGACTAAAGAAGGTTCTAGCGATTACCGCTACTTCCCCGAACCAGATTTAGCACCCATTGAGGTAACAGATGAACAGCTTCATCAATGGCGCAGTGAATTACCAGAACTACCAGCCCGAAAACGCGATCGCTACGAAAACGAATTAGGGCTATCTGCTTATGATACCAGAGTACTGACAGAAGAAGTCGCTGTATCTCAATATTTTGAAGCGGCGATCGCATCTGGTGCAAGTCCCAAAGCGGCAGCAAACTGGATCACCCAAGATATCGCCGCCTACCTCAACAAACAAAAGCTGAGTATTACCGAAATCGGTTTAACCCCTGCTAACTTAGCAGATGTGATTACGCGGATTGAATCTGGTAAAATTAGCAACGCCCAAGCCAAACAAAAGTTACCAGAGTTACTAACAGGATTATCCCCAGAAAAAGCCTTTGCTGGTCAAGAACTTATTAGCGATCCCAGCGTTTTAGAACCCATCGTTGATGAAGTGATAGCAGCTAACCCCAAAGAACTAGAAAAATACCGTAACGGTAACACCAATCTTAAAGGCTTCTTTGTTGGGCAAGTGCTGAAAAAAACTAACAAACGTGCTGACCCCAAACTGACAAACGAATTGGTAGAAAAGAAACTGAACGGCTAATACCAGCCTTTACTCAGTCATATTTTCACAAGAGTTTTACATAAATTACAAATAATGGGTGTCGATAATCACAAGCGAGTGGGTAACATAAGTCTGTTATATGCACCCTAATAACCAGGAGAGTTACACAAGTGGCTCTCCTTATTTCTTAGAGGAGAAGTGACAGGAGACAGGCGCTTAAACTGTTGGCTATCAAGATTTTATTAGGACTTACGCAAGTGTCATAATCAAACTAACTGTAGGGTGCGTCAGCCCCAATAATTTCGTATAATTTCGTACACATTTAAGGATTTTCCACATCTGACGCACCCTACCCCATGTGCCAGTTGCGTCAGTCCTATTTATAATTCATCCATAACCCAACTTATGCGGCAACTGCTGTAAACCCATTTTTTACCAAAAATTTGGGTCTAAAGCTCCTAGAGAAATAAATGAGACTGTATTAATCAAGCCATGTAAATAAGTCAATTTAGGAAAGGTTTGGAGGTCTAAGGTTGGTAAAGTTAGTGGCACAATAATGATTGTCAATCATCTTGGCAGAGGTTCCAGTCCATCGCCCAATCGCAGTGCTGTTAATATGTGATTCTACACACAAACTGATAAATGTGTGTCGTGTCTGGTAACTTTTACGATACGGTATGCTGCATTTGGCTAAGATTGCTTTCCATGCACGATGAGAGAAGTTATGATGATCGATGAATTTTCCTTTTGGACTGGTAAACATTAATGCTTCAGGTACTGCTTCTTCCGGCCTAATCTCATCTAAAATTTCTAATAATTCTGAATTAATCGGGAAATCACGCTTTATTTGCGTTTTTAGTCCCTCCTTCATGACTAAGCCATCTTCAGAAACCACAACAGATTCTCGAAACTGAACCACACTAGTTGTAATATGTTTCCACTTCAAAGCAATTGCCTCAGATGGCCTGCATCCAGTAAAAAACAGGAAGCGTACATAATTTGTGTAATGGCTGTAGTAGCGATCGCTAGCAAAAGTACGAATAATTAAATCTCTTTCTTCTTTACTAAAGGGATTAATATCTTGTTCTTCAGTAGTACCCTTGGGTGCTTTGATTTTCATAGCAGCAAACGGGTTAGCGTCAATTAGACCTTCTTCCATTGCCCAATTGCAGCAAGCTTTGAACTGAGTTAAACAACGCTTTGCAGCATCTGGAGTTAAGTTGGCTAAAAGATAATCTCGAATAGTGGATGCTTCATCTAGCGATCGCGTGGGTAACTTAGCGATGTGATTTCGATGCTTGGCAAAATCTTTAGCGAACGTACTAGGACTGATTTGAGGTTTTTTGAACTCGCTATATTTATTCCATAGCTCATCTAAGTGTGGTTTTTGTTTATGAATTGGTGTAACTGGTGTAACCGTACTTAGGGATGATCTAGGCTTGTATTTCTCTAAAGATTCGTCAAACCGTTCGTATAAGATGTCTTTCTCAATTTCTGCTGCTTTAAATTCAGCCAGTTTCCGGTTAGCGGGAATATCAAGTAATCCTGTAGACAAATAATGACGCTTACCACCGTAGTGAAACCTCAACTGTAACCGACCATTAGAGCTAATGATTGATACAGATCCTTTGTATCCCCGTTCCTTAGAATTTTTTGAGAACATCTGTATTAATGGTGTAATTATCCTCTACTCTACACCATTTACACCATTTTTACACCACTTTTTGGTCTAAAGGTGTCTAAAGATGTCTAATATGTATCTTAAAAATAGAACTAATGTTCTATTTTTGTTAGGGGGTGGAAATTAAAAAACCCTTGAAACTCAATGTTTTCAAGAGTTTTTTGGAGATGCCAGGAACCAGACTTGAACTGGTGACACGAGGATTTTCAGTCCTCTGCTCTACCAACTGAGCTATCCCGGCTTGGGCTTTTTTATTAGCCACGATTAATAATATTAGCGAACATAAAATGATTTGACAAGGGTTTGAGAAAAAAATTTTATGCAGCCTGGAAACGTAGCTTTGTCCAAGTAAACACAGCCACAAACAAGAGGAACTGGATCAGCACAATACTAGGGCCAGAAGCGAGATTGAAAGCGCCGGAGAGGATAATGCCAACAATGCTACTAGCAGCGCCGACTAAAACTGAGAGGAACAGAAAGCGCCCAAAGTGGTGACTCATTAACTTAGAAGTAGCAGCCGGAATGACTAAAAAAGCATTTACCAATAAAATACCAACAGCTTTAATCGCTACAGCCACGGCTAGGGAAAGCAAGACCACGAAAGCGTAACGATATAATTGCACAGGAACACCTTGAACTTTTGCGACATCCTGGTTCAGCGTCAATAAAATTTGCTTGCGTAGGGTTGAGAGTAAAAAAATGCTGCTGGCTACGAGTATAAGGAATGTCAAGATTAAATCGATCGCATCAATAGCTAGAATATCGCCAAACAAAACACCCATTAAATTTCCGCGATATCCTTGAATTAGGCTAGTCAGAATGACACCGATCGCCAATGCACCAGAGAGAACTATACTCAGTACGCTATCACTACCCAAATCAGTCTGATCAATCAAATAGAGAACGACTACACCAAAGACTAGAGTGAACGGTAATAACATCGAAGTTGGGTTGACTTGTAGCAGCACACCCAAAACTACCCCTACTAATGCTGCGTGACCTACTGCATGGCTGAAAAACGATAGCTGGCGCAAGGTGACAAAACTGCCTAGCAAACCCCCTAGTATCCCCATCAAGATAGCACCTGCGATCGCACGCTGCATAAACGGGAATTGCAGCAAACTCACCAAATCTTGCATACTCGCTGCACCAATGAGAAAGCAGGAGGTAGGAGTCCACCAAGCCAAGGATGTAATACTCATACAATCGAACTTTTCCTTACTTATATTTGCTTGTATCTTTCATCACTTATATGTAAAAATATTTATAATTTTTAAATTTTCATTAAAGTATATAATTGTCTCTATCTGGACTTTCGTTTACAAATTGTCTTAAATATCAATTTAATTGAATATTTTTCTAATTAAATAATTAAACTCACAAATATCTCATGATTAAATCTCATAGAACTTGCACTGTAGAACTCCTTAATTCAAGTGTTGCTCCTCCAACAGATGATATTCTCAGCAACGATAAAGCCCAACGCATGGCTGATTTTTTTAGTTTTTTAGGTGATGCCAATCGCTTACGAATTCTCTCTTTTCTAGCGAGAGAAGAACTGTGTGTAAGTGACATAGCCACTCAATTAAATATGAGTGAATCTGCTGTTTCTCATCAGTTAAGAAACTTACGTGCCATGCGTTTAGTCACTTATCGCAAACAAGGTCGTCATGTGTTCTATCGCCTCCACGATAATCATATTTTGGAGCTTTATCAGGCTGTGACAGAACATTTAGACGAAAAAGATTAATGTTTGTTAGGGAACAGGGGACAGGAAACAGAGAAAAAGCATAGATGCAACCTAAGTTTTTTAATTGCGTAGCGTTAGCCTTCCTTTAGGGTACTTTGAATTTTGAATTATCTAATGATGATGTTCGTAGCGACTAAACCCAGGGCCATAGGTTGCTAACAGATTTTGGGGAGAAAGTGCTATTTCTGGTTGACCAGTACAGACAAGAGTTTGGTTGAGACAAAGCACGCGATCGCAATGGCGACTTACCATATCAATATCATGGGAAACTTGTAAAATAGTCCAACCTTCCTGTTGCTTTAATTCGTTCAGCATTGCATAAAAATCAGTCGCACCCTGCATATCAACTCCTGCAAAAGCCTCATCCAAAACTAAAATTTTCCGAGTTATTACCAAACAGTAAGCCAGCAAAACTCGCTTAAGTTGACCACCACTCAGAGTACCGATCGCTTGATTGCGTAAATGATAAGTATCGGTTCTAGTTAAAGCTGCGGCGATCGCTGCTGTTTTTTCCCGGCTTTGACTCCGCAACTTCCAGAAAAATGAATGTTGCTTACTCCCTTCAGCCACCCATCCTAATCCTACCAGTTCTGCAACAGAAATAGGAAAGCTCCGGTCAAAAATGAAGTTTTGTGGCATATAGCCTAAAAGATGACGTAAATTTCCCAATCTAGTTATAGGGCGACCAAAAATTTCAATCTTACCACTGCTGTGGGGAATCAAATCTAAAACTGCTTTAACCAAAGTGCTTTTACCTGCACCATTAGGCCCTACTATTGCTGTATCTGTCCCTGGTATTAATTCAAAAGAAACATCTCGAACAGCTAAATAATTTCCTTGATATACGGTCAAGTTTTCTACTTTTAAAATGGGCGATGTCATTAGTCCTAGCTGAAAAATAGAGAGTGGTGGTAGAAGTGTTAAGGAAGATAATTGTCAATTGTATAATACCTATTTACAAGCAGCTTCTAGCTTTTGTAAGTTCTCCCTCATTGCTTGGAAGTAATACTGCGGATTTGTTTCCCCAGTCTCCAAAGAACTTAGAGGGCTTAAAGTTAAATTCAAATCTTTAGATAGGCTGGTAAGTAATTTATTATCTACACCCGGTTCACTAAATAAAGCTTTTACCTGATATTTCTTGACTGTATTCACTGTTTTTTGTACATCAGTTGGTGAAAGTTGATCCTCTGGTATTTCTACCACAGCTACTTGCTTTAAGTTATAGCGTTGAGCTAGATAAGGAAAAGCATCATGAAACGTGATAAATGTGCAGTTGGGCGTTTTGTTCAAGGTTTGCTGAAATTCACGATGTAAATTGTCCAATTCCTTTATATAAGCTTCGGCATTAGTTTGGTAAGTAGCCTTATTTGCAGGATCAGCCGCAATTAACCCATCCCGAATATTGATCACTTGCTGTTTTGCTAATACTGGATCTAGCCATACGTGCGGATTGCCGTCAGAATGTTCATGGCTGTGTTCTTTTGCTGTTGGTTCTAAAACTGGTGAAATTTCATTGAGAACTTTAATATTTTTGCTGGCATCTATTTGAGTTAGTTGTGGATTTTGGGCGTTTTTTACTGTATTGTCAAGAAAAGTTTCCAAACCTAACCCATTTTTGATTAAAACATTGGCTGTGGCGATCGCCTTCACCGCATCAGGTGTAGATTGATACTCATGTATTTCTGTCCCTGGAGGTAACAAAATCGCCACATCTGCGGCTTCTCCAGCTACTGCTTTAGTAAATAAATATATGGGCAAAATGGTTGCTACTACTTTGGTTTTGGGTTTTTGTCCTGTTGGACTTGCAGCAGCTTCCTGTGCTATTGGCGACTGTTGAGTAGTTGTTCCTTGATTGCTATTTGACTGGTTACAGCCAACCACAACAAATAAAATTAGCAAGGTCATTAAAGACAAGAGGCTATCTTGTAGTCTATCTAATCTCAGTTTGATTTGAGTCCAAATCACCGTATTTTTCCCTCCAAGGCTGCTGACACTGCATTTGCCATCATCAATCCCGATTTTGAGGATGATGCTGATCGTACATCTGTTATATTATAATAATAATCATTCTCACGGAAGAATACAGTAATCTTTAGTTTGCAATCACTAAGCTGTTGCACACATAAGAGAGCATATTCTTTCTTATATGCTGTTGGCGGTTAAGCGTTCATTGTTAACAATTAACTGTAAATAAAGCTACTCAATGATTAAGTAACTTACAAGTGTAAAGCCAAAAGTGTTTTGGAGGAATTACTGTATAAATTTTCTTGTTCTAACTATATAAATTACGAATCCTTAACTTTATTTGTGACAAAAATTCCTCAGTGCTGGTAATATCTTGAAAAGACTTTTGAAGCAAATATACTCTTACCTTAGCTTGGGATAGACCTTAGCAATCACTAAGTAGGTGTGAGTAAAGTGTGAGGAGAAAAATGCAGAATTTTTGTAAGTATTGGCTAGTTAACCCAGCCACAATTTTTAGTGTCATATTATTTTCTGGTGCTGCTACCTTTGCAGGAGAGACAGCAGCCACAACAGAAGTAAATCAATCCACAACAATAGCTAACACAAACCTAGAGTTTGATCAGAGTAATCAACCGGGGGTAATGTCGCAAGTTACCTCAGTATCGCAATTTTCCGACGTACAACCAACAGATTGGGCGTTTCAAGCATTGCAATCATTGGTAGAACGTTACGGTTGTATTGCTGGGTATCCCAATGGAACCTATCGCGGTAATCGTGCCTTAACAAGGTATGAATTTGCCGCCGGGTTAAATGCTTGTCTCGATAGAGTCAACGAACTCATCGCCACCGCCACGGCTGAGTTAGTCAGAAAAGAAGACTTAGCCACATTACAAAGGCTACAAGAAGAATTTTCTGCGGAACTTGCAACATTAAGAGGTCGAGTTGATGCTTTAGAAGCAAGAACTACTGAACTAGAAGCAAATCAATTCTCTACTACAACAAAACTACAAGGACAAGTAGTCACTGTTATTAGTGATGTTTTATCAGGTAAGCGCGTTGATGGTAGAGAAATTGAACAGAAAAATACTACCCTGGGAGCAAGAGCGCGAATAGAATTTGTTACCAGTTTTACTGGTCAAGACACATTGTTTACTCGAATCCAGACGAATAATATTGTTAGCCCCGACATTAATACTCCAGAAGGGAACTTATTTTTTGGTTTACCTCTTGAAGATGCTAGCAATAACGCTGGTATTGACGCTTTATGGTACTCATTCCCTCTAGGCAAAAACACGCAAATTAAACTGATTGCAAATGCAGGTGCAGCAGACGACTTGACAAGTACTGTAAACCTGTTTGATGGTGATGGCGCTTTCGGTGCTATATCTACTTTTGGTACAAGAAACCCAATTTATGCACAGGTAGCTGGTGCAGGTTTAGGTGTGAACTATCAGTTTAATGATAGGTTAGCCCTGAGTCTTGGCTATTTGAGCGGTACAGCTAATAACCCAGCACCTAAGAGTGGTTTATTTGATGGGGGTTACGGCGCATTAGCACAACTGACAATTAAACCGAGCGATCGCATCACTGTAGGATTAACATACATTAATTCCTACAATCAACCACTACTTACAGGAAGTAATGCAGCTACTTTCGCGCCTTTATTTGATGAAGAAGATAACCTAGATATTCCCTTTTCCAGCAATTCCTACGGTATTCAAGCATCCATCGGCATCACCGATAGGATAGTTTTAGGTGGTTGGGCTGGTTATACCACAAGCCGCACCCTAACTGGAGAACGTGGCGATGTTGATATTTGGAACTATGCTGTTACCCTTGGCTTCCCTGACCTGGGCAAAAAAGGTAACTTAGCAGGTATCATTGTGGGCATGGAACCAAAAGTAACTAGTTCTCGCGTTGGTGAAATAGATAGAGATAGAGATACTTCCTACCATTTGGAAGCATTCTATCAATACAAACTCAGCGACAATATCACCATCACACCCGGAGTTATCTGGCTAACAGCACCAGACCACAACGATGATAACGATGGCGTAGTCATTGGGGCTTTGAGAACTACATTTAGTTTCTAATTTCAATAAAAATTATCAGCAAGACGCAAAATAATTATTTGCGTCTTTTTTTTAACTATTTTAGGACTTACGCAACTGGCAGATTTTTTCTGTAGGGTGTGTGACTGGCGATAATATTTGAACGTAGTCATGAGACTTGTAGCGTCACGCACCAACCACCAATTGTGACACTTGCGTAAGTCCTGATTCATTTAGATAAACCCTGGTGACAGTTGCCTAAATTCTGGTATTGCATATGCAAATCAGTCTAATTAGAAAATTTGTAGAAACTACTGAAAATTTAGCGTATAATAAAGTTTAATGACTTACAGCACTTTCCATGAGGAAAAGCTAATAACTTTAGTCTCTAACATCTCTACCCTGTAAACCTTTACTGCATTTAAGCCAAAAACTCTGTAAGTCTTATTTTACAGACAATGACACAAGTAAAAAAAGACCAGCCTCCCACAGCTGGTCTAATTGTCTTATTTTTGCGTTGTCTTCTCAATAGAGTTAAAACCCGGTTGCGTATTCCCAAAATGCAACGGGCAACTTTTCTTAACAGTATTGTAACAGCCAACACAGTTTTTTTAAAAAAATTTATTAAAAAAAGATAAACCCTAGTGCAATTAGCCTCTATCTTTCAGAATATTTTAATAGGACTTACGCACCGAGTTTATCTATGGAGGTAGGGTGTAAGGGTGTAAGGGTGTAGGGGTATAGGTTTAGAGTTTTTACACCCCTACACCCCTATACCCCCATACCCTTGCCTACACCCTTGATTTTTCGTTTTCATGCGTAAGTCCTATTAAAAATGTCAAGGGGCGGAGATGGAGGGTATAGTTTTAACAACCCCTGCGGGAAGCCCCCCAGTGTAGTGAAATCTGTTACCACAACTATTGATGATTCAGCAAAGGCAAGAATTTCTTAATCAGTCCAATTGTCACGGCTGGTAGTTCTAACTGTGGAGTTAAGCCCACATCTTCCAACTGTTGAAACACCTGAATTGCTTGAGGATTCTGTTGTGCCAAGCGACGGCCAATTTCTGGGCCAGTGAATTGAGACTTTTGACCCCAGATAATGGCTGTGGGTGTTGTTAACTGTTCAATGTAAAGCGATAAATCAAAGCACAAATCACCCCGGACGAATGACAAAGCGGCATACTCAGCATGAGGCTGCTGGGCAGACTGTAGATAAGCTTCGACAATTTCGTCATATACTCGGTTAGGTTGAGCAAATTGCCGTTGTTCCAAAAAACTACGAATACCGCCACTGGTAGCAACGCCGGTACTGTATAGTAAGCGGTCGAGAAGAGGGATACTGACTATTTGCACAAAAATACTGCGAGTGTAGTTTTCGCCAAAATCAGACAACCCGGCTGGGGTAACAAGAATTAAAGATTTAAATAAATGTGGATTAGCGATCGCCACTCTAACAGTAAACGCTGCCGTCAGGGAAGATGCGATCGCTGTTACTGGTGCTGTGCAAGTTTGCTCAAAAAACTCCCGGATAGTCGTTAAATAATCTTCTATCTGATAATTGCGTTCTGGATGTTCGGATCTACCCCAACCTATTAAATCTGGTGCTAATATCCGATACTGCGAAGCAAACGCCGGATAGACTTTCGACCACTCATAAGCAGAAGATCCGCCCCCAAAGCCATGCAGAAACACCAAAGTTTCTTGCTCTTCAGCCTTCTCACTTTCCTGCCAAAGTGATCCAGCACCAGTGTAATACACCATTTTACCTAGCGAGGTAATTACCGAACGTTGTTCAAATCCAGGTGGTTGAAACATAGTGTTATTCATTAGTCATTAGTGTTTCTGTCTCCCTCATCTCCCTCATCCCCACAATTGCTATTATCAATGAACCAGCAATAATTTCACCTCTAGCCAGCGTCAGATTAAGCAGATGTAAAATTACTTGCTCACTTGTAAAGATTTAGTGATTTTTTTTCACACAGCAACAGAGCTTTTGCTTGTAACTACCTGATGGCAAGGTTTACTTAAATCTGATTTAGGTAGCGAGTATCACTTAGCTAATATTTTTTCATCCTTTTTTTATGATAGGCTACAGGAAAGTTACGGATAATTATCATCTTCCAAATAATGCTAAAGCGCTTATAAGCATTGTTTATTATTTGTTAGTACAAAAAAATAGCTGTCAGTATTTTTATGATTCTTTAGGTAATGCTAAGGTGGGGTGTTGTGTTCCAGCAGGCTACTCTTCAAACAGATCAACTACCAAAATTTGAAGACAGTAAATTTGTATGCAATCAATTCGATGGGAAGAAACAAGTTGTCGCTTCGGTGAAACGGAGTCAGTCGGAGGAAGGAATTAATAATACGATAGATGCAGAAACTTGTGTATGTTTGAACTTAGAAGATTTAAAGTGCTTTGAAGTGGTAGAGCATCAATATGAACATTGGGGAGTGATTTTGCAAAACTCAGTAGCGATACAACCATCAAACCCAGCCTTTCCCACTAATTCAGGGTTAACAGTTTTGATGGGTGCGCCCAAAAGCGGATTTTTGGAGGCGAAATTTTTGCGTCCTGTTAGCCAAGTGAGTGCTTGTGTCACTAGTTCCCAAAGACTGGTAATGTCCGCCTACGATCGCGATCGCCAGTTAGTAGCCCAAAGCATACTGCCTAGTGCGAATCTTGCCAACTCTGATTCGGCATTACACCCCAACACCTCACTATCTGTAACCAATCAAAATATTTGCTCCGTTAGCTTCTGTGCATTTGACGGTCAATTTACAATCAGTGCGTTTTGTTTCTGTGTTTAAGCAGAATCAGCAAATTTTAGCAGCAAAATCGCTTGACCCACTTCAACCCAGGTATTCTTATAGAGTATTATTGATGGTCGATTTATAGTATTTGGTTTTGAAAAAGCAAAAATGCTCAGTATGGTAATTTAAATTTACACTATCAAAGGGTATCTTAGCGGTAGCGGTGCGTTGATTATTAGGCTGGACAAAACTCAGAACTGATAACTCAGCATTAACTACTGGATTTCAATACCAAATAAAACTTATAAATTAGACAATTTTGTAATGTTAGGTAGGTAAACACTGTGGTAAAGGCTTTGTCTTCTTGGCAGCAATTAATCAACCAGATGCCCAACTGGCTGCTTCCAGAGCATAAGACGAAAGCCCCCAAGCGGCGGAATTATCAGCATCTGTCAGAACTAAATGGTCTGGTAATTTTGCTCTTCATTCTCGTTGGGATGTGGTTGTGGAACTGGAAACTACTATTAGCACTGCTAGTTGGCGTTGGCGTAATGTTATCAGCCTACTCAATGCAAAAATGGGACTGGAAGTTACGTTGGGTAGAACTTCAAAAACTTTTTAACGGGACAAACCGCCGATTAGTGATAGCTGTAGGTAGTGGGGGACTAGCTACTGTCAGTACTTACATGGCTGCGGCAATTTTGGCAGACTCCCCTAGCCCTTGGATCGCAGCTGGTGCGATCGCCCAAGGATTAGGAACATTGCTGACTATAATTTTGCTATTGTGGCAACTTGTCAAAAACTATGCTGGTAAAGAGGAAAACGACTTTGAGCAGTTCTTCCTCAATCTCACAGAAAAAGACTCTTTAAAGCGCTTGGTAACTTTACGTAGATTAACTAAAATCATCAAAGCTCAACAAATTGACTCCCAATTGCAGCGAGAGATTACCCAATGCTTGCAATTGCTACTCACTCGTGAGGAAGAACCAATAGTTAGAGAAGCCGCTTTTGAAAGCCTACAAGCCCTAGAGCCATTACAACCACTACAATCTCCACCTATGTCACCTCTCAAACCCTTGTCAAGTCAAGTTAAGGCAAAAGCTTAGGGACTGGGTGTTATCAGTTATCAGTTATCAGTTATCAGTGGAAATAACCTGTCAACTGTCAACTGTTAACTGTCAACTGATAAAGTTTACCATTACGTACTTGTACCACAGGACGATTACATCGGCGGACTAATTGTTCGTCGTGAGTAGTAACAATGATAGTTGCTCCAAAAGAATTTAACTTTCGGAGAATCTGCATCACTTGCCAAGAGTTATCGGGATCGAGATTGCCTGTAGGTTCATCAGCTAATATTAATGGTGGCGTTCCTACAATTGCCCTTGCAATACTCACCCGTTGTTGTTCTCCTCCAGAAAGCTGATCAGGAAAACAGTCAGCTTTAGAAAGCAAACCCACCAATTTTAGTGTAGGTTCTAAACGCCTTTGAATTTCCTTGCGGGTATAACCTTGAGCTTGTAACACAAAAGTTACATTTTCCGCCACAGTGCGCTGGGGGATGAGTTTATAGTCTTGAAATACAATACCAATACGTCGGCGTAATAATGATAAGCGATCGCCCCGCAAAGTTGTCACATTACAGCCGTTCACCACCACTTCTCCTTGGGTGGGTAACTCCTCCCCATACAGCAGTCTTAACAGAGTTGACTTCCCTGAACCGCTAGGCCCTGTAATAAATAAAAATTCTTTATTTTTAATCTCTAAGTTGACATCCAGCAAAGCATGACAACCATTAGCATAAGTTTTGGTCACAGACCTTAACTGCACCATGTTACTGGTACAACCTTCTTGAGCTTTCCCCTCTTTTTCATCAGTTACCTGTTCGCTAGTTGCTGGATTTGTTAATACAGGCATTACTCAATCTTCCTTAGACAATAGACAATCGTTGAGTAGGGACGCACAGATGTGCGCCCCCACTATGTATCTGTATCGGTATAACGTTCATTTTTGTGAGCCTACCCCTGAAAGGAGTTAGCATCAACCTTACCTGAACAGTATTGACTTAAAAATAAGGATTCCCAAGTAAAGCCTAAAAATCTCAAATCCAGTATTAAAAGTTTTTAAACCCTTTACATTAAGCTAGTACAATCACTTAACTTACAGGGAGCAACTGTCAACCGTCAACTCCTAAATAGTCAAACGATAAACAAACGCCTTCACCGCAAATTGAGGCAAAGCCAACATTCGCCGCCAACGCCAAGGTTCTTTGTAAAGACGATATAGCCATTCCAAATTATTATTAGCCAACCAAGCGGGGGCGCGATTTTTGCTACCTGACCAAATATCAAAACTACCGCCAACACCAATCCAAATGGCTTGGGGACACAAATGGCGATTTTGTGCAATCCATAATTCTTGACGTGGTACACCCAAACCGACCAAAATCACCTGTGGTTGTAATTGAGCGAGATTTTGTCGCAACTTTTGTTCTTCTTGTGCAGAATGGAAGCCGGAATGACTACCTACAATCTTCAAATTAGGCGCTTTTTGCTGCCAATAATCGGCTGCTTTTGCCGCTACTCCGTTTGCGCCACCGTAAAAGAACACCGTTTTATCTGGCTGCTGTTGACTAATTGCTGGCAACACCGTTTCCGCTAGTTCAATCCCCGGACAACGCTGGACTTTTTGCCAACAAAGCCAGCGCAAATACATAACTATCCCTGCACCATCTGGAATGATCAACTCCGCATTCTGAATGATTTTGTTCAGGGATGTATTTTGCTGCGCCTGCATTGTCATTTCCGCATTCAGTGTGACTACATGAGCGCCCTTGCCTTGTTTTAAGGATTCTAGCAACCACCTTGGATAGTCACTCATCACATGAACTGGGATACCCAGCACCGTAAACACTTTAGATGATGGAAACATAGCCCTTGAGCCTCACACCACATTGTCTCGACGATAGTTTATCAAATTTTTTCACAGGTCGCCTCTGGGCTGAGAGGGAGGGTATTATGCAAATAAGTTGACGAAGAAAACTGAATTGTTAAAAGTGAGCTTCTTTTTTGCTTATTTTGCATAATAAAAACAGCTTATAATGCCTGAGTAATCTTATATCATAGTTTTTTGAGAAATTTCTGGAAAAATTAACTAGATTATTTTTAGTAATCGCGAGGCTGTATCAGGTAGTAAACGAAAAAAACAGGGAAATTTCGGT
The DNA here is from genome assembly GCF_014697625.1 of Anabaena azotica FACHB-119. Taxonomy (GTDB): domain Bacteria; phylum Cyanobacteriota; class Cyanobacteriia; order Cyanobacteriales; family Nostocaceae; genus Trichormus; species Trichormus azoticus_A. The sequence goes on along the minus strand of NZ_JACJSG010000022.1, from coordinate 100,552 downwards.
GAAAATTTTTGTGTAATAGCGTAACGGGTAGAAATTGACTATGAGTAAAATTCGGATTGCGCTGATTGAGGATCATGATCTAACCCGTGTGGGTATTCGGACGGCACTACTACAAAGAGAAGAAATGGAAGTTGTCGGAGAAGCTGCCAATGCGGTAGAAGGACTGAATATGTTAAAAACGGTACAACCGGATATTGCGATCGTTGATATCGGTTTACCAGATAAAGATGGCATAGAGTTAACAAGGGAATTAAAATCCAGCAACAGTAATAACCCGGATTTAGGAACAAAAGTATTGATTTTAACCTTACGGGATAATAAAGAAGCGGTTTTGGCAGCTTTTGCAGCTGGAGCTGATTCTTACTGTATGAAGGATATTGGGTTTGATAATTTATTGGAAGCAGTCAAAGTGACTTACAATGGCAACGCTTGGATTGATCCAGCGATCGCCAGAATTGTCCTACAACAAGCACAACAGTCTCCTAAACCAGAGCTTACCAAAGTAGAACCAGAAAATACCCCAAAAAATTCCGCCATTGAAGAAGATTTAGATATTATTGACCCCTATACCCTTACAGAAAGAGAGTTAGAAGTGCTACAGTTGATCGTCGAAGGCTGTAGTAATGCCGTCATCGCCGAACGTCTATATATTACAGTCGGAACTGTAAAAACCCATGTTCGCAATATTTTAAATAAACTCTCCGCCGATGACCGCACCCAAGCGGCAGTCCGAGCTTTACGTTCTGGATTAGTAGGTTAAACTGGGATGGGATAGAAAGATTCTCAAACAAACTAAAGAGTAAAGTTATACTTGTGAGAGAAGTAATTTTTCTCCAAAAAAAATTACTTTTTTTACTATTATGGCAGTAGCCAGATAGATAAGGAAAAGGAGCGATCGTCCAATCCTGATAGCAAGCAGATATTAAACCTGTTACCTATCCCCTGTCCCCTGTTCCCTGCCATATTTAACTACTCGGTGGGATAAGAACTATCATATCTCACCAATTTCTAGTACGCGAAAAAGCAAGTCAACTATGACGCAAAACGAGGTGCAAAAACTCAAGCTCATGGTAGTAGACGATGAGCCAGACAACTTAGATTTACTCTACCGTACTTTTAGGCGAAATTTTCAAGTATATAAAGCCAATCATGCTCGCAAAGCTTTAGAAATTCTGGCTCAAGAAGGCGAAATGGCTGTAATTATCTCAGACCAAAGAATGCCCGAAATGAACGGTACAGAATTATTGAGCCGTACAGTTGGACTTTATCCCGACACAATCAGGATTTTACTGACAGGTTTTACAGATGTAGAAGACTTGGTAGAAGCCATTAACTCTGGTCAAGTTTTCAAATACATCACCAAACCTTGGAATCCTGAACGCCTAAAAGCTGTAGTTGAACAAGCCACAGAAACCTATCGCTTAGTTAAAAAACGCACCCAAGAATTGCAGCGTGCGTTGCGGCGACAATCTTTATTTAACGCGGTAACAACAGCCATTCGAGAATCCTTGGATTATGAGAGTATGCTGCAAAAAATCGCCGCCACTATAGGACAAACCTTTGGAGCTACTTGTTGTCTACTCAAGCCAGTAGAAAACAACCGCCTAACTCCAAGTCAGTTTTATTATCAAAATCCAGCAGCAGATTTACCTGAAAGTGCCTTTGACCCGTCTTGTTTAATCGTCAAAGTACTGGAAACTGGTGATTATCAAATTGCCCAAGATACATACAATGGCAAATTCTGTAATTACTTGGTTGTACCCCTATCCTACCAACAGCAACTGCTAGCTGTGCTGGCTCTTTACCAATGGGGACTAGAGCATTCTTGGCATGATGAGGAGATTCAATTAATTACAGGTGTGGCTGAACAAGCAGCTTTAGCAGTTTCCCAAGCAAAACTCTACCAACACCTGCAAGAAAAACAACAGCAAATCAGTGCTGAATTAGAAGTGGCGCGGCAAATTCAAAATAATTTACTGCGTCAAACCCTACCAGATATTAAAGGCGCAAAATTACAAGCTTGTTGTTATCCAGCGCGAGAAGTAGGCGGTGACTTTTTTGAAGTCTTTGTTCATCCCACACAAGGAGATGTGTGGTTAGCAGTGGGTGACGTTTCTGGTAAAGGTGTACCGGCGGCTTTATTCATGGCTAGCGCCATTTCTGTCTTACGTCGGGAACTATCACAAGAAAACCCACCTGAACCCAACGTAGTTATACATAATCTCAACCATGCTTTGTCTGATGACTTAATTAGCAACAACTGCTTTATCACTTTTGTCTTAGCTCGTTACACACCTACCACTAGAGAGATAGTTTATGCAAACGCTGGTCATATCTATCCGTTAGTGTGGTCAAATCAAATTAAAGTACCAGAAAAACCCGTCTATCTCACCGTGAGAGCCATCCCTATAGGAATTTTACCTAAGTGGCAGGCTAAGTCGGGTAGTTTATTGCTGAAACCAGGAGATACATTACTGTTAGCCAGCGATGGAATTACGGAAGCAACAGTATCGACAAAATTAATAAATTCCGTGAAAACCGGGGGTGGCGGTCAGTCGGTAAGTCATTCTATGCTGAATCAAGATGGTCTGTGGCAACTTTTACAACAAGAGCCTCAACCACTATCTCTTAACCACTTGTTAGCTCGGATTCAGGCAGATAACCAAATTCAAGAAGACGATCAAACTATACTCTCATTGGAGGTTTTGTAACTTATGAAAAGTGAGCTTCATGTACCAAGTGACTTGAACTATTTGAACATCGTCGAAAACTGGTTACTGGGATGTTTAAAAATTCAGTTTGGAGAATCTGTTGACTGGTCACGACAATCAAGTCGCTTGCGTCTAGCGTTGGTGGAAGCCTACTCTAACGTTGTGCGTCACGCCCATAAAGAGCAACCAAACATACCAATATTACTACGTGTAGAATTTAAACAACGAGATATTGCTATAGAAATTTGGGATTACGGCGCAGGTTTTGATATGTCTAGCTATTTCCCACCGAATCCAGATGATAGGCAAGAAGGTGGCTATGGTTGGCTAATTATGAATCGTTTGATGGATAAAGTAGAATATCAATTGCAGGTTAATGGGGCTAACTGTCTCAAGTTAGAAGCTACTATACCAGAATTAACTAATAGTTGAAGAGGGAATAGAGGACAGCAGAAAGAAAAGAATGATAGGAACTGGTAGAAGTTTTTGTTAGGGTATAGTGCAGGCTAGCCCAAAAAAATAAATGATAGTCCTATATTTAAATAAAGATTTGTGCAGTAATTTACTGCGAAGCGTTAATAGTAATATAGGTACATCTATCACTAGCTGATGTGCATTTCTTCTTAGGAGTATTGGATTTTTCTTGCTAAACTGATTTAATTAATTATTTGGCAGGCAACTCTCCAGGCAAGAGAATGTCTATCCGCTTCATTTAAAATGCGAACTATTGCGGAAATTAACGAAAAAATTAACCGTAAAACTGCGGTAATCCTGACAGTTGAAGAATTAAAAGCACGAGTGTTAGAAGTTGGTGTCAGTAAAGTTGCCCAAGAAGTTGATGTAGTCACTACTGGCACTTTTGAGCCAATGGAATCCACTGGTGCTATTCTCAATCTTGGACACACTGACCCACCAATTAAAATTCGCCGTTGCTGGTTAGATGGCGTTCCCGCTTACAGTGGTTTTGGGGCTGTTGATTTATACTTGGGTGCTAGCTGTGCTGTAGATGTAATGGACGGTGAAGAAGTCCGCGAACGTGGCGGTGGTCATGTGATTGAGGATTTAATCGCGGGTAAACCCATACAGGTCAGGGCGCAGGGACAAGTAACTGATTGTTATCCCAGAGCGAGTTTTGAAACTACAATTACTCGCGACACTATCAATCAGTTTTATTTATTCAATCCCAGGAATCTCTACCAAAATTTTATCGTCGGGGTGAATGGAGGCGATCGCCCACTGCATACCTATCTCGGCCCCCTACAGCCACGCTTGGCAAACGCTGTTTACTCCAACCCTGGGGCAATTTCTCCCCTATTCAATGACCCCAATTTACAACTCATTGGCATCGGTACAAGAATTTTCTTAGGTGGTGGCGTTGGTTATGTGGCTTGGGAAGGTACACAACACTTTCCCTTACAAAAGCGCCTAGCTAATCAAACACCAATCGGCCCGGCTGCGACTTTAGCTTTAATAGGTGATGCCAAACAAATGGATGCCCGTTGGGTGAGGGGTTGTTACTTTAAAAGTTACGGCCCTTCCTTGATGTTAGGCGTTGGCGTGCCATTGCCAGTGTTAAATGAAGAGGTGGTAAAACACTGTGCAGTTCAAGACCAAGATTTAGTAGCGCCAATAGTAGATTTTTCCATTCCTCGGCGGGTTCGTCCCACATTTGGTTTAGTGAGTTACGCTCAACTCAAATCTGGACGTGTCACCATTGAGGGTAAAACTGTGAGGGCTGCGCCTTTAGCTAGCATATTCCTCTCTCGACAAGTAGCAGTAGAACTAAAACAGTGGATTGAGGCAGGTACTTTTACTCTCACAGAACCAGTAGCCCCAATTCCTCAAGAGCGTTCTTTCCTACCTCAAGATAGGTGGCGGGATTTTTAGGGATTGGGGAAGGGGGAAAGGGGAAGGGGGAAAGGGGAAAGGGGAAGGGGGAAAGGGGAAAGGGGATTAGGGATTGGGTATTTCTCCCTCATCTCCCTCATCTCCCTCATCTCCCTCATCCCCCTCATCTCCCTCATCTCCCTCATCCCCCTCATCTCCCTCATCTCCCTCATCCCCCCTACTCCCTACTCTGCCGACTTGGGCTTCTTGACCGGCTTAGGAGTTGGCGTTTTTGGCTGGGGTTTGGAAACTGCCGAGGGTTCGCCGCCGACTTTCTTGACGGGACGAGGCGTTTCTCCGGGTCTTCTGGGGGGAAAGGGTTTTCTGGAACCACCACGGGGGCCGCCGCCACCGCCGCCTTTGAACGGTGGTCGGCGTTTTTTGGGTAAGTCGGCGATCGCTTCGGCAATTTGCACTACCAAAGCGTCACCTTCTCGCTTGGCTTGGAAATCCCAAAATTTCCCTACAGCTTTGGTGGTCAGTACACCTTGCAGTTTCAATTTAAAGTATTTGGGTTTATCCGTTGGTTTACGGGGTGCTTGCTTAATTTTGACAACTAAGCTTTTAGAGTCAAAAGCTTGGTAAACTACTTCACCACGGACAGAAAATCCACCATCAGGGATATTGGCTGAAGGCGCTGGGGGTTTTGTTGCTGCTTCTGGCGTATCGGGTACTATTAATTCTTGTAAACCCGATTCTGGCTCGTCTTCTTCTGGTGAATTTTTAGCCAGATTTTCTGGTTCCCAAACGCCGACGATTTGCATATGCAAACTGTCATTTTCTTGCCTTGTGCGGGGATAAACTACCCACAAATGGTCTTTTTCCAGGTCTAAGTGATTCTTGACTAAACTCATAATCCGACCCAGGAGGACGGCGTTGAGTTCTACCCCATCACAGGTGAGCAAAATACCTTGAGTGAATTGCTCATCGCTAGCACGGTAACGACCCCGGACTAAACCAATGGCACGATATTGCATTGGTTCGCTGGGAGGCGGGATTGGTTGCTGGCGATCGGCTAGGTTCCCATCTGAGGTATTCTCACTAGTGGTAGATGAGGAATTTTCTCGTTTAATGGGTGGCGGTGCTGCTATTTGAATATTAGCGGCTGCCTCTGTATTATTTTCAGGCTGATCGGAGGCAATAGAGTTGGAAGATTCAGGCAAAGGCATCAGGTCGGAAGTCATAAAAACTCCTTGCGGCGGAGACACATCCCAATTTTGGGATTTTACTAAGCATCGAGAAAGAGCGCCGATGTGACTGATGAAAGTATATTGGCTTTTCATAAGATCACATCCAACGCTCTATACAATTTTAAAGACGCTAGACTCGTCATTCTACTCTAAATCTGTAATTTAGCGCCTTTATACTAGTTTCGGAAGCATATCACAGCTTCCATTTTGACGGCTCCTCCTAAAGTCATCACTTACTTTAGCGGTGCTAATCGGTTGTTTGTTATAAAATTCACAGGTATTTGGCGGTATTCCGTAAGCTTTTGGAAATCTTTAACGTTCTCATTCGTGTAGATAATATTGTGATTATAGTTATGGAGGGGGTTTAAACTGTGTCTCAACCTGGCAATCGCTGGATAGTTCAACTCATCTTAGCACTGGCAGTTCTAGCCTTTGTAGGTGTTTCAGTGCTGCCCATCATTGGGGCGCTCAACAATAGTACATCACCTCCAAATCCGAATAACGCTAGTACCCCAAGCGCCCCTGTTGCTTCCAACCAAAAGACTAAATGGGAAGATGAAGTACGTGGCTATGAATCGGTTTTACAAAAGGAACCAGAAAATCAAACTGCTTTGAAGGGTCTATTACAAGCGCGGCTACAACTTTTAGCGATAAAACAAGGTAATGTGCAAAGTGTCATTGAGCCTCTGGAGAAATTAGCCAAGCTCAATCCTGATCAGACTGAGTATGGTGTGCTACTCGCTCAAGCCAAACAGCAAATTGGCGATAATGAAGGCGCAGCTCAGGCTTACCGGGCAATTTTAGACACGAAACCCGGTGACTTAAAGGCATTGCAGGGAATGGTAGTGCTGCTGATAGACCAAAAACGCCCCGAAGCTGCTGTTGGGTTATTACAAGATACCCTGACTAAAGCAGCCCAAGCAAACACGATCCAACCTGGAAGTGTGGATACAGTGGCTGTAGAGGTATTATTAGGCAATGTTCATGCTTCTCAGAAACGTTTTCCTCAAGCGATCGCCGCATTTGACCAAGCAATTAAGAAAGATGCCAAGGATTTTCGCCCAGTTCTCGCCAAAGCACTGCTTTTAAAGCAGCAGGGACAAACAGCAGCAGCTAAACCTTTATTTGATACTGCCTTAGCCCTAGCTCCTGCACAATACAAGGATGAAATTAACAAAGCAGCCTCCGCATCTCCCACCCCCGCGCCTGCTGCTTCTCCTGCGCCTACTCCTGAAGGTAGCCCCACTCCTGCGCCGGCTGCTCCTACGCCTACACCAGAAGCTACTCCGAAGCAGTGAGGGAGTGGGGGGAGTCTGACAGGTGTAGGTTTTTTACTGGTGTTCCAAAAACCTTGGTTTGGGGTGTAAGGGTGTAGGGGTGTAGGGGTGTAGGGGTGGATGAAACAATGATTTTCTCGTTAGTTTTATAGTTCTTACTCACTGCTATATTAAAAACCTACACTTGTGAGGTGGGGGGAGTGGGGGGAGTAGGGGGAGAAAAATCAGTAATTTGTTGAGTAACTAAAAAATATTATTCTCCCTCATGCCCCTCATCTCCCTCATCTCCCTCATCTCCCTCATCTCTCAGCTTACGCTCCTTCAATAGCAGCGACAACACCAAAAATCAAAAACAAACATCCGCCGGCAAGGGTGAGTTGGCGTTCAGAGATTTTTCCGGCGATCATTTTGCCACCGATGACTGCGATCGCTGCACAAATAGCATGACCAATAATGGCTCCTACGGTTACGCCAATGATGTCATTTCCGGCGGCTAGGGCGATGGTGGCAATTTGTGTGCGATCGCCCCATTCAGCCATAAATGTCAACACAAAGGCTTCTAATATAATCGATAAGGGCGTTTTTTGTTTTGGTAGCTGCAAATCGGCTTTTTCTACGGCTGCTTTTGCCTCTTCTATTTCGTCGATGACTTCGGCTTTATCAGCAGCAGCAGACATTTTACTCCCTTGGTACAACAGCTTAATTCCAAAGGCAAAAAATAAAACAATTACAGCATAGTGAATATAAATTTTTGGTAACAGAGACACTACTTGTCCAAACATCACCGATAAGACTGTCATAGCTGCTAAAGCCGCTACCACCCCTGTAAACACCAAGCGTCGGGAATGGTGCATTGCTAATATGACGGCGATAAAGAATGTCTTATCACCCAGTTCGGAAACTGTAATTAGTAATAAACCTGCGGTAAAAGCTGTTAGCACTCTCTCAAGCTCCTGAAGAACGTTTACCGATGTGGAGCTTGATGAATGCCAAAAGACCTCACCAAGCTCACATCTCGAATGTGAACTTAGTGAAGGTCTCGCTTACAAATCTTTAATTATTGTCATCTGAACCAGGCTCATCGCCAGTATGTTGACTCAGATGTACTGGCTTTTGCCAGCAGCTACTCCCCTTCTATCAGAATTGAATTATATACCTGTCTCAGGCAAGAGTCAAGCACTTAAACTATGGGTGATAGATATTTTGACATTGCTAAATCTACGAATGATTCTTGTAGGGTAGGCATCTTGCCTGCCCGGAAATATGGAGGACGGGCAAGATGCCCATCCCACAAAACTATTTAAATCATTTCCTATTTATGCAATGACATTTTAACTGTTGACAGCAACTGGTTTTTGTGATGCCAGTCCTACTAGTTTTTCGCTCAACTCCCATAGGCGATCGCCTTTTTCGTCATCGCGGGCTTGGGGAGAAACTTTCTGCACAAAAGACTTACCATCTTTTTTCTGACGATTTCCCCAACTCCAGTAAGCACCAGACTGTTTATATTCAGGTGCTGCAACTACATCTGCAACTCTTTCTCCTGCTAAGTCTTGGGATACGTATCCCCCAGTAATGTATTTCTGGAATAAGGGGAAGAGTTTTTGGAATAGGGGATAGTGGTTACGGAATAATGGTGTTTCGGCTACGCAACCGGGATACAGGGAGGTGAAGGTGATTCCTGTTGACTCGTGATAGCGGCGATGCAGTTCTCTCATGGTGAGGACGTTACAAACTTTGCTGTCTTTGTACGCCTTCACAGGTTCAAACTTTTTACCGTCAATCATGGAAATGGGCGGTTTAAAGCCTTGGGCAAAACCTTCCAAGTTACCCAGGTCTGGGCGTGGTGGAATCTTTCCACCTAGTTCGTCTGGGTTGTGGGTGACGGTTCCTAAAATCACCAGTCGTTTATCCGCCGCCGATGACTTTTGCAAGTCCTCAAGCATGAGGTTACACAGCAGGAAATGACCAAGGTGATTAGTGGTCATGGTTAACTCGTAACCTTCTGGGCTGCGTAAAGGTTCTTTAATCAAAGGCATATAAATTGCGGCGTTACATACCAAAGCTTCTAAAGACTTGCCGCTTGCTCTAAAATTGTTGACAAACTGGCGCACACTATCCAAGGAACCTAGATCAATGTGCATGATGGTGTAGCTGTCCTTGGGGATGCCCACATCTTGAGCGGCTTGTTCTGCCTTTTCTAAATTACGGCAAGCCATAACCACGTGCCACCCTCTTTTGGCAAGGGCTTTAGCTGCATACAAACCAACCCCAGAAGAAGCTCCAGTAACTATAACCGTTGATTTTCGATCCTGTGCCATTGTCTTAAGACTCTATTAATCGCCGTTTCCTATTTTCAGGATTTTACCCTAATGAGTTACTGCTTCTGATTGGTTTATTGCTGACTGTTACATAGCTCTACATTTATCGCAACTTTTAGTTTAAATTGCTTAACAAATGTTTGGACTGGAGTAGGTGGGTGTAGGCGATCGCCTAATTGACGGCGTATCTATAATGTTTAGATTAACCAACGCTGTTAAACGTGGATTTATCTGCCCTAATCTAAAACATAGACTGTAGCTGTATCTGTTTCTGAAACAACTTTTGCTGGTCTGGCAATCTTGCCATTTTCCACAATTTTAAATATAGGCCATAACTTCTCTAAATCCGATGGACTATATTTTACAAAATATGGTTTTTCGTAGGCTGCATCATTAACATATGAACCATCTACTATTAAAGACCTTTTAGGATGGATGATATAATTACCAGCCTCACAAACATTAACGAATTTAATCTCCTTCTGGGTAATATTTTTATCAATATAATTGTATTTATTATGGATTTTTCTCCGATTCTGCACTCTAGGGTCGCAAACAACTGCACCTGATGGTAACTGACTGATAATCTGGGTCATATCTGCTGTGTTCATCACCCGATTACTACCATACTTACTTAATAAGAATTTGGACTCATAAAATAAGTTGCTAAAGCAAGACATGAAAATAATGATGCCTGTGAGTATGTAAAATATTTGTTTTTTGCTCTTAGAAAAATTCAGGTAAGCAAGAGACGTAATCGTTAAAATAATAGGCGTAAATATTATGAGTATTTTGTAGTGAAAAACAGTTGTTTCTGAATCAAGGTTAGAAGCAGCATATAAATAAAGACCCCATGTAGAACACAAGATACCCCAAATATATTGATTTCCTTTAAATTTGACAATACCAAAATACGTAACCACACTGAGGAAGATAATAGATATAACGAAATACATCCATGAAGCATTCCACAGATATGGTTCTTGAAAGAGTTTGAAATAATTCAAGAATAAATTGCTCAGTTTCTTAGCTAAACCTGCGAATAAAGAACTATTTGTACCTGTTTTAGACTGAAATATAACTTTTACAATCAATTTAGTGTTCTGAAAGCCTCTGCCAAATTCACCTATCCAATATGGTAGTAAGACAATTGCGCTTGATAGAAGGCTGATAATAGGTAATATTATTAGTGAGTAAGATTTTCTCTTGATAACTTTATATAAAAAAATCCCACAGCTAATAATAAATACAATGGGCATTACAAACAGCGTGGAAGAGTGTAAACTCATTAATATGGATAAAACTATTCCATATCCAGCCCATAACATAGCTTGCACTGGAAAAGAAAATTTACCCTCTATTTGAACATAGTATAGTAATGTAAAAGCCAGAAAAAAGAAAGGAATTGAACTAGGATTCCATTGAAAATTATTAATAAATATTTCGCCATAGAGAACGCTATACCAAAAGCCAGCTAAACCACTTAGCAATATTCTCTTTTGCGGTTCGACATTTTCTAGCAGTTGATAGACTAAATAGATTAATAAAGGGATAGATAAAAAAGAAAATAAGGCGTTGGGAAATGCTTGGAAGACTGGATCTGCACCTAAAAGGGTAAAAGGCCAGAAAAGATAATAATAGAGGGGTAAAATATGGTGTCCACCCACAGCCGCGACGGGGCCGAGTGTAGGAAATTCACCTTTCCAAATATTCAGGACGATAAAAGCATCCCTTATTTGATCAGGAGCCGGGCCGATATCAAATGATACGTATTGAAAAACACCAATGATTCTGGTGATAAAACCTATGAGAATTGCTAGGAAAATAAGGCTGTAGCCTGTTACCGTTGTTTTACTAAGATGCTTCAACTTTAAACTAAGTTTAAACATGATAGTTATATCCTTACGTAATGATGATGTATGATTGGATGCTGTTTTACAATTTTTTGATTTCCAGTATCATACATTACGCATTTATAAACTTTTGTTTTTTTATTGCTAGGTATCCATGAAGATACTTAGAAAATTCTCGTTAGATTTGTGGTTGGGGACAGGTGACAGGGAACAGGGAGTAGCTGGAATGCTTTGTGCCTAAGTGTTGTGTGATTACTTGAGATTCTGATGTATCTGGCAACTTACCATATCATGTCCGTTAGAACACTGAAGGTATCTGTGGGGGTTGGTCATCAGTGATTAATAATTGGGGCGTTGCTGAATTAGAATATGAAATCGCAAAATGACCGTCCTTTTTCTTTGTAACTTAGCGCCTTTGCGCCTTTGCGTGAGACAAATTCATATCTTGATTCAGCAACGCCATAATTGGTATAGCTTTTCCTAACTATTACCTAATTTCCGCTTGAGTATTTCTGCCATTTGCTGAAAATCTTCTTCTGTTTGGGGGAAGGGATATACTGGACTGTTGGGATTTCCCCGTTTGATCAATTCTTCAATAGCATCATCATCTTCTCGGTGAGCGAGAACTAGAGATGGTAATTTTACCAGATGGTAGAATAGAACCATGACAAAAGCAAACTATACTGCAATGACAGACCAGGAGCTAAAGCGTTACCTTGTCAATCATCGGGATGATAAGGAAGCTTTTTATGCTTATATGGATAGACGTAAATCTCGTAATCGGGATGTTGCTATTGAATTGAATGATCCAAACTGGGAAGAGAAAATAAAAGCGGCGATTGAGAAACAGTTAGGCTCTGCTTGATAATTCAACTACTTTATCATCGAGGTGGACTAGTATTTACAGTCCCCTCGATTGATCATATCTACTTAATACTTCCTTTCCTTTGGCTCAAACATATTAATAACCACTGGGCGATATTGAATGTCAATACCTGCGGGTGAATAGTAAGCCATTGTGTGTTGCAGGAAATTAGCATCATCTCGCTGGGGATAATCTTCGCGGAAGTGTGCGCCACGGCTTTCTCGACGGTTGAGGGCTGAGGCTAAAATTGTCTGTCCGACTACGATTAAACTCCGCAATTCTAATGCTTCTACTAATTCGGTATTCCAACAACTGCCTTTGTCATCTAAGTATACTTGACTATATTTCTGTTGCAGTGCTGATATTTTTTCCCAACCTTGAGTCATTAATTCTTGGGTGCGGAAAACGCCACAGTATTCTGTCATCGCATCTTGAAATGCTTGGCGGACTTCGTTAATACGGTATTGTCCAGGCTGTTCTAGTAGGGCTTGGATTTCTTGTTGAGCTTGTGTGATGTAACGTTGCTCATCTATGGTGGGTAACTTACGTTGCTGCACATATTGAGCGATCGCCGCCCCTGTCCGCTTACCATAAACTACACATTCCAATAGCGAGTTACTACCTAGACGGTTCGCCCCATGCACGGATACGCAAGAGGTTTCCCCAGCCGCAAAGAAGCCTTCAACTAAGCCATCGCCACTACTGCGGACTCTACCATCCGTGTTCACTGGTATACCACCCATACAATAGTGTATGGTAGGACGGACTGGCATGGGTTGAGTGACTGCATCTACACCGACTAGGCGATGGGCTTCTTCCCAACAGAAGGGGACGCGACTCATAATTTTTTCTTTACCCATGTGGCGCAAGTCGAGGTAGACAAAGGGGCCGCCTGCACTTCCATCTGGATGGACACCACGCCCAGCCCGAATTTCATAGGCGATCGCCCGTGAGGTAATATCACGAGGAGCTAGTTCCATGCGACTGGGTGCATAGTTCGCCATAAAGCGATCGCCTTCGCTATTAATGAGATACGCCCCTTCCCCCCGCACAGCTTCGGAAATCAAGACACCAACTGGATATAAGCCTGTGGGATGGAATTGGACAAACTCCATATCTTCTAGGGGTAAACCTGCGATCGCCGTCATCGCCAAGCCATCACCAGTGGAGGCGTAATCATTGGATGTCGTGTTATAAACGCGACCATAACCTCCAGTGGCAAACATCACAGCCTTTGCCCTAATTACCTCGATATGCCCATCTAATAAGCTGTACATGACCACACCCTTAGCCTCATTTTCTTCCAAAATCAGGCGCATCACGTACCATTCTTGATAAATATGCACACCGTAACGCCGCAAATTATTCACCAATTCATGCAGAATTGCGTGACCAGTCTTATCAGCAGCGTAACAAGTGCGATTATGAGAATGTCCCCCAAAAGCCCGTTGAGCAATGCGACCATCAGGGAGACGTGAGAATAAAACCCCCATGTGTTCCAGGTCAATGACTACATCTGGGGCTTCTTGAGCGAGTATCGCTACTGCATCTTGGTCTGCTAAATAATCAGAACCCTTGACAGTATCAAAAGCGTGAGCTTCCCAAGTATCACTCGAATCCACATTTTTTAACGTAGCCGCAATACCACCTTGAGCAGCTACAGAGTGGGAACGAATGGGGTGAGTTTTGGCGACCACTGCAACATTTAAACTAGGGTCAGTACGAGCAATTTCCACAGCCGCCCGACACCCAGCCAATCCACCCCCAACAATAATTACATCATGCTCTAGCATATTAGCCACCGACTACAAAACCCTGCTGTTCTATTGTAAAGACGTGATTCACTGAGATGTCTGGTATCTTCACAAAAAAATTCCCCATCAGTAGACGGGGACAGGAAAATTCAAAATGCAAAATTTAAAACTACTTACGGGTAGGCTCAAGCTGACGTTAGCGCCGCTTTAGTACAAAATTTCCATTAACTAGATATTATCAACTTGTTGCTTGTACAGGTTTTTGTTGGGAAACGTTACCAGGGATAGGTTCAGTTTTTGTGCCTGGTTCTACAGCAGTAACTTCTATATGATTTAACAATGTAGTTACAAATGCGAACAACAAAAACGGTAGTGATAGCAATACAACAAGACCAACAGTTACTAACGCATATACTGGTCTTCTAGCACCCATCAATGCTAAAGCTGATGCCAAACTCAGGACAATCGTAATTAACCAAACAATTATTTGACCGTAGATATCACCAAAGGTTAAGGTGCAGACAAAACGATAGTTTTGATTACTAACTTTGCTCATTTATGTTTGCCTCAAGTCTTTCCTATAGGTTCTACGTTAAAACCATGTTTGACCCAGAGACAATTTCTCAATATTTTTGCAAGGTTTGTAATATCACTTCATAAATGGGGAAAGGGGAAGGGGGAAAGGGTAAAGGGAAATAAATAAACTGTTGACTATAGACTGTTGACTATGGACTGTTGACTATGGACTAATGACTAATTACAAATTATTACAAGATTTATCATATATTGGGTTTGCACCCGTCTTTTTGGGTGTCTATTTTTGTGTGTAGCGAGTTCAATTCGCCTGATTAATCAAACCCATGAGTCAAATAGTCTGGATCGCAAGACACGCCAACCGCCTCGACTTTGTTAACCCTGACTGGTTTCTGACCGCAGAACGACGTTATGATCCGCCCTTGTCTGATGATGGGATGGTGCAAGCTAAACAGCTAGCTCAACGTTTGCGAAAAGAGAAAATCCATCATATTTTTGCTTCTCCTTTTCTGAGAACGGTACAAACTGCTAATGCAGTAGCAGAAGTTTTAGATTTACCGATTAATCTAGAGACAGGGTTGAGTGAATGGCTCAATCCAGCTTGGATGACTGAAGAACCAAAACGCCTGTCAGCTTCAGCCCTAGCAGAATTATTTCCTAGAATTAATCTGAGTTATACAGCACGTATTGCGGCGAATTATCCTGAAACCCACGAACAAGTCAGGGCGCGTTCGGGACAAACAGCTAGGTGTTTGGTGACGGAGTTCTCTCCAGATAATATTTTGTTGGTGGCGCATGGTGCGTCTGTGCTGGGTGCTGCAATGGGGCTAGTTGGAGAAATTGCCAAAACTGAAGTCAAAGCTTCTTTATGTTCCTTAGTCAAGGTTGTGCGCTACGAGCCTGACTGGTTGCTAGAACTAAAGGGAGATACTTCCCATTTGACTGAGGTAGAAGAAGTGATTCGATTTGCTTAATAAGTTGACAGTTGACAGTTGACAGGTGACAGGTGACAGGTGACAGTTGACAGTTGACAGTTGACAGGTGACAGGTGACAGGTGACAGGTGACAGTTGACAGTTGTTCTTTTCCCCTTTCCCCCTTCCCCCTTCCCCTTTCCCCCTTCCCCCTTCCCCTTTCTATGGACTGTTGACTATTAACTGTTGACTATGGACTAATGACTAATGACCACTGACCACTGACTCATTTACTACTAAGTTTTATGACTTTATTATTAGCGGGAGATATTGGCGGGACGAAAACTATTTTACGTTTGGTGAAAATATCAGACTCATCGGAGTTAAAGACTATTTTTGAGGAAACTTACCACAGTGGGGATTTTCTTGATTTAGTACCGATGGTGCAGCAGTTTTTAGTCAAGGCTAATTCACCAACACCCGAAAAAGCTTGTTTTGCGATCGCCGGGCCAGTGGTGAATAATACTGCTAAGTTGACTAATTTGGCTTGGTTTTTGGATACTGAACGATTAGCCCAAGAATTGGGTATTCCCTTAATTTCGCTGATTAATGATTTTGCTGCTGTTGGTTATGGGATTTTTGGTTTAACTAAGCAAGATATCCTCACTTTACAAGTTGGCAAAACAAAACCGGAAGCCCCTATCGCTGTTATTGGTGCTGGTACTGGGTTAGGACAAGGATTTTTAATCAAGCAGGGAAATCACTATCAAGTTTTCCCCTCGGAAGGTGGACACGCTGACTTTGCTCCCCGCAATGAGTTAGAGTTTCAGTTATTGAAATATCTGCTGGATAAACATGATATTCAGCGTGTTTCTGTGGAACGGGTAGTTTCTGGACAGGGAATTGTAGCAATTTACCAATTTTTACGCGATCGCAAACAAGCCACAGAGTCGCCAGAAATTGCTCAAATTGTCCGCACCTGGGAACAACAAGCCGGACAGGCGGAAAAAAGTGTAGATCCTGGTGCAGCTATTGGTAAAGCCGCAGTGCTGAAGTGCGATCGCCTTTCGGAACAAACCCTGCAATTATTTATAGATGCTTATGGTGCAGAAGCCGGGAATTTAGCCCTCAAACTCTTACCCTATGGCGGTTTATACATTGCAGGCGGTATCGCCCCCAAAATCTTACCCTTGATTGAAAACAGCAACTTTTTACTCAACTTCAGTCAAAAAGGCAGAATGCGCCCACTATTGGAAGAAATCCCCGTTCATATCATTCTCAATCAACAAGTGGGATTAATAGGTGCTGCTTTGTGTGCTGCTAGGTTATAACAGCTAGCATCATCAGTAATATCAGCATCCGCGATGCCAAAACTATGACAGTAAAAATTGTGTTCTCGTTCATCGCCGCTACCTTAGTTTGTAGCGGCTCCATGACTGTAGAAGCACGTCAGCCCAAACGTGCTAATGCTCCAGCTAAAACAGTTATATCTCGCAAAAAACCAACTGTTGCTCAAAAAACTGAGTCTCCAAGAAAACCAACTGTTATTAAAAAAACCGAGTCTCCAAAAAAACCAACTGTTGCTAAAAAAACTGAGTCTCCAAAAAAACCAACCATTGCCGAACCAGTTCAGCCACAATGGAAGTTGTTTACTGCCCCAGATGGACGCTTTTCTGTTTTAATGCCTGGTATTCCCAAAAAGGAATCCCAAACCCAAAAAACCCACATGGGGGAAATTAATTTAGAGGTTTTTTCAGCCCAACCCCCCAAACAGGAAGTAGCTTATTTAGTGGTATACAACGAATTTCCCTATAGCTATGGAAAAATCACAGACCCCCAGGAAATTTTGAATAACGTCCGAGATATGGCGTTAAAGACCACAAAAAGTAATTTGTTGAATCAGCGCAATATTCGCAGTTCTAACGGTCATCCAGGCAAGGAAATTACTTATATAAATGCAGGCGGTAAAATCACCAAAAGTAGAATTTATGTGGCTGATGGACGCTTGTATCAAGTAATGGCGATAACTACCAAAAAGCAGCAAAATACTCTAGCTAAAACTATTACCGGATATCTCAATTCCTTCCAACTAGTTCTGAAAAGGTGAAATGTAGCAGGGAATAGGTAACAGGGGACAGGGGACAGTAGGGTGGGGAGTGCATCGCCACCTTCTTATTGAAAAGGTATAAACTTACCAACTGCTATGAGATGCCCAACAATGAGACATGATTTACACCTTTGCCCATTAAAAAATTCCCATAAAACCTCTACATTCCTCTGCGCTAATCTCTGCGCCACTCTGCTTTTGAAAAAATATATTTTTCCTTCTAAAAAAGTATTAAGAAATACAGATTCTCAAAACTTATATCTAACAAATACCGCCACGAACTAATATATCGGCAACTCAAAGCCGGAAAACCGTACTCATAATAGAGCGTAATTTCTACCTGATATATCCCTGTTTAGATAGATACAATCAAGGTACAACTTAACTAATATTGTTGTCTAGTAAAGATTAAAAAAATCTTTACAGCATTAGCAGGAGAGCGAAAACATGGGAAATCAATTCAAAACGCTTGCTTTGCTTGCTGCCCTTAGTGGCTTATTAATTGCTATCAGTTATTGGGTAATTGGCGGTAGTGGCGGCTTAATTATTGGTATTGGCTTGGCGGCAGTGACAAACCTGCTTTCATGGTATCAATCAGATAAGATTGCCTTGGCCGCTTACCGAGCGCAGCCTGTAAGCGAAAGCCAAGCGCCGGAATTATATCACATGGTGCGGAGATTATCGCAACGGGCTAATATTCCCATGCCTGGAATTTACATCGTTCCCGGCCAAACTGCTAATGCTTTTGCCACAGGACGAGATCCAGAACACGCTGCTGTAGCTGTCACTGAAGGCATTTTAAATATATTGCCAGAGGATGAATTAGAAGGTGTCATCGCTCACGAACTTACACATATTATTAACCGCGACACCTTAACCCAAGCTGTAGCTGCTACGGTGGCTGGTGCTATCTCCTTCTTAGCGCAAATGGTGAGTTATAGCTTATGGTTCGGGGGAGTTGGTGGAAGAGATAACGAAAGAGGCGGAAATCCTTTTGGGGTTTTGTTAACTGTACTGCTTGCACCGATAGCCGCAACAATTATTCAGTTAGCAATTTCCCGCACGAGAGAGTTTTCTGCTGATGCTGGTTCTGCTAAATTAACAGGTAATCCTCGCGCTTTAGCTCGTGCATTACAAAGATTAGAAGCTACAGCAAGACAATTACCTTTGAATGCTAACCCAGCTTTTGAACCGTTATTAATTATCAATCCCATCTCTGGGCAGTTTTTAGGCAATTTGTTTTCTAGTCACCCATCTACGGAAGAAAGAGTTCAAGCACTGCTTCAGTTAGAGCAACAACTGGTTAGAGGCTAGGGAGATGAGGAAGTAACCCACCCCTAGCCCCTCCCAAGAGGGGAACAGGAAGCAGAGGAGTAGAGAACAACTTTTGACTTTTGTACGGGCGGGTTTAATTGACATATTTATTTTCCCCATGAATTTCTGGCTGAACCCGCCCCTACTGGACTGTTGACTAATGACTAATGACTAATAACAAAAAGGATATTTCAACTATGAATAGTGACAACATTGAAATCATTGAAACTGTAGAAACTGTTCAATCTACTGTGGTAGTAGAAATTAGCTCTCAAACTGATGAGATAGTGGAAGCGGAGATGGTTGGCGAAACTGATGAAGTTAAGCGCGAAACTAAAGCACTCATTGAAGCCCTTAAAAGACGCGCTCAAGCTGAAGCTGAAACCGCCGGAACTTTCACTCGCGAAACTTACATAAATGCTGTGCGTAAGATTCGGGAAACCATTGAAGGGGGCAGAACTGGGGATGGTGATGGTCTGAATTTAGATGGAAGCGATCGCATAGAATATTTCTGGGCAGTATTGAAGGACGAAGCTGAGAAAAACTGGCATTTGTTGATGAAGGATTTTGTAGATTTTACTGTGCGTCTACAAAATGCCGCTAAAGCTGCTTGGGATGCCTTCAATGCCCCACGCCATCAAGGTTAATGGATGGAAAGCCAAGTAATTCAAACTAGATGAACTGCAAACAGAAGTATGGTGTGTTGTCGCATAGCGCAACGCACCATTTTGACATTATAGTGGCGTGGCAAGCTTAAAATGTTGCATTAATTAACCACAGAGGCACAGAGACACAGAGGTTAGAGAGGAAACTTATTGCACTATTTTAGCCTTGCCAGTCCAATAGTGGCGTGTCTAGACTAAAATAGTGCATTAGATTTAAATAAAAAACCGCCGATGTTGGCGCAGCCTTCCCGCAGGGTACGCCGATGAACGCCGATAAAACTGATTCTATAATGCAACATTTTAGCCCGGTCACGCTAATAGTAGCGCGACTGGACTAAAATGTGGCAATAGGTTTGGGGAAAATTGAACGCAGATGAACGCAGATGAACGCAGATGAACAAGATGATAGATTGTTGGCTAATGCACAAATTTAGTCTAGACAGTCCAGTAGGGGTTGCTAATTGGTAATAGTAAAAAACAATTACCAATTCGCTATTACCCATTACCAACTATTGGTTGATTACAAATATTTCTGTAACAATAACTCTAACTTCTCCTTTGTCGCCGCAGGTGCTTTGTCTAAATTTGTCAAAATTGCATACTTCAAAGCAGAATGAGCCTCACTATGTGGGGGATTTTTACTTAAACGCCTTACAGTTTCTTGAATAACTTTTTGTGCGTTAACAGCGTTGCGTTGTAAATTGCCAATTACCATTTCTACAGTCACACTATCATGGTCTGGATGCCAACAATCATAGTCTGTAACTAGTGCCAAGGTAGCATAGGCAATTTCTGCTTCCCTGGCTAACTTCGCTTCTGGTAGGTTAGTCATACCAATGACTGTTGCACCCCAACTCCGATAAAGATTTGATTCTGCCTTTGTGGAAAATGCGGGGCCTTCCATGCAAACATAAGTGCCGCCTCTGTGGAGAATGACATCTGGTAAATTTAAGGATGCGATCGCATCCGCTAAAACTCCTGCTAAATTTTTACAGATGGGGTCGCCAAAGGCAATGTGAGCTACAATACCCTCACCAAAAAATGTAGAAACTCGGTTCTTTGTCCTATCGATAAACTGGTCTGGAACTACCATATCCAAGGGTTTAGCTTCTTCCTTTAAAGAACCTACTGCACTAGCTGAAATTAAATACTGCACGCCTAATTGCTTCATTGCGTAGATGTTGGCACGGAAGGGTAACTCTGAAGGTAACATCGTATGATTACGACCATGCCTAGCTAAAAATGCTACTCTTATCCCATCTAATTTTCCTAGTATTAACGCATCAGAGGGCGAACCGAAGGGGGTTTGAATTTGGACTTCTTCTACATCTTTGAGGGCTTCCATCTTGTAGAGACCACTACCACCAATAATCCCAATCTGCGCCTGAGTCATGAGTCTTAACCTGTTGCTTGCTGAACTGCCTAGTTATTTTACCGAAAAGGCGAGTATCACAGGAGGCATCAAGCTATAACCATTGAGCATTTGTTATTCAGTATGCTCACTAATGTCAGACTTTACAGAAGATTGTTATTCTCTAAAGCATAACTTTAAGAAAATAAATTTTGGTGAGGAATATGCCAATTACTAGCCCCTCAACCCAAATGCCTTTAGAGTCAATTTTTGAACATATATTTGCTATTGGCAGAATCTCACGCCGCGACCAACAGTTATTAATGTCTACGCTATTGTCTAAAGAAGATTTAGACGATGCAGAAAGGCATCAAATCAACCGTATATTCGGCGCTTTGCAAAAGGGATTATTGAAAGTTGTCGATTAAACAATTAATTAGGACTTACGCAAGTGTCATAATCAAACTAACTGTAGGGTGCGTCAGCCCCAATAATTTCGTACAGATTTAAGGATTTTCCACATCTGACGCACCCTACCCCATGTGCCAGTTGCGTAAGTCCTGTTAATCTTGGGAATGATTTTGCGGAAAAAGGTAGGCGATCGCAGCCCAACCTGATACAGTCAGTAAGCTCACCAAAAATGTAGCTAAGGCAAAAGTAAACATAGTGATTATCCCCAGATCCTACGTAATGATGGTTTCGGCTGTATACTTTTAACGTAACAGTCTGATATGACGCAGGTACAACTTGGCTGTGACAATCATTTGTAAGTTTTTTAATTCATTCAGGTTTCAGGGTTAGCAATACATAGAACTGTTTGTTAACCCTGGTTCACACCCTTAGTTGTGTGACTGCAATATTACCTGCAAAACAAACTTCCACATCACTCCCTGGTGTACGTTCACGCTTGCTGTATTCACCGACATAGAAAAAATCGTCGCCATCAATGCGGTAGTTCACTGGTAAAGGTTTAGTGCAAGGATGGCAAAAAACTAGCTCTGGTTCGGGTGAGCCTGGTAGTATGTGGGGTAAATTGACATTCCAAAAGCAACCCGGTTCTAGAGGACGGTGTAATAATTCTGCTAGAACTTCAGCCGTCCACTTAGCTGCTAGTTCCCAATCAAAGTTGTGTTTAGCTTTACGATAGTGAGAAATGGCGATGCCGGCAATACCGTGCATTGCTGCTTCTCGCACAGCCGCAACGGTTCCAGAAATGTAAGCATCTACTCCCAAGTTACCGCCTGCGTTGATGCCTGAAAAGACAAACTTGACATCTTGAGAAATTTGTGTTATTGCAATTCTCACACAATCGGCGGGAGTACCAGCGATCGCATATTCAGTATCAGAACGTTTTTGTAGATTAATCGGGTGAGCAGTGGTAACTTGATGACCACAACCTGATTGATGATCTCTAGGTGCAGCAACGATAAAGTTTTTGCCTTGGACAGCTTGAATTAATGCTTTAATTCCCGGCGCATCAATACCGTCATCGTTAGTTAAGATTATGGTCATAGTGATTAGTCATTAGTCAATAGTGATTAGTCAATAGTGATTAGTCATTAGTCATTAGTCATTAGTTATTGACAACTGTCAACTGTCAAGAAAGCGCATCTATGGCTACGCTAGGCAAGTTACATCAACAAACGGTATCAATCAACAAAACTCTTCAGAGAATTACAATCATCTCAAAATTTCTTCCCTCCTGCCTGCCTCTGAGAATAAATTTTTCCAGATAGTGCTTTTGACATTGGTTGTGTAGTATTTTTGGTGCTAGATGGTCTTATAAATTTATCAATGACACATATACTCAACCAAGTCTCTCGGATGAAAAGCCGATTCATCCAGATGATTTTACCTTTATTAGCTGTAATTCTCGTTTCTTCCCTATTTACCGCCCCTGCACTAGCTACGGGTGTGTATCAATTACCAAATCTCAATCCTGGGGATTCCACCTGGGTGTTAGATGAAGGCGATGTAATTAGCCGCATCAATGAAGGGACAATTAGCAGTAAGTTTGACGACTTGGCAAAACAGACAGGTAAGGAAGTTAGATTTGTAACTGTCCGTCGCCTAGATTATGGTGAAACACCAGAGAGTTTTGCACAAGCTTTGTTTAAAAAATGGTTTCCTACCCCAGAAGCGCAAGCAAATCAAACTTTGTTAGTGCTGGTGACTGTGACTAATGGTACTGCGATTATCACTGGTGAAGAGGTCAAGCCTACACTCACAGATGCTATCGCTAAAAGCGTCGCCGAGGAAACCTTAGCTGCACCTTTACGCGATGGTAACAAATATAACCAAGCATTTTTAGATGCAGGCGATCGCCTAGTGACTGTTCTCTCCGGTCAACCTGATCCCGGCCCACCAAAAATTGTAGACAATGTGCAAGTAGAAGGCACATTTAAGAAAGCCGAGGAAACCGACAAAGGTAACGCTACAGCTTGGGTAGTAGGGCTGTTAATTGCCGCTACTATCATCCCAATGGCAACTTACTACATTTACCTCGCTGTTCAACCATCGTCTGAAGGTTAGGGGAATTTAATCAGTTATCAGTTATCAGGTAATGTTAACTGATAACTGATAACTGATTACTGTTAACTGAGACACCCTAGTCCTGCACGTACTCTTGTCCTGTAACTAAAGCAACTTCAGCACGGACAAATTCACGACCTAAATAGGCGGCGTGATCTAACAGAGTGACGGGACAGTGTGGAGTTTCTTCAAAAATTTTCACACACAATTCCTTTGCTGTTCTGCCACTAAAAACTGTGGTGTGAGTTCTTTCTACTTTCCCCTTAGCAGGAATTACTTTACCTGTTTGGGGATCTACAGCTAAACCACGTTCGTCAATTACATTTGTAAAATGTTTGGCATAAATTAAGCCTGCTGCTCTATCTATATAGATAATGAAATATCCATTAGGGTCAAGGTCAATATGACGCTGAGAAAGTTTATTATCAATGGCAGCTAAATCTTCAACTATCAAATCCATAAGCTTGAAAAACTAACATTTTATTCAGGAATTTTACGCTCCATCTCAAGTTTGACATAATCCTTTGAATCTGAGATTCAGGAGATTGTAGTTTCAAACAGCGATTGCAGGCATAACCCATCTTATATCAATTCGTAAATTGGTATTATATAGCGGTTGGGTAAGAGAGTTAAGCATGAGTCTGGTTTGGCAAGCAGATTTTTATCGTAGTCCCCTACATGATGCAGATGCACAAGTTTTGTGGGAGTTGTTAATTTGTGATGCAACTCGCAGTTTTGAATATACGGCGACTTGTCCCCAGTCTGCGGCTAATTCCAGTTGGTTGACTGAACAATTTCAGTTAGCCGCAGGGGAAAAAATGCCAAGTCTGATTCAAGTTTTTCGTCCCCAGTCTTTGAGTTTAATTGAAGCGGCGGGAAGAAATTTAGGAATTAATGTGGAACCGCAACGCCAAACTCTGGCTTTGAAGCAATGGTTGCAAGAAAAGCAATATTCCATCGCCGTTGATAAACCACCACCATCACCATTACCGAATAATTTGTGGGGTGACGAGTGGCGTTTTGCGAGTATCCAAGCTGGGGATGTTGTGGAGATGTTTAGCGATCGCCCAATTCCCATTTTATCCTTACCAGAGTCTCTCCAACCGCTTAATTTAGGCTTGGCATCAACCACTGCGATTCCTGGTGTGGTAATCTATGGTGGTAGGCGATCGCTTAATTTAGCCAGATGGATTGCCCAAGCCCGTCCTGTAGAATTGAATTATATTGCTGGTGCGCCCGATGGTTTGGTATTAGAAGCCGGCTTGGTGGATAGATGGGTTTTAGTCACCTTTGAAGATGCAGAAGTAGCACAGGCGGCGCAAGTCTACGAACAACGCAAACAGCAAAGCAAAGGATTACACTTTCTATTAGTCCAGCCTGATGATTCTGGCATGACTTATACAGGTTTTTGGTTACTACAGTCTACTAGGGAATAGGGGACAGGTGACAGGGGACAGGCTTATCGTTAGGACTTACGCATGAAAACGAAAAATCAAGGGTTTGGACAAGGGTATAGGGGTATAGGGGTGTAGGGGGGTAAGCCTTCAAAACCTACACCCTTACACCCTTACACCCTTACACCCAGTCTTAACAGACAACATTGGTGCGTAAGTCCTGATCGTTATACTCATCTCTCTGTTATTGCAATAGGTATAAATCAATACGGTTCAGTTAAGGCTAAATTGGGCAGAAACATTAACTAAATATCTAAATTCATCGGCGTTTATCGGCGTTTATCGGCGGTTAATTATTCTTATCTGAACAGTATTGAGGTATAAATTTACTTTTTTATCTCTGTGCCTCTGTGATTAATCAATTCTTGCTAAATTGAGCCATGAGTAACCTCATGTGCGTGAAAGTTTATGTGAATTTTTATAAAATCATGTAATTTTTAGAAAATAATTATCAGAAAAATGGGTTGAAACCCCGTCGTTCGTTAGTAGGTTAAAACACAGGTAAATAATAAACCCTGATATTAACGTGAGTTCGACAAGCGTTGTTTTGACCTCTCCCCCAACCCCTCTCCTACGAGGCTATCCATTACCCACATCTTTCTTTACAATCTTAAAACCCTTGCTTAGTAAGCATCTTGCCAACTCAGTTTTTCATCGGGCTTGACAAATTCGCACCTTATCTTCTCGCTAAAACCATGTTTTTATTGAAAATCAACAACGAACAAATCAGGGTTAGAAAAAACGTGAGTGAATACTCTCACAAATGTTGAGATAGATCCGGGTAATGGATAGCCTTGTAGGGAAGGTGGCTGGGGGGTTAGGTCTGTCGTTAACTTTTCCACATAACGTGAAAAGTCAGAAAAATAAGTGGCTCAAACCGCTTACTACAAACATATCATTGCTGTTAATTGATAACTATTAAAATCTTTCTACACCTTCAAACTGTGGAGTTTTAGCAATATTTGCAGCTTCGCCACAAGTGCGTGGTGTGGGGAACATCTTCCCAGGATTTGCTAAACCTTGGGGATTAAATACTTCTCTTACCCATTGCATAGTTTCCAAATCTGTATCACTAAACATATCTGGCATATAGCATTTTTTATCAGCCCCAATACCATGTTCACCTGAAATACTACCGCCAACTCTCACACAAAGCTTGAGAATTTCTCCACCCAATTCTTCGACTTTTTCCAATGCCCCAGGAACAGCATTATCAAATAAAATTAATGGATGTAAATTCCCATCCCCAGCATGAAACACATTAGCAATAGGATAACCAAATTTCTGACTTAATGCTTCAATTTCCTGCAAAACATAAGGTAATTGCGTCCGAGGAATTACCCCATCTTGCACATAATAATCTGGGCTTAAATGACCAGCAGCAGCAAACGCCGCTTTACGTCCTTTCCACAATTTCAACCTAGTTTCTGGGTCACTAGCAGAAGTCACACTCCGCGCTCCATTCTTTTTACAAATTTCCGTGACACGTTGTTTATTCACCTCAACTTCAACTTCCAACCCATCAATTTCCACTAACAAAATCGCCGTCGCATCACGAGGATAACAATTAGTGGCGACAACATCCTCCACCGCGTTAATACTAGCGTTATCCATCATTTCCATCCCACCAGGAATTATCCCCGCACTGATGATATCGGAAACAGTCGCCCCAGCAGCTTCCACACTGGTAAAGTCTGCTAATAATACACAAATTGATTCTGCACTTTTGAGGATGCGTAAGGTAATTTCTGTCGCAATTCCTAAAGTCCCTTCCGAACCGACAAATATACCTGTTAAATCATAACCAGGGGTTTCGGGAATTTGTCCACCTAAATCAACTATTTCCCCTTCCGGCGTAACTATTTTCAACCCCAAAACATGGTTAGTGGTGACACCATACTTTAAACAATGCACCCCACCAGAGTTTTCTGCCACATTACCCCCAATAGAACAGATAATTTGGCTAGAAGGGTCTGGTGCATAATAAAATCCCGCACCACTGACAGTCTGTGTTACCCAACTGTTAATTACCCCTGGCTGTACTACAATGCGCTGATTATCTAAATCTACGCTGAGAATTTGCCGCATGAGGGAAGTAACAATTAACACAGAATCTTCCGATGGTAACGCCCCACCAGATAACCCAGTTCCAGAACCGCGTGCAATGAAAGGTACAGCATACTGATTACATATTTTCACCACCGCCGCAACTTGTTCAGTAGTTCTAGGTAACACCGCCACAGCCGGACGTTGACGGTAGCTAGTTAAACCATCACATTCGTATGTGATAAGTTCCTCACGGCGTTGGACTACGCCTTTTGTCCCCAGGACAGCCTCAAAGGCTTTGATGATGGGTTTCCAGTTACGTTGTTTTTTATCTTGGTCTTGGATAAGCATAGATTTTTATTTAACTACGGGTGGAGGAGTGTAATTAGTATATGTTGTAAGGATAACAGTTTCAGGGGATGAAGAGGCAATGCCTACGGTGGCTGTATCAACGCTCTCATCTTGAAAGTTTACTCAGTTCTAGCAATATTTAATCAATAAACTTACCTGTTTTATCTATTAAACGCTTATTTCGACCGATAAAAACAGATGCTTTTCCTGCAAAAAAGCTCGTAGCTCGATCAAATTTGCACTGAATGACTAACTCTCCACTATGGTTAATATAACCCCATTTGTTTTCCATTTTAATCAATGCTAATCCTTCAGAAAATTTTTCAAGACAATCAAATTTTATTGGTATTACTACTTTTCCTGTCTGGTTAATGTACCCATACTTATTAGCAAGCCTAACTCGCGCTTGTCCTTGCTCAAAACTTTCAGCCCAGTCAAACTGAAATTGAATAACTAATCTACCTGTTGTATTTATATAACCCCACTTATAACCAATTTGTACTAATGCTAAACCTTCAGAAAAATGCCAAGCCTGATTAAACTTTGCAGGAACTACAAGCTTTCCTGTAGGGTCACTATAGCCATATTTATCAGCAATCTTAACCCGTATAAGATTTTCATAAATTTTTTCTTTCTGATTATCTTCCTGCTCGATATTCACAGATTCTATCTTGTGAATAGACTTAATATGATGCTTATCTTGGATTTGACCTAATATGTCGTTGATTATTTCATGATTAGCAACTCCAGAGTGAGTAATCATTTGTCCTGACTGATCAATATAGCTGACTTGATTACCAACTCTTACCTGTGCTAATCCGTTACTAAAATCTCCTACTTCATCAAACTGAGGTCTAACTACTACTTGTCCCTTTTGATTTTTATATCCCCATTTACTACCTTCCTGATAGGGGATTAGGCGGTTGTTCATTAAAATTGCTCAATTAGTAAAATTACTACTGAATATGTTTTAACCCATACAGGATAAATATTACAATACTTAAAATATGAACTCGCAATAAAGTTATCACCTTTCACTCATAATCAATTAACCTAGAAATAACGCGCTTAGATAGTGGATAAATTTATGGTTGAGCAACTTATCATAAATAACGATAATTTCTATGTGCCAGATGCCAACCAGCTAATTACCGAAGATGATACACCTGTGGATAATTTTGCATCTGCCAAACAGCAACGTTTATTAGTCAGTTCTCTTTACACTTCTTTTCAAAATCAACCTTTTTTAGCTGAAGCTAATGTAGGTATATATCAGTCAGATAAACAGCCACCAATTGTTCCTGATATTTTCCTCAGCTTGGATGTCCAAACACCTGAAAATTGGTGGGAAAAACAAAACCGTTGTTATATGGTTTGGCAGTTTGGTAAATTTCCAGAAGTTGTGTTAGAGATTGTCTCAAATAAAGAAGGTGAAGAACTCGGTAAAAAGCTGCGAACTTATGAACAAATGCGGGTGAGTTACTACATTGTATATGACCCGATACAACAATTAGGAGAAAAGACACTACGAGTTTATGAACTGAGAGGAAGACGTTATTTTGAAACTTCAGAAAATTGGTTAGAACAAGTTAGTTTAGGTGTCACTTTTTGGCAAGGGGAGTTTGAAGGAAGACAAGACAATTGGTTACGTTGGTGCTACCCAGACGGTAATCTTTTGCTTACAGGAGATGAACTTGCACAACAGGAACGACAACGCACAGAACAGGAACGACAACGTGCAGAACAGGAACGACAACGCGCAGAACAGGAACGACAACGCGCAGAACAGGAACGACAACGCGCAGAACAAGCAGAAGCACGCGCACAACTGTTAGCGGAAAGATTAAGGGCTATGGGTATTGACCCGGATGCTTTGTAGATAAAGTTCTTTATGTTCGCGTAGCGTCTCGCAGAGAGGACTAAAGTCCTCACTACAAACTCAACTTTTATTCTCCATTGTAGAGATTGGTATACAACGTCTCTACATCATTTTTTCTTAATTTTGAATTTTGAATTTTGCGGAAAGTTCTGTAGGCGGGTTTCCCGCCGTAGGAAACTTTTCAAGACGAATTTTTAATTGATATGACACGCTGCCAAACTTTATCTAATAAATCAGCATCATTAGCATCAAACCATTCAATTTGCGGATATGCTCTAAACCATGTGCGCTGACGTTTGGCAAATTGTCTTGTATGTAAAACTGTTAATTCTTCTGCTTCCTCCAAGGAAATTTTACCTGCTAAATATTCCTTGATTTCTTGATATCCTAAAGTATTTAGTAAAGGCAAATCAGCACCATATTTTTGACATAGATATTCAACCTCAGCCACTAAACCATCTGCTATCATTTGCTCAGTGCGTTTGTAAATCCGCTCAGTTAATTTATCCATCTCACAATCCAAGCCAATTTGTAAAATCGGATACTCTGGTGGGTTTTCTCCTTGTTGTTCAGATATGGGTACACCAGTCACGTAAAATACTTCTAATGCTCGTAAAGTTCTCACAGGATCATTAGGATGAATCTTTTGAGCAGCAATCGGATCAACTTGTTGTAAAATGCTGTAGATTGTGGTTTGACCGAGAGATTCGAGTTGCGATCGCAATTCATAATTCGGTGCAACCCTGGGTATCTTCATCCCCTGCACAATCGAGCGAATGTATAACCCAGTACCACCAACCAACAAAAGTGGCGAATTTGGCAGAGAATTAATTAATGCTTGTGCTTGTGCTTGATAATCTGCAACCGTCATCGTTTCTGTAGCATTGCAGATATCTATTAAATAATGAGGAACCGCTTGTTGTTCTGCCAAACTGGGTTTAGCTGTCCCAATATTAAACTCACGATACACCTGACGAGAGTCAGCACTCAAAATTACCGAACCCAACCGCTTGGCTAACTTCAAAGCCAAACCAGATTTCCCCGTCGCCGTCGCCCCACAAATTACGATTAATTTAGTCATTAGTCATTAGTCCATAGTCCATAGTCCATAGTCATTAGTCATTAGTTTTTCTCCCCTGCTCCCCCCACTCCCTCATCTCCCCCCACTCCCTCATCTCCCCCCACTCCCTCATCTCCCCCCAATCCCCAGTCCCCAGCAACGCTTTTGTGCTACAATCTTGAGGCTTTTTACTATTTTGAGCGATCGCCTCTTCGATAAATAATTTCCTGAATGCAACTGTGTTCTCACTACATAACACTCGCCAGCATATATAAAGACACAAACCCATCATCCTAAAACAACTTCCACCCAGTCCCCAATCCCCAGTCCCTGAGTATGTTATAAATTGAAAAAAATTGCAATATTCCGGCGATTAATTGAAAAAACTTATGGGGATACATCCCCTATTTAAACTTCTCACAAAATTGCCCCACAGCAGCCATTAAGGCTTTTGTGTTAGAATTTTGGAGTGATTTGACTTTTTAGCCTTTGGGCGAATTTTACCCCACGCATCAGGAGAATTTTCATGACGAGCAGTTACAGTGCCGATCAGATTCAAGTTCTGGAAGGTCTGGAAGCCGTCCGCAAACGACCGGGGATGTACATCGGGTCTACCGGGCCGCGAGGACTCCACCATCTAGTTTATGAGGTGGTAGACAACTCTATTGATGAAGCATTGGCAGGTTACTGCACTCATATAGAGATTGACATCAATGCAGATGGTTCCGTGACTGTCACAGATGATGGTCGGGGTATTCCTACAGATACTCACTCGCGCACAGGAAAATCGGCGTTAGAAACTGTATTAACCGTGCTACACGCTGGGGGTAAGTTTGGTGGCGGTGGATACAAAGTTTCTGGAGGATTACACGGTGTTGGTATTTCTGTAGTTAACGCCTTGTCAGAAGTTGTCGAGGTGACAGTCTGGCGGGATAAAAAAGTTCATACCCAACGTTACGAACGGGGTGTCCCCGTTACCGAACTCATCGCCAAACCTTATAAAGAAGCGAGAACTGGAACATCTGTTAGTTTTAAGCCAGATGCTCAAATATTTACAACTGGGACTGAATTTGATTACATCACCCTAGCAGGTCGCTTGCGCGAGTTAGCCTATCTCAATGCAGGGGTAAAAATAACTTTTACCGACAACCGTTTAGAACTGCTGAAAAGTGATACACCCAAAGTAGAAACCTATGAATACAAGGGTGGGATTAAAGAATATGTTGCTTACATGAACCGTGACAAGCAACCACTCCATGAAGAAATCATTTTTGTGCAGGGAGAACGCAATAACGTCCAAATAGAAGTTTCCTTACAATGGTGTACAGATGCTTACACAGACAACGTGCTGGGTTTTGCTAACAACATCCGCACCGTAGATGGCGGTACACACCTGGAAGGTTTGAAGGCGGTACTGACCCGGACATTAAATGCGATCGCCCGCAAGCGCAATAAAATTAAAGAAAATGAACCAAACCTCAGTGGTGAACACGTCCGCGAAGGTTTGACGGCGGTTATTTCCGTCAAAGTACCAGACCCAGAATTTGAAGGACAAACCAAAACCAAACTTGGTAACACCGAAGTTCGCGGTATCGTTGACTCTCTCGTTGGCGAAGTCCTCACCGAATACCTAGAATTTCATCCCAGCATTGCTGACTCCATTTTAGATAAAGCTATTCAAGCCTTCAAAGCCGCCGAAGCAGCACGTCATGCGCGGGAGTTAGTTAGACGCAAATCTGTATTAGAATCTTCCCCATTACCCGGTAAACTAGCTGATTGTAGTTCCCGTGACCCTAGTGAGTCGGAAATTTATATTGTAGAAGGAGACTCAGCAGGTGGTAGTGCCAAACAAGGACGCGATCGCCGCACCCAAGCCATCCTTCCCTTACGTGGTAAAATTCTTAATATTGAGAAAACCGACGATTCCAAAATCTATAAAAATAATGAAATTCAGGCGTTAATTACCGCCCTGGGTTTAGGCGTGAAAGGTGAAGAATTTGATTCCACCCAATTACGCTATCACCGCATCATCATCATGAGCGTAGCCGGTGACGAACCAACATTAGTCATGGATAATTCAGGTAAAACTGAATTTGTGCAAATTGGACGGTTTATTGATGACTGTGCAGAAGGGCGACGCAACGTCAAAGAATACCAAGTCATCTGTTTTGACCAAAAAACCCATAACACCCGCTTCCGTCCCCTCAAAGCCGTCATTCGTCACGAACACAAAGAAGCAATGTATCGGTTAACCACCCGTTACAATCGTTCTGTGAAAGTCACATCATCCCACAGCGTCTTTGTTTGGGAAAACGGTCAAGTCATTCTCAAAAAAGGTAACGAAATTAAACCAGGGGATATATTAGTCGCCAGTCGTCGCCTTCCTCGTCCCGCCAATAGTCCCACCCGCATCGACTTACTCGCAACTTTCCACCAAGCAGAATTAACCAAAGGTCTTTATCTCCAAGGTGAAGATGTGCGGCGAGTTGCAAGTCAGCGACTACTCGCCAAAGTTGAACGCCCCGACTTGTTGAGTGAACCGAGAATCATGTTAGATTCAACAGCATGGCAACAACTAATTACAGCTCGTCAACAAGCCGGAATTAGTCAGAAAAAAATCGCCACTGCTTGCGGAGTTAAACAACCTATCACCATTAGCCATTGGGAACGGGGAATTAATCGTCCCATCTTATCCCAATTCCTCAACTATGTAGAAGCAATTGGTTGGGATGATAAAGTTGTTTATGAACAGCTACCATCGAAAATCGACGCACTCCTCAATCAAGGCGATCGCAGTAAAAATGCAAAATGGCGGGAAATTAGCAACTACAAACCCTTTGATGAATTTACCTCACCAGAAATCGCCTCTTTAGGTGATGATGTGCTACTTGTTCCCCAAGCGCATAGTGAAAAAGCATTTAAGCGTTATCTACCCATCACCCCTGAATTAATGTGGTTCTTGGGTTGGTATGTAGCCGAAGGAACCCTTAGCCAACATCAAGTTAGCCTCAACTTAGGCAAAAAAGATGAGCGTTTCATCCCAGAATTAATTACAGCCATTCAATTCGTTTTTGGGGAAACACCCAGACTCTATCCTGACCCCGATAGCGATGGTATTAAACTCTACTTCCACAGTGTAGCGGCGGCGAGATTAATTCAAGCTTACGGTTTAGCCAAGCCAGCACACCAGAAAAAACTTCCCGATATTGTCTTTAGTCTGACTGAAGATTTACAATTGGCTTTTGTGGCAGGTTACTTCTTAGGTGATGGGACAACCGCAGGTAGTCACATATCCTTTACCACTAACTCTGGGGAACTGAAGGAAGGATTATTATATCTGTTGGGACAACTGGGTTTAATAGCCGCTAACAGTCAACACCAACCAACCACAAAACCCGATGCTACAATTCAAACCCGACATCCTTACTACAGCATCAGAATTTGTGGAAAAGAACAAATCTCTAGATGTCGGCAAATTTGGCAGCGTCATAGTAATGCCCATAAACTAGAAGCATTATTAGCTAGACCCACAGCCAAAGCCCAAGATTATATTAACATCAGCGATGATTTAATGGGTTTACGAGTAATTAGGGCTGAGGAAATAGAATTGGTTGGCGATTATGTGTATGATTTTTCTGTAGAAGATGACGAAAACTTCGTCTGTGGTACTGGTGGTTTATGCGCCCATAATACCGACGCGGACGTAGACGGCGCACACATCCGCACATTATTATTGACCTTCTTCTACAGATACCAGCGATCGCTCATCGAGCAAGGTTTCATTTACATCGCCTGTCCCCCATTATACAAGGTAGAACGGGGACGCAATTATGAATATTGTTATAGCGATCGCGAACTCCAACAAGCCATAGCCAAATTCCCAGCCAACGCCAACTATACCATCCAACGCTTTAAAGGTTTAGGGGAAATGATGCCCGAACAACTCTGGACTACCACCATGAACCCCGAAACCCGCACCCTCAAGCAAGTAGAAATTGAAGATGCAGCCGAAGCCGATCGCATCTTTACCATTTTAATGGGCGATCGCGTCGCACCCAGACGCGAATTTATCGAAACCCACGGTTCTAAACTTAACCTCACAGATTTAGATATCTAATCTGTTGATAGTATCAATATTTAATTTCTCAATGGGTAATTGCTTAACATCAGTTACCCATTTTTTTCAATAGTCAACAGTCAATAGTCCATAGTCATTAGTCCATAGTCCATAGTCAACAGTCATTAGTCCATAGTCATTAGTTTTTCTCCCCCATCTCCCCCCACTCCCTCATCTCCCTCTCCCCAGTCCCAATCAAAAAATTTTGCATATTTTGACTAGTTAGCAAAAAATGTTTGATAGGATACATAGAGAATATTAAGTCAATCTATAACTTTTTCTGCATACACCGATGCACAAAATTTACCCAAAGTCAAGTATTTTAGACGAGGTTCGTAAATTTTTTATCATTTATCTCAGTAAGACAGATCAATATCAGTTTGTGAATTGGTTCATACTAGTTACAAATCAAAAAAGTATTTGTTAAGCTTGTATGGCAAAGTTAATCTTGGATTTCAGGCGACATGAGTATGATTATCTTGAGGGTTGAAGTCCACAAGATAAAGTTTTTTCTGTAAACTGCGTAATTTATTTCGCATTTTTCTTATATGAAGTCAGCCTGTAAAAACTTGGCAATTTTATCAATAGACTGGACGAACGTTTCCAAATAACGTTGCTAGCATTAGATTGTGTAGTGCTGGTAGCTCTTATCGGTATATTCTAGTTTACCGTTGAAAAAGCTACATATTCTGTCTTTGTTCGATAAAGTTTTGTCATAAGTTGACAAATATCTGTAATTTTGAATGTCAAATTCCTTTTTAATTGATTAAAATATCGTTGGATACAATAAAAAGAGTTTGTCAAGATTCTATGGGTGGAAATCTCGGCGGTGCGCTAATGTGTGAATAAGACCAAATCTGTAAAACCTTAATCGCTAGCCATCCGGCTAGAATGGCTCCAGGCTTTACACGAAGCTCAAGGCGATGAACCAGTAAAAAGTTAAGTTTCTCACAAGAAGCATCTCTATAGCTGTATGCACTTCTTTGGAAGTCCTCTCCAATTCTCCGGACTAATTTATTTATGAAGGAAATGTAAAAATGGGTGCGTTCATTGTTCTCGCCTCAATTAACATAAAATATACT
This sequence comes from Anabaena azotica FACHB-119, assembly GCF_014697625.1. GTDB lineage: Bacteria > Cyanobacteriota > Cyanobacteriia > Cyanobacteriales > Nostocaceae > Trichormus > Trichormus azoticus_A. Next base: position 65,289 of record NZ_JACJSG010000022.1, on the reverse strand, counting down.
GTTTCTAGGTAATTTATGTTTCGCACAATACCAGAAATTGTATGAAGGCGGCTTTAATTTCCTGAGTATGTAAAGATAACGGCAATGCAATTGCATAAAGCTTTAGAGAAAATTTAAGGGGATTACTACCACTTTCAACATCTTTTTGATATTGGAGGCTTCACCTTCCGTAATCAGTTCATGATTAATACACAAAAAGAGTGCAATTTTTGTGAAACAGGCTACAATCGGAACAGTCTTTATAAGAAAATCTGCCAACAGTCATAAATCATTTATATGCAGTGGTAATTTTTTTATCGAGACGAGTCTACTTTTAGACAAGCCAGTTAAAAGTGATTAGCCAAAGCTACACTTTTGGTTTGTACCGAGATAAATAAGTCAGCATTAACTGCTGATTTTTACAATGAGTCCCAAGTTCCTCTTTAGAGGAACAAAACGTCCGAAAAAGATTAGGGAAACGAACTTAAAACCCTATCTTCGATTGTCAACTAGCTCTGATTAAAAAGAGCAGTAGAACATCTTGAGTAATTGATTCTGCAAGGAGCATGAGGAACGCGGCATGAACCAGGCTAACAACGTACTCGATAGCATTTATCAGCCTGACCTAGAAATGATGAATCAGCCTGAGATCGAGTTAGAAGACCTCCTAATTGAAGAAGACGAGGACTTATTGCTCGCTGATGATGGCGACATTGATGAGTTTTTAGAGCCTCAGTCTGATGAGGACGACGCAAAGTCTGGAAAAGCCGCTAAGTCGCGTCGTCGCACACAAAGTAAGAAGAAGCACTACACCGAAGATTCCATTCGTCTGTACTTGCAAGAAATTGGTCGCATCCGTTTGTTGCGTGCAGATGAAGAAATTGAACTAGCAAGAAAAATTGCTGATTTATTGGAATTAGAGAGGGTAAGAGAACGGCTGTCAGAACAGTTAGAACGTGATCCCCGTGATAGTGAATGGGCAGAAGCAGTACAGATACCATTGCCCGCATTCCGTTACCGCCTGCACGTTGGCCGCAGAGCAAAAGATAAAATGGTGCAATCAAACTTGCGCCTTGTAGTTTCAATTGCCAAGAAATACATGAACCGTGGCTTATCTTTCCAAGATTTAATTCAGGAAGGAAGTCTGGGTTTGATTCGTGCGGCTGAGAAGTTCGACCATGAGAAAGGTTATAAGTTCTCCACCTACGCTACTTGGTGGATTCGCCAAGCCATTACTCGTGCGATCGCTGACCAATCTCGCACCATCCGTCTGCCGGTTCACCTCTACGAAACCATCTCCAGAATCAAGAAAACCACTAAACTATTGTCTCAGGAAATGGGACGCAAGCCAACAGAAGAAGAAATCGCTACTCGCATGGAAATGACCATCGAGAAACTGCGTTTCATCGCCAAATCTGCCCAGCTACCCATTTCCTTAGAAACACCCATCGGTAAAGAAGAAGATTCCCGCTTAGGCGACTTTATCGAATCCGACGGCGAAACCCCAGAAGACCAAGTTTCTAAAAACCTTCTGCGCGAAGATTTAGAAAAAGTCCTCGACAGCCTCAGCCCCCGCGAACGCGACGTTCTCCGCCTCCGCTACGGTCTAGATGACGGTCGCATGAAGACCTTAGAGGAAATTGGGCAAATCTTCAACGTCACCCGCGAACGTATTCGCCAAATCGAAGCCAAAGCACTCCGTAAGTTACGCCATCCCAACCGCAACAGCGTTCTGAAGGAATATATTCGTTAGTCAGTTGTCAGTGTTCGGTTGTCTTTTGTTTTTACAATTGACCACTGACAAATAACTTAAAAGCCTGGAAGTGTTGTTACACCTCCAGGTTTTTTTGTTTTTATAATCTATTTTTCTAGGTATTACATCAACTCCGGCTGCTCACTTAGGATATCTTTGGTTTAGTCGGTAATAGGTAATAGCGAATAGGTAATTGCTTTTTACCATGACCAATTATCAATTACCAATCCCCAAAATATGATAAGTGTTTAAGCGGAGATGATATTACAGAATACCCCAGAAGTGCAGGAAGCCTTGACCAGAGAACAGCTCAATCAATGCGGCTGCTAAAAAGCCAATCATTGCCAAGCGACCGTTCCAGATTTCGGCTTGAGGAGTGAAACCCCAACGCCAAGAATTGCGGTCTTCAACTACAGAAGCAGAGATTTTTGTTGTGTCTGTCATGGGTGGCACTCCAAATTAATTTTGATAAGGATTATTGCCGTATGTAAATTAATATAACAATATTTTTCGAGAATGCAACATTTATTTATATTTTTGTTGTTATAGATTAGTTGCAATAGTTAGGGGACAGGGGACAGGGGACAGGTGAGTCTAGTCCTGTAGGCGGTGAGTGCAGTGCTGCGGGAGGGTTTCCCTCCGCAGGCAACTGCCGAACCCGGAGGGGTTTCCCGCGCCCTGGGAACTGGCGAACCCGGAGGGTGATAGGTTCAAAAACTGATTGCTATCAAGATTTTATGATTCCTCCATGTCCTCATCTATGTGGCTACTGCCATACATACAGCAGTTTCGCTATTCGTGAAATACTGTAGAGACGTTACATGTAACGTCTCTACATGGTTTTGGGTTTTACGCTTGTACTTCATTTACCCAAAATATGCTGTATATGGGAATAGATAAAGCAAGGACAGCTACAAACAGATAATTGTATGGAGAATTATGTATATTGCCATTATTTAGCAACTATTTTAGCAGTAAGCTTCTGTTTTCCTTGATTGATAGGCAGTTAAGAGCTTTGTAAATTTTAATATCAAATATTATATTTGCTAATAACTTGCAATTAATGCAGATATTACAAGACAGGCGATCGCATTAGTAAGACCGATTCCACAAATCTTGGCAACACATTCATGATTTGTAGGGGCGTACAGCTGTACATCCCTACCCAGAAACCTGTCGCATTGTTTTTTGATTGGTATAAGAAGGTATGTGTGGCGATCGCTATTTTTCCCAGGCTAAAATTCACAGGTCGTACAAAGTCTTAAACCAGTTCACGAATACCTGTGCTTTTGGGTGCTGGGGATTGAAAATTTGATACTCAATAGCTTGATGCAATTGCCTTCCAGGGTCTTCCTGCCATGCTAGCCAAGTATAAATTTTTGCTTTATCTGTATCCGCATCTATAAATAACGCTCCCTGATTTTTTGCCTCAGCTACAACTTCCTTGGCGTATGTCCAAAGCAACTCACTCTCATCTGGAATCATATAAGCTAGAAAAGTCTCTAGCATCCCTTGCATCAGGTTATCTGGCATCATCCACACACCAAACTTAATTCCTGTGTTCGTAGTGTGGATTAGCCCTGTTGCTGGTATTTGTTGAGGAATATCAGGAATACTCTTTGCACAAGCATCTCTAATACTTTGCCAACGTCCTTGAGGGTCATCATCTGCATCTACCATTAAACCCAGGTGAGTCAGTCCTGATGCTTGTAACTCTGTTGATATGCGGTCTGAATCAATATTGCTACAACCACCACAATCATCTATTAATACAATTGCTTCCTTCTTGTTATTACCCCAAACAATTCCGTTTTTTTCTATCAATTCTGGTATGACTCGCAGGTCGTCTTTCCCCTCAACCAAAAGCTTCTTAGCTACGTAACCCCTTGGCATTACTAACGTACCTCAATTTCTCTTTCAGCAGCAATGACAATTTGAGGTTCTGTAAAGACTATACTTTTATCCTTACCTTGCTCAATTCTGTGGATTCTAATACCATCCTCAGCAGTATCATGTTGTTGAGCAATACTAGCTAAACTCATCCAACAATCACTATTATGAGTAGTGGCGAAAACCTGTACATTTAATCGTTTTGCAGTTTTCCAAATCATCCGCCACATATCAGACATTGCTGTAAAGTGCAGTCCGGTATCTATTTCATCAACAAATAAATATCCGTCTTTAGCACATACTGTAGCTAATGCAAGTCCTAACATACGCCACACCCCATCACCCATACTACCAATTGGTACGCGCTGGTTAATCTCAGATAACAGTACGAAAAAACCACCCCGCGAACCATCTAAAGAACCTCTAAATTTAATGGAACTTATTGGAGCGATGCGTTGAATTTTGGAATCAATTATATTAACTGCTTGCTCTACAAGTTTTTCCTCTGGTGTTAGTACAATTTGGTCAAATAGTTCAATCATCTTCTCAGCATCTAAAGAGGATGATGTGATAAATTGTACTTTTGATACTGCATTTTTAGTATCCCTACGAAACCTACGTGTATAGTCTATAGGTAGCCCTCCTTTGGAGGATAAAGGCCGCATTAAAGGTTCTTCTCCCCGCTTATTGTCCCAATTCATTATAAAAAGAAGTTGTTCAAATGAATCTATAAATTCTTGACCTTGAAGATCAGGATATTCATTAACCTGTGTAACATTAGTAACTACACGTGAGCCTATGGATACAACAAGCTCTTCTTGAAGATTGTCATTACAACCTATTATTGAAAATTTACTTCCTATGTCAATTTCATGTCCATAAAAAAGGTTGCGAACATCCAGTTCTTGCGAATTGTTAGAATTTTCATCAAAATAAAATTCACCCCGCTTAGTCATTGCTTGACGTAGTGGTTCAAGATTATTTCGTGAGCATAAGAGTTGAATGGCTTCTAGTATTGATGTTTTACCTGTATTATTTTTACCTACCAGCAGGTTGACTCTACCAAGCTGCTGAAGCTCGAAGGATTTAAAACCTCGAAAATTTTCTATTTTTACAGACTTCAACATAATTTTGTTAGGTGGTGATGAAATGGAAGTAAAAATATGTTTTAAAATTAGTAATTATGAATATTTATACTTTAGCAAAAAGTGGCGATCGCACTCCCTAATCCACGCCATCAATTTTCTCTTCCGGCTCTGCCACCCCAAAGTTTACTTTGTCGTATAAATCCTGTAAGCTAATCTCAAAGGGTACAGTAACGAGAGCGATCGCCTCATCCTCCTCATCATATTCCCGCAGATTCCATTGCTTTTTACCTGTTTTGGAAAACTGCTCTACATGAATCCGAGTTTGGTCAATTAATAAATATTCTTGAAAGCTAGGAATTGTTCGGTAAGCCTTAAATTTATCTTCACGGTCATACCCTTTAGTAGACTTTGATAAAACTTCCACAATTACCTGGGGATTGAGAATTGTATCTGTTCTATTGTTAAATAACTCAGCCTCTCCAGGCAAAATCATCACATCAGGATAAGTGTATATCCGTTTTTGAGCAATCCATAGACGAACATCACTCATGTAAACTCGGTAATTTCGTCTTTTGAAAGCAGAGTTTAACTCTGTACTTAAATTAAGAGCTAACTGATTATGATTTAATGTTCCGCCTGCCATAGGAATTATTTGTCCATCAATGTATTCGCTTTTATATTCAGCATTTTCCTCAAGTGCTAAATATTCTTCTGGTGTGTAGTATTTCTGTTGTGTTACTTGCATAATCCTCTAGAAAGTTTATTACAAATTATACTTTTATCCCCACAATCTTCTTCCGGCTTTGCCATTTAACCGATTATGGGTATCTTCTAATAATGTAGGAATATCTAACTTTTCTGGACACCGAGGTAAACAATCACCGCATTCTGTACAACGGTTTGCTTTCATTCCAGGGAACCAGTGACCAGCATTTTCAAACATTCCATAACGATATTGTCCGTAATCTGTCATGTTGTACGCCACTGCCAAATTACGTAATCTCAAAACTTCGGGAATATTGATTTTTTCTGGACAAGGTAAACAAGCATAGCATTGGCTACACTGTTGGGTTCCTAATACTGTTTTTTGATGATTTTCTAAACTTTGCAAAGTAGCAATTTCTGCTGGTGTTAACTCACCAACATTATCAGCAACTTGTAACGGTGCTACTAATTCTTCTGGCGTGGCTGGCCCTACACTTAAGGTAGTAATGCGTTTGTCACTTAAGAGAAATCTATAGTTTAATTCTAAAGGCGAAAAGGGATGACATAAATCTTTGAGGCTTTGAGGAGGCTGGTATAGCTTCCCGCCCTTATCGGCTGGGGAGATGATAAAAACGCCCATATCTTTGCTTGCGGCTAGGGCGATCGCATCTGCATTCCTGGGAAAAAAATAGTAGTAATGTAGATTGATAAACTCAAAAAAATCTGTGTTGATTGCTGCTAAAATTAACTCTAAAGCCCCGTGGGTGGAAAAACCAACGTGTCTAACTCGCCCGTCATTTATTGCTTCTTCCACAGCTTTCATGCAGCCATTTCTAGCTTGCACCCACTCCAGATGTTCCCAAGTATTTAAGCCGTGGATACCTAGACAATCTAAGTAATCTAAGTTCAACCTTTCTAGGGATTCATCAATATACCGACGCATCACATCAGCGTCAGATGTGGGGGGAATTTTAGTAGTTATATGAAGTTGTGAACGAGGTACAGACAACCCAGCTTTGATTGCTTCGCCAAAATACTCTTCACTTTTACCGTAACCTCTGGCTGTTTCTATATGATTAATTCCTAATGCTAAGGCTTTAGCAATAGTTTGCTGCACATTTTCGCTATCAGCTAAATAGCGCATTGTCCCTAAAGAAAAAACCGAGAGGTTTAGGTTAGTTTTGCCAAAGCGTCGGTAGTGCATGGTACTGAGTAATGAGTGCTGTTAGCGGTAGCGGGGCGTTCAGCCCGTCTTGAGTGAAGAAATCTCTGTTTGAGGATTTACGCCAAATCATTGAGAAACAAATAACAAAAGATAGGGCGTAAAAAAGTAAGGTTGAACAGATAAGTTAGCTCAAACCCTGTTCCTTATTTTTACTCAGAACTCGCTACTCGTTACTTTGCACTTTTCTAACTGTCACCATTACCAAAGCGCTTAATTAAATCCTCTGGACGAAGATTGGAGATAAATTCCTTGAAGGCTTGTTGTTCGGCTTCATCAGCGTCACGGTCTACAGGAATCGAAGCATCAGCAATTACCTCTTCCATCACCCAAATAGGGGTATTTGTACGGAGGGCAACAGCGATCGCATCGCTAGGACGTGCGTCAATTTCTTTCTTGACTTCGCCTTGCTGAAGAATCAAAGCTGCATAAAATGTATCCTTTTGTAAGGAATGAATCACCACTTTTTCCAGAGTCATGTTCCACGCCTCCAGAATATTCACAATTAGGTCATGGGTTAGGGGACGGGGAGGCTTTTGATTCTCCAGTGCGCCCATAATAGCCCTAGCCTGTTCCTGACCAATATAGATTGGTAAGGCGCGGCGATCAGAAGCGTCTTTCAACAAGACAATTGGGCTGCGGGTTATGGCATCTAATGCTATGCCAGCGACTTTCATTTCAATCATTGACTAAGCCTCTATCATCCTTCGAGATATCAAGGATAAGTGATAAATAATACCCTTTGTTGGGTAAGTAAAAGCAGGAATAAACATAGCGATCGCTCTTTAATAATTGTCTCTATTAAACTCCCAACTGGTTGTGAACACCAGAGTAATTCAAATGAGTCTTGATAGACAATCACCTTCTTCAACAAGTATGCCTTGGAAAAAACGTAATTGTGTTAATAACCTTATCGAAAAATTGGGTATAAAACCCCGTCCTTATAGAACGGCTTTTGGTAAAATATAAATTGTGGAAGGGTAATCAACCACGAAAAAAACCCAATTGCTGCCTCATCCGCAGACGCTGTACCTTGACAACTGAATCTTGTGGGTTCTACTTCGGAGTTCTAGTATTACCTGGAAGTAGGTAAAAGATTCACAGATACTAGACCAACAGCATTAAACTACAAACAAATTTTGCACGACAGTGGCGTAAGTGTGGGCATAGCCGCCCGACACACTGCCTCAGCAATGCAACTACGGTAGGGCATACCGAAAGTTAACGCTTGGGGAGAGAACCACCTCTGGTCTCGATACCGCAAGGGGTCGTGCGCTAAGTGGACTCGATGAACCAAGAATCCCCGCCCTAAAAGTGCGGTGAGTGTCAAAATAGATAAAGTCAGAAAATATACCCAAAATTTTTGTCATTCTTGTGAGAATTACCAGTTGATTTTCGGCCAAATTAAGTAATAAATAGAGTTAGTTTTACAAAATAGCCGTGTTTACAGGATTAATACAAGCTTTAGGAACAATCAAGCCTCTAGGGGGCGATTCTTGGCAAATTACTTGTGTGAGTCAATCATTATCAATTATGCAGGATTTGGCTTACGGTGACAGCGTGGCGGTGGATGGTGTTTGTCTGACGGTAGAAGAAATTTTAAAAGATGGGTTTATTGCTTCAGCTTCCCCGGAAACTCTTCGCCGCACCACTCTAGGCACTGAGCAAGCACAACAAGGATACGTCAATCTAGAAACTTCCTTAAGAGTTGGTGGTAAAGTCGGCGGTCACTTTGTCATGGGTCATGTAGATGGGGTGGGACAATTGCTAGGGTTAGAACAGACAGCCATTTCTTGGGAAATGACCTTCACTGCACCGGAAGCGATCGCACGTTACATTGTCCCCAAGGGTAGCATTACTGTCAATGGCATTAGTTTAACTGTAGCCGCCTACGAGCCAGAATTATCTCAGTTCACCGTCGCAGTAATTCCCCTGACATACGCTGAGACTAATCTTCGCTATCTTGTCCCCGGCGGCTTAGTCAATTTAGAAGGCGATATCTTAGGCAAATACGTCGAGAAATTCCTGCAACCCGGTCATCGACACAGCAACAATACAGATATCACACCTGGCTTTTTGGTAGAACACGGGTATATGTAGGGACAGTTATCAGTTATCAGTTATCAGTTATCAGTTATCAGTTATCAGCTTATTTCTACTGTTCACTGTTCACTGTTCACTGATAACTGATAACTGTTCACTGAAACACCTACTCCCTAACAGCCTGCGCTGTACGTGAATTCCTCAGCGATTGGCTGAGGGCAACTTGTAGCTGTACACCAGGGTCAACTGCCACCCAGCCATTTTGTGTGAGGTGACGGACTTCAAAGTGTAGGTGAGGGCCTGTCGAGTTGCCGGTGCTACCGACTCGCCCAATTACCATTCCTGGTTCTACCCATTGTCCAGGTTGGACTAGTAATTCAGACAAATGGGCGTAAAGGGTTTGTTGCGCCGAACCGTGACTAAGGATAACGGTTAAACCATAACCACCCAACCAATTGGAAGTTGTTACTTGACCTCTGGCTGCTGCTAAAACGGGTGTACCTGTGGGTGCGCCTAAGTCAATACCAGCGTGGAAGCGTTGATTACCTGTGATGGGGTGAACGCGCCAGCCGAACAAGGAGGTAATGGGAGAGGCTACAGCCAAAGGATACATTATGCCTGAACCACTATAGGCGATGGTATTAGTGTAAGGAATTTGTGGTAATACCGATGCCAGGGGAATGTCGTAAGCTACGGTGCTGACACGAGGCGCAACATTATCTTCTGCCATTGGTGGGGGTAGTGTACCACCACTGGGGGCGATGGGGGTGGCGCTGGTGGTTGTGGAGCTAATAAAATTGCTGGGGTTGGGAATAAAGCGATTAGGACGATAGGCAGTTTTGGTGACGCTACCAGTCCCAACTTCCGAATTGCGCCATGTGGTATTGTTATTGCTGCTAGCTACTAGCCGCCTTGTTGGCGTGAGGGTAGGTAACTGAGCCGTTTGGCTTCTTCTGAGCCAAGAGGGGGATGATTTGCCCGTGGAATTGGCTACACGCTGGTTATCTGAGGGTTTGGCGCAGGCGTTACCAATACCTTGCCCTGAAGACAAAACAGTGCGACAACCGCTAGAGCGTTCGGTAATAATTACAGAATTTGGGGCTTCATAAGTACCCGCAGTTTTCTCACTGTAATTGGTCGGGTCAATGTAGGCGTTGTTAAAATCCCTGGTTTTCTCGGCTGCAACACCACTGTTTGCAGGTTTGGCAAAGGCTGGGAGTTTATCTGTTGGGGAAGGTGTTGCTACTTCCGCCTCTTTGGTTGGTGTAACTTGGGGAGTTTGGGTAACTTGGGGTTTGACTTCTGGGTTTTTAGCCGGAGTAACGCGCGAAGTCTCTACCTGTGGTTTGGACTGTCTAACGCTAAAAACAGGTTCAGGAGAATCAGGTTTTGGTTGGGACTGTCTTGTTTGGGCTACTTCTGGCTTACGCAGTCTTTGTCTAAGCGTAGTTCTTCTGGAAGAGAATTTTGGCTCAGTTGGTGATGCTGCCGGTATAACAATATCTTTTTTTACAGTAGTTGTGCCTGCTGTTGGCTGGGCATTTTCAATAGTAGGAACGATGTTATCTATTGATGTTTCGGTTTGAGCAACCACGAAGCCGCCACTTAAGAGGCTAACGCTACTTAACAAACACAAACCCTGTGCTGGTAAAGTATAAGCTAGGCCTTTTGTGGTCTGACCTTGCGGCTGTGTTGGGTGTAATTGGTTACGGGCAGAGTTATTGCGCTGCGTCATTTGTGTCTCAGTTATGTTTAATTATGCTAAACAGATGATGGCAATAGTTTGTCTAGCCCAAAGAGCGGTATTTAAAACAAACTTTATAATATGCCTAAAGACTTACGATAACCCAAACTAATTGTACCGGGTTCTAGAGAAAGTTCTGATGTTTTGATGTCAGTTATGCCATCTGTTTCTAGAGACAGGCGCAAATTCCCTTGTGGTGTAACTCCCACCACAATCCCAGAAAGATCATTGACTTGTACGCGATCGCCCATATTCACCAATAATTCAGAATAGCGAGACAAAAGTATGCTAATTCCTTCCTGAAAAAGGCAAGCCATACCGGACTCTATCCCCAGTAACACCTTACTGGTTAAGGTTTCTAAACATGAGATAGGTTGATCTACTAGGTCAGCTTGCCATGATGCTAAGTTAATTCCTGTCTCCGGTACGGGATTAGCCCAGTTAATACCTACGCCAACCACGGCTTGCGAAATCTTACCTTGATTGATTTTTGTTTCTGTTAAAATCCCGCCTAGTTTTCCCCCCTCCAAAACTAAATCATTCGGCCATTTAATCCCCACATTCACACCAACTTGGCGCAATTGGTCAGCAATACCCCAAGCACTAGCCAAGGTTAATTGATAGCTAGCATTCGCTGCTAATTTGGGTGTAATGGCTACAGACACATATAATCCCCCAACTGGGGAAACCCATTGACGACCCCATTGTCCCCGTCCGGCTGTCTGTTGTGTAGCAATAACTACACAGCCTGCACCTGCGCCTTGGTCGATTAACTCCCAGAGGGTGCGGTTAGTTGAGGCGACACTAGGGAAAATATGCAGAGAAAATGGTAAGTAAGCGTTCTGCCTTCTTTCCAAGACAGATTCTAATTTTTGCTGATTAAATTCCACAGCCATTACCCGAAATCCCGTCGTTCAAGTTAGCATGAATTGGCTGATGAGTGATTTTCTGTTTAGGTTTGGTTCAAGATGCACACTTGGCACTGGCACAATTGGGAAGGACTATCTTATTTAAGTTGTAGTCTCTTGGGAGATTGGCAACACGGCTTTTTTACCCAGCAATTTTGGCCGCGATCGCCCGATGAGTTAACGCAGGTGCTGCATCCAGAAGCATCAGCATATCGCTTGAAACAGGTTCATGGCAATACTGTTCTCACCCCACAAGAGGTTGATAGTCAAACTGATGGCAATACAGAGGATGCTGTTTTAGCCTCAGCCGATGGTTTGGTGAGTCAGCAACCTTTACAAGCTGTATGGGTAGCCAGCGCTGATTGTACACCAGTTTTGATTGGGGATGTGAAAACCGGACAAGTAGCAGCCCTCCATGCGGGTTGGCGCGGTACAGCCAAGAAAATTGTTCCCCATGCGATCGCCCGGATGCAGTCCCACGGTAGTCAGTTAGCAGACTTACGCATCGCCCTGGGGCCAGCGATCGCTGGTGAGGTTTATCAAGTCTCTGTGGAAGTAGCTGCGGAAATAGGGGCTAGTATTATACCACATGATGACGCTCACAACATCATCAATTTATTACACGAGTTACCCCATTCACCTTTACTAGCCGACCCAGTACCGGGAAGAGTTAGAGTTGATGTGAGAAGAGTCAATGTTTTGCAGTTAGAAAACTTAGGTATTAGCCAAGAGCAAATAGCGATCGCTCCCTATTGTACATACCAAACCCCTGAACATTTCTTTTCTTACCGCCGTGAGCAGCAGAAAAAAGTCCAATGGTCAGGAATTGTTAGTCAATAGTCAATAGTCAATAGTCAATAGTCAATAGTCATTAGTCAATAGTCATTAGTCAATAGTCATTAGTCAATAGTCAATAGTCATTAGTCATTAGTCATTAGTCATTAGTTCTTGACAACTATCAACTGACCTGAATTTTCACGTTATGTGGAAAAGCGTTCCGTCAGACCTAACCCCCCAACCCCCTTCCCTACAAGGGAAGGGGGAGAAATCAAAGCCTCTCTCCTTGTAGGAGAGAGGTTTGGAGAGAGGTCTTCCAGATCCCGTGAAAAGTCAGGACAACTGTCAACTGTCAACTGTCAACTGTCAACTGATAACTGATAACTGATAACTGACCCTAACCTACCCGTTGGCTATAAATCAAAAATCCTGTTTGCATTAGTCCGACAACAAAGCCTAAAATTCCACCTAGAGTTACAATTGCCTGTAATTCATTTTTGACAATTCCTTCAATTCCTGCTTCTAAATCAGCCGGAGAAGTTGCTTTTACACGGTCAACAATTACTTGGTCTATTGACAAAATAGGAATTATTTGGGCAACAATAACTTCTAAATCTTTTTCTAAATATCGTTCTAAAATTAGGGCTAATTCTTGGCTGACAACTTCTAAAGAACTCATAACTACGGGTGAAGTACTCAGCCGATTTAACAGTAATTCGGCGATATGTTCCCAGTTAATCGAGTCTGTAAATCCTTGTAGTAAATCACTACCACTAGTTTGGATATAATGACGGACGGTTTCTCTTGTAGTTTTTCGTAGTTGTCTAACTGTGCCGATTGGTAAATTTTGCAATGTTAAATTTTGGAAGATTCTTTTGAAGCGATCGCGCATCTGTAAATCTTGAATTAACTCTTTTAAGCGATTATTTGTGTCTTCCTTTTCATCTAAACAAAAGGTGCGTAGCCTGGTAAGACTATTTCGCAAACCAAATAAATTTGCTACTACCCAATAAGTCCCACTGGTTTTTTCCCGAAAGCTTTCATCAATAATTTGGATTGTGCGATCGGTTAAAAAATCTATAATTGTTTGTCTGAGGACATCTGGAGGTAAAACGACTTCTAATAACCAATCAGCTAGTCTAGTCGCTTGTTCTTCGGTTAGTTGTAATTCTAATAATACTTGGTCAAAAATTTGATTAATTTGTGCTTCTAAGAAATCCTCTTTTCTCGCCAACACCTTTAGCAATCTGGGCAAAGATTCTCCCAACAAATCACGCAAAATTCCGGCAACAATTTTACTACTTTTCTGGTTAGTATCATTTTTGATTTGATCTATAGCCAGTTGTAACAACCAGTAAATTGCACCTTGTACCCGTTCGGTTTCTAATAAACGTCGGGCCAGTTTTTGCAATTCATCTGGTGTCAGTAACGACCCCATGATTGTATCGGAAATATTCTTTGCCAAACGTTCCTGGTTAGCAGGAATCAATCCAGGGGTAAATGGAACTCTTCGTCCGCCAATATAAATTGCTCGGTAGGGACGAAATAGCATTTTGATGGCTACATCATTTGTGAAATAGCCAATAATTCCACCCAGGAGTGGGGGCGATACATACAACCAAAGATGTGACCAATCCACTGTTTTTTCAGTTAGGAATGGGAATTGGGTATTGGGGACTGGGGATTGGGGATTGGGTAATAATTTATTTTATTACCAATGACCAATGACCAATGACCAATGACCAATTACCTATTTAATAATTGTCAATACTCCCATCATACCGTTCGCGATGGGATAGTGTGTGGCTGAGTTAAAACCAACTTGACGGGCTATCTCTACTTGTTCTTTACCGTTGGGGAAGCGGTCTAAGCTGGGACTGATGTAAGCATACTCTTCCTTAACCCCCAAGCGATCGGCTAATGGTACAACTATACTATCTAGATACCACTGCTGAAAGCTGCGAAATTGTTGATTATAAGGTCGATGAAAATCTAAAATTGCCGCTTTTGCACCGGGTTTGAGAACGCGATGCAATTCTTGCAGGCTACGAGGTATATCTGTAACATTTCTTAAGCCGTAGCCCATCGTCGCCGCATCAAATTGATGATCATCAAAAGGTAAATTCAGCACGTCGCCTTCTACCCAGAAAATATTGGGTTGAGGATATTGGGTTTGGGAGCGTTGTTTGGCAGTTTCTAGGAGGTTGGGTGAGAAATCCACAGCGTATACTTGGCCTTTTGCGCCTACACGCCGCGCTAAACGAAAGGCTAAGTCACCGCTTCCGCAACATAAATCTAAGCAAGTATCGCCTGGTTTAGCTTCAGACCATTTAATCGCCATCTCTTTCCAAATGCGGTGTTGTCCTAGACTTAACCAATCATTCAATTGGTCGTAGACGGGGGCGATACGGTCAAAAATGGCACGGATTTCGTTTGTCATTGGTCATTAGTCATTAGTCATTAGTCAGGAGGCAGAAGGCAGGAGGAACAGTTCTTTAATGCGCGAATTTTGCGGAAAGTTTCCAAGACGAATTTTGAATTTTGAATTGTTAATGATTAGCAAACATCTTGTTGGGTGGCGTTGTGCTTCACCCAACCAACGAATTATCGTCCTACTAATTTATCACGCAATTGTTTGATGCGATCGCGCAATTTTGCCGCCTCTTCAAATTCGAGTTTTTTCGCTGCTTCTTTCATCTGTGCTTCTAATTTTTCAATCAAGTTAGGAATCTCTTCCAATGGCAATTCATCGATATGTTCTTCAACTACTTTTAAATCTGTTGCATTCAACCTGCGAGACACTTCCAAAAAAGACAAAATCGCATTACTCGATTTTTTCACAATTGGTTGCGGTGTAATTCCATGCAGGCGATTATATGCCAATTGAATATTTCTTCGTCGTTCTGTTTCTTCAATGGCTTTAATCATGCTGTCTGTTAAATTATCAGCATATAAAATTGCTTGTCCTCTAATGTGACGCGCTGCTCTACCAATGGTTTGAATTAAAGAACGTTCAGCACGTAAGAAGCCTTCTTTATCAGCATCCATAATCGCTACTAAAGAAACTTCTGGTAAGTCTAAACCTTCCCGGAGTAAGTTCACTCCGACCAAGACATCAAAGCTTCCTTGACGCAAATCTTGTAAAATTTCAATGCGCTGAATAGAATTGATTTCTGAATGTAGATAGCGCACTTTTACATTATGTTCTTGCAGATATTCTGTTAAATCCTCTGCCATGCGCTTGGTTAATGTGGTAATCAATACTCTTTCATGCAGGTCAATCCTATCTTTGATTTCTCCTAATAAATCATCAATTTGTCCATCTGTGGGACGTACAAAAATTTCTGGGTCAACTACACCAGTGGGGCGAATTACTTGCTCAATTATGTGTTGTTCAGAAATTTCCAATTCCCAATCACCTGGAGTAGCGGAAACAAAAATACATTGGTTAACTTTCTGCCAAAATTCTTCTGCTTTTAAAGGACGGTTATCCGCAGCACTGGGTAGTCTAAATCCATGCTCAATTAATACTTTCTTCCTAGCTTGGTCGCCGTTATACATCCCCCGAATTTGTGGAACTGTGACGTGAGATTCGTCAATTACTAACAACCAATCTTTAGGAAAATAATCAATTAAACTTTCTGGTGGTTCTCCGGCTTGTCTTCCTGCTAAATGTCGCGAATAGTTTTCTACACCATTGCAATAACCGACTTCCCGCAACATTTCTAAGTCGTATCTTGTGCGTTGGTCGATGCGTTGTGCTTCTAATAATTTGCCAGCTTCTTCTAATTCGGCTTTGCGCTGTTTTAGTTCGGCGGCGATATCTTCACAAGCTATTTCTAAACGTTCTTCTGGGGTGACAAAGTGGCGTGCTGGGTAAATATTGACGGCTTCTAAACTGCTGAGAATTTCCCCGGTTACTGGGTCAATATAACGTATCGCGTCAATTTCATCGCCAAAAAATTCTACGCGAATAATTCGGTCTTCGTAAGCAGGGCCAATTTCTAATACATCACCCCGGACGCGGAAACGTCCCCTTCCCATTTCTATATCGTTACGGCTGTATTGTACAGAAGCCAAATCCCGCAAAATCTCACGCTGATTTACTTCCATGCCAATTTGTAGGGGGATAGCGGCTTTAAGATATTCTGAGGGGATACCCAAACCGTAGATACAGCTAATAGATGCAACAACAATCACATCACGACGCTCGAATAGCGATCGCGTGGCTGAATGTCGTAGCATATCTATCTCATCGTTAATCGAAGCCGTTTTTTCAATATAGGTATCGGTAACGGGAATATAGGCTTCTGGCTGATAGTAGTCGTAATAACTGACGAAATACTCAACGGCGTTTTTGGGGAAGAACTCCCGCAATTCATTACAAAGCTGCGCTGCTAAGGTTTTATTATGCGCCAAAACTAGAGTCGGCTTCCCTACCTTCTCAATGACTGCGGCGATGGAAAACGTTTTACCTGTTCCCGTAGCGCCTAGTAAGGTTTGGTAGCGGTTGCCATCTTGAATACTACCAGTTAACTGTGCGATCGCTTGTGGTTGGTCGCCTGTTGGACTAAACGGTGCTTGCAGGCAAAATTCTGTCATACATCTGTATTAAAAATACCCTATCTCATGGTAGCGATAAATCTCAGTTGACAGGTGACAGGTGACAGGTAACAGGTGACAGGTGACAGTTAACAGGTTAGGTCTACCTCCTGCGTCTTACCTTTTTGTTCAGCAATCTTTTTTTACAAATTTTAAAAATTTAAGTTTACTTATATGTCAATTTTGAAGATACTTATATATATGCAAGGTTCTTTAAGGGTAAACTCACTTATATAGGAAAGTGTCTCTTTTTTCCTTAAGTATTGTAAAGTAAAGTTAATATCTAGAGGTAGTTAATCATGACCATTAGCAGTACCGGCAAAACGGTCAGTCCTCGACAAAAACGCGCCAAGCTCAAAGGAGAATCAACTGTGGAAGTAGACAATAATCAGAGTCAAAGCTTGAATAAAGATCAAGCCGAGTCAAATGGCGGACTGTCAGTAGAAAAATCCGAGCAAAAAGAAATTGCTGGAACACTGGCTGTTTCTGGAGTGCGTCCTATTGCCGGTAGTGACTTGCAAGTAGCTGAAACAATTTCAGTTGCAGGAATACGTCCCATTAGCACTAGTAATTTGCAAATAGTTGAGACAATGAACGTGATGGGTATCAGACCCATTGCCGCTAATACAATCGATGTAGTTGATAGCATCAATCTTTCTGGAATACGTCCTATTGCTTCTAGTGCATTGGTGATTTCCAGCAGTTACTCCGTTATGGGTAATCGTCCAGTAGCATCAAACACTATTGATGATTCTGATAGTCTGATGGGTTTTATAGATTAAAGCGGAAAATAATTTCATTAATTTTTATCACAATAAAACCCAGTTACTTGATTTAACTGGGTTTTTACGTTTTTTTCTGATACCAATTCTCCATGAAGTTGCGCCGAATAAACAATGTAGAGACGTTGCATGCAACGTCTCTACAGCGCTACATCAAGAAACGGTATGAGTTGTCAGTTGATTGTAATGGGTATTGTTAAAGTTGCAGGCTAAAAAGCTAGTTCACACAAAAGGACTAAACCCTGATTTCTCCCCAAATGTTTACAAAAATTGAAGATATATGCCTCAATGCCTGATATTTAGTAATTTTTCCCTCTTTATACATAGATAACTAATATCTCTTGTGGCAGAAGGCTATAACAAAAACTTTAAGTTACTTTGTAAATGTAATAACAAATTCAAGGTTATTGCATAACTTTGAAATTAAATTATATAAGTTTAGGAGAGCAAAATGAGCTTAGAAGATAGAGCAAAAGCTACTGCTAAAAATATCGAAGGTAAAGCACAAGAAGCTTTGGGTAATGTAACTGGTGATCCTGAAGATAAAACTGAAGGTAAAGCCAAACAAGCTGAAGGCGAAGTACGCCACGGTGTTGAAGATGTTAAAGACAAGGTGAAAAAGAATATTGACTAATTCTCATCCAGTCATAGTCTCAGGTGATTGTTGAGTGTGAGAATTAACTTCTTAATTACCTGATAGTAAAGGTTCTAGTTTGGGAGATGGAGGTTTATTTGCAAGGTTATTGTAGAGATATGATTACTCATATCTCTACATTTCTTAAGTTTATTTCTGCAAATTAATTGACTTAATAATCAAAATTAAAACTCTATCTACTAAATAAAGAAGCAGTTATTAAATTTATCGTCATGGGAGGTAGACAATGGTTTGGATTCAGCAGGGTCGAAAAATCTTGACTACTGTTGTCTTGGTTTTATTGTTGATGATCACTACCGCTTGTAGTGGTGGTGGAAATGTGGCTCAACTAGACCGTACTAGCGCCCCATCAGATATTGGTAGAGATGCAGCTTATTCTCAATTAGAAAGAGGTAATTCCCCATCTGGGCAAACCTTCGGTAACTGGGTTGTACAAACCTCTCAAGGATTAATTAAGGATGCTTACGTCCGCGATAACAACAAATTAGGTGTTGTCATTTCGCCCCAAGTACGCCCCAATGAAGTAAAACCTTTAGTAAAATCTTTAGCCCAAGGTTTCCACAAAAATTTTCCTAATCAGGATTTAACTGTTCTCGTATATGGCCCCGATAAAAAATTAATTTTGACCGCTAAATACGATGTTCAGTCTAACCAAATTCAGTACACCTAATAACTGAATTGGCATTAATAAGGAGAGACAAAAGTGACAAGTAGCGAAGAATATAGACGGCAAGTTATGAGAGATTTGGCAGAGGGAAATGTCGAATCTTTAGATGCACCAACAGGTGAACCTGCGGCTGAATACGAAACTTTTGACGATTTCGCACAACGCACAACTACAGATCAGCGTCGTCAATTGTTCGGTCGTTCTTTGAGTCCAGAACGCATTCCTAGCAGCCAAATGGAACCGGAATTGCAAAAAGCGATCGCCCAAATCAAGCCCAACGAACGCGATGATGTCGCCCGCGCCTTTTTCAAACACCTCAAGGAACGGGGATTGGATGAACGCCACCTAGAACAACAACTAGGTCTTAGCACCCACCATGCAGGCCGGATGAATGCTGATGATGTCAGCAAACTTGCATCCTTCGCCTATCACAACCACCCCGACATTTTCCGCGAAGTCCTAGCCGAACAACCAGGAATTATTAAATTCCTCAGCAACCCCGTAGTTGCAGGTATTATCGGGATTGCAGCCGCTAAATGGTTAGGTGGACGTAAGTAGGTTTAATGTTTAACTACCCATCATAAAAAAAGCGATCGCTATTAGCGATCGCTTTTTTATTAACTGTTGATACATTGCTGAATCAAGTAGTAACTATTGTGGGGTAGGCATCTTGCCTGCCCCATTGTATATGAGGACGGGCAAGATGCCCATCCTACAACAAACTAAACCTTAGCTAATTCTGGTGTAGGACGCTTACTGTTGCGAATATTGGTAATTGCTTCGGCATAATCCTTAGCATTAAATACCGCAGAACCAGCCACAATTGCATTAGCGCCTGCTTCTAGAACTTGCCAAGTATTATTAGCCTTGAGTCCGCCATCTACCTCAATCCAAGGATCTAAACCGCGTTCATCACACATTTGACGCAGCTTGCGGATTTTTGGTAATACACCAGGAATAAAGCTTTGACCACCAAAACCGGGGTTAACACTCATGATTAGCACTAGGTCAGCTAATTCTAGTACGTATTCAATCAACTCTAAAGGAGTACCAGGATTGAGAACTACTCCCGCTTTTTTACCTAATTCTTTGATTTGTCCCAGAGTGCGGTGCAGGTGTGGCGAAGCATTATGTTCAGCGTGAACAGAAATAATATCAGCGCCTGCTTTAGCAAAGTCTTCTACATACTTCTCTGGTTCCACAATCATCAAGTGGACATCCAGAGGTTTTGTTGTCACTGGACGAATCGCCTCCACTACCAGAGGGCCTATCGTTATATTAGGTACAAAACGACCGTCCATTACATCAACATGAATCCAATCGGCTCCAGCCGCGTCCACGGCGCGAATTTCCTCGCCTAAGCGGCTAAAATCGGCTGATAGGATAGATGGAGCAATTACTATGGGTTTTTCAGATCGGTTTTGGGTCATGGCTAGTGGGTTTTTAAGCGTCCTCGTCTGTAAGCATTGTAACAAAATACTGTAACAAAATATTGAGAATTTTAGAAATTGGGGATCGGGGATCGGGGACTGGGGACTGGGGACTGGGGGAAGATGAGGAAGTGGGGGAGCAGAGGAGCAGAGGAGCAGAGGAGCAGAGGAGCAGAGGAGCAGAGGAGAAAAACTATTGACTATTGACTATTGACTATTGACTATTGACTATTGACTGTTGACTAATGACTATTGACCAATGACTATGAAAAAATTAACTTGGATAATTTGCGGATTTAGTGCTTCTTGTTTGACTGTGCCTGTGTTGGCTGTGGTTTTACCAAGTTCTTTAGGAACTAATGGTATTGATGCTTTGAAGTTACACCAGTCTCCTTATAATTTGCTCGGTCGTAAGATTGCTATCGGTCAGGTAGAAATCGGTCGCCCTGGGATGTTTGGTTGGGATAAGGCTGTGTCGAAAAATCGTGCTGTGTCACTGGCGGCTGTCTTTTTACGCAACGCCCCTGCTAAGTCTAATAATGGTGTTGACCCCCATGCTTATAATGTTGCTGGTGTGATGGTGAGTAGGGACAAAGCTTTAAGAGGGGTTGCGCCGGAAGCGAAGTTATATTCTTCGGCGGTGGGTTCTACAAAAAGTATGGGTCAACCAGAGGAGTGTTTATCAGCCCAGCACATAGCTGTACAAAATGGTGGTGATGTGCGGGCGATTAACTTTAGTTTTGGTGAACCCCTCAACCGTGACCCTCGACCAGAGGCGATTTTAGATGGGAATGCTTTACTGACTTTGTGTGTTGATTGGTCGAGTCGCGTCCACGATGTTTTGTATGCGATCGCAGGCAATCAAGGTAAAGGGGGTATACCCATACCTACAGACAATTATAACGCCATCAACGTGGCTTTTTCATCCCGACGAGGCGGCATTTTTAATAAAGTAGACGTTTCTAATCTGGCTGGTGTGAACCAGGGTGTAAGCGGTCGCTTGGCTGGTAGAGAATTTAATATTGATGGTCGTCGTTCGGTGGGTATAGTCGCGCCTGGTAGTAATATCGCCATGCTCAATCCCGATGGCAAATTAAACAAGGTGACAGGGACAAGTTTTGCTGCGCCTCACCTGACAGCTACCGTCGCGTTATTACAAGAGTTTGGCGATAGACAGCTACGCACAAAACAACCGAACTGGAGCATAGATAGTCGCCGTCAGCAAGTGATGAAAGCTGTACTACTCAATTCAGCAGATAAAGTTCAAGATAGTGGTGATGGGTTAAAGCTGGGCATGACTCGCACCCTGATTGATAAACAAAATCAAGACTGGTTAAGTTCTGATGCTTACCAAAACCCAAAGATTCCCTTAGATGCCCAAATGGGAACAGGTCATTTGAATGCGTTCCGCGCCTATCAGCAGTTTAGCGCAGGTGAATGGCAGCCAAACGCACCAATTCCGGCGATAGGTTGGGATTATCGACAAGTTGATGTAGGTAAATCTGTTGATTATGAGTTAGCCAAACCGTTAAAGCAAAATAGTTTTGTCGCGATTACTTTAAGTTGGAATAGATTGGTTGAGTTAAATGATACTAATAAGAATCAACAATTTGATGTAGGTGAAAATTTCCGCGATCGCGGTTTAAATAACCTCGACCTTTATTTAGTAAAAGCTGATGCTAAAAGCACAGAACCCGGTGTTATTTGTTCTTCAATTAGTGAAATCGATAGTGTAGAACATCTTTTTTGTCCAGTTCCTGCTAACGGTAATTACAAAATCCGTGTTCAATTCAAAAAACAGGTCAACGAAGCAACTCAGCCCTATGCTTTAGCTTGGTGGACTGTTCCTACTAATTAAGTGGAGAGGATACTGATATATGTATCCCACCAAAAACCTCATACATTAGTAAATGTAGGGTGCGTCAGCCCCAATAATGTCTTACACATTCAAGGATTTTCTACATCTGACGCACCCTACCCCTGTTCCTACTAATTAAGTGGCGAGGATACTGATATATGTAGCTGACTTTTCACGGGATCTGGAAGACCTCTCTCCAAACCTCTCTCCTACAAGGAGAGAGGCTTTGATTTCTCCCCCTTCCCTTGTAGGGAAGGGGGCTGGGGGGTTAGGTCTGACGGAGCGCTTTTCCACATAACGTGAAAAGTCAGATATATGTAGGGTGGGCAGTGCATCGGCAAAACCCTTAAACTCTAGCCGCAAATCAGTATTAGATTTATGATTAAATTAGTATTTAGTAGTTTAAAATACAATATCCAACTCTATAGTAGTTGTCAGATGTATTAGTACATAAATAAATATTAAAATCTGTATAATAAGCAGCTTTTGTCTCTGTTACCTATCCCTTCATCTAAAATAAACATCCATAATTAACCGATAAAAAATAAATCCGTAATGCCATATTTATAAAAATTTGGCAATAGTTACATTTACTTCTCTCATAAAGTTCATTGTTACCAAAATTGTAACCGTCGATTGTTTCGCTTGTATTAATGCAATAGTAAATAATCAATACAACATTAACGATGTCAAGTTCGATAGATAGTTAAAAACTTTGGCGTGAGAGGTAGTAAAATGAATCGTCAGAAATTCAGTGGTGTGAAAAACAGTTTCTTGCAAAGACGTTATGGTGTTAGCCTGGGAAGACGTTATGTTTTAGCCGCAGCTAGTGTTGTTTTGTTTAGTGTATTAGGCTGTTCCCAAGTTGATACCAAGACAAGAGCAGTAGCTGAGACTGGAATACCTAAACCGGAGCCTTCCTTGCAAAAAAAAACAGTAATTCCTAATACTAAAGTTGTCAATGCGAATAATAAGTTTGGCTTTAAACTGTTCTCGGAAGTGG
Organism: Anabaena azotica FACHB-119; assembly: GCF_014697625.1. GTDB lineage: Bacteria > Cyanobacteriota > Cyanobacteriia > Cyanobacteriales > Nostocaceae > Trichormus > Trichormus azoticus_A. The sequence goes on along the minus strand of NZ_JACJSG010000022.1, from coordinate 42,183 downwards.
CGAAACGAGAAAGTAACGCCAAGAATATTTCTGTTTCACCGACGAGTGTAGCGATCGCCCTAGCTATGACTTACAATGGCGCTAGCGGCTTGACTCAGAAAGCAATGGCTAAAACCCTAGAGTTACAGGGTATCACTCTACCAGAACTTAACTCTGCTTACACGGAGTTAAACCAGTTGCTACAAAACCCTGAACAAAATGTCCAATTAACTATTGCTAACTCTCTTTGGGTAAATCAAGATATTAGCTTGCGTCCTGATTTCTTGCAGAGAACCCGCGATTTTTATCAAGCTAAGGTGGCAAATTTAGATTTTCAAAATCCCAGCGCTCCAAGTACAATTAACAATTGGGTGAAAGAAAATACTAAAGGTAAAATTAACAATATTGTTGACAAAATTGAACCAGATCAAGCTCTATTTTTGATTAATGCCATATATTTTAAAGGTCAATGGAGCGAAAAATTTGATAAATCCCAGACGCAACCACAGACTTTTTACACTGCATCAGGACAACAGAAACAACACCCAATGATGTCGCAAAAGGGTGAGTATAGATATTATGAAAATCCACAATTTCAGGCTGTAAGTTTACCTTACGGACAAAATAAAAAGGTAAGTTTATATGTATTTTTACCCAAGCAAAATTCTAACCTCAAAGCCTTCTATCAAAACTTGAATGCTGAAAACTGGGAAAAATGGATGTCTCAATTTGATAGTCGTGAGGGTTCTATTCGTTTGCCACGTTTTCAAACAGATTACGATATCACACTTAATGATACACTGAAAGCTTTAGGCATGGGAGAAGCTTTCACTAATAAAGCTAATTTTTCAGGTATGGCAGATCAATTAGCTATTAGTCAGGTGAGACATAAAACTGTTATCGAGGTGAATGAAGAAGGTACAGAAGCTAGTGCAGCCACATCTGTAGGGATGGTTCCTACATCTTTGAGACAGCCACAAGAACCGTTTGAAATGATTGTTAATCGTCCCTTCTTCTACGCAATTCGTGATAATCAAAGTAAGAATATCTTGTTTATGGGCGCGATTTCTGAACCGGGATAAATGTGATATAGTCAGATGCCAATTGGCTTATTTTAAAATTTAAACACCAGCGTTTAAAAATTAATATTAACGAGGTCGATTTTCTCGCCCGTGATAGACACGTAAAATAACAACATCATCCTCAAGAATAACGTAGTGAATTATAAAACCGTACTTACCAAAAGAAACTAAAAGTTTTCGTAGTCCTGCTATTTCATCTACAATTGCACCTCGACGGGGGTTCTGCTGTAAACTCTCCCCTGAAGAGACAATTGCTGGTACTGCGCGGGAAGCTGCATCAGGATTATTAAGTTTGATAAAATCATAATGACGATTTAAGTCATCAACTGCACTCAGAGTCCAAACTATCTCGGACATGGACGTTCTTCCTCAGTTCCCAAACTGTCTGCCCATTCGCGCACAGAGCTATGCGCTATTCCTGAACCTGTGCTACGGTAGACTTCGAGAGCAGATAGACTCTGTTGAAGCATTTGGGCTTCAGTAAGAGGTTGAAAATTTAATGCTGTGTCTATTTCACCTACCTCAAATGATTCTTCTGTCGTTTGAGTAGCTTGATTTACAAGTAACTGCTCAAAATCTGCTAAATCTCCAGATGAAGTAGTCAGCCATGTTAACAGGAGGGTTTTTACCTGTTCTCCTGGTAATGTTTCCAGATGTTCTAAAAGTTGCTGTCTAAGATTGCTTGCTGTCATAAACTTTTAATTTCCATAATAGCTCTAGATTAAGTAAAAAATCTCTGATTTAACTCTTATCTAATTTTAGCTAAAACACCGTCATTTCCCAATTTTAGTAGCTTTCGTTAGCGCATCACCAAAAATATTGACAATCAAGAATTATGTTCATCTATTTATTTAAAAAATATGGTTAGTTAGGTGAATGCTTGTCAATTTTGTGTCATCATCACAGAAAATGAGATGTAGGAACTCAAAAATAAACTGATAACAGCGATGTCTAACGACAAGCCGACAAGCGTCTACGCCACTACTATTGCATCTATCGTTGGTGAAGAAAATACCGTTTCCGTTGAAAACAATCTTAAATTCACTCCAGCAATAGCTGCGGGGAAACTCCCCAGTTGTATCGTTTATCCTCAAACTCAAGCACAACTAGCCGCAGTTATCGCCACAGCACACCAAAATAACTGGCGTGTTTTACCCTGTGGAAGTGGGAGTAAACTTGGTTGGGGTGGTTTAACCAAAGATATTGATGTGGTTGTGAGTACAGAACGCATCAACCGACTAATTGAACACGCTGTTGGTGATTTGACTGTCACCGTCGAAGCTGGGATGAAGTTTTCCCATCTCCAGAATATTTTGGCACAAGCGCGACAATTTCTCGCCCTTGACCCCTCCACAGCAGAAGCAACCATTGGCGGTATCGTGGCTACGGCTGATACCAATTCCCTACGACAACGTTATGGTAGTGTACGCGACCAACTTTTAGGTATTACCTTTATACGTGCTGATGGTCAAATTGCTAAAGCTGGGGGACGGGTAGTAAAAAATGTGGCTGGTTACGACTTGATGAAGTTATTTACTGGCGCATACGGTACATTAGGAATTATTAGCCAAGTAACTTTTCGGGTGTATCCTATTCAGGAAGCATCGGGGACGGTGGTATTGACTGGTGCAGCAGAGGATATATCCCAAGCGGCTACAACTTTGCGGGGTTCGGCATTAACACCGACGCAAGCTGATTTAATTTCTACTGGATTGGTATCTAGTTTAGAATTGGGTCAGGGAATAGGGTTAATTGCCCGTTTTCAAAGTATTGGTGAAAGTGTGAAGGAACAATCCAATCGTTTGTTAGAAGTAGGAGAGAAATTAGGTTTAGCGGGGGTAGTATTTTCTGGTACAGATGAAAGTCATCTATGGGAGAGATTGCAACAACAAATACATCCTCCTAGCACAGAATCTACAATTACCTGCAAAATAGGATTGTTACCTAGTGCGGCTGTAGAGGTATTGTGTCAAGTACAAGTGGGTTTGATTCATATTGGTAGCGGTTTGGGTGTGTTACAAGTAGAGGATGGAAAGCAGGTTTTGCGAGTGCGATCGCATTGTCAATCTCACAACGGTTTTTTAACAGTTCTCCAAGCACCTGTACCAGTTAAACAACAAATCGATGTCTGGGGATATACTGGTAATGCTTTGCCGTTGATGCGTCGGATTAAAGAACAGTTTGATAGTAAAAATATTTTAAGTCCGGGTAAATTTGTGGGTGGAATTTAAGCAACTCACTAGATATATACAGGGAAGCAGAATAAATATGCAAATTTCCGAAGATTCTACTAATAATACTGCTAGTATAAAAAATTTACAGGGGTTTGATGCTAACCATCCACCCGATCCAAAGTTGATTGATAGTTGTGTACATTGTGGCTTTTGTCTTTCTACTTGTCCTAGTTATCGCGTGATAGGGAAAGAAATGGACTCACCTAGAGGACGCATCTATTTAATGGATGCTTTAAATGAGGGCGAAATTGCTCTTAATACAGCTACAGTCCAACATTTTGATTCTTGTTTGGGATGTCTAGCTTGTGTGACAACTTGTCCTTCTGGTGTGCAGTATGACAAGTTAATTTCTGCTACTCGTCATCAAGTAGAACGTAATTATCCCCGCAGTTTGTCTGATAAATTAGTTCGTCAATTAATATTTTCTTTATTTCCCAACCCAGATATTTTACGGATTTTCTTAATACCCTTATTCTTTTATCAAAAATTGGGTATTTCTCAAGCCATTCGCGCTACAGGATTGCTGAAAATAATATCGCCTCGCTTGGCAGCAATGGAATCAATTCTGCCAAAAATTACTCTAAAAACTTTTCAAGATAATCTCCCTACAATTATTTCCGCACAAGGCGAGAAACGCTATCGAGTCGGGGTAATTTTGGGATGTGTGCAGAGGTTATTTTTCTCTCCAGTTAATGAAGCGACGGTGCGAGTATTAACTGCAAATGGCTGTGAAGTTGTAATTCCCAAATCGCAAGGATGTTGTGCGGCGCTTCCCGAACACCAAGGACAAACAGAACAAGCCAAAGCTTTAGCTAGGCAGATGATTGATAGCTTTGCTGATACTAATGTTGATTATGTCATTATCAATGCGGCTGGTTGTGGTCATACTTTAAAAGAATATGGTCACATATTAGCAGATGACCCAGAATATCGGGAGAAAGCGAAAAATTTTGCTGCTAAAGTCAGAGACGCTCAAGAGTTTTTAGCAACTGTAGGGTTAACAGCCAAACTTTCACCTTTGACAGATAAACCTTTGAATTTAGTTTATCAAGATGCTTGTCATTTATTACATGGACAAAAAATTAGTTTGCAACCTCGTCAATTATTGCAGCAAATTCCAGGGGTGAAGCTGAAAGAACCCTTAGATGCAGCTTTATGTTGTGGTAGTGCTGGTGTTTATAATATGTTGCAACCGGATGTGGCTGATGAATTAGGTCAGCAAAAAGTGACGAATTTATTAAATACTGGTGCGGAATTAATTGCTTCTGCTAATCCTGGTTGTGCTTTGCAAATTACAAAACATTTGCAATTGCAAGGTAAGGAAATTTCAGTCATGCACCCGATGGAGTTGTTAGATTATTCTATTCGCGGTGTGAAGTTATAGGCTAGGGAGTGTTTTCGCAAGTCTTTAGATCCCCCCAACCCCCCTTAAAAAGGGGGGCTAAGAAACTCTCAAAGTCCCCCTTAAAAAGGGCAGGGCTGTTTCATTCACTCAGAACAGGATTTTGTCAAGAGTATCAGGCATAAATTTTAGGGACTAGTTAAAATAATCTCACCCTACCAGAAAATTTCCAATTAATGTTAGCTTTTATACTCAAAAATTAAGCTACATCTAGTTTGATGTTTTTGCTGACAGTTATAGTTGATACAAGATTTAAATGCTATCATGGAGCCGAATTGATGGGCAACACCATGATTACTCATAGCTTAACTTTGTCACATTAGAGCTAATAACACCTTTATAGAAATATTTTTCTAAAATTTTTCAATTTAGCAGGACAAAATAAAACTCCTTTGACACAATAGTATAGAAACTATGAAGTATCTAATATTTGGGTATTTCTGTGTATATTTTTCAGTATTTTTACTGTTACAAAATTGATTACATTCAATCCCATGAACATCAATAATCCTTTGCAGACGATGCAAACAAGCTTCCATACAGCTTTAGGTGCTATCAGTGAATTTACTACTTTTGTGCAAGAACCCCAAAAACTTCCCAATTACCTGACCCAAATTCAACAAAAGCCGGAGGAATTGTTCCAAGATTTAGCAAATAAAGGCAAAAGTATAGAACAAGACGCAGCAAGTTTTTTCCAAAAATACTTTTGTGGGGATAGAAATAAATCACCATACGCCAAATATATAGAACGAGCGGATGGACAAGCATTTAATCAACCCTATAAAATCAAAGGAACAAAAATGTATGGCTTTGTCGTTGAAGGTTCAATGGCAAAGTTACAACAGGTGTGTGATAAATATCTCAACGCTCCCAGTAACGGAGAGATTGAATATCGCCCAGCGATGAACTATCTCATCCTGACATTCAACAAAATAGATTCCTTAAGTTCTATATATCCACCAGACTTTAACAAAGGAACTGTATTTGAAGAAGAAGCTATTTTTTGGATGTTAACAGTGGTAGGAAAAAGAGTCGGCCCTTTATTTATAGCCGAACGCCTAGCTTGGTTTATGCCTTACCTGTACGTGAATAATTCTCCCATCCTGGTTTCTGGTAGGGAAGTCTATGGTTTCTTTAAGCAGCTTGGCACATTTCAGATTCCTGACTTAAATCAACAACCAGATTTATTCACAGTAGACACCTTAGTATTTAAAGACTTTGCTCCTACATCCCGATCTATAGATGCTCGGCTGTTGGAAGTTAAACGTATCAGTACAGGAGATCAACATCAAGCAATCAAAACATGGGACAGTTTTGAAGAAGCAGTAAGAGCGATCGCTAACTTACTCTTTGAAAATAACGAAATTATCATTCCTGGCTTACAATTACCCTTCAATCTCCTCGAATATCAACTAGCCAAAATTGTCCCCCTCGTTACTCTCAAACAAATCCGCGATGTAGAAGATAGCAAAAAAGCCTGCTATCAAGCACTCATCGAATCGCCAATGCAACTCCAAAATTTCTACGGTGGAAAACTCTTTGGTTTCAAAGGCTTTGGCGATCAATTCCAATTAAAAATCAATAATTTCGCTAGCCAACCAATTGTCCAAGACTTAGGACTACATACAGGTTATTCCCCAGGTAGCGAATCAGTAGATATTCCCGTAAAGCTTGGTTTTGTCCTGCATTTCGACTTCACCCTCAAAGATGGCAAAATCGTTTGGCAAGCATCACAGAAATAGATATTTAGTTTTGTTAGGCGTAGCGGGACATTGAGCCAGTACTGAGTAAGAGATAATCACCATCTCAACTGAAAGTGGATATACGGGAAAAACCGCTTTTATCTTTGACAATAAAACTCATCTCATTGCAACCGCCTGCTGCTACCTACCACTTACCTCCTTTCACTCATACCAAGCAAAGAAAAACAACCATGTCTGAAACTTTTAAACCAAAAAAAATAGCTATATTAGGCGGTGGGATGGCATCCTTAACCACTGCATATGAATTGACAAGTCAACCAGGATGGGAAAGCCTTTACGAAATTACTATTTATCAAACCGGTTGGCGTTTAGGTGGTAAATGTGCAACTGGACGCAATCTTAAACCCCAAACACCTAATTGCGAACCAGACTACCGCATCGAAGAACACGGACTACACATTTTTTTTGGATTCTATGAAAATGCCTTTCGTCTACTTAAGGAATGTTACGACGAACTTGGTGGTAACGGGCCTTTTCAAACTATAGAAGATGCCTTCAAACCCCACAGTCTTATTGTCTTAGAAGAGTACATTAATCGAAATTGGATAACTGTACCATTTAACTTTCCTACTAATTCTCTAGTTCCCTGGAAAGGAGGCGGTATTTCTTCTCTTTGGGAACACATTCGCACCACTCTCAAAGTCATTATCCAGACTTACACGGAAATTAATAATTACGACAAGTCCTATTCATCTTTAAGTTCAGCAGCATCTCTTGCTAAACAAATAGAGTTAGGCAAAGAGATAACGGAATTTTTATTAGATAGCAGTCTCTTGCACTTTCCTAGCCAATTGATTGAGTTATTTCTCCAAGCACCTAGCTTTTGGGGAGGATGGTTCAAAGATATCAACCAATATGTTGGCAATATCCTTCAAGACCTAGACTTAACCTCTGAAAAAGTATTCTTAAATCTTGCCCATAACCTAGCTCAATCACTACCTAATAATACCAAAACTCATAGACGCGAACATCATCAGTTAATTCTTAAGCTAATAGACCGTTTTCAAAAACACTTGAATTGTCAAATAGAATCCAAAATCGCACAAAATCCTAACATCTTTTGGCGGTTAACACTCATCGACTTGGCGTTAGCCAACATCCGGGGCTTATTTGCAGATGAGGTAATTAATTTTCGTTCCTTAAATAGTTTAGATGAATATAACTACATAGACTGGCTCCGAAAACATGGAGCTAAGGAATCAAGTGTTAAATCAGCATTTATTCGCGTCTTATACGATTTAGTCTATGCTTTTCCCGAAGGTAACATCAATAAACCACAACTAGCAGCAGGAGTAGCTATCCGTATCCTCACCACCATTTTGTTTAGATATAATGGTGCGATCATGTGGAAGATGCAATCAGGAATGGCAGATGTAGTCATCACCCCACTATATGAAGTACTCAAACGTCGCGGTGTGAAATTCAAGTTTTTCCATACTGTTAAACAGTTGCACTTGGATAAAGATCAGCAATCAATCACAAGTATCACTTTGGCTCGCCAAGTTAACTTAAAAAACCCAGAGCAAGAGTATCAACCACTCATCACAGTTAAAGACATTCGTTGCTGGCCTAATGAACCTCTTTATGATCAAATTGTCGATGAAGAATCTCAAAAGCTTCAGGAGAAACAAATTAACCTTGAGTCACATTGGACACCTTGGCCTAATGTAGATCAAATTACTCTCACCAAAGGTAATGATTTTGATATTGTGTTGTTGGGAATTTCTATAGCCGCCTTACCTTTTATTTGTAGTGAATTGCTTCACGCCAAAAAAAATCCAGCTCATCAAAAATGGATAAATATGTTGAGTCAAGTGAAGACAGTCACCACTCAAGGTGGACAAATATGGCTCAAGCCTGCCTTATCCCAATTGGGATGGCAGAAATCTAGTCCTGTACTAGGAGCTTATGTTGAACCGCTTGATGTCTATGCAGATATGAGTGAAGTATTACCGAGGGAAAATTGGCCTTGTGAGCATTATCCTTATAATCTAGCCTATTTCACAGGTGTAATCGCAGATCCAGGGATTCCTCCCCAGACAGAATATGATTTTCCCGCTCAAGCTCAAAAAGAAGTAGAGCAACAAGCAATTAATTTCCTTAACAATCACATCGGACATCTTTGGCCTGATGCTACTCATCCCAAAAATCCTAGAGGTTTGAATTGGGATTTACTAGTAGACATTCAAAACCGTCAAGGTGTAGAACGCTTTAAAGCTCAATATTGGCGAATTAACATCGACCCATCAGAACGATACGTATTATCTGTACCAGGAAGTACCAAATTTCGACTCAAAACTGATGAATCTGGTTTTGATAATCTTTACCTCATCGGTGACTGGATTAACAACGGTTACAATTCCGGTTGTGTGGAAGCCACAGTAATGTCTGCAATGCAAGCTACCCGTGCTATTTTAAAAAATTGTTTCGATATAAAATATACCACAGAAATTATTGGTGAAAGGGATTCTTGGTTCTGAGAGTTTATTTAAATTAATGAATGGGGTGTATTTTGGCGGACTCAACAATATTCAGCGTTGTTTAGCTTATAGTTGTCTATCTCACTTAGAGACTGTTGGAAAAGTATTTGATTGTGATTTTAGGCAGTTCTTATCCCCCCTAGCCCCCCTTAAAAAGGGGGGAAACGGAATCAAAGTCCCCTTTTTAAAGGGTATTTAGGAGGATTTGAAATGTTTTGTTACCGACGAGAAGGCTTTTTAGACATCCTTTCCCTGTAATAAAACATTTTTAAAGTGATTAAATAAATTAATCACTTTAAAAATGTGTTTAGTATTAAATAAATTATAGAATAATTATTGTAAATATTCCTACCTACTTCAATTACTAAAAGAAAAAATGATTACTTTGCCTAATTACAAAATTATAGAAATAATTGCCACAGGAGTAAAAAGTAGTGTTTATCGAGCTAGGAGTTTTAAAGATGATAGAATAGTAGTCATTAAAGTTTTAAATGCAGAATATCCTGATTTAAAAGATATAGCAATCTTAAAACATGAGTATGAGCTAATTAAAAATTTAAATATCCCAGGGGTAATTAAAGCTCATAGTTTAGAAAAATATAATAATAGTTTAGCTATTGTTTTAGAAAATTTTGAAGGTAAAACTTTACACGAAATCATTAAAGAAAAAAAAATTGAGTTACTTGATTTCTGCAAACTTGGTATTCAAATTACTCAGGCACTAGGCGAATTGCACCAAAATTGTATTATTCATAAAGATATTAAACCAGAGAATATTATCGTAAATTTAGAGAAATTTCAAGTTAAAATAATCGATTTTTCTATTTCATCATTGCTATTTCAAGAAAAAGCGAGACTCAGTAATCCTAATGTTCTAGAAGGCACTTTAGCCTATATGTCTCCAGAGCAGACAGGAAGAATGAACAGGTCAATTGATTACCGTACAGACTTCTATTCATTGGGTGTAACTTTTTATGAAATGCTCACAGGTCAACTACCATTTATAGTAACTGACCCAATGGAATTAGTTCATTGCCATATTGCTAAACAACCTATAACAGTAAGCCAGTTAATTCCAGAAGTACCTAAAGTAGTTTCTGATATAATCATGAAATTACTCAGCAAAACTGCTGAAGAAAGATATCAAAGTGCTTTTGGTATTAAAGCTGATTTAGAAAGATGTCTTACTGAGTTAACAGAATATAATGCGATCGTTCAATTTCCCATAGCTCAACAAGATCAGTCTAGCAAATTACAAATTTCTGAAAAATTATATGGACGAAAGGCAGAAATAAATACTTTGATGAGTGCTTTTAAAAATGTCACTCAAGGTAGTAAGGAATTAGTATTAGTTGCAGGTTATTCAGGTATTGGTAAATCAGCATTAGTTAATGAAATCCATAAACCTGTGATCAGAAATAGAGGCTATTTCATTGTAGGTAAATTTGAACAATTTCAGCGCAATATTCCTTATGCTTCACTAATTCAAGCATTTCAAGAACTAATACGACAATTGCTGACAGAAAGCGAAGAACAATTAAACATTTGGCGAGAGAAGCTTTTGGAGGCTTTAGTTCCCAACGCTCAAATTATTATTGATGTCATTCCTGAATTAGAACTAATTATTGGTAAACAACCAGAAGTACCGCAATTAGCTTCTGCCAAGGCACAAAACCGCTTTAATTTAGTTATGAAAAAATTTATTAATGTGTTTGCTCGAAAAGAGCATCCATTAGTATTATTTTTAGATGATTTACAATGGGCTGATCAAGCTTCATTAAAATTAATAAAATTGTTAGCTGTAGATAGTGACATTCAATATTTATTCTTCATTGGAGCTTATCGAGATAATGAAGTTGATAGCAGTCATCATTTAATTTTAGTTTTGCAGGAAATTGAAAAGAATAATGTTCCTATCAAAATCATTCACTGCCAAAATCTTAAAGTAACTGATGTTTGTCAGTTAATTAGTGATACTCTAAAATCTAATTTAGAAGAAACTAAAGAATTAGCTAAACTAATTTATAGTAAAACTGCTGGTAATCCATTTTTTATCAATCAATTACTTAAATTTATTCATCAAGAAAATATACTTGTATTTAATTTTATTGATGGTCAATGGCAATGGGATATTCAGCGCATTCAGTCGCTAGGTATTACTGATAATGTTGTTGACTTAATGATAGGTAAGATTCAAAAATTTCCAGATAATACACAAAATATTTTAAAAATAGCTGCTTCTATTGGGAATAGGTTTAATTTAAATACACTCTCTTATATTAATGGAAAATCTCAAAATGATACAGCATTAGACATTTGGGACGCACTACAATCTGGCTTGATCATCCCTTTAAATGATAGCTACAAACTACCACAGCTATTAGATAAGGTTGATATTTTTGTCATTGATTATAAATTTCTTCACGATCGCGTGCAACAAGCAGCATATTCGTTAATTGGTGATGAGCATAAAAAAGGGATTCACTTAAATATTGGCAGGTTGCTATTAAAGAATATAGATGAGAGTTTACTAGAAGAAAAAATATTTGATATTGTTTATCATTTAAACATTAGTGCCGAACTCATTACTGATTCAGCAGAAAGGTACAAATTAGCTAAACTAAACCTAATTGCTGGACGTAAAGCTAAAGATTCTACAGCTTACGAATCTGCTGTAAGCTTTCTGAAGCAAGGTTTAAGTTTACTAGCTGTTGACTCTTGGCAAAATCATTATGAATTAACTCTTGACCTTCATGTAGAAACTGTAGAATTAGAATACTTAAATACAAACTTTGAGCAAGCAGAGCCATTATTTACTCGTGTTATAAGTAATAGTAGAAACATTCTTGATACCGTTAAGGTATATGAGAGAAAAATTCAGTTTTATGTTGCTCAAAATCGAATGCGAGAAGCATTGGATTTAGATTTGCAGGTACTAGGAATGCTAGGAGTTTCTTTGTCTCAAACTCCACCAGCAGAGTTAAGAATTGAAGAATTAATCAATCTTCCAGAAATGATTGATCCTCACAAGCTGGCCGCAATGAGGATGCTGATGACAGCTATGCCTCCTGCTTATTTAGCAGATCCTGCGCTTTTACCATTAATTGCTTTTACGATGGTTGATTTATGCTTGCAATATGGCAATTCATCTTTTGCAGCTTACGCCTATGGTTTTTATGGGTTAATTTTGTGCGGCATTCTCAAAGATATTGAATCAGGATACAGATTTGGTAAATTATCACTGCAAATTTTAGATCAATTTAATGCTAGAGAAATAAAATCTAAAGTTTATGGTTTATTTAATATTTTTGTAAGACATTGGAAGGAGCATATTCAAACAACTATAGAACCTTTACAAGAGGGTGTTCAGAGTGGTTTAGATACAGGAGATATTGAATATGTAGGTTATAATGGCATATTAGTTTGTTGGCATCAATTCTGGGTTGGAGAAAATTTAGTAATTGTTGAACAGGTATTAGCTCAGTATATTAAATTAGCACAGAAGATACAGCAAGAACACTTCACTGTTTGTTTACTAATTTTAAAACAAGTATTAGTTGAACTAGTTGAGGGACAGGAAAATGGAATTTATTTAGATGGTGCTAGTTTTAATGAGTCAGTAATGCAGAGAATGGCAGGGAACATTACAGCTATATTTTATGTTTTTATTGCCAAGAGCATTTTAAGTTATTTCTTTAAGGATTATAGTCAGGCTGTAAAAAACGCTCAATTAGCACAGCAGTATGAAGTTGCTGTTGGGGGAACTGTTTATTTAAGTGAATATAAGTTTTACTACTCTTTAGGACTACTAGGTTTCTGTAGAAACACATCTTCTGACGTAGATATAAAAGCTGCTTTAGAAAAAGTAGAAGAAAATCAGCAGCAATTAAAAGAATGGACAAGTCATGCACCTGTAAATTATCAACATAAATATGAACTAGTTGAAGCAGAAAAAGCACGATTACTAGGAGAAGTATTAATATCAATGGAGTACTATGAGCGTGCAATTAAAGGCGCTCATAACTCTGGATACATCCATGAAGAAGCACTAGCTTATGAATGTGCAGCAGAGTTTTATGACAGCTTAGGAATAAATGAATTTGCTTCTTTATACATGACAAAGGCACACTATGGTTATCGTCATTGGGGAGCAAAGGCTAAAGTTAAAAATTTAGAATTGAAATATCCCGAATTAATTGCTAAGGTATCCACTCAAAATAAAGTAGGCTTTACAAGTACTAATATTACTGCTTCTAACGCTAATGAAAAATCAATTAGGCTAGATTTAATCACCGTTATTAAAGCATCACAGGCTTTATCAGAAATAACTTCTTTGGATAAATTGCTAGAAATGTTAATGAAAATTGTCATTGAAAATGCAGGTGCCCAAACTGGTATTCTCCTTTTGAACAAAGCAGGGAAGTTATTTATTGAGGCGAAAGCGAATGTAGATGAAAAGGATGTAATTGTTGGTCAATCGATCCAATTAAAAGATAGTCAGCAAGTGCCGTTATCTGTAATTAATTTTGTCACAAGAACAAAGCAAGATGTGATTTTAGCTGATGCAAGTAATGAAGGAACTTTTACTCTAGATCCGTATATTGTTGAGAAGCGGACTAAATCTATCATGTGTACTTCCATTGTTAAACAAGGTAAATTAATTGGTTTACTTTATTTAGAAAATAACTTAACATTAGGAGCATTTACCGCAGATAGAATACAAATTTTAAAAATTCTGTCTTCACAAGCTGCTATTTCTATAGAAAATGCCCAACTATACGCTGATTTAGAAGACAAGATAGAGGAAAGAACAAGAGAATTAAACGAAAATAATATGCGTTTAAAGCAAACATTAAATGAATTAAAACTAACTCAATCTCAGCTTATTCAAACGGAAAAAATGTCTGGTTTAGGGCAAATGGTTGCTGGTATTGCTCATGAAATTAATAATCCTATAAATTTTGTTCATGGCAATTTAAATCACATTAATGATTACGCAAATGGTTTGCTTGGATTAATTGATATCTATCAAAATATTTATCCCGAATTAGCGCCAGAAATTGAGGATTTTTTAGAAAATATTGATATTAGCTTTATCAAAGAAGATATGCCTAGAATTTTATCTTCTATGAGAAGTGGTACACAGCGTATTCGGGAAATTGTGTTGACTTTACGTAACTTTTCTCGGTTAGATGAGGCTGATATGAAGCCTGTTAACATTCACGACGGAATTGAAAGTACTTTACTAATTCTGCAAAGCCGTCTTCAATTTAAACTAGGTAAGCCAGCAATCGAAATTATCAAAAATTACGATGAATTGCCACAAGTCGAATGTTATGCTAGGCAATTAAATCAAGTGTTTATGAATATCTTGAATAATGCTATTGATTCTTTAGAAAGGAGAAATCAAGAAGGAAATTTAGAGGATATTAATACTAATCCTAGTATCATCACTATTCGTACCCAAGTAGTCAATTCTGAATTAATCGCTATTTCCATCAAGGATAATGGATTAGGAATGAATGATAGTGTTAGACAAAGAATATTTGACCCTTTCTTTACGACTAAACCTGTAGGACAAGGAACTGGTTTAGGATTATCAATCAGTTATCAAATTGTAGTAGATAAACATCAAGGTAGTATAGAGTGCATTTCTGCACTCGGACAAGGTGCAGAGTTTATTATTCAAATTCCTTGTCGGCAAAAGCGGCTAATTTAGAGAATTAGGATCAATGTCATCTATAATATTGTGTAGGTAAATCAGAGGTGTTATCAGAACCTACATGAAAACTGCTCTATAAGAGTTTTCATATGGTTTTTGCGATCGCTTCTACAAATAGTTGATGTTCGGCTGAAGTTAAACCTTGCTGTAACACTGTCAAAACCTGCTGCATATTTCCTGCTACTAATGCCGCCACATCTAACCACAAACCAGGAAAAACTTGACTTTTAATGATGCCTGCCTCATCTGTTGTCAGTGTTTGATATTCATCATCCTGCAAACTAAACCAACTCACGGTTTTTTCGTAAACCTGCCAAACAAAATATTCGGGAATGCCGTTGCGACGGTAGGCTCGTTTTTTATCATACAGGTCTTTAGCCGCACTACTGGCAGCAACTTCTACCACTAATTCTGGTGCGCCTTCGACGTAACCCTCGGCACTCAGACGAGATGAACCGCCACAGGCAGCATCAATTAATAAAATGGCATCGGGTTGGGGTTCATTATCTAAATCTAACCGTAAAGTTGGGTTATCGCCGAGTCTAGTGCCGGGTGTGGCTACTTTATAAGACCATAACCAGCCGATTAAATTAGCATGAGGTTCGGCATGGGGTTCAAAGCGTAAGGGAGATGCCACGTAAACTGTTCCTTCGATTAATTCAGCTTTTTTGAGATTGGGCATAGCGTTGTAGCGCCGTTCAAATTCGGCACGAGTCAGGCGATCGCCACTTTCCAACGGGGGCAGGGAGTTGCTATCATTACCGTATTCTGGAAAAACTTTAACCATAACCGCAGGCATTTGAAGGAAGTAGATTCATTTTATCTCAGGTTATTGATGACATTAATATGATTCAAAAATTTAAAGTATCAATTGATGCTTCTATTTCTAATTCTAAAATTCTTTCTCGCGTATCTTTGAGCGCTTCTAATTTACCTTCTTTGCGATATATATCTGCTGCTTTTTGAAAGTCGCCAATTGCTGCTTGTTTATCTTTGATTCCTACAAGCACATTTCCCCGATTATAATAAGCATCAGCGTAATTGGAATTAATTTGTATTGCTTGAGTATAATCTTCTATGGCTCCTGCTTCATCCCCTAAATCATAACGCACGTTACCACGGTTATAATAAGCATCAGCCGCATTGGGATTAATCTGTATTGCTTGGGTGTAATCTTCAATTGCGCCTACATAATCACCAATATCGGCTCTTGCATTACCTCGATTTTTGTAGGCGTTGGCATCGTTGGGATTAATCTTTATTGCTTGAGTAAATCCTGTCTGGGTTCCTAATAAATAACGAGAAATTCCCCGATTTTTATATATATCTGCATATTGAGGATTAATTTTAATCGCCTGGGTATAATCTTCAATTGCTCCTTGATTATCTCCTAAATGAGAACGTGCTTCTGCGCGATTTCTATAAGCCATAGCAGCATGGGGATTAATTTTTATTGCTTGAGTATAATCTGCAATTGCCGCTTCATAAGCGGCAATTTGAGATAAAGCTAAACCCCGTTTATGGTATGATTTAGCATCGTGAGGATTCATATTTATTGCTTGAGAATAATCTGCGATCGCCGCCTCATAATCACCCAATTGATAATATGCTAAACCCCGTTTATAATAAAGTTCCGCATCACTCGAATTTAGCTGTAAGGCTTGAGTGTAATTTTTAACAGATGTAGTATACTCTCCTTGAGCAAAACAAGCATCACCAATTTTTGTATAATCTAAATTTACCTCTTCTTCTCTTTTATAAGGTAGAATCTCTTTCGTATGAGTAAAAGCTGTTTTAGTAGAGTTATTTGTATTTATCTTATTGAAGAATTGTGGCTGAGATTCGTACTGATATATAGGTGGTGCTTGCCTAAAAGCATAATGCGCTGAAGTTTGTAATTGTTCCAAATAGCCCCATAAACCGCCACCATAAAGTAATTGTTCTATCCCAAATGATATTTTACCAGTCTTTAATTTAATCATTTGAGTTGGTAAAAATCCAGCTAATAATAAGTGATATGCTGATTGTGCTTCGTTAACATCTTCTTGAATAAAAATGCAAACTACGACTGCATTTTTTTCCACTTCTTCAGCACTAATTGACCATTTCACCCTATCAATACTGCCGTGACGCGATTTAACTTCAATACCAATAGCAGGGTTAGCAGTTAACGTAAAATCTATCTTGCCATCGCCACCAAGTCGTTTCTCATAATCGACTTCTGTAATTAAATCAGCTAAACGTTCTTTAACAACTTCCTCCCCTAATTTCCCCTTGAGGTAGCTAATAAAAACATCCCGGACTGGCGAAACCCGCTTGTATTTCTCAGCCATCTGCCAGCAAAAGTCCCGCAGAGTCTTTAATCTTTCGCCAGAGATAATCGTTAACTCACTATATTGACCTTCTATTTCGCAATGGAGCAGACAACCAGATGATAACCTCTTAATAAAATCAGACTGTAGCGATCGCAGTAGCGTAATCCAGTCCATTTATAGTTGTGCGAATTGATTGATGAGATTACCTTATTTTATACCGATTTGTCTTGTCTATTCACCAAATTTAATAAAAAATAGATAAAATAAATTAATCTAAGAAGTTATTTATAAAATAAATATTAAGTAGGGGAGGCAAAAAGCAGTGTGGATATTCCTCCTGCTTTATTGCCGTTGTGTTACGGCTATGTCAGGATTTGAGCATTGGCGAAATTAAGAATTAGCCGTAACGCACCAGCAAATACGGTGCGTTAAGCGCTGCTTTAACGCAGCCGACAATTTAAGGTTTACTTTATAAATCATCTCTAACTCTTGGGCGCACCCTACCCCAAGTGCCAGTTGAGTAAGTCCTGATAAAAAAATTATGTTTGAGAAAGTAGAGTAATATGAAATCTATCAGGTGAAGATATGACTTTTTTTGAAGTTGTCGTCTTTATGTCTGCTAATGCACCCTATACTTTGAATTTGAATAATACTAAGTTTTCCTGCTTAAAGCTTCCGAAAAAAACATCAAATTAATAGTCAGTAATATTAGGAGTTTTGCTAAAATGACATCTTTGTCTTCCACTTTCAGCCAGCACTTAGATATTGCTTCTACTCAATTAGAAACTATCCTGTCGCAACCACTTGATGAATTTCTTGATTCCCCAAAGTTAAAACAAGAATTAGATAGTTTGGATATCAATTTACTCAAGGAAACCTTACCAACAGCCGGAGCAGTTTTAGCTAAAGAACTACCACCTTTTTACAATTGGTTGAAAAATGAGTTAGCAGTGAAGCGGGTTCCTGATAGTCCAGACCATACAACAAAATGGGTAATTGGTTTTGTGAATAATCAAAAAAGTTTAACTAATTTGGTTGAGTTACACCGTCCAGTTCCTCGTGCAGCTTTAGAAGCTTCTGTACCTCGCTTAGTAGAAACATTTGCAGAAGTGAAAGACCAGCACATTAGGGAAGAATGGCAAAAAGCTGTTGCAGCTTTATGTTTAGTTCTAGTTGTCGCAGCTCGTGAACAAGATAGGCTAATCTAAAAGATTCAGGACTGGCGCAAATGGCACATTAGGAGGGTGCGTCAGATGTGGAAAACCTGTTCATTTTTACGTAAGTTCTAAGATTGTCAAAACGGCGAAAGAGCATGAACTTAAGCTGATCGCCATTAGTGATGCGTAGGAAGGGGAATAAGGACTGCTGTTAATTTCCTCTTCCCCTTGTGTTTCCTAACTCGACGCAGAATTAGCCGCCTCCGCAGCTTTCGCCGCCGCCGGACTACCGCCCATACGAATTTCTGAGGTAAAGGAAGCCATACTAAAGCCGCCGAACCGCTTTAGAACACTGACACGCATCCGTAAATTGGGGCTAGCAAACCATAAGCGTTCTTCAGACCACATGGTTTCATACTCGGTGGTGAGAGTCAAAGCGCCATCGTCACCCATCTTATAACGTCCAGCCACCGGGGCTTTCTCTGCATAACCCATCTCCCGCAGTAATCTACCTTCCTGGGGATTATCTGCATCTGGTACAGTAACTAACACTGTAGAACCTGTGTGTTTTTCTTCATCCCATTCCATTGTGCCGTTCCAACTAACTCTCGCACCACAGGAAGCAGCACTAGCAGGTACTTCGTACAATTCGCACAGTTTAATCACCTCTGGGTGATCTGCTGGTAGTGTTTCAATTACCAGATCAGACTTGCCATCTTCAGATTGCTTAAAGGCCAAATGATGACTAGTACGATGAGAAAACCACTTACCTGCACTCAATTCAAAAAATTCTTCAATATTCATGAAATTACCTGAGCCTAAATTCTAAAAATCCCACTTATTATTATTAAAAGCTAGCACGGGACTTGACACAGAACTTTTCTTGAAGGGAACTGCAAACAATAAATTATCCGAACTTGATATTAGTAGGGTGCATCAGTATGAGATAATCTAGCTATACCCAGAAATTATTTATGCTGACGCACCTAGATTTTGGATATTTTTTATCTGCAAGTCCCTTAGATGAGAACATCCAACCTCTAATCCCTAGCTTCAGCGCCTCTATTCAGCTTGAGTCCCTACTTCCTCCAGTTTTTTGACACCAATCCTGGCTGCTTCCGCAACATTAGGATGATTGTCTTTCTCTAAATATTTCAACGCTGAGAGACTCTTAGCCGTGGGAAGATTACTTAACGACTCTGCCAGCCGTTGTCTAACTAACCAATCCTCTGATTGAGCAAAACGCAGGATACTATCAACAGACTCGATCGCGCCAATTTCGCCCAAAGCAGAGATGGCTGCTTGTTGTATGACTTCTTCCTTGCTGTCTAATGCTTGCAGCAAAACTTGGCGGGCGCGTGGATCTTTGAGATTGCCAAGGGAAACGGCAGCGCTAAAGCGGACTAGCCAATCGGTATCTTCATAAAATGCTCGTGATAGTACCTCTAAGGCTCTATTATCGCCCAAATAACCTAAAGCACCAGCAGCATCAGCGCGAATCCCATAGTCTGGATCATTTCGCAAAATTTCTGTCAAAATCTCATAACATTCATCTGTCTGCTTGATACCCAGCGCAAATATTGCCATCGATCGCAGCTGCAAAGACTCGTCTTCCAGCACCTTTTTAATTAAAGGTACAGCATCCTCAGCAGGTATATTCCGTAAATTGGCGAGAGCTACCATGCGATCGCGCAAATTTGGACTTTCTAACTGAGCAGAAATTTCTTGCAATTGTGAAACAGTCATGTGTTAGCACATTATTAAGCTATCTTTACTTTACTTTACCTGATGTCTCATGTGCCTTTGTAAGGAGTTCAAGAATTAGGGTAGAGGGTTTACCGTCTAAGTAGAGGTTATAGTTAACAGGTTATAGGTAACAGGCTATTGACAATAAATTAATGGTTTGAAACCAGCGCAGGCGAGTTTTGTCTGTGTAGATGCGGTTTCTAACCGCCCATTTCACGTTAAGTTGACACCAATGACAGCTGTGCGCCCCTACAGATAATCTATGTGTTGCAAATGCACCCGACAATTTAAGGTTTACTTTATAAATAATTTCTGATATATTTAATTACCTATTATTAAAACTTCTGCATATTTCTACTTACAGGGTCAAAACCTCTAGCAAATCTAGTGCTTTCGTCATAATAAGCACCTGTTAAATCTGCTCCATATAACTTAGCAAAGTTAAGTTTGGCTCCCCGTAAATTTGCTTCGTTGAGCTTCACACCAGACAAGTTAGCTCTAGTTAAATTAGCATTGGCTAAGTTGGCTCTACTCAAGTCTGCTCCCCACAGTTTAGCTCTGGCTAGGTTAGCACCGCTTAAGTCTGCTCCCCATAAATTTATCCCCGGTAAATAGGCTCCAATTAATTTGGCTCTAATTAGGTTGGCGGCGGGAAAATATCTTTCTCCTGCGGCGTAACGTCGTTTGATAGTCTCAGCATCCATGAGTTGCATTCGCCTTGTTGAGTAAGAAAGAAGTTATCTGTTCCCATTCTCGATTTAACTCACCGCTAAACTCTGGCTGACTGCTGCGCTGATACCAATAATGAGCGTTATTCAAGTCGCCTTCTTTGCGATGTAAGTAAGCATGAACCCAAGCGCTATCCACGTCTTTGGCATTCTGGACGATTTCATGGGCTTGGTTCCAGTCTCCTTGTTTGTCATACCACAAGGCTTGCAGAGCTTTGGGTAGGGTTGGAGGACATGAGCGCTGTCTTTCCATCAAGCGGAGAAATTCTTCTGTATTCATAATCGCTAATTGAGCAATTATTAGGCTTCTATCTCCAAGATACTCCGCAGGTTGAGGATTGGGGGATGTTTTTTCAACGCAGAGGGACGCGGAGATGAGGGAGATGAGGGAGATGAGGGAGATGAGGGAGATGAGGGAGAATAATATTGTTTTATGACTAGACTTCTTAGTAATCCTTCTTCCCCATCTCCCCCACTCCCTTTTCCCCTCCTGGGAGGGGTTAGGGGTGGGTTACTCCCCCAGTCCCCAGTCCCCAGTCCCCAGTCCCCAGTCCCTAAATCTTACCTTTGGGAATGATTTCAAACTCGAAGTTACCGACGAGGCGTTCGTCCACATATACATTTATTGTATGTTTGCCTGGTGGGTCTCCGGGGGCGATCGTCCAAAAGTTCTCAATTACACCATTTTTCGGTAACTGGGTGCGCTTGGTGACTGCTTCTGTACCGTCGGCTGATAATGTGAGGTTTTCACCGTCATCTGTAGCCCAGGTTTGTGGGGGTTTGGGGAGGCGCAGAACTTCTCGCCATGTTACTTCGCCTTTAACACCTTGCAGTTGAATCCGCCAACCGTATTTGTTCCCCTCTACAAGTGGTACTTTGATTGTGGGGGTGAAGTTCAATTTTCCTTGAGCGTCACGGGTTGCTACTCCAAACTCAGCTTTACTAATATTTAGCGGTTGAGTTTTGTTTGGCTGAGACTGAGAGCTTGACTGAGCAAGTTTTATAGCATTATTGGCTAAGGCTGAGGTATGAATAAACCCAGTCATTAGCAAAGAAGAAGTGATTACTACTGTCGCAGCCCGAATTGTCATGCTTCTCAATTTTTCGGTCAGTTACTAGTACATATTCAACTACTTTTTGTGCATCTCCGGTAGGGGTGGTGCGGGAATTTTGGCGGTGACAGATTTATCAGGTTTGTTTGAGTTGATTTTAACGGCTGTGCTTAAAAGGATAACTCTAATTGTGGCGATCGCTACTCTATTCACTTTGGCTTTATGATCATTATTCGCTAGTGGTATTTTCTTGATTCTTAGAAAAACCTGCGATCGCCAAAATCAGCTACTTATTTTTCATGCTTCAGGACTTACGCAACTTGCACTTGGGTTAGGGTACGTCAGATGTAGAAAATCCTTGAATATCTACGACATTCTTGGGGCTGACGCACCCTACAGTTAGTTTGATTATCACACTTGCGTAAGTCCTATGTTTATTTGTATTTTTACAGTCAATCTAAATTGAGAAATACCTGATAAAACATAAGATTATAACATTTGCTAATTATTAACAGGACTTACGCACCAAGGTTATCTGTTGAGACAGGGTGTAGGGGGGTAAGGGTGTAAGGGTGTAAGGGTTTTAAAGATTTACACCCCTATACCCCTACACCCTTGCCCAAACCCTTGATTTTTCGTTTTTCTGCGTAAGTCCTAATTAAGATTCTGTTTAATTCCTTAACAAGGCAAATTTACCAAAATCTGAAGATTAAAACTATAATGATTGGGGATAGCTGCAAGGTATGAATTTAAGTTAAATTTATTGTTGTGTGATGTAATTATGAAAACATTTTTCATTTTAGTCTTAGCTGGAGTTGCGGCGATAAATTACGTCCCGTTAAAAGCGATCGCTCAAGACAGAACTTCACCCAAGAATCTGCAAGAAGCTACCAGCGAACGCCATGAGGCTGCGGCTTTGACAACGCAACCTGCAACAATAAATGGTCAATGGAATAGCGTCACAGGTCAATCTCAAAACCTCCAAGGCAATTCTATTCCTCTGGAGCAAAAAAAAGGCTGTGAAAGCCTCAGCCCATTTGATATAATCAACAATCCCAACGCTCTTTTTAAGGAATGTGTTAATCCCACAGATAACCGTTCACCGCAAAATGTGGAACCGATAGAGTATTTCAAAGTCCCTGGACTAGATTCTGGTGTGAAGGTCAACGTTACTAAATTTTAAATACAAGGTACACAAAATAAAAATAAGTTTCTCGCCCTAAAAATTCCATCTGACTTGAAAAACTGCGGTAGCGAGTGGTAGGTGTAGGCGAAGGATAGGCATCCATACCTAAATTTCTTGCCATTAACACGGCTCGTTTTAGATGCAATGGATCACTCACAATCAGGAATTTAGTTAATTTTTGATTAGTACCTACCACTGCTAACGCATTTTGAAGATTTTCGGACGTTGTGCGAGACTGAGTTTCTATAAGAATATCGCTGGCTTTGACTCCTCTAGCTATAGCGTAACGTTGACCAACAACCGCCTCAGCAGGTTCGTTAATTTCTCCTACTCCCCCAGTAAAAATAATTTTTTTGACATTACCATTTTTATATAAATTAATCGCGTGATTGATTCGTTCTCGAAATACAGGTGATGGTTTTTCCCCCCAGACGGCTGCACCTAGAACAATGGCCGCATCCGCTTTGTAATTGTAGCTATTATTGCCATACAAATAAATACTTATTGCTGTCGATGAGATAGTAAATAACACAGCCGATATGATAGTTACTGATATCCACAATTTCCATTGTTTAGCAATTTTATTGTTCATAAATATAGTAAATTTCAGGTAAATGAGGTACGTTCTAATCATCATGGCAATAGTTATATAGCAATCTTAAATCATTCGTGACTAACAAGATACCCGACTTCTTTAAGAAGTCGGGTATCTGAAGCTCACTAATTTTCACAAATCAAATAGGATTGCTATAGCATTAGCCACATGGGTTAGTACATGGATGAATTGTAAAATATTTACAGCAGCTTTTGATTCTGTCCTCTGCTATATATCAAAATAAAAACCCAGTATCTTGACTGGGTTAGACATATGAAAACGACATTTTAATTGTTTAATATTGTCTAAATAGATGATTTTATGCCATCTTCGATTTGCGCTTAATAAACGACCCTGCACTAACAGCACCAAAGGCTAGTAAACCCAACAGAGAAGTTGGTTCAGGAACAATAGCATTAGCTAATCTATAGGTGTGGTTATCGGTTTCAAACGCACGACCAGTTGATCGTAAAACTATCTTGTCAAAAGTTTCTCCTGAATCTGCCAATAGGTTTACGAACACATTATCTGCATTGCTAGTCCAGCTACCAGTAGCTTGTGCGCCGGGAACATCTGTACCGCTAAATGTTTTTAGTAAAGTACCTTTACTATAGACATCGACAAAGTTATATGCGTCTATTGATCCCCAATAGAAACCAAAGTAATCAATAGCCTTAGCAAAGGTCAGAGTCACAGAACCAGTTGCACCTGGAATATTATCCCCTGCTGGAGAAATCGTTAGATATTTACTAGTATCACCAAAGGGTGTAGCATACTCATTTGCTTGACTACCTTGAACAATTCCATTGGTTGCAGAATAGGTGACAAATCCGTTGGGATCAATTGCTTGGCCTGAATTAAAGTCAACAACTAGAGATCCTGGAATAGTAGATTTTGAACCTTCTCCTGTTACAGGTACACTACCGCCTTTTGTTAAGGTGACAGCGCCTGCTGGACTAGCACTCATGAAAATGACGACTGTTCCGGCTAAGGCTAATGATAGTTTCTGTAAAATAGACATTGATTTACTTTTGAACTCTGATCACTCATAGCGTGGCACGTCAATTAGTGATTGAGATTTCATAACTTAAATTTTTTACTAAAATTTCTTAATTTACGTAGATGAATTTAAAGTTAGAGAAAAGTTAGATAAGATAATGCTTACAATAGTTTTTTTGTAAAAATCTAAGTGATTATATGTAAGTATTAATATGGATAAAATATTTTTATAAAACGCGATCGCACCTAATAAAAATCTGCCGTAGCCTAATTCCTACTCCACCAAATTCCAAAAGTAACCATCTGGTGCGACGAAAGAGAAACTTTTTTCCCGAAACTCATTTTCCACAATGCTAGTAAACTTTTGTGCTGGACTGGACTTGATGCGATCGCAATATGTTTCCAATCCTCGCACGCGGTAGGTGTAGAGAGACATCCCTAAGCAACCTGGCCCTGAAGCTTCAAAGCGCGACTCTAACTCAATCGCATCGGGAAAGCGGATAATATAAAGTCTGCCACTACGCGCCGCCATCAAGTCAGTCTTAGAAGAACGAGGATCATCAAAAGCGGTGACGATAAACTTTTCCCCTGGTTTGAGGTCAAACAAATCTCGACCAGCTGGTGAAGATTCGTAGCTAGTTTCCACATCATCACGGACACGCAACAAACCTAAAACTTCTTCATAGAATTTCAGGCTTTCTTTGCTATCATCCTGAACAATCATGCCAATATGGGTAAACTGGCTAGTCTTAAAAGTGCTGGCTTGATTAATCTCGCCGTAATGCGGTAAGGTATAACCGAATCTTTGAAATAACACCTGTCGAGTCAAGGGTTGCAACAGTAACATCTCGCGCACACCCACAGCCTCATCGACGAAAGGACGGCTTTTTCTTTCTTTGTTGTAGATGACTTCCCAATAAGGATAACTATATCTCACCGCCCAGCCTGAAGCTTTGGCATCCTCAGCGTGATTTAAAATAGTTAATACATCAGCAGTTAAGGTAGTTGCCCAACGATTACCCTTAACTTTCATTGATGTTAACCCCAAACCGGGATTTGTGGGGGTTTGCCATACCATCAACCGAATTAAACCGTGGTCTGCGTTTTGGTGATACAGGCGAATGGAGCGCAAAGCCGAGTCTACCCCATACAATTGATATGCGGCGGTTGGGGGTAATTGACCGACTTGACCGACACGATAGCCAAATTGCTCCCAATATTGAATTGCAAAAATGGGATCGGGAACGCCAATACAGACTTCATATATACCTGCGATCGCCAAAGGCGGGGCGTAGCCCATCGCTGTTTCTTGTCCCTGATTCATGCTAAAATCAAACTAATATTGCCTAGACTAGTTTACACTCTAGGAAATAGATGATGTCTGTATCAAGTTAGATATCCGATGCAAATCTTGTAAGACAGCCGTCGCTGATTGATAGCGATCGCTAAAATGATACCGCACCATCTTATCCAAAATCACAGCCAATTCTTCGCTAACTCTAGCGTTGCTGCGCCATATCACATTTCCCGTTTCCGGGTCTGGTGTCAGTTCTTGTGGTAGTATCCCTGTCAGTGCTTGAATACCCATCATCCCCACAGCATAAATATCACTAGCCAAGCGGGGATGTCCAGCAAATTGTTCTGGTGGTGCATAGCCTCGCGTCCCGATAGCCACTGTCGCCAATTCTGTTTTCTCATCACTTGGCGGCTGCATCAACTTGACTGCACCAAAATCAATTAATACTAGCCGATTATCTTCCGCCGACCTAATAATATTAGTAGGCTTGACATCGCGATGAATCACTCGATGTTCGTGTACAAATGCTAAAACTTCTAAAACCCCTTTTAGCATTTCTACCACAAAACCTTCACTCTGTAAACCTGTTACAGGTGGTAATTCCTCATTTAAAGTATGTCCGGCAATGTATTCTTCTATTAAATAAAACTCTTCCTCAACTTCAAAATAAGCCAGCAGTGCGGGAATTTGCCGATGTTTACCCAAAGACTCTAAAATTTCCGCTTCTGTAGTAAACAACCGCCGCGCCACTTGCAAAAACCTTGTATCCCGGCGTGCAGGCATTAATTTTTTTACCACACAAGTAGGACTTCCAGGTCTGTGAGTATCCTGTGCTAAATAAGTTTGCCCAAATCCCCCCGCACCCAACACACTGGAGATATAATAACGACCACCCAATAACAAATCACCAGTACGTTTTTCTGCCGTAGTTATAGCAGAATTATTGTGAGAATGTTGGTCATAAATTGCTGTAGTATCTCTTGTTCCCGTAGTTTCTTGCAAGAGGATATTTAACTGTTCAATTACCTCCTGTTGTTTCTCAACTTGCAACATAATTACCTGAGTTTGTTGCTGAGTGCGATAAGTTGTGTAAGTCATCACAGTCGCACCACTAAGAATTAAACTTAAAGCTGGGGGAATCAAAGGTATCCATCCAGCTTGTAAGAAAAAACCAGCACAAATTAACCATAAACCAACTAAGACCGTACCCCCAACTACAATCAATAGCAAAGGATGTCTTACTCGCCATCCCAAAACACCACCTACCAATGACCAACCCCAAAGCCAAACTAACTCAACCGAGTTAGGCCAGTACCAAATTAGGGGTCGTCCATCTAAAACTGTACTGAGTAGCTGACTAGCTATTTGTGCGTGGATGAAAACAGCAGGTGTTCTAGTTGGTTGTTCTGATGCTGGACTGTAGGGTGTGTATAAGCCGGGATGAATACTAGTAGCAGTTGTACCAATAATTACCAAACGGTCTTTGACCAAGTTAGGATTAACTTGATTGTTGAGAACTTGTGTCAGGGTAACTGTTGTTGCTAAATGATCGGGATGGCGGTAATTGAGTAATATTTGATAACCGTTTGCGTCCACACCTTGATAGCTACCAGAATCAGATGTGAGAATGGGAAAGGCTTTTTTACCAAGATAAAACTTATCTTTGGCGAAATCTGGATGAATACCCATTTGTTCTAAATAGGCGATCGCAGCTAAAGCCGCAAATGAGAATTGTGTATGACATTTACTATCATTAGGTTGAGAAAATAGTAAAGCACGGCGAACAATTTGGTCTTCTTCCACATCCGAAACTAAATCGTTATAGCCGATGTTCGCTTCAGGAAAATTTGGCGGTGGAGGTATTTCTGACCTACCCATACTGCTAGATAAGCAAGCCACAATAATGTTGTAGGGATTTTTTATTCCCGATGCTAAATTTTTCTGCTCTGGTCGATAAATATTCAGCGCAATAACACGCGCTTGATAGGATTTTAATTTGATTAAAACTTGATTGATGGTATTATCTGATAAATTTCCACCCTGTTTTGCTAAATCCTCTTCAGTAATTGTGACTACTAATAACCGTGGATCGGGTGATTCTGCTGGATGCGATGAGCCTCGCTTTGTGAATGGCGATGGCGTTCCGCCCAGCGTAGCTGATCGCATCATTTGGTCATAAGCCTTTAACTCCCAAGCCTGCAACCACTTAAGTTCTCTCACCCCCCACACCAAAGCCGTGACACCCAAACTAGTAGCCACAATTATCTGCCACCAGTGCTGATTAAAACCAGTGTCACGATAACTCTTGTCCTTAATGAACGCAGCTTGCAGTTTGTTTAATATTCCATTAGTCATTAGTCATTAGTCATTAGTCCATAGTCAACAGTCCATAGTCAACAGTCCATAGTCCATAGTCATTAGTTTTTCCCCACTCCCTCATCTCCCTCATCTCCCCCCTCTCCCTCATCTCCCCCCACTCCCTCATCTCCCCCATCTTCCCCCACTCCCTCATCTCCCTCATCTCCCCCCACTCCCTCATCTCCCCCCACTCCCTCATCTCCCCTCACTCTCTACTCTCCCTGAACCTCTTCAACCTTACTAGCAGCAGTTAAAGGAATTGAACTAGAAGATGCGGAGAATAAATCTAACTTGGGTTCTTCAAGTGATGCGTCAATAGTTGTATCGGTGAAATAATAGCCAAAAATTTTGTCATAATTGGAAGCAACAGCCAAGAAAGCCCCGCCTAATATATAAATAGGTAATGGCAAGGAAAACTCTTTTAACCAATCAAATAATTCTGCTATAGCAAATAAAAGCAAAAAACAAACAAGCCAGACCCTCATTCTTATATCTCCTGTGCAAACCCCTATTAATAGGGTAAACAGCTTGCATAATAATTGATGTTATATTTAACCACAATTATTGAAAATTACTAGGTTGACAGTTATCAGTTATCAGTTATCAGTTATCAGTTACCAGTTTTTTTCCTCATCTCCCTCATCTCCCCCATCTTCCCATTCCCCTCCTCTTAGGGGCTATTCATTACCCACATCTTTCTTTACAATCTTAAAACCCTTGCTTAGTAAGCATCTTGTCAACTCAGTTTTTCATGGGGCTTGACAAATTCGCACCTTGTCTTCTCGCTAAAACCATGTTTTTATTGAGAATCAACAACGAACAAATCAGGGTTAGAAAAAACGTGAGTGAATACTCTCACAAATGTTGAGATAGATCCGGGTAATGGATAGGCTACTAGGGGGCTGGGGGGTCTCACAAGTGTAGGTTTTTAATATAGCAGTGAGTTGTAGGGGCGGGTTGATAAATACCTTTGATGATTAATGATGATCTTGGTAAACCCGCCCCTACTAACGAGAAAATCATTGTTTCATCCACACGCCAGTTCGCTCAAGTCGGGGAACCCGCCCACGCGACTGGCTCCCCTACACCCCTACACCCTACACCCTTACACCCCAAACCAAGGTTTTTGGAACACCAATAAAAAACCTACACCTGTCAGGGCTGGGGGGTTAGGTCTGGCGGCGAGCTTTTCCACATGAGGTGAAAAGTCAGATCTAATCTCTAGGCTCTAACTTTGTTAATTACGAGTTACGGATTACGCATTACTAATTACCAATTGGTATCATTACAGTTTGGCAACAGGAAGCATCTGCAACAAACGGTATGGGTGAGGTTTGTAAAACTCTAATGGCTACCTTATTAAGAAAGTTGCAAACGCGGTGGAGAGAAGTGATTTCTGCACCGAGTATAGATGAATTTAATGTCGGTTCCCAAAATCGCTCTCAACAACAGGAGTGGTGGGTAATTAGGCAACGTTTTTTATGGCAGAGGTTACATCTATGGCTATGGCTAGTGCTAGGCTGTCTACTGTCATTTACATTCAAAGATATCTACCACCTGTTTTTCTCTCTGCAAGAACCGAAGATACTACCCCAGGTAATCAGAACTCAAGGGCTGGTGATCAATGCGGCAATGTTGTTGAGCCTGCTAGTTTGTATTGCATTGCATCAAACAAGATTTGGTCATCGTCATCCAGGTGTAATATTTTTAGGCTCATCTTGGTCGCTGAGTTTAGCAGTACAATTATTTGCCACTCTCAAAGGTTTTGCCCTACCCGATACCGCAGGCTGGTCGTTACTATTTTTGAGCCAAGCTACATTAATGCCTATGCGCTGGAGTCTTCATTTAATATGCCAGCTAGGAATTTTAGCTTACTATTTTGGTGTAAACACAGCTCTCAGGCTTAGTACCCCAATACCTCAAAATCCAGAAATATACAATGTCACATTTATTCTTTACATCTTTTGGTTTTGTATTATATGTGACCTTGGTGTTTACCTATACGATCGCCTGCAACGCTCAGAGTTTTACGCTCGCAAAGAACTAGAATCATCTAATGATAAGTTAAGGCTAGCCGAAGCTAAATACCGTAGCATCTTTGAAAATGCCATTGAAGGTATCTTCCAAAGTAGCCCCGATGGACGTTACATTACAGCTAACCCCGCATTAGCACGGATATATGGTTACGCTTCTCCCGAAGAAGTGACAGCTTTTACAGATATTGAACATAAATTATATGTTGACCCTAAGCGCCGAGCCGAGTTTGTCCGCTTGATGGAAGAGTCTGGACTAGTACCGGAATTTGAGTCACAGATTTATCGTCAAGATGGTAGCGTTGTTTGGATTTCTGAGAAAGCCTACGCTGTCTGTGACGAACAAGGCAAAGTGCTTTACTACGAAGGTTTAGTTGAAGATATCACCCAACGCAAACAAGCCCAGGAAGCACTAAGGATATTTTTCCACGCCGTGTCCCACGATTTACGCAACCCTGTGTTGGGGACTGTGATGGTGTTGAGGAATTTATTGAATGGGGTGGGGAGTAGGGGAGTGGGGGGAGATGGGGAGAAGATGGCCTCAGTCCCCAGTTCCCAGTCCCCAATCCCTGTTCCTCGCTTTATTCTAGAAATGATGCTTCAAAGTAGCGATCGCCAGTTAAATCTGATTAACTCTTTACTAGAAGCCCATATTGGGGAAGTGCAAGGTTTGCGTTTACAATGTCAGCCTGTACAGTTACGGGGAATTGTGGAAGCGGCGATCGCTGATTTGCAACCAATGTTGGTAGATAATCAAGTCACGCTGATAAATTTTGTCACAGCAGATTTACCGTTAGTCAATGCTGATTCTACGCAACTATGGCGTGTATTTTCTAACTTAATTGTCAATGCTATTAAACATAACGCCCCAGGTTTACATATAACTATCAACGCTGTCCCCCAAGAGGATATGATTTACTGCACCGTTGAAGATAATGGTATCGGAATTAGTCAACAACAAGGCGATCGCTTATTCGACCTTTACTTCCAAGGTGGTAGTATTCGCAATTCATTAAGTTTAGGGCTGGGTTTATATCTATGTAAGCAAATTATCACCGCTCACGGTGGTGAAATCGGTGTCCAGAGTGATTTAAACAAAGGAGCAACATTTTGGTTTACTTTGCCAATAGTCAATAGTCAATAGTCAATAGTCAATAGTCAATAGTCAATAGTCAATAGTTTTCCCCTCATCTCCCTCATCTCCCTCATCTCCCCCATCTCCCTCATCTCCCTCATCTCCCTCATCTCCCTCATCTCCCTCATCTCCCCCCACTCCCTCATCTGTTTTAAGCAAGAGACTGACTCATGACTACGTTGATTAAAGTGTTTAACAAGCGATCGCGTGATAGAAACATAACTTCGTTTCCATACAAAATTTCTTGTACAATTACGTAGGAATTCAGGGAACCAAAAAATATATGAGCCATTGCTTCTGGATCGGCTATGCTCAATTCTGGATGGCATTCAAAATACTTAACCAGTATTTGCCGACCACGCTGCACAACGGTTTGTGTATAAAGTTTAGCTAGTTCAGGAAAACTTTGTGATTCAGTGATAATTAAGCGCAACAGCCCTACATAATCGGGATTTTCTGCCACTTTCGTTAAGTAAAATTCGCCAACTTGACGCAACAAAATCGCTGGTTCACCTGGCAAATTTTCCAGATTGAAAACACTCTCAAAACAAGCAATTGTCAACCTTTCTATCAACGCTTTAAATAAACCTTCTTTATCCCGAAAGTGGCTGTATATCGTTTGCTTTGATACTCCAGCTTCTGCACTCACACGATCCATACTTGTTCTAGCATAACCTTCCTGCAAAAATACCCTTCAAAAAACTCAGCAGAAATTCAAGTATTTATCGATGCTGTGAATGCTAACACAGCCGGAATTGCCGGAAATTACATGAACCAGATTATTCAACAGTATAATCTGCAATTAGCTCAAGGTAAAGTAAATCTTCCTGTTTCACCGGAGGTTGTATTTCTTTACAATCCTGGGTTAATAAGTAGTTGGTTTTTTGTCCCCGGAGTGATGGGTTTAGTTTTAACATTAATTGGCACATTAGTATCAGCAGTTACTGTTGTGCGAGAAAAAGATACAGGTACTTTAGAACAATTATTAATGACTCCGGCTGCTAACTGGCAAATATTACTATCAAAAATTGTCCCCTTAGCATTTTTATTGATAGGAGATGTTTTCTTGGCTATTATATTAGCAACAGTAGTATTTAACATCCCATTTCGAGGTAGTTTTCTGCTATTTTTTGCTTTATCTAGTATGTATTTATTTGTGGGTATTAGCTTGGGAATTATGCTAGCAACTGTCAGCAGTTCCCAACAACAGGTAGTTTTAACATCTTTCTTTATCAATTTACCAATGGTACAAACTTCTGGAGCGATCGCACCAATTGAATCTATGCCTCCTTTGTTTCAATTCTTATCTCTATTTAATCCCCTGTGCCATTATGTTGCGATCGTTCGGGGTATTTTGCTCAAAGGCGTTGGTTTAGATGTTCTTTGGATGAATGCTTTAGCTTTAGTCGCCTTTGCTGTTGTTTTATTAACTATTAGTATTAATAAATTTCGTAATCAGTTAAGTTAAAATTTCCGACTCCCCAATACTCAACGCCTTTGGTGTCACAACCATCACTCTTATTGACAAAATAACAGCTTGGAAAACCGATTATTTCGTAGGGTGGGGAGTGCATCGCCATCTGCTTATTGAGAAGGTGCAGGATATAAAATCAACTAATTCCTCAAACTTTTCAGTCCCCGCGAGGGGAATTGGTTGATGGAAATAGATGTGTATCCAAACGCTACAACAATTGACCCAGAGTTTCAGTCCCCGTGAGGGGAATTGGTTGATGGAAACACGATGATGATGACTATGTTTCAGTCCCCATGAGGGGAATTGGTTAATGGAAACCTTAGAGGAAAAGGTAATGGTTGCTGCAATGCGGTGTTTCAGCCCCCGTGAGGGGAATTGGTTGATGGAAACTAGTTAGAGAATATGGTGAATATGTAGATATTGAATGTTTCAGTCCCCGTGAGGGGAATTAGTTGGTGGAAACTTGGTGCAGGGAAGCGACGGCAGAATTTACAAAGCTTCGTTTCAGTCCCCGTGAGGGGAATTAGTTGGTGGAAACGAAAAAATTCTCAATAAGCAGATCCAAGTCTATGTGAGTTTCAGTCCCCTTGAGGGGAATTAGTTGGTGGAAACTGGCACTTATCTTTGTACGCAAGCAGAGTATCAAGTTTCAGTCCCCGTGAGGGGAATTAGTTGGTGGAAACAACAGAGTTAATCAGCGAAATAAGTCTTACAAGTATGTTTCAGTCCCCGTGAGGGGAATTAGTTGGTGGAAACTCTCCAACAAATTGCCATCAACTCAATGAACGACTTGTTTCAGTCCCCGTGAGGGGAATTAGTTGGTGGAAACTTGCACTTTATAGCGGATAGGCTGAAAATATAGCGGTTTCGGTCCCCGTGAGGGGAATTAGTTGGTGGAAACTAATCCTTAAAACCAATGGTGCAAAATTTTGCCTGCTGTTTCAGTCCCCGTGAGGGGAATTAGTTGGTGGAAACCAGCTTTTATTGGCTGGGTTTCTGTGACGGGATCTGGTTTCAGTCCCCGTGAGGGGAATTAGTTGATGGAAACGTTGTATTATGCAGAGTTTTCTGCTCAATGCTTGCAGTTTCAGTCCCCGTGAGGGGAATTAGTTGATGGAAACTTGAGTTCATTTGGCAGTTTGCTCAGGATGAAATGTTTCAGTCCCCGTGAGGGGAATTAGTTGATGGAAACTTCTTCGTCAGAGCCAAGTCTAGCTAAAGCTTCAAGTTGTTTCAGTCCCCGTGAGGGGAATTAGTTGATGGAAACTACAGGATAGAAATGTACTTCTTGCCGTAAACTCTAACCTGTTTCAGTCCCCGTGAGGGGAATTAGTTGATGGAAACAAGGGTGGGGCAAGAAAAGAACATTGGTATGATTGCGTTTCAGTCCCCGTGAGGGGAATTAGTTGATGGAAACTACGATTATTTCTCTATTACATCGTATTAAGAAAAGGTTTCAGTCCCCGTGAGGGGAATTAGTTGATGGAAACTTCTGTCTCGTTCCAAGTCGTAGATCGCTTTCTGGATGGTTTCAGTCCCCGTGAGGGGAATTAGTTGATGGAAACTCCAGTGGGTAGCTTGTTAATCGCTCGGAGTTTCATGTTTCAGTCCCCGTGAGGGGAATTAGTTGATGGAAACTGAAAATCTGATTAATGAACTTCAGGATTGGTTGTTTCAGTCCCCGTGAGGGGAATTAGTTGATGGAAACTCAATCCGCTCAAGCTTTGCCCATAGTGTTGGCCACGTTTCAGTCCCCGTGAGGGGAATTAGTTGATGGAAACTCGTTAAGATGTTTAGAGAAGCGGAAAAGCTGAATGTTTCAGTCCCCGTGAGGGGAATTAGTTGATGGAAACTCCTGGTTGTCCAGGTACTTGTACTACTACAGTAGTAGTGTTTCAGTCCCCGTGAGGGGAATTAGTTGATGGAAACTCGATGGGAATATTTTTAGGAATATTAGTTAGTATTATGTTTCAGTCCCCGTGAGGGGAATTAGTTGATGGAAACCTGAGGATGGAAGAGACAGCGATCGCTTGTAAATCCGGCCGTTTCAGTCCCCGTGAGGGGAATTAGTTGATGGAAACCCTGCATATCCTTAGCGAACAGTACGACTACGATGGTACTCTGTTTCAGTCCCCGTGAGGGGAATTAGTTGATGGAAACGCAAAACGCTCATGGTCAAAATTGGTATGTAGCTGTTTCAGTCCCCGTGAGGGGAATTAGTTGATGGAAACTTTCCAGCCTCAAACAGATACAGAGGCGAAATACTGGTTTCAGTCCCCGTGAGGGGAATTAGTTGATGGAAACGAAAAATCCGTCTGACGTTTGACGTTTACTTTTTTGTTTCAGTCCCCGTGAGGGGAATTAGTTGATGGAAACTCATCAACAGGCTTTCGCTTTGCTATTTGTTCCCTTGTTTCAGTCCCCGTGAGGGGAATTAGTTGATGGAAACAATCAGAGCTTGAGCGACTAAAGGAAGGACTAGAAAGTTTCAGTCCCCGTGAGGGGAATTAGTTGATGGAAACCGACATTAACAGCGTCCTCGCCAAACAACTTGGCATGTTTCAGTCCCCGTGAGGGGAATTAGTTGATGGAAACCTCCTTATCGCCGCTACTAAACTCATCCTTAGCCAGTTTCAGTCCCCGTGAGGGGAATTAGTTGATGGAAACAAAGATGTATCTAATTTGATTATCAAATCCAAAAATGGTTTCAGTCCCCGTGAGGGGAATTAGTTGATGGAAACCTGCATGGGAGTGCAGCCCATCACTATCGGTGGAGGTTTCAGTCCCCGTGAGGGGAATTAGTTGATGGAAACCTGATAATGGGATAGATATTGTCAAAGATGAATGCAAGTTTCAGTCCCCGTGAGGGGAATTAGTTGATGGAAACTTCAAAGCCGTGAAAAAGCAATTGGCAGGAAAAGAATTGTTTCAGTCCCCGTGAGGGGAATTAGTTGATGGAAACCAAATTGATCCAACCTTGCAACGCAAGTTGGATCAGTTTCAGTCCCCGTGAGGGGAATTAGTTGATGGAAACTTATGAGTGCGATCCTCTTTAATTCCTGATTTAATGTTTCAGTCCCCGTGAGGGGAATTAGTTGATGGAAACTTATTCTGAAGCAGAAGTAGCTTTATTTATGTACTTAGGTTTCAGTCCCCGTGAGGGGAATTAGTTGATGGAAACTAATTGAGTAGTCATAATAAAATTCACGTTATTTTGTTTCAGTCCCCGTGAGGGGAATTAGTTGATGGAAACTCTGCAGCATCTGAGCGCGCAGGAATTGTAACTGCTCGTTTCAGTCCCCGTGAGGGGAATTAGTTGATGGAAACTGTCATCGTTGCTGCTGTCGTTGTGAACTTCTTCGTTTCAGTCCCCGTGAGGGGAATTAGTTGATGGAAACTCTATAATCAGCTATGGCGACCAGAAGAATGCGGCAGTTTCAGTCCCCGTGAGGGGAATTAGTTGATGGAAACTGCTCAGTGCTGAAACATAACTAGAGCAAGCTTCCTGGGAAGCGATTTGGCGGGTGGAAAATAAAGGTCATTTTCAGCCGCTCTTATTGCCAGTAATTTGCAACTTCCCTGACTTGTGAAACGCTGTAATTATTATGTTGTCAAGGTTCTGGCGATTTTGGCGTATCCCCAGGGTTTTTGACCCTGCTTTGACCTGCCAAACATCAAGCTAACACCTTAATCATAAAATAAGTGTTTACTATTGTCTAGTAGTTTGGTAAGTTCAATTTATCACACCGAGCCATTTGTTAAACTCAGTGCTGAGAACTGGCGCAGGCTGATGGAGTCTGAGGCGAACAGTAGACTCGACCTAGTTCTAGTTTAAGCGATCGCTCCTCTCAATGCTCCACAAGCGATCGCCTCATCACTATTAACCAGCGCTTGCGTTGATAGCCTTGTTTACCTCATCTAATGTTTGATACTCTTTCGAGGGTAAACATCTTAAGGCTCTTAAGACTTGCTCATCAACACCTTTTTCTTCAGCATACATCACCAACTCTTTTTTGCTCAGGGGATAACTGAGTTGTTTCAAATTCTTTTGTAACTGCGCTGGATTAATTTTAGGTCTATTCACTTCATCAATGCAATTACTGACATCAACTAAAGATTCATACTCTCTTGAAGGCAACAATTTTAAAAATCTCAGGACTTGTTCATCAACGCCTTTTTCCTCAGCATACTTAATCAATGATTTCTTACTGAGTGGATACATAAGACTTTTTAAATTGTTTTTCAGTTTATTTAAACTTATATTTAACATAATTCCTCCTCATGAACCGGGCTATACATAGACTAAAAAACACTTAAATCAAATTTGGGTTGTAAATTTCGTATTAATTAAAGAAACGTAGAAAAAATTGGTTTTTTACTTAAAAATGGAAAATTTAACCATATTTAATTCATCTCAAGCCTTTATCTAGATAAGTTTTGTTGGCAACATGATAGCCTCTTACACTTAATTTTTGCGTAAGACTTAAGATATTACGCTTATAGCTTGAGGCATACATAACATATAAGTCATGCAACTTAAGGATGATTTTTTAAATTAATAGCAAAAAGATAATAAGAGTTTTGGAGAAAGAGCAAATGGTGCTAAATTTAATTAAATACTTGATTAGTCAGAAATTTGGCAATATTAATCAAATTACAACAGCAGAATTTGCTGATTGGCTGTTAGATGGAACAAAACCACAGCCGTTAATATTAGATGCAAGAAGTCAAGTAGAATATAATATCAGCCATATCAAAGCAGCAGTACCTATTGACCCCATTGCACCAGATTTCACAGCATTATTATCAAGTAATAACAATAAGCCTATAGTAGTATATTGTTCAGTTGGCTATCGTAGTGCCAAGATAACCCAGCAACTACAAAATCAAGGATTTTCCCAAGTTTTTAATTTGAGTGGTGGTATTTTCCAATGGGCAAATGAAGAGCGACCCATTTTTAAAGATGATACATCCCCAGCAAGCTTTGTGCATCCATATGATGCAATGTGGGGAAACCTGCTAAAAGCTAAATACCGTTGGCGTAGCGATCGCTCATCTTTATCAGATATATAACCATATTCGGAAGACCGTCATTAGTCAACAGTCCATAGTTATTCTCCTCATCGCCCCCACTCAGCTATACAGTTAGGTAGCGCGGTTCCAACTTATGTAATGAACAGGACTTACGCAACTGACACTTGGGGTAAGGTGCGTCAGATGTGGAAAATCCTTGAATCTGTACGACATTATTGTGGCTGACGCACCCTACAGTTAGTTTGATTATGACAATATTGTTACAAGTATTTACTTGCTTTGATACATCCCTTTTATTTAAGCTTCGGTAAAAACTATTAAAGATTGGGTAAATTAGTTGATTTTTTCAGTAAAAATAATTCAAAAATAGTAATATAGGATTCTTACTTGATTTTTGAAACATACGTAGGGTGGGCAATGCCCACCAAAAAGATGATGTGGTGGGCATTGCCCACCCTACAGGTACGGAAATTTGTTCAAAATTCAAATAGGACTACTATATCTTGTTAGTAAAAAAATACGTAGTTAAATTAACTGCATATTTTAGTAAAAAATACAATATCTTATGAATACTGGACGCGATTCCTTGTCAGCAGGCTCTTTGTTAATCAATAGCTACCAGAAATTGAGACACCATACAGCTGCTCTGCGTCCAAGACAATGGACAAAGAACCTAGTAGTATTTGCCGCACCGTTGTTCGCCTTCAGTATAAATCTGCAATCTTTCCTGGGTACATTGTTTGCATTTATACTATTTTGTTCTGCATCCAGTAGCTTTTATCTCATCAACGATATTGCAGATGTCGCCGCCGATCGCCAGCATCCAGTCAAGTGCAAGCGACCAATTGCAGCAGGACTTGTGAGTATTCCAGTAGCCATAGGGATGGCGTTGATTTTGTTGGGTGGCGCATTGAGTATTAGTTGGTGGCGATCGCCACAACTAGGTGCAGCGATTACAGGCTATGCCATATTACAAGTAGCTTATAACCTCAAACTCAAACGTTTGGTGATATTAGATATAATTGCGATCGCATCTGGCTTTGTACTACGCGCCTTTGGGGGAGCAGCAGCCACCAACATTGTGCTATCAGCTTGGTTTCTACTTTGTACAGCCATGTTGGCGCTATTTTTAGGTATCGAAAAACGTAAAGCCGAATTACGCCTAGCACAAATCCAAGGTACAAAACTCCGTGCTGTACTTAAACGCTATTCCTTACCCCTATTAGGACGCATGGAAAGCGTAGTTACCACAGGTACAGTCCTTGCATACGCACTCTGGAGTGCAGGCCCAGCCTTGCGTGGTGCATCTACTCCTTGGATGCTACTCACCCTACCATTCGTACTGTACGGTATCTTCCGCTATCAACTTCTCAGCGATCCTCAAGAAATTTCCCATGAAGAAGATGACAATTTAGAAAAAGGTGGACGCACTGAAAGACCAGAAGAAGTTTTGTTGAAAGATAAAGGAATCCTCTTCACAGTCATTGGTTGGATTTGCACTTGCTTTGTGATTTTGTGGTTGAAAAATCAGGGAATTATCCAATAATTTACTGCATTGTGTTTGTCAGTTGTGAGTTATTTTTCCCTGAAATTCAGCACAATATTAGGGTGCGTCAGCGCCAATAATTTCGTACAGATTCAAGGATTTTCCACAGATGACGCACCCTACAGTTGTAAATTAAGTCTAACAATATTTTTACGACTAACTACTGACCACTGACAAAATAAAAATTGGCTCAATGAGACATATCAAAACATGGTGGAGTAAACAGCATCACTTAAGCTTTACTCAACAACTGGATCAATTACCAAAAAAAACTGTCACCCTAGCAGAAATTAAAATCGATTCGCTCAAAGCTGCGGGTATTCGAGGCATTATCCTCGACCTAGACAACACCATTGTTTCAGAAGACGATCGCTACCTTTCCCCTTGGGCAGAAGATTGGATTGCTGAAGCTAAGTTAGCAGGTTTAAAATTGTTCATCCTGTCCAATGGCAAACGTAGCTACCGCGTCAAATATTGGTCACATCGCCTCGATATTACCGCCATCAGTCCAGCCAAAAAACCTTTCCCCCCCGCATTCCGTAAAGCCATCAATCAGATGCGTTTATCACCAAAAAACGTAGTAGTCATTGGTGATAGCCTACATACCGACGTTATGGGCGCAAAGCTGTGCGGATGTCCTTGCATTCAAGTAGCCAGCTTACCCCATCCCCCCAGATGGTGGGAAAAACTAGCAGGTAAATGGGTGCAAATACCTTACCCTAGCGGCAAAGAATTGTGGTATTTTAATGATGATTTTGGTTATAAAATGTTTTTGTAGATAAGAAGGGGAATTTTTGTAAATTTGCCTATTTGAAAAATTCAAAGGTTGTATTGATATAGTTTATCTAAAAACTTGAATAAATTAGTATTTATGAGTAATCCCATTGTTTTTGCTTTACTAATTTTAATTACAGTAAGTTTAAATACAATAGCGCAAACTTTATTAAAACT
Organism: Anabaena azotica FACHB-119; assembly: GCF_014697625.1. Classification (GTDB taxonomy): domain Bacteria; phylum Cyanobacteriota; class Cyanobacteriia; order Cyanobacteriales; family Nostocaceae; genus Trichormus; species Trichormus azoticus_A. The sequence goes on along the minus strand of NZ_JACJSG010000022.1, from coordinate 1,915 downwards.
AGGTGCAGGGCAAAATCCCTTAAATTTTTATCTATTAGGTGGGATATGTTGCTACGGCTTAAGTACAATTTTTTATATATTGGTTTTAGGGAAGTTAAACTTATCGATTGCTTATCCAGTAGTTATTGGATTAACAATTGTGGTAACTACAATAGTTGGCGCTGTAGTATTAAGAGAAAAAGTATTGATTACCCAGTGGGTAGGAATAGGTTTGCTCCTGAGTGGAATTAGTGCGATCGCCCTAGCTAAACCTTCTTAAAACCCCAAAATTAAACTTTCATAAAAAATATTAGGGGTAGGGTGCGTCAGATGTGGAAAATCCTTGAATATGTACAAAATTATTGGGGCTGACGCACCCTATAGTTAGTTTGATTATGACACTTGCGTAAGTCCTAGATATTTCTGAGTAAATACAGTTCATTAAAAACTAGATTATCTAGCAACATTGAATAAATATATAGGATTCCTACTTGATTTTTGAAACATACTTAGACCGATGCACTGCCCACCGTATCATCGTTTTGGTGGGTAGTGCATCAACCTACAGGTACGGAAATTTGTTCACTATATAGCAGTAGCCACATAGGTTAGGACATTGATGAATCACAAAATCTTTAGAGTAAACAGGTTTTGAACCTATCACCTGTCCCCTATCACCTGTCCCCTGCTATAAGTCCCTAATTTGAATAATTTAAGTGTACAAAGACTTCACCCATTGCCATTCTTGAACCAAACCCTCCTGCAAAGAAACATTTGGCGCATATCCTAAAATTCTCCTGGCCTTAGACACATCAGCAGCAGTATGACGTGCATCACCCATCGCCTTTTCGATGTGGTTCCGCTTAATTGGTTGACCAACGATTTGTTCCATTGTGTCTAAAACCTCAGCTAAAACCACCCTACTACCACCACCAATATTAAAAATCTCCCCTACAGCCGCCAATTCCTTAGCAGCAGCTAAATTCGCCGCTACAGCATCACTGACAAAAGTAAAATCACGAGTTTGCTGTCCATCACCGTAAACAGGAATCGCCTCATCCTGCAAAACTGATTTAAAAAACTTATGAAAAGCCATATCAGGGCGTTGTCTGGGGCCATAAACAGTGAAATAACGTAGAGCCACAAAAGGCACACCAAAATTTTTGTGATACAGTCCACACAAACGTTCGGCAGCTAACTTAGTGATGCCATAAGGAGAAACTGGTAGGGGAGGAATCCCTTCATGAGTAGGTAATGTTTCCGCATCGCCATATACACTAGAGGTAGATGCAAATACCAATCGAGTTAATTGTTTAGCATCCTTAGCCGCTTCCAACAAAACCTGTGTTGCATTAATGTTGCGTTCCGTATAAGCACGGAACCCCTGACCCCAACTCGCCCTCACACCTGCCTGCGCCGCCTGATGATATACCACAGTCACATCTTGTAGGAGTTTCTGCCAATCTAAAAACTGAATATCTCCCTCAATAAACGTAAAGTTAGGCGACGATTGTAAATGTGCAATATTCTTACGTTTTAACAAAGGGTCGTAGTAATCGTTTACTTCATCAATGCCGATGACATCTTCACCTTGTTTTAGCAAGGCTTCTGCCAAGTGCGAACCGATAAACCCTGCTGCGCCAGTAACTATAATTTTTGCCATGTTATTTATTTTATTGTTGTGTCCTAAGTCTTTATATCAACAGGTTAATAGCGACAATGATACAAAGTCATTATTTCCTAGTTATTTTTAAAACAACTCTCCCTACCTTGGCAAATCAATTATAGGGCTGGTGATGGGAAATGGGGGGATGAGGGGGATGCTTTCAAGGGCAGGTTTTTTGTTTAAGCAGAAGAGAAAGCGGTGGGGCTTCTCCAAGATTCAGGGAAGAAGCTACCAACAGGCAAAGGTTGACCAAGTAACAAGGCGACAATG
>NZ_JACJSG010000021.1 GCF_014697625.1 Anabaena azotica FACHB-119 | reverse complement strand
CATTGTCGCCTTGTTACTTGGTCAACCTTTGCCTGTTGGTAGCTTCTTCCCTGAATCTTGGAGAAGCCCCACCGCTTTCTCTTCTGCTTAAACAAAAAACCTGCCCTTGAAAGCCTTCCCCCTTCCCCTCCCTATGAGAACTACACTCCCAGTTATTGCCTCTGAACAAGAGCAAACTCAACAAATATCGACTATTCGCCGCTTTTTAAGATACTTTCGCCCCTTTCGCAAAGAAATTCCTATTACATTGACATTGGTGTTAATTGGTGCATCTACCCAGGCGATCGGGCCGTTCTTACTCGGCTGGTCAATTGATAACCTGATAGCAAAAGGGAATTTGTCGGGGTTGTTATTGCTATTAGGGCTACTAGCTTTAATCTACGGCATTGGTATCTCGGCGACTCGCGGTCAAATTGTTCGCGTCGGTTGGATGATGCAGCGCTTGCTGGCTCAACTGCGGCAAGATATCTTTGTGAAAATCCAGAGTCTACCACTGAGCTTTTTTGACCGCAGCGAAGCAGGCGATTTAATGAGTCGCCTGCTGAATGATGTCAATACCGTAAATCAGGCATTTGGGCAAACCGTCGCCCAAATGCTAGGTAACGTTTTTAGTTTAGTGGGCATTGTGATGGCGATGCTTGCCATCAACCTACAACTGGGACTATTAAGCAACTTAGTTGTACCACTGATGATTGTGACTACTAGCTTGTTTGCAAGGTGGGCAAGGAGTAAATTTCGTGTGACACGCAAGACAATTGGCGAACTTTCAGCCAAGTTGGAAGAAGATATCGGCAGTGTGCGAGAAGCACAGGCATTCAATCGGGTACATCTCAACATTGCAGAGTTTGACCTGCTTAACGCTGCTAACCGTGATGCCAACGTTGAGGCGGTAGCAATTACTTCCGCCTTTTTACCGTCGCTGGATTTTCTCAACACTCTAGCTACAGCCGGTGTACTAGCTTATGGTGGCTATCTCGCTGTCACAGGAGGGGCAACACCAGGTGTAGTGGTATCTTTTTTACTTTACGTCCAGCAGTTTTTCCGCCCGATCCAAATCCTCAGTCAGTTTTACACCCAAGCTCAATCTGCGTTTGCTGGGTTAGAGCGAATTTTTCTTTTGTTGGATGAACCATCACTACTCCAAGACGCGCCTGATGCCATCCAAATGCCTCCTATCCAAGGTGAGGTGAGATTTGAGAATGTTAAGTTTAGCTATAGCCCAGAAAAACTAGTTCTTAAGGGCGTAAACTTACAAGCTTATCCAGGGCAGATGGTTGCATTAGTGGGGCATACCGGCTCAGGCAAAAGCACTATCATTAACCTGATATTACGTTTTTATGATGTGTCCGACGGTGCAGTAAAAATCGATGGGATTGATGTGCGTAGTGTTACCCAAGCTAGTCTACGCCGTCAAATTGGGATTGTTTTGCAAGATAATATTTTGTTTAGTGGTACTGTAGCGGAAAATATTGCTTTTGGTGCGCCTTATGCCACTCAAGCTGAGATTGAAGCCGCAGCACAGATGGCGAATGTTCATGAGTTTATTACCTCTTTACCACAGGGTTACACAACTCAACTGGGTGAACGAGGTGCGCCTCTCAGTCAAGGACAGAAACAACTGATTAGTATTGCTCGTGCCGTGTTAATCAATCCCCGCATCTTGATTCTAGATGAAGCAACCAGTAGTATAGATACTCGTACAGAAGCGCTGGTGCAAGATGCGATCGCCCGTTTACTGCAAGGTCGTACTAGCTTTGTCATTGCCCACCGCCTCAGCACCGTCACCCAAGCTGACCAGGTTTTGGTCATGCAGCAAGGTCAAATTGTGGAACGGGGTACTCATGCAGAACTGATTCACCAGCGAGGTGTCTATGCCAACCTCTACGCTCTCCAACTAGGTGCAGCAATGACAGTTGACAGGTGACAGTTATCAGTTATCAGTTATCAGTTATCAGTTGACCTTTCCCCTTTCCCCCTTCCCCTTTCCCCCCTTCCCCTTTCCCCCTTCCCCCTTTCCTCCCCCGATGTCCCAGGTTTCGCTCCCCGAATCTTTCCACAAAGACCTACCTCTGACTGCTCTTGCGCCGATGCAGGATGTGACAAACCTTTGGTTTATGAGGGTGATTGCTCACTATGGCAGTCCTGACTATTTCTTCACTGAGTATTTTCGTGTGAATGAAACCTCGCGGCTTAATCCTGGCATTCTCTCAGCAATCACCGAAAATGATACTGGTCGTCCTGTTTTTGCACAAATGATTGGCGAAAGCATTCCCGATTTGGTCAGAACAGCAAAGGAACTCTGCGGTTATAATATCGCGGGAGTTGACTTGAATATGGGCTGTCCAGCACCGAGAATCTATCGCAAAAAAGCTGGGGGTGGACTGCTACTTTCACCAAAAAAAGTGGATCGGATTTTGGCAGAACTGCGCCAAGCAGTTTGCGATCGCCCTTTGACTGTGAAGATGCGTGTAGGCTTTGAAAATACAGATACCTTTTACGAAATTCTCGATATCATCAATCGCCACAATATTGATTTGCTGAGTTTGCACGGTCGCACCGTCAAAGATATGTACCACGGGGCAGTAAAATATGATTTAATCGCCGAAGCTGTCAAACGGGTGCATTGTCCAGTGCTGGCTAATGGTAATATTAACTCAGCAACAACAGCTATATCGGTGCTTGCCCACACAGGCGCGGCGGGTGTGATGGTGGGAAGATGGGCAATTGGGAATCCTTGGCTGTTTAATCAAATTCGGCAAGCTTTGCGTGGCGAACCGCTTACGCCTGTTCCTTTAGTAGAAGTACGCAACTATATTGATCGGTTATGGCAAACCCCCACAGCACCGAATGTACCAGAACGTGCGCGTTTAGGCAACCTGAAAATGTTCCTCAACTATATTGCCTTGAGTGTTGATGCTGAAGGTCATTTCCTGCGGTTGATGCGACAGACGCAGACCGAGGTGGAAATGTTTAAACTGTGCGATCGCTTTCTCCTGACTGATATGACAAAAACTCTAGCCCTAGCACCCGCCATTTAGTGTTGGCAGAAGGCAGAAGGCAAGACGATAATCATAACTGTCACCTGTCACCTGTCACCTGTCACCTGCTATAAATTATTGTCGCCACAATTTGGCGATCGCCGCAATGGAAAACCAATCAAATACACCCATTTGCGGACGTGGAACCTCTGCTTCTGTGAAACTAATAATTTCTGGTAACAATCCAGGTACACTGCTCGGTAAAGAACGCTGAAATAAATGAGTGCAATGGTAAGGCGTGCGTACTACTTTCATCAGTTGTAATGATGTTGCAGATAAAGCTGCACCAATAGCTTCTGCACCAAACACACGCGATTTCCCTAATTTTTCCCCATTCTGCACCGAGTTTTTGACTCGATAGTCATTACTAGTTAACAGGTAGCCGTTGGGCTTGAGTGCTTGCGCCAGTTTTTTCGCCACCTCTTGCAGCATAGCTCGATTACCAACGTAGTACAGGACTTCACTACAGATAATCAAGTCAAACCTTTGGGATGGAAGTTCATCCTGAGTAATATCAAACTGAATCAAGCGTACATTATCACATTGCTGCAACACACATCGCTGGTTTGCTCGCGTTAATGCGATCGACGAAATATCAGCCGCCACCAATTCTTCTACACGCCCAGCCAATTGAACTGTAAATATGCCTTCTGCACATCCCAATTCCAGCGCCTGAGAAATTGAAGTGGGTGGTATAAGTTGTAGTTCTTGCTCATACTTCCATTGCTCGTATGAACTAGTGTATTGCCAAGGATCGTGAGCTAGTCGAAACAGCGTATCAAAACTAAACTTCAGCCAAGCGCTGTTGAAGTCCCTTTTTAGTTGCTTTATTTCCATCAGACACCTTCAGAAAATATCAGCCAGCTCAGCCGCTTGTTTTTTCGCATCGTCATTGCACCCAAAATAGAACCCAATTGCATAGTTAAAATCTCAACTTTGGCTCAGGAAATAGTTAGTCTGGCAATAACGTATAAATTACAACATTAATATAATTTGCACAAGAGGTTGGAGCAAAGGAACAGCAAAACGATAACTCTACGCCTATGTAATCTGTGATTTTCGGATATTTTTTATGCCTAATCAATCCACTCTCGTTTGAAATCACATGAGCATTTTAAAATTGCCACAAATAATTTCGCCGAGAGTGAATTAATATTTCATTTTATTAATCACGAGTTAATAGTTCTAAGTTATGACCATTCGGGTCATAAAAATAAAAACCACGTCCTCCTTTTCGATGATTAATTTCCCCTTTATTGTGGTGCATCGGGTCACTACTATATTCCAGACCAGCTTGTTTGATTCTGGCAAAGATACTCTCAAACTCTTCATCACTAACATAAAAAGCATAGTGATGGGATTCAAACGTTTCTCGCTCGTCAAAATCAAGTGTGAGCTGGTCATTAACTCGCACAGCCGCAAAATGTCCAGCAGATTCCACCTTTAAACCAAAAATTTGCGCGAAAAACTCGGCTGATTCCTCTTTATTATGAGCAGGAACAATAGTATGATTCAAAGTGATAGTCATAATATTTCCCATCCGCAACTATTTCTAGATTTAACTCTAGAATGCCTGGAAAAATTTCACTTTGCCTCTTCATTTTGATAGGAGTTATATCAAGTCTGGATAATTACTTAAGATATGCTTGCTTTGGTCGGTAATAGGTAATAGCGAATAGGTAATTGTTTTCTAGCATTACCAATCACCAATTACCAATTACCAATTACCAACCTCTAAGAATCGCCCGAAGGGGAAGCAGCATGGATTAAATCTGGCTTATCTTCAAGAGGAGAGTGTTCAATAGCTTGCTCAGATGTAGGACGTTGATCACGTTCAAGAGTGGGTACTTGCACAGGTTGACCTGTGGAAATTGATTGGTAGAGTGCTTGAATGATGCGAACATCAATCAATCCTTCTGTACCATTTGGTTCTGGCTGTTTATCTTGCAGGATACAATCTGAAAAATAGGTAAATTCAGCCGCCAACTGGTCATGGTCTGCAAAAGTGCGCTCTTGAGTTTCCCCATCAATTGTTAGATAATGCTTAATTTCTCCTTGCCATGAATAAGCAGATTCAACAAGCAAATCGCCTTTAGTTCCTACTACTTGATAATTAGAAACTTTAGCTGCACCAAAGCTACAAGTAAATGTTGCTAGCTTTTCATTAGGAAAGCGGAGAATGACACTGGTCATTTCTTCAACTTCACTAAAGCGTTCTTCCCCTTTACTCGCTGCTACAGCAAACACTTCGGTTGGTTCATCTTGGAACAAATAACGTGCGGCGTTAATGCAGTAAATGCCAATATCGTAAATTGTCCCACCACCTGTAATTTCTCTTAAACGAATATTACCTTGTTCTACTTGTTGAGTAAAAACTGAATTAAAAACTCGTGGTTCACCAATTTGTTGTGATTTGACAATTTCGACTGCTGCTAAGTTTGCTGGGTCAAGGTGTAAGCGGTAAGCAATCATCAATTTTACACCATTATCGTTTGCAGCCTTAATCATAGACTCACATTCTTCCTCAGTCACAGCCATTGGTTTCTCACAAAGGACGTGAATTGCTTGATTAGCTGCACGCACAGCGTATTCACAATGTAAGTGATTAGGTAATGCGATATAAACAGCATCAATTTCATCGCTGGCTAGACAGTCTTCATACTCTTCATAAGAGTAAGTATGATCAATGCCATACTTTTGGCTTAGTTCTTCTAGTTTTGTTTGGTCATCTGACACCAAAGCAACTAATTGGGAATTTTCACTATGAGCAAATGCAGGTAAGGCGGCTTCTTGAGCAAACCAACCTAAACCAACCACAGCATAACGGATTTTGTTGTTTGAGTTTGAAGTTGTCATTTTTAAACCTGTGAAGAAAAAACTTGGCAGAAAATTGCTCTTTTACTGTCGTCAAGTTTTTCCACTATTCCATCCCACGGATGAAATAGATGCTCATCTTACTTAAGAAATACAGGCTAAATAAAACACAATCAAATTAATACTTAATATTATGTTCACTTAAATATTTATTATATCTTGGGGGTTGGTAATTTCACATCTTGCATCACTCTCTTATTGACAAAATAACAATCTCAAAAGCTGATAATTTCGTAGGTTGGGCATTGCCTTTGAAAACTTGAACCTTAATGTGAGATTTTAGGAACTGCCAGAATCTTTCGATGGGGTTAAGTTGTGGGCAATGGGCAGGTTGACACCGGGAAATAATATTTTCAGTCCATCTCAATTAAAACTTGTTGCAATAGAAAAATTACTTATTTTTAGGGCAATACGGTTCAGATAAGAATAATTAACCGCCGATAAACGCCGATAAACGCCGATAAATCAGGATGTTTCCATCAAATTTGCCATTCTATCTAGTCTTAACTGAACTGTATTGATTTTTAGGTAGGACTTACGCATGAAAACGAAAAATCAAGGGTTTTGGCAAGGGTACAGGGGTATAGGGGTGTAGGGGTGTAAAAGCGCTAAACCTATACCCCTATACCCTTACACCCTTACACCCTGTCTCGACAGATAACTTCAGTGCGTAAGTCCTGTTAGGGTGGGCAATGCCCACCTAAAGATACTACAGATGCTCAGTTTTTTTCACAAATCAAATCAGATTTTTATATGAAAAAAATACTTAAAATAAAAGTTTTCATGGCTGTGAGTAATTCTGATGTGGTTCGTCCTTATGAGGCGATCGCATCATTCATACTTGGATTGTGCAACCGTTGCTGATCATATTGCAATACTTTTACACAGACACAGCGTAAAACTTGAGTTACTATGTCTCCTATTGCCATTGTGCAGTTATTGTGGGGAGTAGTAGAACATAAGCTATGACAGAAGTTACAAGTACAGAGTCTGTAGTGAATTTAGCTGATATTGCCAATAAATTTACGCTGCAGGGTAAAGTGACCAATGTGCAGAACTTTGGTAGTGGCAATATCAATGACACTTTTTTGGTAACGCTTGATTTTTTAGAAGAACAGCATTTTATACTGCAACGCATCAACACCCAAGTTTTTCGCCAACCTGAACTGATCATGCAAAATATGCGAATCTTCAGTGATCATGTTCATCAGCGCCTACAACACACACCCTTAAACCGTCGCTGGGAAGTTCCGCGCGTACTCTCCACCCAGGATAATCATGATTATTGCATGGATGTTAAGGGCGATTTCTGGCGGGCGATTAGCTTTATTGAAAAGTCGCAATCTTTCGACACTATGCAGGATTTAGCACAAGCCCAAGAAATCGGCTATGCTTTGGGGATGTTTCACAACTTAATTAGCGACTTAGCACCGGAAAAACTGGCGGATACTCTTGTAGGTTTCCACATTACACCGCTTTATCTGCGCCACTACGAACAGGTGTTACCTACAAGTACACAGCAAGCATCCCCAGAATTAGATTATTGCTTAAAGTTTGTGAGCGATCGCCAAACTTACGCACATATCCTAGAAGATGCTAAAGCTGCGGGTAAATTACCGTTACGTTTGATGCACGGTGATCCGAAAATTAACAATATCATGTTTGACACCGTAACCCACCAAGCCGTTAGCGTCATCGACTTAGACACAGTGAAACCTGGTTTAGTACATTATGACATTGGTGATTGCTTGCGATCGGGTTGTAACCCTGCTGGCGAAGAAACAGAACATTGGCAAAGCGTTTATTTCGACACAGATTTATGTCAAGGTATTTTACAGGGTTATTTATCGGTAGCAAAGGAATTTCTTACCGATAATGATTACGCATATATGTATGATGGTATACGTCTCATTGCCTTTGAATTAGGGCTACGTTTCTTCGCTGACTATTTAGCTGGGAATGTTTACTTTAAAGTCAAGTACCCAGAACATAACTTAATTAGGGCGCTTGTACAATTTAAACTCACTCAAAGTATTGAATCTCAAGCAGCTAAGATTCAGAAAATTATTCAAGATATGAAATGATATCCAGTCTGGCTAATTACTTACTATATAGTTGGTTTAATTGGTAATAGGTAATAGCGAATCGGTAATTGTTTTCTACCATTACCCATTACCCATTACCAACCCCCACGATATGATAAGTGTTTAAGCAAACTTGATATGATTCAGCAAATCTCCTTAAAACCTTTCCCCTCGACTGAGGTTGTACCTGTACAAATTACAGGTAATATCAGCAGAGTTGATAATCAACTCACTATTAATTATCAACTTGTTGGTGACTTACAAGAAATTGTCATTGCTCAACCTGCAGACAAACCAGCACGCCAGCATGAACTATGGCAAAATACCTGTTTTGAGTTCTTTTTGGGGATGAAAAACTCTCCCCGCTACTGGGAATTTAATCTTTCCCCGGCTGGACATTGGAATATTTATCGATTCGATAGCTACCGTCAAGGAATGCAGGAAGAAATAGCTTTTAATTTGCTTCCTTTTATTGTTGAACATCAATCAGGTAGTTTATTGCTTTCTTTAAAGGTGGATTTGGATAAAATTGTTACTTCAGAACAACCTCTTGATCTGGCAATTACTACAGTTGTGAAGCTGAAAAATGGCAAAGTAACTTACTGGGCTTTAGTTCATCAAGCTAAAGAAGCTGACTTTCATATTAGAGAGAGTTTTATAGTTGAAATATGACAGGATTGAGAAATTACTACAAGCTAAATCAAGAAGATAAAGCCAATGAACATCAATAATAAATCTTTAGCGATCGCCTGTGCATCAGGTAGTTTTAAAGGTGTATTCGCGCATGGTGTGTTGAGTGCTTTGGAATCAGCAGGAGTTCGCGCTAACGCCTATGCGGCGGCCTCAGCTTCCGTATTACCTGCTGCTTGGGCTACTATAGGCAAAGCCACAAAATTAGGTGTAGATTACTGGCTTGCAGGCTGGCGAATACTCCAAGAACCAGATATAGGTATGAGTCAATTAGTTCTGGGAGGAATTGCAAATTATAGTCCGCCAGCAGAAGCACTATTTGCACCAGACAATCCTGAATATTTCATTGCTACTAGCGCTGTTATTACTGAAGCAGCAGCCAAAGAAACTCAAAACGAAAAAGCCAAACGCTTGGGACGACGCTTATTAGTATCCGCCAGTAAAAAAGACCAGAGTTGGATTAAGGAACACTTGCGGTTAGATATGTATAGCACGAAATCTCCAGGGGAATTACATCTGCATTCCCAAAACTTTGCACAAGTAGCTTATGCTTCGGCGCGGATGCTTCATGCTTGGGATATTCCCGCTTGGATAGGTGGAAAAGCGTACATTGATGCTTCTTATACTTGCTTGTGTCCAGCAGTGGAAATGGTGGAAGCAGGATATGAAGAAGTAATTGCGATCGCCAACGAACCAGGTACACTCTATCAAGATATGTTTCAGGTAGAAGCAATTCCGCAAATTTATAAAGGGGTGAAAATTCACATCATTCAACCAGATGTAGATCCCAAAGATTTAGAAGTCAACTTTACAGATGCGACAGAGGAAGGGTTAGCGGCTGTCTATCAACATGGGTTGCAGAAAGGAAAAGTATTTTCCACAATGTTAGTTTAAATCATCATCAGTTATATTGTGAGCGCGTTATTAATTTTTAACTACGATGCTCATATTTTTTATACATGGTGTGGCGGAAGCGAAAGTTAAATTTGCTAAACCCTTACAACATCTAATTAAAGAAGATTTCTGCCAACGAGGCATAAACCCACCACATTTTCATTCGGGATTTTATGCTGATTTATTTAATAATAAAATCTATCATCTTACTCATCTGCGTTTATCTGCGTTTATCTGCGTTCGATTTTTTCCCAATCTATTGCCACATTTTAGCCTTGCCACGCCACTACTGTATTCGGGGAAATAATCATTTATCATTGTTGATATATAAACAGTGCGAGCAAGTGTATTTAATTAGGTATTAAAAATTAACTATGACTCAACAACCGATACAAGTAATTGGAGGTGGACTAGCTGGAACAGAGGCAGCTTGGCAAATAGCCCAGGCTGGAGTGCCAGTAATTTTACATGAAATGCGTCCTCAACGGTTCAGCCCTGCCCATCATACAGAACATTTGGCAGAGTTGGTGTGTAGTAACTCCTTTGGGGCAATGGCAAGCGATCGCGCCGCCGGATTACTGCATGAAGAATTGCGGCAACTAGGTTCTATAATCATCTCCAAAGCCGATGAACACGCCGTCCCCGCAGGTGGCGCACTGGCAGTAGATAGGGGTCAATTTGGACAAGATTTAACCCAAACCCTCGTACAGCATCCCCTAATAGAATTTCGCCGTGGTGAAGTCCCCGCCATTCCTGAAGGAATTGTGGTGTTAGCAACCGGGCCATTGACTAGTCCCGACTTAGCTGAAGATTTGCACCGCTTCACCGGCATGGAATACATGAGCTTTTTTGATGCGGCTAGCCCTATCATTGTGGGTGATTCGATTAACCGCGATGTTGCCTTTATGGCTTCGCGTTATGACAAAGGTGAAGCCGCCTACCTCAACTGTCCCATGAATCAGGAACAGTATTTGCGGTTTTGGCAGGAACTCTGCAAAGCCGAACAAACAGAACTGAAAGATTTTGAACGAGAAACAGCCAAATTTTTTGAAGCCTGTCTCCCCATCGAAGAACTAGCGCAACGGGGAGAAGATACCATGCGCTACGGCCCCCTCAAGCCTGTCGGTTTATCTGATAGTCGCACCGGGGAACGTCCCTATGCAGTGGTGCAGTTGCGCCAAGAAGATAAAGCCGGTCAGTTGTGGAATATGGTAGGATTTCAAACTAACCTGCGTTGGGGTGAACAAAAGCGAGTATTTCAATTAATTCCCGGTTTGGAGAAGGCGGAATTTGTGCGGTTGGGAGTCATGCACCGCAACACCTTTATTAATGCACCCCAATTAATGCTACCTACCCTACAATTTAAACAACGTCCTACCTTATTAGCGGCTGGACAGTTAATTGGTACTGAAGGCTACACAGCCGCCGCCGCCGGGGGTTGGTTAGCAGGAACCAACGCTGCAAGACTGGCGTTAGGTCAGGAACCTGTGGCTTTACCACCCACCACAATGTTAGGCGCATTATTAGAATTTATCAGTTCCGCCTCGCCTAAACATTTCCAACCCATGCCGCCTAATTTTGGTATTCTGCCAGATTTGGGTGTGAAAATCAAAAATAAACAGGAGCGTTACGGACGTTACCGCGATCGCTCTTTAGTAGATTTGGTAAGTTGGAAAAGTGGTCATTAGTCATTAGTCAACAGTCCATAGTTATTCTCCCTCATCCTGATAATTTTGCATTTTCAACTGATTAAGTCTCCTACGGGACGCTACGTCTCGTAGACAGATGCTATCGCCTATGGGAGTTGGGGAAGCAGGGGAAGAATAGCTATGGACTAATGACCAATCTTAGATTCATTTCATTTCTAGAATCAATAAATACATAGATAAAATTAATCTTCACCATTATAAAAAGGAATTTGTCTCTATACCTCGCCTATTTGGCATAGTTAAAGGCTTAACTAAGATAATCTTTTTTAAATCCTAGATCATCTATTGGTGATTTACCAATAAAATGATTTTGAAGAGCAACCAAATTATATCAACATCCAAGCTAAACTGACCATAAGCGCATAAGATAGATTTTTTGTCTAGTAATACTAGATAGCAATTTCTTATTAAAAATTAGCCTAAAATCCCATTAAGTCCTAATTAATCTGACCATTCATAATTTTACTATCAGTTTAGCTAACTCGTTCGACGGTCAATAACATAATGAGAATTGACGAATTAACTATGCAACTCAACGAGCCATCGACTTATTTAAAGAATTTATACCATTTTATTGATTATCATCCTTTGACGGTTGGCTCTGATAGTTATGTCATGGATGCTATTAGCTTGATGAATCAGAAACGACCCAAGACTGTGCCATCGACTAGTTTAAACTCATCGGCAAATTATACTAATAGTGATTTACAAGAAACTAGTTATGTTTTAGTAATTGAGTCAGGACATCTGTTAGGGATATTCACAGAGCGAGATTTGGTAAGACTAGCTGCATCGAAAATTGATTTTGCGGATTTAAAAATAACTGAGGTGATGACACAACCAGTTATCACCCTGAAAATCTCACATTTTCAAGACATTTTTACCATCTTATCGCTATTTCATCAACATCAAATTCGTCATCTGCCAATTTTGAATGATAGTGAGCAATTAATTGGCATTGTGACTATGACTAGCTTGTTGCCAGCATTGAATCCAATGGAAACACTTTGCAGCCTTCAAGCTTTAATCCAGCAATCTTGTAGCCTGAGCGCATGGTGCGATGAAGCTATCCCCACCATACAGGATCAACAAACAGAAGTTACCTTATATAGTGGCATGGCTGAAGATATCACCGATCGCCAACAATCAGAATTAGCCGTAAAAGACAGTGAAGAATTCTACCGCTTCGTTGTCACAGCCATGAGTGAGGGAATTATATTGCAGCAAGCTGATGGCAAAATTATCACTTGTAACGCCAGTGCAGAGAGAATTTTAGGGTTGAGCCGAGAGCAAATCATAGAACGCACCATTGATGATCAACGTTGGCTAGCCATTCGTGAAGACGGTTCTCCTTTTCCTAGTGAAGAGTATCCAGCAATGGTGACTTTACGTACAGGCCAACCCTGTGCTAATGTGATATTGGGCATTTACAAGCCAAACGGCCAATTAGCTTGGATTTCCCTTAATACTCAGCCGTTGCATCGAGAAAATGAAACAGTCCCTTATGCTGTAGTTACATCCTTTGCCGATATTAGCGAACGGCAAGCCGCACTGCAAGAACGCCAACAAGCAGAACAAAAAATTCGTGAGCAAGCAGCTTTACTAGAAATAGCCACCGATGCCATTTATGTCAGAGATTTACACAGCGAAATCCTATTTTGGAATCAAGGTGCAGAACGTCTGTATGGTTGGTCAAAACAGGAGGCTATTGGCAGGAATGCACAAGAATTACTATATACAGAAACTTTAGTTCACCTCAATGAACAAGCTTTTAACGTTGTCACCCAGATAGGAGTATGGCAAGGTGAATTGCAGAAAGTAACCAAATACGGCCAAGAAATTATTGTCGAAAGCCGTTGGACGCTGATGCGTGATGCAGCAGGGGAAGCAAAATCAATTTTAATTGTTGATACCGATATTACCCAGAAAAAACAACTAGAAGAACAGTTTTTTCGCGCGCAACGATTAGAAAGCTTGGGTACACTTGCAGGTGGCATCGCGCATGACTTAAATAATATATTGACACCAATTTTAGCAGCTGCCCAAATCTTGAAAATTAAATTGCCCAACGAGCAAGAGCGATCGCCTACAGTAGAAGGAGCATCATCACAATACCTGTTAGAGATTCTCGAAAATAACGCCAAACGTGGCGCAGGTTTAGTCAAACAGGTGCTATCCTTTGCACGGGGCTTTAAAGGAGAGCGGATCACAGTCCAACTCAAGCACTTAATTACCGATATTATCCTGATTGGTAAACAGACATTTCCTAAATCGATTGAATTTATCAGTAGCTTCCCGGAAGAACTTTGGGCTGTTTGTGGAGATGTCACTCAATTGCATCAAGTGTTGATGAATCTCGTCGTCAATGCCCGTGATGCCATGCCAGATGGTGGTACTATTAACATCACAGCCGAAAATATTTTTATTGACGAAACCTACTCCAGCATGGTATTGGAGGCGAAAGTCGGCAATTATATTAAAGTAACTGTCGCGGATACGGGTGTAGGAATGTCGGCAGAAATTTTAGATAGAATTTTTGAGCCATTCTTCACTACAAAAGACATAGGCGCAGGTACAGGTTTAGGACTGTCAACGGTACTAGGCATTATTAAAAGTCATGGCGGTTTTGTCACCGTCTCCAGTAAAGTTGGTCAAGGTAGCAAATTTAAACTCTTCTTACCAGCAATTCCCGCAATACCAGATTTACCCACCCAAGAGATAGAAACCCCACCAGGCAATGGAGAATTGATTCTCATTGTCGATGATGAAGCGCCGATTCGGGAAATTGCCAAGATGATTCTCGAAGATCATAACTACAATACCCTCATAGCTGCTAATGGTATCGAAGCGATCGCCCTTTATGCCCAAAACAAACATCGCATCAACGTTGTTCTCATGGATATGATGATGCCAGAAATGGATGGTGTCACAGCCATTCGCACCTTAAGAAAAATGAACTCTCATGTGCGAATTATTGCTACCAGTGGCATTAATGTCACAGAAACCTTAGCACAAGCCGCAATAGTTGGTGTACAGCAAGTTTTATCCAAACCTTTCACCGCCCAGGAATTATTAAACACCTTGCATCATGTACTTCAGGGTTAAGATGGGGGAGTAGTCTGAGCCAATCAAATTGCTGCACCCATTGCATCCTGACAATGATTGCGTTTTCATGACGCAAAAAACCTCTTTGGGTAAATTTACCCAAAAAAAAACCCCTTTTGGGGGATAGGGTAATAGACGTTTGTAGTAGAATCAATATCGTATAGTTAATTCGTCTACGATCACGGTTAACACTGTGGTCGTTTTCCCCATTCTAAGCTGTGTCATTAAAAGCGGGATGAGGGGTCATAGCTCTCACTGCACAGTCAGCCGAAAAGGTGTAACCTATTAGTTTTGGCTTTAGTAGGGTGGGCAATGCCCACCAATTTCCACAAGGGAAGTGCAAGTTGAGAGCCTGAGTGACAACTCTCCCGCTAATTGCAAGCAATATAGCGGGAGCATCTCAAATTCACATAAGAGACTTGCTGCTTCAGTGGCTGACCAACGTCTAAGCCTCCACAGCCAGGAATCGGTAGTCCCACCGACCCAAGTTTTAGTAAGTTAAGTGCGCTGTTCCAGTCACGGTCAATAACCAGTCCACAAGAGCAACTGTGAACACGAACCGCCAAAGTTTTCTCAACTCTCACGCCACAATCAGAGCAATTAATACTTGTGCCTCTAGGGTCAACACCTCGCGTATGCTTGCCGCGTCTTACCGCTACTGCTTGCATGATTTGAAGGAATGCACCCCAGGCAACATCTAGTATTGATTTAGCTAATCGTGTTCTAGCCAGTCCCTTAATATTCAGGTTTTCAAAAATAATTAAGTCATAGGAATTAACTAGCCAATGAGCAACTTGATAATGAAATTCTTTCCTTTGTCTTGCAACGTGCAGGTGAATAAGTGCAACAATATTCGCTTGTTTTTGGTAGTTTTTAGACCCCTTAGTTTTACGTGCGAGTTGGCGTTGCTGACGGGCTAAAGTTGCCTGAGCTTTGCGATAATACTGCGGCACTTCAATGCTTTGCCCATCGGCAGTAGTTAAAAACTTTTCTAATCCTACATCTATGCCAGTAGCGGTTTTAATATCGTCAAGAGGTAGCACTTTGGGTATGCTTTTATCTTCCAAGGAAAAACTTGCATACCATCCATCTGCTTTTTTAAGAATAGTTACTTGTTTAAGCTCAAATCCATCTAGAATTGGTCGGTGTAGGATTACCTCAATTTCACCAATCTTGGACAACTTAAGAATATTACCCGTCAAATGTGCGCCTGCTTTGGCACAGTTGACACGCGGAAACGTGAACGAGCAAATATCACCACGTTTTTTAAATCGTGGTCGTCCTCCTCGTTTCCCATTCTTATCTGGCACTAACCACCGTTTCCACGCTTTGTCTAACCTCATCAGGTTTTGTTGCTGACAGTCAGCGTAAATGCTTTTGTATTTAGGAAACAGTTCTTTAGTTTGTTTGAGATCAGAGGCTTGTGTGTAGTAATCAACTTTGTGTGGTATCTCACCAATTGGTTCACAAACCAAACTGCAACGGTCAAGGAGTGACCTTGTACGGTTTAACCAATCCAGTCTTTGCCCTAGCGCATAGTTGTAGTGACGACGCAGTAACTCACCCCAGGTTTCCATCGTGACAACCTGTTGTGCTGTGGGGTTGAGTTTGTACTGGTAAGTGAGTAACATATACTCATTATATCATTAGTGGAATGAGCTACAACGTAGGATATAGAGCAGTTTACAGCTTAAATATTCATTTAGTGCTTGTAACAAAATACCGCAGAAAAGTAATCAATCAAGCGATGCTGACTCGACTGCAAGAGATATTTGAAAACACCTGCACCAAGTTGAGAAGCAAGGTAACAGAGTTCAACGGAGAATCAGACCATGTTCACTTAGTTATTAGTTACCCACCAGATGTTGAAGGCGCGTAAGTTAGTCAACAACCTCAAAACTGTATCTAGTCGTTTAATTCGCTCCTGAGTTCAATGAACAGGTTAATCTGTTCTATAACAAGCCCGTATTTTGGACAGGTGCTTATTTTGTCGCATCCTGCGGTGGTGTCACACTTGAACAACTTAAATCTTATGTTGAGAAGCAAAATAGTCCTGATGATTGAAGGGGGTTGAACAGAATCCAATCATTCCACAATGCCCCTCACCGCCAACCGGGGAGGTGTGGCGGGAGTACCCTTGTGGGGGTCTAGATGGAAAATGCTCAGGCGCTGTAGCAACGATCACCTCTCGCCCCTCTTCCACTAAATAATGCGCTCAACTAAGGGTGGTGCGCTATGACCGTTACCTGGTTGACCATGTGCAACGTCCCCTGTACCGTGAAGTTTTGGATCTGGTTGTGGTGGGTGTGGTTCTGGCCCTAAAGGTTGGGGGTTAGCAACATACTCAAACTCACCCTTACCATCCATTGAGGGGCCTTTTGCCCAGCGTCCTTGCTCACTTTGATTGCCTTCGGAATTATTCCAGAACTGATAGGCAAATTCACGCTTTTCTAATTCCAATGGGAAGGAACTAGGAACTGGTGTAGTTTCCAAACCAGATTGTTCTAAATCTTCGATCGCAGCTAACCATTGGTTTTGGTGCATTGTATCACGCGCAATCATGAAACTCAAGGTATCTCTCACGCCTTGGTCATCGGTCATTTCAAATAACCTGACTGCTTGCAAGCGTCCTTGACTCTCAGCATGGAGGTTTGAGCGGAAGTCTGCTAAGAGGTTTCCACTAGCAACGATGAACCGACCATTCCCAGGATAGCCCACGCTATCAGATGGGGTAGCGCCTAAACCAGAAACAATGGCGTGTTGAGGGTTCATGGCTGCGTTCATAATCACATCCCTTGGGCTAGTACCACCCATCACCGCACCCACTACTGCATCGCTTGCACCTTCTTCTTGCACTGTGGCTGGTGCTTTATCTAAGAGATGGGCAATCATTGTTGCAAGCATCTCAATGTGACCGATTTCTTCAGTACCAATATCTAACAGCATATCACGATATTTGGTAGGGCCGCGACAGTTCCATCCTTGAAACAGATACTGCATCATTACTGTCATTTCACCAAAAGTTCCACCGATGAGTTCTTGAATTTTCATCGCGTAGACGGCATCAGGTCTTTCTGGTCGTCTATAATACTGCAACCGTTTATTGTGATAAAACATTTTTACCCTAATTAGCGACAGAACTAAGACACATCAATCAATATAGTGTCTCCTCTTTCTTCTAGGAAACTCATTAAATCACTTATCTACATCAGCCACCAGTCAGAGAAAAAAATGACATATTTACCTAAAATTTAGAACTAAAGTTGCACATCATTACTCAATCTTTTCAACCCTATTTAAGGATGTAGATTATTCTTGAGTTTGTCAGTTGTCACTGGTGTTAATGTAGCCTATTGCCTGGGAACTAGCTCTATAAAATTGCTCCGCTATTTCCTACAACTTGGGAAAGAAAAGTTAGTCAGATATTCTAGATTTAAATCGCATAATCGGGGCGGGCAAGATGCCCACCCCACAAGATTTGAATCTAATTTTCTGGCTAGATGAAGCTTTGCCCAATACTTCACAACTAACAACTCACAGCACAAGCATGATGAAAATACCTCATACATATTTATGTATGAGGTAAAACAGAGGAAATCAACAAATGTTTATTAGTCTAATTTGGCTGTTATCTATTAGGAGAAAGTGTTGTGATAGCTTCGCCCCAACCAAAGCGATCGCTATCACAAATCCGATAACATTTGAGGAAGTAGCAGACTAAATTGATGAGTCTGCTTTGAATGCTCCTGAAACAAGTAAAGCTAGGAAAACTAATTCC
Source organism: Anabaena azotica FACHB-119 (assembly GCF_014697625.1). Taxonomy (GTDB): domain Bacteria; phylum Cyanobacteriota; class Cyanobacteriia; order Cyanobacteriales; family Nostocaceae; genus Trichormus; species Trichormus azoticus_A. Next base: position 109,191 of record NZ_JACJSG010000021.1, on the reverse strand, counting down.
TAAATCACTTTACTTTCCCTACTTTAGCAAAGACTTGTTTGTGTATGTAGCCACTTTGGCGGAATTTTGCGCGGATTCAATATTGAAAACAAAAATTTCCGATCACTAATATAGAAATTCGATTTTATTTCTCAACAAATCTTAGCATTTGTAGGGCGCTGCACTGCCCACCATATCATGCCGGTGGGCAGTGCAGCGCCCTACGTATATTGCAAAAGGTTATATAAGTAACTTACACATACTGATTGACATTATCGCCAGCAATACGTAATATTATACGTATAGCCTCATGATTAGTTTACTAAAACAGCGTTTTTATAAAACGCACAACCTATGTCTTTCGGAGTTTTGAGTAATATTTTTGCAGATGACCTAGTTACAGCTACTGAGTTGAATCGTCAACCTGGGAAAATTCTGGACAGAGCTTTAGAGCGTCCAGTCACAATTACTCGTAACGATCAATCCTTTGCTTTATTGCGTCGTGATCATGTAACTGCTCTTGTTAAGGTTGCAACACAAAGTAAATCTCTTTTTGAGGCGTTAACTGTTGCTTATTGCTTGTTAACGGGTAAAAAAATAGGTTTTGAACATCCATTTGGATGGCTGAGTGTATTTGACTCAGATGAGTTACAAGAATTTATTAAAGAAGTTAGCGAAGCTTTCCGTTTGATTGATTCTTCAAGTACGGGATGGGACATGATTGAAGCAATCATACATGAATGGCATGAGAGTGCTATTGCGATAACTAGCGATGAATTAGCAGCAGCTTTTCGTGCTGAGATTGATGAAGTACCATTAACTAAACCGTCTGCTGAAAATCCTGCGTGAATGTTATCGAAAAAATATGCTTGAAAACCCCGTCGTTAGACGAAGGCTTTTTGCTAGAATAGTCCATGTGGAAAGGTAATCAACCACAGTAAAAACCCTATTGCTACCTAAAACGTAAATTCTATAGGACTTACGCAACTAGCATATTTTTTCTGTAGGGTGTGTGACGCTGCTAAAATATTTGAACGTAGTCATAAGACTTGTAGCGTCACGCACCAACCACCAATTGTGACAATTGCGTAATTCCTGTTATAATTTTGCAGATACAGCACATTGTATCTGAGTCAGGTAGTCAACGGCGGGCAAGATGCCCACCCCACAACAATTTTATCATTTATATCTGTACCTCATTTACCCGCAACTTGCTGTATCTCGGCGGACACCCTAATCGTTACGAGATGTAGACAGAGTAACATCGTACTGCAACTGCACAAGTGAGCGCCAATCACCCAGGTAAAGTATATATACTTAATAATATATAGTAGCAAAATCTGCAACTTGAACTTTGTAGCTTGCTTCCCCGCTACTCTGGCGTAAGCCTATCCCTATATAATTTTGAATTAAGAAAATGTCTCCACTCGGTATTGCTACCAGTCACTCAACTCATACCCTGACGACAGGGAAAGCGAAACTATGGCTGTTGCTGGTGGGAGTGAACCGATACCAAGATGAAAAATTACCTTCTTTGCGTTACTCGGCTGTTGACTGTCAAGGTTTAGCCGCAGCTTTAGCCGATGCTACTGGGAGGTTCCCCCAAAAAGCAGAGTGGGTACATCATGATTTTGCTTCCCAACTCCCCACACTTGCCACTATCAGGGAGAGTTTAAACCAAGTTATTCATCAGGCTCAACCAGAGGATACGATTTTATTCTACTTCTCCGGTCACGGAATGCTAGAGCCAAATTCCCAGCAGGCGATTTTGTGTTTAGCGGATACTCAAACCGATGACTTACTCAACACAGCTTTAAGTTTACATGAACTTTTGCAATGTTTGCAAAACAGTCAAGCACAAACGCAGTTAGTATGGCTAGATGCTTGTCATAGCGGTAATCTCACATTTAGGGGTGCTAAGAGTAACCACAATCAACCATCTCTACCCAATCCTACATCCCAGATGGTGGAATTATTACGCCAACGGGCGAAACAGAGTAAGGGATTTTATGCTTTACTTTCCTGTGATACTAATCAGCAGTCTTGGGAATTTCCCGAATTAGGACATGGGGTATTTACTTATTATTTGATGCGGGGGTTACGGGGTGAAGCCGCAGATGTGCAAGGTTTAATTGATGCTGATGGACTTTATCGTTATGTTTATCAGCAAACACGGCAATATATAGAACAAACTAACCAACAATTACGGCTAATTAATCAACAAAATCGTAGTCGCGGGGATGGTAAGGTTTATTCTGAATATCCATTGCAAACACCAAAGCGTATTGTTGAAGGTGTGGGGGAGGTAATTCTGGGAGTCAAACCTGCGTTAGTTGCGTCTTTTGACTCCCGCAAAGCTTTAATTGTGGAAGGGTTAACGACTAATCAAATAACTCTGGGTTTTAGTAAACTATTAGGTGGTGTGGGTGGCTTTGAAATTGAGTATTGGCCGTTAGCTCATACTAGTGAAGATTTACAAATTATAATTCAAAATTGCTTACAAAGTAACGAGGCAAAGGCAGAAACCCAAGGGGGACATTTGACTACAGTGCTGTTATATTTGCGGGGACGAATTGATGAGACTGTCAGTAGTGAACCTGTGTTAATGCTGGGGGAAAATACTAGCTTGAGTCGTTCTTGGTTACGACAACAACTGAGGCGATCGCAATACACCCAACAAATTATCATCTTAGATACTCCAGCAGCTAAACACAGTCACATATCCTTACAAGATTGGGTAGAAGACTTACAATTGGGATTCGAGCAAGGACAATGTATCATAGCCGCAGCCTCATCACCCGAAAATCCTCAACAATTCATTCAACTTCTACACTCTACCCTAGAAGCAGCCCAAGCACAATCAAGCTTATCAGCCGCCGCTTGGATTAATCAATTGCAACTATCCGCCCAATTACCGTTACATATATGGCTATCGGGGATACAAGGGGTTATCGAAATTATTCCCGCTAGTATAGCAACTAAGGGTAATGGGGCGATCGCAGTTGATTTAGGTATTTGTCCTTACCGGGGGTTACAAGCCTTTAAGGAAGAAGATAATCAATATTTTTACGGTAGAGAAAACCTCACCCAGCAACTCATAGCAGACTTAGCTATTAAATCATTTATCGCTGTAGTGGGTGCATCAGGAAGCGGTAAATCTTCACTTGTCCAGGCGGGTGTCATAGCCCAACTCCGCCGGGGTAAACAATTACCAGGGAGTCACAATTGGTGGATGAGAAGCTTTCGCCCAGGGCAAAATCCTTTAATTACCCTATCACATTGCCTAGTAGATAGTGGGACAGAGCGAGAAAAAGCTTATCAACAAATGCAAATAGAGGGGATGTTATACCAAGGGGCGCAAGGATTTGCCCATTGGTTACAACAGCGTAGCGAAACGATGGTATTGTTAGTTATAGACCAGTTTGAAGAATTATTTACCCTCGCCTCTAGTGAAGATAGACAGAAATTTCTCGACACTGTTTTGGGGGCGTTGGAGTTAGCAGCAGACAAGTTTAAATTAATTATTACCCTACGGGCAGATTTCATTGCCCCTGGTTTAGAAATACCTGTTTTGGCGAAGCTATTACAACAGTCAAGTGTTTTACTTCCGCCTTGCTTAACTCAAGCAGAATATCGGCGAATTATTACTCACCCCGCCGAACAAGTAGGGTTAACAGTAGAACCCGAATTAGTCGAGGTATTGTTGCAAGAGTTACACAACTCCCCTGGAGATTTACCACTACTGGAATTTGTGCTGGAACAGTTATGGGAACACCGCCGCAATGGGGTAATTACCTTACAAGCTTATCAGCAATACTTGGGCGGGATTAAAGGCGCATTGGAGAGAAAAGCCCAAGGTGTTTACGAAAGTTTAGATGTAGAAGCCCAAGAATGTACAAGGTGGATTTTTTTATCACTCACACAGTTAGGTGAAGGGACGGAAGATACTAGAAGACGGGTATTGAAATCAGAGTTAATTGTCAAAAAATATCCCGTGGCTTTGGTAGAAAGGACATTGCAAGCTTTGACTGCGGCGAAGTTGGTGGTGGTTGGGGACTGGGGACTGGGGACTGGGGACTGGGGGAAAGGGGAAAGGGTAAGGGGGAAAGGGGAAGAGTTTCTATCTCCCTCATCTCCCTCATCTCCCTCATCTCCCTCATCTCCCCCCACTCTCTCATCTCCCACCCTACGGGAAGCTAAAGCTACATCTCCCCCCACTCCCTCCATAACTATAGAAGTAGCCCACGAGGTGATAATTCGCCATTGGTCAACTTTACGCTGGTGGTTGGAGGAAAATCGCAGTAGACTGCGATCGCATCGGCAAATTGAACAAGCTGCGGCTTTATGGAAACAAAATAATCAGCAGCCTGACTTTTTGTTACAAGGTATCCGTCTAGCAGAAGCCCAGGAAATTTATATCAACTACACTGATGAATTATCCAGGGATGTGCAGAATTTTATTGAGGCTTGTCTAGAGGAAAGACGAAGTCAACAGCATCAGGAACAAAGCCGACTCAGACAAGCACAAAGGGCTGTAGCTATTATCAGTACCTTGGGTTTGGCGGCTTTTGGTTTAGCTGTGTTTGCTTACCAACAAACCCAAAAAGCCCAACTCAAGGAAATTCAAGCTTTAAATTCGCTCTCCGAAAACTATCTCCTCTCCCACCAGCAATTAGAAGCACTCACAACTATCGTCCAAGCTGGGAAGTCAGTCCAAAAAGTTCGCTGGGGAATACCCAAAAATACCCGCACTCAAACTGCAACTATCCTACAGCAAGCAGTCTACAACACCCAAGAACGCAACCGTTTACCCCACAATGCTTGGGTAAGTAGTGTCAGTTACTCACCCGATGGGGAAATTATCGCCTCTGGTAGCGCCGATAACACCATTCATCTTTGGCGCAGAGATGGTAAGTTACTTACTACCCTCACAGGTCATAATGATGGGGTGAATGCTGTGAGTTTTTCCCCTGATGGGGAAATCTTGGCTTCGGCTAGTGCAGATAGTACCATTAAACTCTGGCGACGCAATGGTCAACTAATTACTACCATCCCCAGACATGGTAAGGGTGTCAAGACTGTGAGTTTTTCTCCCAATGGGCAAATTATCGCCTCTGGTAATGATGACAGTACCATTAGTCTTTGGAGTCGCCAAGGTAAATTATTACTTACCCTCAAAGGACATAGCAAAGGTGTCAATAGTGTGAGTTTTTCCCCGGCAGGTGATGCGATCGCCTCCGCCAGTGATGACGGTACAATTAGGCTGTGGGGTTTAGATGGTCGCCTCATCTCCACCATCCCAGCCCATACAAATGAAGTCTTGACTGTCACTTTTAGCCCTGATGGAAATACAATTGCTTCAGCCAGTGCAGACAAGACTGTGAAACTCTGGAGTCGTAGCGGAACTTGGCTGCGAACTCTACCAGCACATAATGGTGCTGTTTGGCAAGTTATTTTTTCACCAGATGGTAAATTAATTGCTACCGCCAGCGCAGATAAAACTATTATCCTCTGGTCACGGGATGGTAATATTTTAGGAACCTATTACGGTCATAGCCATGAAGTTAACAGCTTGAGTTTTAGTCCTGATGGCAAAACATTAGCTTCGGGTAGTGATGATAATACTGTGAGATTATGGACTGTAGATACAACAGTACCAAAAACCTTTTATGGAAGTCAAGGTAGTGTAGGTTACGTGAAATTTAGTGATGATGGTCAGACTATCACCAGTCTGAGCGTTGACAACAAAATGAAAGTCTGGAGTTTGGACGGGGAATTACTAGAAAACTTATCTTCTCCTCTAGCTGATGTTACCAGCGTCAGCTTCGCACCCAATGGTAATATAGTCGCTTTAGGTAGTGGCGACAATACTATCCACCTTTACAAACGTCAAGCCCGTTTGTTACGTATCCTCCCAGGTCACAGCCATTGGGTGATGAGTATGAGTTTCAGTCCCGACAATCAAATCTTAGCTTCTGGTGGTACAGACAAAATCATTAAACTTTGGACTGTAGATGGTCGCTTACTGAAAACCCTCTCCGGTCATCATGGTTGGGTGACGGATGTGAAATTTAGTCCTGATGGCAAAAATATCGTCTCCGCCAGTGCTGATAAAACCGTGAAAATTTGGAGTTTAGACGGTAGCCTAATTAAGACTTTACAAGGACATAGTGCGAGTGTATGGAGTGTCAACTTCTCACCCGATGGGAAAATTTTAGCCTCAACTAGTCAAGATCAAACTATCAAACTCTGGAATTTAGATGGTGAATTAATCTCCACCTTGCGAGGACATAGTGATGTAGTTTACAGCTTAACGTTTTCACCTGATGGTAAAACCATTGCCTCAGCCAGCGATGACGGTACAATTAAGCTATGGAACGTAGCCAATGGCACATTATTAAAAACTCTCCAAGGACATCGCGGCGGCGTGAGGACTGTCAGTTTTAGTCCCGATGGTAAACTGTTAGCATCTGGTGGACACGATGGTACAGTCAAAGTTTGGAACCTGGAAGGGATAGAACTACAAACTCTAGATTTAGATAATTTGTTAAACCGCGCTTGCGATCGCCTACATAATTATTTCACAACCAACCCGAATATAACTAAACAAGAGTATCAGCTTTGTTTTGGTCAATAGTCAATAGTCAATAGTCAATAGTCAATAGTCAATAGTCCACTGATAACTGTCAACTGATAACTGTCAACTGATAACTGATAACTGTCAACTGTCAACTGTCAACTGTCCCTCACCTATGACAAACTCTGAGAAACTCAACTCATTCCGGGCTTTGGCGCTGCAAGTTACCTGTCATGCAGTTAATCAAGCGAGCGATCGCCAAGAAGCGGCGTTGATGATGCAAAATACAATTAGCCGCCTAGCACAACAAATTGCGGCGAGTATTGCTTTTATTGGGTTTGACTGTCGTTTAATTGTACTGCCAGAATATTTTCTCACAGGCTTTCCGATGGGGGAAGCTTTGCCAGTTTGGGCAGAAAAAGCTTGTTTAGAAATAAACGGTGCTGAATATGCAGCCTTGGGGAAAATAGCCCAGAAACATCAGATATTTTTAGCTGGTAACGCCTACGAACTTGACCCCCATTTTCCCGGTTTATACTTTCAAACCTGCTTTGTCATCGACCCTTCTGGCTCAGTGATTTTACGATATCGGCGGTTAAATTCATTATTCGCACCCACACCTGGGGATGTTTGGGATAAATACCTGGATATTTACGGCTTGGAAGGGGTTTTTCCTGTGGCGAAAACTGCCATTGGCAACTTAGCCGCCTTAGCATCAGAAGAAATTTTATACCCAGAAGTAGCGAGATGTTTGGCAATGCGGGGGGCAGAAATCTTTTTACATTCTACCTCAGAAATTTACAGCAGAAACCTCACCCCCAAAGATGCGGCAAAAATTACCCGCGCTGTCGAGAATATGGCATACGTAGTTTCTGCCAATACTGCTGGCATCGCTAATATTCCCATCCCTATTTCCTCTGCTGATGGTGGTTCAAAAATTATCGACCATCGGGGAATTGTCTTAGCCGAGACAACCACAGGCGAAAGTATGGCAGCATTTGCGGAAATAGACCTAGCAGCCTTAAGACGCGATCGCACCAGACCAGGGTTAAATAATATACTTTCTCGCCAGAGATTTGCACTCTACGCCCAAAGCTACAGCCAGGCACAATTTTACCCCACAAACACTATGCTGAATCAAGAAGTAGACCGCAAATACTTCATCCAAACACAACAGCAAACCATTGAACGCCTAACGCAGTTGGGCATTATTTGATGGGGAAAGGGGAAGGGGGAAAGGGGAAAGGGGAAAAGGAACAACTGATAACTGATAACTGATAACTGATAACTGATAAATGACCAAAAAAATAGAAGTTCGGAATCCACGGACGGGAAAATTTGATTATGTAATTATACCACCGCCGCCGAGGTTGTTGGCGCAGCAATGTAACCGGGCGCGGCGGGCGCAGTCTCGTTGGCAAGATTTGGGTGTGGAAGGGAGAATTGCCGCAATACAGCAATGGAAACAAGCTATATTATCTAGGCGTGAACAACTTACAGAGGCTTTGGTAAATGATACCGGCAGATTATCTATATCCATACTAGAAATTGACTCTTTTGTCAACAGTATCGATCGCTGGTGTGGTTTAGCGCCGGAGTTACTACAAGAAACTGCCAAAAATACTAGTATCCCTTTTATCTCCTTACAACAAACAACAGTTCCCTACACCCTAGTGGGGGTAATTAGTCCCTGGAATTTTCCCCTATTGTTATCAATGATAGATACAATTCCAGCATTGCTGGCGGGTTGTGCGGTGGTTGTCAAACCTAGTGAAATTGCCCCCCGGTTTGTCGCGCCGTTGTTGATAGCCTTGAATGAGGTTCCTGAGTTGCGCGATGTCCTCATCTTTGTCGAGGGAGGCGGGGAAACTGGGGCTAATTTGATTGATTATGTCGATTTGGTCTGTTTTACAGGTAGTGTAGCTACGGGACGAGAAGTAGCCCAAGCAGCAGCTAGACGGTTTATCCCCGCTTATTTAGAATTAGGAGGGAAAGATCCGGCGATCGTTCTAGAATCAGCTAATATAGAATTAGCCACCTCAGCTATTTTATGGGGTGCAGTCGTCAATACTGGACAATCTTGTTTGTCTATTGAACGCATTTATGTTGCGGAATCAATATTTGAAGACTTTTACCATAAATTAGTCGCAAAAGCTCACCGTCTGCAACTAGCTCATCCTACCGTAGAAAGTGGCGAAATCGGCCCTATCATTGCCGAAAGACAAGCAGGTATTATTAACGATCATCTTTTAGAAGCAGTGGAAAAAGGAGCTGTAATTCATTGCGGCGGTAAAGTAGAAGATTTAGGTGGGGGTTGGTGGTGTCGTCCCACAGTGTTAACTAATGTTAACCATTCAATGAAAGTCATGACTGAAGAGACTTTCGGCCCCATTATGCCAGTCATGTCCTTTGCTACGGTTGAGGAAGCAATATATTTAGCTAATAACTCGATATATGGGTTGAGTGCGGCGGTGTTCGCTGGTACAGCAGCAGAAGCCCTAGCCATTGCCCGACAATTAAAGGCGGGTGCTATTAGTATTAATGATGCCGCTTTGACTGCCTTGATGCACGAGGGCGAGAAAAACGCCTTCAATTTCTCTGGAATGGGTGCTTCCCGCATGGGTGCAGCCGCATTAAAACGGTTCACCCGCAAACAGGCCTTTTTGATTAAAACCAACTCAACTAGTGACCCTTGGTGGTTTGAGTAGGGGAGGGGGGAGATGGGGGAGATGAGGGAGATGGGGGAGATGGGGGAGACTGACAGGTGTAGGTTTTTTATTGGTGTTCCAAAAACCTTGGTTTGGGGTGTAGGGGTGTAGGGGTGTAGGGGTGTAGGGGTGGATGAAACAATGATTTTCTCGTTAGTTTTATAGTCCTTACTCAGAATATGCTGATTGGATACTGTACACAATTAGAAAATCCATTAATTTATCTGCGTGCATCTGCGTGCATCTGCGTTCAATTATTCTATACAGTTTTATATTAAATTTGTATAAAAACATATAAGATAATAATTTGATTAATTACGAATTATGCTGTTGTTGTATTCTGAAACTGTTAATTAATTTGTATTATTCTATGTCTTCCAGCCAAAAACTACGGCAGTTACTTGCAAAACCAGAAATTATTGTCATTCCCGGTGTTTATGATTGCTTAAGTGCCAAATTAGCGGAAAATATAGGTTTTGATGTAGTGGCTACCAGTGGTTTTGGTATCGCTGCATCCACATTAGGTATGCCAGATTACGGCTTGCTCACAGCAACAGAAATGTTATATAGTGTAGGGCGGATTGCACAGTCTGTGACGGTTCCCTTAATTGCCGATTTAGATACTGGTTATGGCAATGCGTTAAATGTGACGCGGACTATCAAGGATGCTGTACAGTTGGGTGTGGCGGGTGTGTTGCTGGAAGACCAAGAATGGCCGAAAAAGTGCGGTCATTTTGAAGGGAAACGAGTCATACCCAAAGCGGAACATAGTCTGAAAATTCGCGCCGCCGTGGAAGCGCGGGGTGAGAGTGGTTTAGTTATTATCGCCCGTACCGATGCCCGTGGCCCATTGGGTTTAGAAGAAGCGATCGCCCGTGGTCATGCTTACATCAAGGCAGGGGCAGATATACTATTTGTGGAAGCACCCCAATCTGTGGCAGAATTAGAAGCGATCGCCGCAGCTTTCCCTCACACACCCCTAGTAGCCAATATCGTAGAAGGTGGCAAAACTCCGCAAATTTCCGCCGCCGAATTACAAAATTTAGGCTTTAAAATCGTCTTTTTCCCCCTCACTGGTTTATTAGCTGTTACCCAAACTCTCACCACTTGTTTAACTCATATTAAACAACAGGGAACTACAGCTAATTTCACAGATATAGTTAACTTTCAAGATTTTCAAACCCTTGTCGGCGTTCCCCAATTTCTGCAAATGGAACAGAAGTTTCTGGAAAAGTAGTAATGCTATGGGAGAATTCCAGATAAAAAAATATCCAAAATGTAGGGTGCGTCAGTACAAAAAATCTTAGCTACACCAATAAAATCTTCATACTGACGCACCCTACTAACTAAATAAATCATGTAGAGACTGATATACAAGGCTCTACCGTAAAGAATAAAGCGCATCTTTATTAAAAATCTGACTTTTCACGGGATCTGGAAGACCTCTCTCCAAACCTCTCTCCTACAAGTCCAGAGGCTTTGATTTCTCCCCCTTCCCTACAAGGGAAGGGGGCTGGGGGGTTAGGTCTGACGGAGAGCTTTTCCACATAACGTGAAAAGTCAGATTAAAAATCAGTATTATGACGCTTTAGTTTTAATATTCATCTTTTCTTTGCGCCATTTGTCCACACTTTTTTTAACTGCTTCTATTTCTGCAAAATTTACTTGCACAGTTGCAGAGGTAAATTCAACACCCAGAGCAGTGCTGACTTCGAGTATTTCTACAAAACTAGCACATTGATAATCCGTCTCCTCATACTCTCTGACTCGTTGTTCATCAACTCCTAATATATCAGCAAGTTCTTCTCCAGAAAAAAGTGGTGGGCAATGCCCACCCTACAAAATAATTAGTTACAGCAAGTTGCAGTTAAATGAGGTACAGATATAAATGGTAAAACTCTTGTGGGGTGGGCATCTTGCCCGCCCTTTTGTACCTCAATCAGATGAAATGTGCTGTATATTTGGGATTCTACAACCTTCGTCTAACCAATATTTACCTTCACCACTTTATTTCTTTCTGACTCTGCTTTAGGCAAAGTTAGACGAAGGATACCATTTTTGTACTCAGCTTTTACCTTATCGTTTTGAATCAGAGTAGGTAGAGGAATTACTCGTTGAAACTTACCATATCTAAACTCAGAACGAGTGATACCGTTTTCTTCAGTCTTGGTTTCAGACTTACGTTCACCGCTAATGGAAATAGACTCAGGACTAGCTTCGACGTGAATATCATTTGCTTCTAAACCAGGGATTTCTAGCCGCAAATGAACAGCATCTTCAGATTCTTCGACTTCAGCCGCAGGTACAAATGTAAATCCCATTTTTTCACCGCCATCTGTTGGCATTAATCTATCAAATAGGCGGTTCATTTGCCGTTGCAAGGTATCAATTTCGCGGAATGGTTCTAAGCGTTCAATTTCCCGGAATGGTTCCCAGCGCATGATTGCCATAATATCACCTCAAAAATGCAATATATGATTATCAGAAGCCATTTAAGCTTTTATGATGACGAAAAGTTATGGTTAGGAATTAATCTTGAGTTTTAAAAGCTTAATCTCTAGCTTCTTTACTTAAAGAGTAGAACAAGACAAAAACCCTGTAGGTTCGGTTCTATGAACATAGGCGATCGCAATTACCGTACTCCCAGATAATTATCCCTGAATCTATCTTTTAGCTGATGACGGTTTCCGATTACAATATGTGTATAAACTGATAAATAACACTGTGCCAAATAAATACTTTAAAGGGTCAGGAATCCGGGGATTAGGGGAGATAAATCCCTCAATAATCCCGGCAATAACTAACAATGGCACAATCCCAAACAGCAACTGCACTGCTTGAGAACCGTAAAATTTTAAGGCATCTCCTCGACGATATGCACCCGGAAATAAAATTGCTCTGGCTAATAACAACCCAGCCCCACCAGCGAAAAAGATAGCGGGTAATTCTAAAGCACCGTGGGGAAAGACGAATGCCCAAAAGGGATAAGCTAGGTTATTCTGTCCTACCAAAGTGGCGATCGCGCCGATGAGTAACCCATTCAATACCATGATATAAACTGTGAATGCCCCGGCTGTAATCCCCCCAGCAACCGCCCCAAAAGACACCTTGAGGTTGTTAATCATAATCCCACTAGATGCCAAAGGTTCAATCCCCACTATTGACCCCATCCACAATTTATGCTCATCTCGCACCTGAGAAATTAAACGTTGTGGTACGATTAACGACATGAATGTTGGGTCTTGCCAAGCATACCACCAAGCAACTATTAACCCTAGAACAAACAAGGCGGTAGCTATAGCAGTATAGGCAAATGTTTGCCGAATTACCCTTGGCAGTTCCCATCGGTAAAATTCAACTACCGCTTGCCATTCCTGCCTTCTGGAACCTTGGTAAATCTGTGTATAAGCACGAGTTGTCAAAGATTGGAGATTTTGTATCAAAATATTACCGACTTGCTGCGTCTGGGCGCGGGCTAAATCTGCGGCTACCGAACGATATAAACTAGCTAACTCTCTAATTTGGGCGGCGTTGAGAGACTTTAGTCCCTTTGTTTCCACCTGTCGTAGCAAAGCATCTAAACGCTGCCAATTTGACTCTCGCCTTGCAACCCAACGTTGAATATTCATAAATTTTGGGAATATTAAAAGTGAACGTACTCTAAGATAGCCTCAAAATCACCCCCGTAATTTCAAGGAAATGTTGCATCTATGGCAAGAAACTTTGGTTCTCCCAATCCTACACAACCACTGAGTGTAGGAAATGTTGTTAGTGCGGGAGTCCGTCTTTACCGTTCTCGGTTAAAACCTTATTTCTTACTGGCTTTAGTAGCATCTTTATGGTCATTCTTACCAATCTTGTTTTTCATACCTGCGGCAATAGTAGTTGTCTGGAACATTCGCTTCAATGCTAATTCCCCTCTGGTATGGCTGATTTTAGTAGTAATTGGCATAATAATTACTTTGTATGCTTTAGGCAAATATTTAGTCAATTCGGCAATTATTTCCAGATTAGCCTTTGGCGAATTAGTGGATCAACTAGAAACGGTTCAAGCTGCTCGCGCTCAAGTCAGTCCTCGGTTATGGACATTTGTACTGACTTCACTTTTATTATTTGTAATTTTCTTCATTATTTTCTTCAATTTGTTTCTATTCTGGGGAATATTCTCCGCTTTTATCCTAGCTTCCCAGGGAGTAGAAACGGTAAATCCAGTTAGGTTAATAATAAGTATCCTTATGTTACTTTTGCTCTCAACTGTTGTTTTATGGTTTATGGCTAAGTTTTTTATAGCTGATGTTCTCATAGCAATTGAAGATAACCTTGATCCAGTGACAACAGTTAGCCGTAGTTGGGAACTAAGTCAAAATAATACTTGGCGTATTGTTTTGATAATATTTGTAGCTGGTTTAATTACAATACCTATACAACTGATCATACAGTTATTAGTTCAAAACACAAGCCAAGCAATCTATGCACGAACATTGCCAGATGTAGTCAATGGTTCAATAAGTGCGATTTCTACTGTTGTTATAGTGTATTTGATGACACTTGTAATAGCATTATTAGTGAGTGCAGTATTTATCCCCTTCTGGCAAAGTATCAAAGCTGTAATTTATTACGACTTGCGTAGTCGCCGTGAGGGGTTAGGCTTGAAGTTACGCGACAACGAAATTTAGTCATTAGTCATTTTACCTACCCTAGTCCCCATTACCCAGTCCCCAGTCCCTAATTTTATGCACTTATTTAACCGAGTCAAATACCGCACCCCAGAAAGTGTAGAATTGGAATTTACCCTCGCTGGCATCGGTAATCGTGCCTTGGCTCTAGTAATTGATTATCTGATTTTAGCGGTGGCTTGGGTGGTGTTTTTGCTCACCTGGGCTGTGATTTCTGCACAGTTGGTAGACTGGTGGACAGAAAATTTTGGTTCGGCGACGGCTGTTTGGCTAGTGGCGATCGCATTTATTGTTAGCTTTGTCATGTACACTGGCTACTTTGTCTTTTTTGAGACTCTATGGCAAGGACAAACCCCAGGTAAAAGCTTTATTAAAATCCGCGTAGTTCGAGATGATGGCAGACCAATTGGAATGCAGCAAGCTACTCTCCGTGCTTTATTGCGACCTTTCGATGAATTTTTGTTTATCGGCTTTTTTTTAATTATGATTAGTCGTCAAGAAAAGCGTTTAGGTGATTTCGTCGCCGGTACAATTGTAATTCAAGCCGAAACCCCAGTCTCATCAACTTTAAATATTTCTGAAGCTGCCAAGTCACTGCATCAAGAGTTACTACAAATTACTGATTTATCAGTATTATTACCCGATGATTTTGCTATAATTCGTGAGTATTTACAGCGACGCAGCGCCATTTCCGCCAAAGCCAGAAGCACCCTATCGCTCAAATTAGCCGAACAAGTTCAAGAAATTCTACACTTAGAAAAATTACCAACCACTAGCGCTGATGTCTTTTTAGAAGCTGTTTACCTTGCTTATCAACAAAGTGGGGAGTAGATGTGTGAGTTATCAGTTATCAGGTGATGTTAACTGATAACTGATAACTGATAACTGATTAACCAGCTTTCAAATTCACACCGTTGATTTGTTCCAGCAGTGCCATAACATCGCTACGGCTGAGTTTTTCTTTGCCGTTGGCGATCGCGTCGATAGTGCCATGTGCTAATGTCAAAGGAATTTGACAAAAGTTGAGTGCAGGGCCATCGGGTAACGCTTGGGTATAGGCATCTGCTAGGGCAAGATTACGCAAAGCATACTCCTGCATATTGGCTGTATTCCAACCTTCAGGAAAGAAGCTGACTCCACGTCCCAAATCTTCAACATGGTTACGCAGGATATTCACTGCTTGTAAACCTCTGCCAAACCCAATTGCTAAAGTCCGGTTGGTTTGTGTGCCATCGTACCAAGTCCATAAATCTGAAAGTAGTAAACCGACTGCACCAGCCACCCCAAAAGTATAACGGTCTAAGTCAGATTCTGTCTGCACTTGCCAGTTATTAACTGCCCAATAAGCCATCCGGTCTGACATGGCCGCAGTCGCATCCCAAATTCGCGGCGCAATTGTTTCTGGCGCTAGCAGTGACCATTCTCGAATCCTCAGAGTAACTTCTTCTAAGGTATTCTCGTAACCGCTAAAGCCAGCTGTGAAGGCATCAACAGGAAAACCATCAACCCCAGCTTGTAGCGTCAAGCTAATCGCCCGTAGCAGTTTTGCTTTAGTAGGATTATCAAGGTTAGGATGGTCTTCAATTTCGTCTATGGCACGCATACACAAGTATGCTGATGCGACTGCCTCTTGTAATCCTGGGGGTAAAATACTAATGGGAATATAAAATGTTCGACTAGTTTCTTTGAGGATTTGCAAGGCATCGCTACGTAAATCCATGTTTTCACTCCTCTGTTGATTTTTACACCACATCCCACTACCAGTTTTTTTGATGATACTGGATATTGTTTTGACTAAACCTTAAAAACTGGAAATTCGCTAATACTGCTCTTAAATTTTAAGAATTTTTTGTATCAAACTTAACAAAGTTTTCAATTTATTAAAATTGTATATATTTTATCTCATCTGTGCTGTAGGTATTTGCGTTGTTGTTGATATTGCATCCTAATTTGTTGGTGTAAAAATAAACAATTATGTTAAACTATTGCCCATCTAAACTTATACATCCTTTCTTGTTAGCTGTTGACTGTTAAACCTCAGCACTGAACTAACCTTGATGAGTAAGTGAGTAATTTAAGAGCGTAATACCTTATCATAACCTCCTGTACTATACCAGAATCACCTGATAGTTCATAGTAAATTCCGAAGTATAAATTATTAAGATTTTATAGAACAATTATCAAAAAGGTGAAAATTTTATTTTGATACAAGCAATTTCTACAAGAAAATTCTTTAGCAGCAATAACCGAGGTAACTGAAAAATATGGGGTTAAATTATTTTAATTAAGGTTTTGATTAGTGGGAATTTTTCAAGGAAAGCGCAAGATTGGTAAAGAGAAGGCGCAAGCTGCAAAGTGAAAATTTTTTACACAATTATTGCCAACGCTACATATATGACCTAAAAGAGGGCATTATTATTTATATTGCTGTGTATTGGCATTTTGTCTGGATAGGCAGAGCAAGAGCTAATGAAAATAGTATTCAGCGACAGCTATAGGGGTACGATCGCACGCCGCTTACTAGTAGCTGCGATCGCCTTACCTCTGTTACTCGGTTGGTTAATACCACAAGCTCAAAGAGTGGCAATATATGACCCAGCTTTGACAATAACAGCATTTGTACTCGTCTTAATTGTCATTTTTGTGATCATCTGGCAAAATGCAGTAGTCATTGAACTCCTCAGCCAACAACGCGATCGCGCTCAGGAAAAATTGCGAGCCTATGAAGAAAAATTGACAACCCTCATCGATGCCAACATTATTGGCATTATGTTTGCCGATGTTTACGGGGGTATCCAACAAGCAAACGACGCATTTTTGGCGATGGTGGGTTATTCTCAAGCGGACTTACTCGCAGGGAAACTCAGATGGAATGACCTCACACCGCCAGAGTATCTCTACTTAGATGAACAAAGTATTGCCGAAGCTCAAGCAAATCCCCAAGGAGCTTGTACACCCTACCAAAAAGAATACATCCGCCAAGATGGGACTCGCATCCCGGTATTAGTCGGTTTTGTATTGTTGGGAGAAAGACGTGAAGAAGCCGTTGCCTTTGTCCTAGACTTAAGCGAACGCCAACAAGCACAAGAGAAAATCCTCCAACTTAATAAAGATTTACAGCGTCGTGTTGTAGAGTTGCAAACCCTATTAGAAGTCATCCCCATTGGTATCGGCATAGCAGAAGACCCAGAGTGCAGAAGTATTAAAGTTAACCCGGCTTTTGCTAAACAATTGCAGATTTCCCCAGATGCGAATGCTTCCCTCAGCGCTCCCCAAGGAGAAAGACCAACATTTAAAGTCTTGCGTGATGGTCGAGAATTGTTACCAGCAGAATTGCCCATGCAGTATTCGGCGGCTCACGGCGTGGAAATTTTAGATTGTGAAGTGGATATAGTTTATGAAAATGGGCAAGCGATCAAGTTGTTGGAGTATATCAGCCCACTGTTTGATGAAGAAGGCAAAACCAGAGGATGTATTGGTGCATTTGTAGATATTACAGAACGCAAACAGGCAGAGGAACTACTGCGAAACCAGCAAAAATGGTTAGAAGATGTCTTAAATCTTATGCCCAGACCACTGTTGTTTATTGAACCAGAAACAGCAAAAGTCACCTTTGCTAATCGCGCCGCCGATGAATTAGCAGGAGGCAAATTTCCCAGGGGTGTATCAGCCGAAGATTATCACAGTGTTTATTATTTCACAGACGCAGACGGCAACCGCATTCCCAACGACCAGATGCCGGGCGTGCGGGTGGCTAGGGGAGAACGCCTACAAGGATTGGAAGTAGACTGGCATACTCAAGATCAAGTATTATCCTTACTCATCTTTGCCGATACCTTACCAGCCATGCACGGCTATCCGGCTACCTGTGTATTAGTTTTTCAAGATTTGACTCAAATCAAGCAGGCAGAAAAAGCCTTGTCTTTGGGTTATGAAAGACTAAAACTACTATTTAGTACAGCTAATGATTTGTTGTCCAGTCAAGAACCAATAGCCCTAATTGAAAGTTGCTTTGAGAAACTTTCCTTGCAAATTGGGCTGGATGTTTATTTCAATTATCTAATAGAAGACAATTCCCAGGTATTGCGTTTAGCTTCCTATGCAGGTATTTCCAGAGAACTAGCACAACAAATCAAGTTGTTAGGCTTTGGGCAAGCTGTGTGTGGTCAAGCTGCCCAAAATCGTTGTCCCATTGCTGTAGAGAATGTGCAACAATCAACCGATCCCAGCACAGAAATAATTCGCTCTGTGGGGATTAATGCTTATTACGCTTACCCCTTAATTGCTCAAGGTAGACTATTGGGGACACTTTCCTTTGGCAGTCGCAGCCGTACCAATTTCACCGAAAATCAAAAGGGCATGATGCAGGCGGTTTGCGACCAAATTGCGATCGCTATGGAACGGGTAGAACTAATTAATTCCCTGCAACGGCAAACCGAGCAATTAACACAAGCCAATCGCATGAAAGACGAGTTTTTGGCTATTTTATCCCATGAATTGCGATCGCCCCTCAACGCCATCCTGGGCTGGGCGCAGTTGCTGCAATCCCGCAAGCTGAATGAGGCGCAAATAGCCAAAGGCTTAGAGACAATCGAACGCAACGCCAAAACCCAAACCAAACTCATCGAAGATTTACTAGATATTTCCCGGATGATTAGAGGCAAGTTGCGTCTTAATGTCTGCACTTGCAACCTGATTCCTATTATTGAAACAGCCATTGAAAATATTAGCCTAGCCGCCCAAGCTAAAGACATTGAATTGACATTTTCCTTAGAAAATCCCCTGACAGAAAACTCACCTTTACAAATTTCCGGCGACCCAGAACGCTTACAGCAAATTATTTGGAATTTACTCACCAATGCCATTAAATTTACACCCGACCGTGGCAAAGTAGAAGTTAGGCTCACTAAAAATCTGAATCACGAAGAAAACCAATCAATCGCCAATAGCTACGCCCAAATCCAAGTTATTGATACAGGTATTGGTATTAATCCGAGCTTTTTGCCTTACGTATTTGACCGCTTTCGCCAAGCTGATAGTTCCAGCACCAGATCCCACGGCGGTTTGGGTTTAGGTCTAGCAATTGTGCGTCATTTAGTAGAGTTACATGGGGGTACTGTCCATGTACATAGTCAAGGTGAAGGACAAGGTGCAACTTTTACCGTCAAATTACCAATCTTATGGGGAAATAAAGCAGTTACAATCGAGCCAACCAGTCAACAAGCTGAAAATCCTACCTTATTGCCCGCTTGTCCTTCATTAGCGGGGGTGCGGGTACTGGTGGTAGATGATGAGTCTGATTCTCGTGATTTCATCGCCACAGTGTTAAAACAATGCCAAGCCGAAGTCAAAGCAGTAGCAACAGTACGAGCAGCATTACAAATAATTCCCCAGTGGAAACCAGATGTTTTGGTAAGTGATATAGGTATGCCCCAAGAAGATGGCTACTCTTTAATTCGCCAACTGCGCTCCTTACCTCCAGAACAAGGGGGAAATATTCCCGCCGCCGCCTTAACAGCTTATGCTAGAGCCGAGGATAGAACCAGAGCCATTCAAGCAGGATTCCAGCTACATTTACCTAAACCTATCGAACCCGCAGAATTGGCTACAGTCGTCGCTAGCTTGATTAAACGTAGTTGATGAGAGATGAGAGGCTAGGGATTGGGCAAGCTTCTCCTTTAATAATTGCATTCATGGAACAGAACACCTAAGCTTGATTTAAAATAAATCCACGCATAGCATTTTTGCAGGCGATCGCTCAATGTCTCTACCCCAAATCAGTGAATTTACAGTTCGTCGTTACGCTAACGCTAAATCTTTCCAACGCGGAGAGGCTTATTTTGAAGCGGGTGCTGTAACTACAATTACTCAACGTGGTCAGCAGATACAGGCAGAGGTTGAGGGTAATGAACGCTTACCTTATCGGGTGACTGTAAATTTTGATGACAAAGGTATAACTACGGCTAAGTGTACTTGTGCTTACAATTTAGATGGTTGGTGTAAGCATATTGTCGCCACAATACTTGTGACCACAAGACAGCCAGAAATTATTGAACAGCGTCCTACCCTGGAAAAGTTACTAGATCGCTTGGATTATGTCCAGACTCAAAGGCTGATACAGGAATTAGTAGCAGAACAACCCCAACTAATTGATGTCATTGATCAGCACGTTAGCTGGATGACTAATCCTATACCCAAACCGATATCTACAAAACCTGGACGGCAAGTTAGTGTAGATTTAGCAGCAATTCGCGGACAAGTCAAGCAGATTTTGCGAGATGCAGTGCGCTATTTTGAGGAAGGATACGAGGAAGACCCCATAACAGAAGATTTGTTTAGTTTGGTGCAAACTGCCGTAGAATTTTCTCAACAAGGCCAGAGTGATAATGCGATCGCCTCTCTGGAAGCCATTACCTCTACCTGTGTGCAAAATTGGGATGAGGTATTAGAATATGGTGCTGACAATGATGAAATTGCCTGGGAATTAAATCTAGCTTGGTGTGAAGTCATCCTTTGTGCGGAACTCACAGCAGAAGAAAAGGTTGACATCCAAGTTAGTTTAGAAGTTTGGCAAGATGAATGGAATGCTGACTTCAGCATGACCTTAGATGCTTTGCGTCAAGGCTGGGACTATCCGCCATTGTTGCGAGTCCTCCAAGGGAATATCAGCGAAATGGGTGTATGGGGACAAGAAATACCCAACTACGCCGATGATTTAGCATTAATTCGCCTAAAAATCCTCGAACGTCAACAACGTTACCAAGAATATCTGTATTTAGCCCAAGCCGAAGGACAAACCCAAGAATATTTAACCATGTTGGGGCGCTTAGGCAGGGTAGAGGAAGCCTTAGCCGCAGCACAAACCCAAATGAAATCGATTGAAGATGCTTTTGCTCTAGCCAAAACCCTAGCTGAACAAGGTTCATTAGCAGAAGCATTAGATATAGCCCAAACTGGATTTAGTTTACCTGGAAGTTGTCAGTATGAATTAGGCATTTGGACAAGCGATTTAGCCGAGGCGTTAGGACATCCTCAAGCCGCTTTACCCGCACTCATGGCCGCTTTTCAAGTCAAACCCTGCTTCGTCGATTACCAAAGGATAGCAGAACTAGCGGGGGAAAAGTGGGAAGGTATCAAAACAGAGTTGTTAAGAATTATCCGCACCTCTAGGAGTTGGGGAGTAGAGTCAGCCAAAGTGGATATATTTTTATATGAAGGACTAATTGAAGATGCTATTTCCACCGTTACCGAACTCAGTTCTTATAATTCAGCCCTAATTCACAGAGTCATGGAAGCGGCTGTATCTCATAACCCAGACTGGGTAATAGCTAACGCCCGTCGCCGTGCTGAAAGAATCATGGATGAGGGCAAGGCAGAATATTATGATGATGCCATAAAGTGGCTGAAAAAAGTACGTGCTGCTTACATCAAATCGGGTAGACAAGCAGATTGGTTAAAATATCGAGAAAAGTTAATAGAAGTCCACGCCCGTAAACGCAAATTAATGACAATGTTCAAAGAACAGGGGTTGGAGTGATAAATTAAATATTGTTGTTAATTTTTATGCCAAGAATAGTACACAATGCCAATTCCAATTGCTCTTGATAGTTTTGTTCTAAATGACCAATAACTTTGATGATTCTCGATTTATCAATGGCTCGAATCTGTTCACAAAGTACAACGGAATTTTGACTTAATCCACCTACTCCAGCAGGAATAAATACATGAGATGGTAAAATAGCTCGGCGGATTTTTGAAGTGAAAGGTGCGATAATAGTATGAGGACTAACAGCGTTAGCTTGATCAATTTGTAGAATTACAGCAGGTCTAATTCCTGCTTGTTCTGTTCCCACAACTGGATTTAAATCACACAGAACTACATCCCCTCTTGTAATATCTACCATTTAATTTCCCCACGATCTAGGCGATTCTCATAGTCTTCTAAGTTAGATAAGTAATCAGAAAAATCCGATTCCACTAACTCTAAAGATTCCCTAGACTTTAGCCATGATGATGAGGAGTCTTCACTGCTAGATTTCCAAACAAGGAAATCTATAAAATTACTTACCTCTTGCACTAGAGACTCTGGAAGTAAGCGAAGTTTGGCAATGGCTTCGTCATGTGCTGTCATAATGAATGCTTTTTAGCCGTGATTTTATTTCTAAGATACTCTGTTTCCGGTAATTTAGCAGTATCTCCAATACATCACTCTACTTCCAGGCGCTCTCTACAGTATTTCACGAATAGCGAAACTGCTGTAAATAGAACGGACTAAATAAATCAAGGTTTGTAGTAAGGACTTCAGTCCTCAAAAAAGGACTAAAGTCCTTACTACGAAACCAATTGTAATAAATTTACACTACTTAACATAGTTTGTTTTATATTCGACCGCGTACTTATAGTGAAAGTTTCTATTAAGTGAAAATTAGACATTGTATAAATATAGGATGATTTTAATAGTTTTGTGAGATAGCCATCATGCTTCCTTGTATTTATGGAACGCTCATGATGCCTATCTCACAATCATCCTTTGATTCAGCAATGCCTAAAAATCAAGTATGAATTATCTACTACTGAACAATAATTCCTTGGGGGTTAATTGAGTCTTCTAAATCTGCACCAGTGAGGTTTGCTCCTAATAAATTTGCATTTGTGAGATTAGCTTTCTCCAAGTCTGCATCATAGAGGTTTGCTCCTTCTAAATTAGCTCCTATAATGCTGGCTTTGCCCAAATCTGCACCTTGTAAATTCGCACCTCGTAGATTAGAGCCTTGTAAAATTGCTCTCTCTAAGTCAGCATTTTGTAAGTTAGCATTCTCTAAATTAGCAGCAGCCAAATTAGTATCTTTCAGGGTTGCTCCTATAAGATTGCAACTTACACATTCGTTAGTTGTTAGTAAACGTCTGACGTTCTCAGCTACAGATGTGATAGGAGCCGGTGCAGGTTGTGTAGTTATGGATGGTGTTTCTGTTTGAGCGCTAGCGCTGGGTTGACCAACTAGAGAAAATGCGACTACAAGTACCATACATACTGTAGTTAATATCAAGTTAGTTAAAGTTTGGGAAATTGATTTTTTCATAAGATTGTGACGGCTTTGTTGCTTTGATTTCTCAATTTAAAGAAATTGATTGATAAAATCAAACATTTTTTTTATTGGTTTTGATAAGTTCAATTAATGAAAGCTCAATTGTTTGTTGGGTTGACCTCAGAGGCTCTCCAGCCTTATCCCAACAATACATATTCACGCTGACCTACTTATATCAGTTCAAAAAATCTGGGCAACAAATCGATTATCTGTAGGGGCGCACATCTGTGCGCCCCTACCCACGTATTTGTCGCCTTCTTTTTGCAAATTGGTATTAGATACGTAGGGTGGGCATTGCCCACCGTATTATGGTTTTGGTGGGCAATGCCCACCCTACTGGCGTGGCAAGACTAAAGTAGTGCATTAATTAACCACAGAGGCACAGAGGCACAGAGATAAAAGAAAATTTTATTGCACTATTTTAAGCTTGCCACGCTACTACTGGACTGGCAAGGCTAAAATGTGGCAATAGGTTTGGATAAATTTGAACGCAGATGTTGGCGCAGCCAATGCTTGGCAACGCTACCGCGTTCGCGCAAGCGTTCTCGCAGAGTACCCGCAGGGTACGCAGATGAACAAGATGATAGATTTTTCGCGCTATGCACAAGTTTAGGCTTGCCACGCCACTACAATTTAAGCTTTACTTGATAAATCAACTCTAATATTGACGTTTACTATTTAGTCGCATATATTTTAGACTTGTTAATACTATAAATAGTAAAAACGTGAATATTTCTCCTCCGCAAAAAAACCGCTTGTTCTCATGGCAGGCGGTTTTCTCCGTAATTATATTTTTATTGATGTACCTACCTATCTTGGTACTAGGATTTTATAGCTTCAATCAATCACCATATAGTGCAACTTGGCAAGGCTTCACTCTTGATTGGTATTACAAATTATTAAGTGACGATCGCATCTTATCAGCTTTGAAAAATAGTTTGCTCGTTGCTGTTTGTGCTGTGAGTATTTCCGCCGTTTTGGGAACCTTAATGGCGGTAGGTTTGGCACGTTATCGTTTCCCTGGAAAGAAGTTGTACCAAGGTGTGGCTTACCTACCGTTAATTATTCCCGATATTGCGATCGCAGTTGCCACCCTTGTCTTCCTCGCCACTTTCGCCATTCCCCTGAGTTTATGGACAATTGTGGCAGCCCATGTAGTATTTTGTCTAGCTTATATCGGTTTAGTTGTCTCATCCCGACTCACAAATTTAGACCCCCACTTAGAAGAAGCCGCACTCGATTTAGGTGCTACACCAATACAAGCATTTATACAAGTATTACTTCCCCAATTAATGCCGGGAATTATTGCCGGCTGTCTACTAGCCTTCGTCCTCAGCCTAGATGACTTTCTCATTGCCAGTTTTACATCAGGTAGTGGTTACAACACTTTACCAATGGAAATATTTAGTAGGATTAGAAGTGGCGTAAAACCTGATATTAATGCCCTCAGTGTCTTGTTAATTTTCACATCAGCAATTATTGCCTTAATAGCAGAATCAGTTCGTTCAT
Source organism: Anabaena azotica FACHB-119 (assembly GCF_014697625.1). Classification (GTDB taxonomy): domain Bacteria; phylum Cyanobacteriota; class Cyanobacteriia; order Cyanobacteriales; family Nostocaceae; genus Trichormus; species Trichormus azoticus_A. Next base: position 84,656 of record NZ_JACJSG010000021.1, on the reverse strand, counting down.
TAGGAGAAAAGAAATAAACAAAATCTAAACAAACTTGACAAATCCAATCATTGAATTATATTATTATTTATGTCAGGAATAGCTGTTAACTCTTACATACCCAGTAGGTAAATAAAAGTTTGTAGTAAGGACTTTAGTCCTGCACATCTTTATTCTGAGAAATAAATAGCTCACTACAAACTTCATATTCAAACCATACCTTAATCAAAGAGTAACAGAATTACTAAATAATTTCATCTGTATCAGCCCTGGAAATATTCATACAGATGAAAATAGTTAATATTTAATTGTCTAGATATTGCTGTTCAATTTGTTAATATTGGGGCTAAGTTTGGACATGATGCTATTATCCCTTCATTATGCAAATCTGCCAAAATCCCAATTGCTCAAACCCATTCAATTCTGATGGCTATAGATTTTGCATGAGTTGCGGACAAAGCAACTTCGGCAAACTACTAAGAAATCGCTACCGCGTACTAGGATTATTAGGTGAAGGTGGGTTTAGCAAAACCTACGCCGCCGAAGACGCTGATAGACTAGATGCGCCTTGTGTCATCAAACAGTTCTTCCCACAAGTTCAAGGAACTGGACAACGCTCTAAAGCCGCAGAGTTTTTTAAAGAAGAAGCTTTTCACTTGTATGAACTGGGTGAAAATCACAGTCAAATACCGCGATTATTAGCTTACTTTGAACAAGCTTCCAGCTTATATCTTGTGCAAGAGTTTATTAAAGGATTAACTCTTTTACAAGAAGTCCAGCAAGCAGCTTTCACAGAAGCAAAAGTCCGACAACTGTTAACTGACTTATTACCAGTTCTCGATTTTATTCATCAGAATAACGTCATTCACCGTGACATCAAACCGGAAAATATTATCCGGCGTGATAGTGATGGCAAATTAGTATTAATTGATTTTGGGGGAGCAAAACAAGTCACACAAACGAGTATCGCTAGACAAGCAACAGCTATTTATACCCTTGGCTATGCACCCACAGAACAAATGGCAGGGTTTGCTTGTCATGCTAGTGATTTATATGCTTTGGGTGTGACTTGTGTCAGGTTGCTAACGCAATGTTTACCACAACATAATAGTTATGGAAATTTTGATGATCAGATTTATGATCCGATGAATGGTAAATGGTTGTGGCAAGAACATTTACAGCAAAAAGGTGTCATTGTCAGCGAAGATTTAAGTCGAATTTTAGATAAATTGCTGAAACATTTACCTAGCGAAAGATATCAATCAGCCACAGAAGTTCTCCATGATTTAAAAGTATCTACAAATATTATTGTCGAAACCCAAATACCAACTACTCAACCAACATTAATTCCAGCCGCACCAGTTATACAGAAAACTCAACTACCCTTACCTCCCTTACAAACCTTTGAGTTTGAAGTAATTACGGTAGATACAGGCGGGAGAGTGGTAAACCGCGATCGCAGCCAAGCCAAATATCTGGTAGAAGAATTAAATAAAGACATCACCTTGGAAATGGTGTCAATTCCCGGCGGTGCATACCTGATGGGTTCACCCAACTTTGAAGGAGATGCGGACGAACGCCCCCAACATCAAGTGGCGATCGCACCCTTTTTCATGGGAAAATATCCAGTAACACAAGCACAATGGCGTGCTGTTGCTGGCTTACCCAAAATCAAACAAGCCTTAAATCCCTACCCTTCCAAATATAAAGGACAAAATCGACCAGTAGAAAACGTTTCTTGGCACGAAGCTTTAGAATTTTGTGCCAGACTATCCCAGAAAACGGGAAGGGAATATCGCCTACCCAGCGAAGCTGAATGGGAATATGCTTGTCGTGCGGGAACTACCACCGCATTCCATTTTGGCGAAGCGCTGACTTCTGAGTTAGCTAACTTTAGCGACGCTGAGAGTCAAAATATGGAAGCGAAAACTAGATATCGTAAAGAAACCACAGATGTTGGCAGTTTCCGCATAGCCAACGCCTTTGGCTTGTATGATATGCACGGGCTAGTGTGGGAATGGTGCGCTGACCCTTGGCATATTAACTATCATGGCGCACCAACCGATGGTACTGTGTGGTCAGAAGGCGGTGATATCTATCGTCGAGTATTGCGTGGTGGTTCTTGGAACTTTAGCGCTGAACTCTGTCGCAGCGCCAGCCGCAGTTGGAACGAGTCGGATGGCGGTTTGAGGATATGCGGCTTTCGCGTTGTTTTTTCTGTACGATAAGGCGCTGCACTGCCCACCCTACTGGACTGTCTAGACTAAACTTGTGCATTAACCAACATCTAACATTTTAATCATCTGCGATCATCTGCGTTCATCTGCGTTCAATTTTTTCAAATCTATTGCCACATTTTAGGCTAGACAGTCCACTAGTGGCGTGGCAAGCCTAAACTTGTGCATTAGCGAAAAATCTATCATCTTGTTCATCTGCGATCATCTGCGTTCATCTGCGTTCAAATTTATCCAAACCTATTGCCACATTTTAGCCTTGCCAGTCCACTAGTGGCGTGGCAAGCCTAAACTTGTGCATTAGCGAAAAATCTATCATCTTGTTCATCTGCGTTCATCTGCGTTCATCTGCGTTCAAATTTATCCAAACCTATTGCCACATTTTAGCCTTGCCAGTCCACTAGTGGAATGTCTAGACTAAATTTGTGCATTAGAAAACTCTTGTGGGATGGGCATCTTGCCCGTCCAGTGCAGGCAAGATGCCTACACCACAAGAAAATTTTTTGCAACATTTTAGCCCGGTCACGCCACTACGATTAATGAAAAGCATTGTACCTATGGCACAATGCTGGATCAAATTAGTTAAGTTAGACTTAAACCAACTTCAAATCAGGATACTCAGCAAATAAATCATCAGAAGTGAGAGTATCGCCTTCAGCTTGGGGAGTCCATAACACCTCAATTGCTAGAAGTTGTTCTGCTGGAAGACTACCAATTTGCCGTAAAGCTTGGCGCAAGTCATCAGCGCTGTTAACGGCTGGGAGTTCAACCTTACCCAATGTCGCCGCCAAGAGGGTGACAATAATATATTCGCCAGGGCCTTCAGTAATTAGACGGGTTGGGTTATCTATTTCATCAGCCCCAGGTAAAGCATCTTGGGTACGCGCTGCTTTTAACTGGTTGTTGACGTTAGATAAGGTTTCTTCGGTGAACTTACTGCGTTCTGCTAAAGCTAGGCGGTTAAATTGAGACTCCGCCGCATTTAACTTGGCTTGTTGTGTACCAGCACCCGCATATACCCAATATTCAGGGTGACGTAGCAAAGCTAGGCTAGCTTCTTGCAGCACTTCTGCACGTCCTGCGGGGGAGTTGGTATCAGCCGTTTCAGCGATGTGGTTAAGTTCTGGTTGCAAATCTCGCGCTTGAGCTAACAAACCGACTTGCAAGCGAGATACTGTTACTGTGGGGTTGCTGCTGTAACCAACATCTTCGCCTGCTTCACCACTGGAGACGCGACGGAAAGCTTGGAGTAGGAAGTTAGCGATCGCAAAAAATATTAAAATACCAAATAAACCGCTAAATCCTCCCCCGATACCCCAAAAAGGCAGCAAGAAGGGGAAACCAAAGCCGCCGCCACCAGGGTAAGGTGCATAACCATATCCACCACCGTATCCACCGCCATATCCACCACCAGGAGGTGCATAAGTGCGGCTAGAAGGCGCTCTAAAGGAACCACCACCAATTCGTCCACCACTGCGAGCTGCTAATGCGCCATCGGCTTGTCCCAAAGCCAAAACCAACACTAGTCCCAGGGTAAAGACAGTTTTTAACACAGGTTTGATAGTTTGTAGTAGTTTTTTAGGCATAGTCACATTCGCTCGAAAAACAGTATTACTTATTTAATTCTTATCTTTTGGTGGAAGCATTGCAGTGCTGATGTGATGCCAGCCAGTATCAAAGAGCGCAAGTTTTAAGATTGACAGTAGCTCGGTGTACTTTTTTGGCTACATATTCAATCTACCGCGTCTTGTTCTGGCTAGGCAGCAAACCAGGGAGGGATTTCTGTAGTAGATAACCGTACCTCGAAAGTTATCCCCTTCCAGGGAACTTTGGCATGAATTAATAATTACAGAGAGGTTAAGGCAGTGGTGCGGCTACGCTCACCAACCAGGGGTAGGAGGTTTTTAGCTGTTTGACTAAAACTTTTGTGGTGTAGTTTATTTGCGTCTTCCTACTTATATGTATGTTCTTAAGACTTACGCAAGTGTCATAATCTGACATCAAATGCAACTATTTTACCCTATAGGGCATTTTGGCATGATATTTTAATGTACTTAAGATATTATTTTAACAAGGAAGTTTTTAGTATTTATTGCTTCAGTTTTCTATACAAAAACATCAATATAATTATTGATTTACCTTTTATTTAAAGATATTTATCGCTACCTTCCTTATTAAATAACTAACTTACAACGAAATATTTAATTAACAAATACTTCATAGAATCAATAAATTAATTCCTATATTTCCTATCTTAAAATAGAGTTATCGCTTACTTCTATCTTCCGTTCATTAATCATAGGAACTACAGCAATTTTAATTATGGATGAGGCACTTTATTCTAGCCTCTTGCTGCTGTAGACCTGATTTGATGGCAACTTGTAAATTTTTATAAAGAAAAGTAGTAAATACTGAGATTTTTTAGTTGAAATATTGGCTAAAAATCAAAAAAAGGAGAAAATTTAGATACAAGACCAGTATTTTTTTCAGTAAAATTACTAGTCAAGTTTTTCCTTTCGTCAGGAGGGGTATCAACAATCACAATCAACTTACGCTTACAAGTAAGTAGTATACAAAGTCATTAAATTTTAGCTTTGATGAGACTAGCAGGCTCAAACTATTTACTTCGCTTTAGTTGCAGTTTGAATTATTAGAACTTATTGACTAACTGTATTCAACTTAACATGGAACATATCTCGCAACTGGCAACAAAAATCCAAGACACGACTGCTTCCCCAGATATTTTAGTAATATCTCGTCTTTTCTTGCCTAAAGAAGCTGTGATCGGGGAATATCTTTATAATCGCTGTCTTCAAGATCCAGAACAGGTAGTTGTTTTGGCGGCTAGTTGTAGAGGGGATAAAGTATTTGATCAAGCACAACAGTTTCCTGTATATCGCTGGCCAGATGCTAAATGTTGGCTGGGTGGTTTTTTAGGAAGTTGTTTACAACCTCTGTTTAATTTGGCTGCATCATTTGTTCTCGCCATCAAACTGTATTTTCGTTATCACTACCGTTATATTGAATGGGGACATGGCTACGAGTTTCCCTCACTCTTATTATTGAGCTATATCTTACCTATACGTTTCTTTATTTACTTACACGGTAATGATATTGCTGGTATTTTATCCAATCCTGTATGGCGATCGCTTTTTAAATTAACACTCAAACGCGCCGAAGGAATTGTCTGTAACAGTTGTGCAACACAAGATTATCTCAGAAACACATTCCGCTTACAAACTCCCACCCACGTCATCCATCCCGTAGTCAGACCAGAAAAATTTGGTTTAGCCAGCAACGGTAAGAGTTTAGATGAACTAACCGATGACGATGGCGTTCAGATCAGCATCGGCGATCGCCTGCGTCAAGCCTATAATATCCCTAAAACCGCCATAGTCATTCTTTCTGTAGGACGTTTAATCAAACAGAAAAGCTTTGATCTCGTCATTGAAAACCTACCCCTACTCTTAACTATTGGCGTAGATGTGCATTATATCATCTGCGGACAAGGGCCTTGCGAATCTGAACTAAAATCCTTAGCAGAGCGCTTGCGTGTAGATAAGCGCGTCCATTTTGCCGGATATGTCAACAATCAAGAATTAGCCAGTTATTACGCAGCTTGCGATGTATTCGCCATGCTGACCTCAACCAATACTAAAGCCAGCAGCTTAGAAGGGTTGGGAATTGTCTACTTAGAAGCCAGCTACTTTGGTAAACCCGTCATAGCTTCGCGCCACCCTTCCTTAATTGACGTGGTACGTCACGAAGAAAACGGCTTACTAGTAAATCCCAAGTCTGGTTACGAAGTGTTTCAAGCCTTCAAACAACTGTGCCAAAATCAGCAATTGCGCGAACAACTTGGTAGCCAGGGTAAAGAACTAGCCAAACGCAAAACCATGCACCGTTCATTATACATGGGGCAGGGGTTAGAAGTTAGAAGTTGATCATCAAAATTAACCACCACCAACAATTGTCACTACTTCCAAGCGATCGCCTGATTTTACCTGAGTTTGTTCCCAAAATTGGCGGTGTAAAATCTCCCCGTTATACTCTACCGCCACTAATCGAGGATTAAACCCCAACTGCTGAAGTAGCAAGGGTAAAGGAGTTTGGGATAAACAATTTTGTGTTTCCCCATTTACTTGTAAGGAAATTGAATTAGTCATTGGTCAGTTATCAGTTATCAGTTATCAGTTGTCAGTTATCAGTTATCAGTTATCAGTTGTCAGTTGTCAGTTATCAGTTGTCAGTTATCAGTTGTCAGTTATCAGTTATCAGTTATCAGTTGTCAGTTATCAGTTGTCAGTTATCAGTTGTCAGTTATCAGTTGTCAGTTATCAGTTGTCAGTTATCAGTTATCAGTTGTCAGTTGTCAGTTATCATTACTTTCTTTCCCCTTTCCCCCTTCCCCTTTCCCCTTTCCCCCTTCCCCCTTCCCCCTTCCCCTTTCCCTAACCCTCTGGCTTAATCCGATTGAGTTGTGAAAGCAAGTATTGTGTAACTAGAGTAGGTTGTTCAGCCTGCATGAGCGATCGCACTACCGCCACTCTTTCTGCTCCAGCATCAATTAAATCATTGATATTATTGGCATCTATGCCCCCAATAGCAAACCAGGGTACTGAACTATTTTGAGCAGCATACTTAACATATTCTAAGCCAACTGCTGCCTTGCCTGCTTTTGTCGGAGTTTCATAAACAGGCCCCACACCTATATAATCTGCACCTTCGGCTACTGCTTTTTGCATTTCTGCGGCGTTAGTCGTAGAACGACCAATTAAACGCTGAGGCCCTAATAATTGTCTCGCAATGGCGATCGGCATATCTTGCTGTCCCAGATGTACCCCATCAGCATCCACAGCCAAAGCCAAATCCACCCGGTCATTGATAATAAATAAAGCACCGTAGGTATGACAGAGTTGGCGGAGTTTTGTTGCCAGTTCCAGCCGCACAGTATCATCTGCTTGTTTATCACGATATTGTACCAACGTCAAGCCACCTTTAAGAGCAGCTTCCACAGTTGGTAACAAACTATCCGATGGGGAAGTAACAAGATATAAACGCGATCGCCACAGCAGTTGATGGCGTTGATACCCCATTAAATTAGTTTCCAGAGTGTAAACCCGATACCGCAACTGCTTACAAGCCAGTCCCATCTTCGGATGATATAACTTACCGTATTCCTCCAACACCCGCAAAGCTTCCTCCACACGACAGAAATTAGCTTGTAACAACGCCTTAATACTAGAACGTTGTTCCTCCTGCGGATGGCTCAAATCAGTGCCAGGATCACCTGCTGTATCTCGTGCTGCTCGTAATTCTTCAGTATGCCAACTAGCCACCTCTTGGCGTAAATACTTACATTCAAGCGCCAATTGGGCGCTATTCAAGCCAAAGCGACACCATTCTTCAATAATACGCAACCCTTCACGAGCGCGGTCTAAATTAGCATCTAATATACGGTAAACAACCTGCTGGATTTGCTTGTGTTGGCTGTATGGCTCCACCATTACAACTACCCCATTAGTAATGCTTCCATCGTAATAGCCAGCCTCATTCATATTTGCAACGTTTTTCGCATTAGTCATTAGTCAATAGTCAACAGTCAATAGTCAATAGTCAATAGTCATTAGTCAACAGTCCAAAGTCCATAGTCAACAGTCAACAGTTCTCCCTCATCCCCCTCATCTCTTTCATCCCCCTCATCCCAGTCCACAGTCCCCAGTCCCCAGTCCCCAGTCCCCAGTCCCTTTAATTACTTTGTATTCAAAATAGTCAATAGGTCAATATAGCGGATAACATAATCGACATACTGAATTTTGTGAGAATGAAACTTTAATATTACTTCTCAGGAGTGGTGTGAATTGGTTTCCCCCATTTTGTTTAGATATCATCGCTTAGACACCTTGCAAATTAAGCAAACTTCCCTGGAATTAGCAAGGTATACAGTTTATAGTCTGTCCATACTATCTACTTTGGGACTATGCAGCATAACGGTGCTGACTAGTCTGTCTGGCACTGTTCTGGCTCAGATGCCTTCTGTAGCAGAACAGATGCCTGTGAGTGAAAAAACAATGTCTCAGGTTAATGTACTCTTTGTCAACCCAAGTGCCGGAGATGACACAGCAGGTAATGGTAGCGAAAGCACACCTTTCAAAACGATTACCCAAGCTTTAAAGATTGCTAACCCCGGCACAATAATTAAGCTGACACCGGGTAATTACAGTGAACAAACAGGTGAAATGTTTCCTTTAATGCTCAAACCAGGTGTGGCAATTCAGGGAGACACCAGTAACAAAGGGCAAGGAATTACAATTCAGGGTGGAGGACAGTTTCTCAGCCGCAGCTTTGGGGGACAGAATGTCACCATCGTCGGTGCTAACCAAGCAAGCTTAACAGGAGTGACGGTAACGAATCCTAACCCCCGTGGTTATGGTTTGTGGATTGAATCGAGTAATCCAATTATTAGCGAAAATACCTTTACAGGCAGTACCCAAGACGGTATTTCTGTGCTTGGTAACAGTGCTGCCACAATCACCAAAAACTATTTTTATCGCAACGGAGCTAATGGTATCACCATCGGCGGTAATTCTTCTGCACAGGTGCGAGAAAATGTATTTGAGGAAACAGGTTTTGGCATCAATGTAGCCCAAAATGCCGCGCCAAGCTTAATTAGCAATCAAATTCAAAATAATCGCTCTGGGATCATCGTTCAAGCTAATGCTCGTCCGATTTTGCGGAATAATTTAATTCAGGGTAGTAAAGAAGATGGCTTAGTGGCGATCGCTCAAGCAATGCCAAATTTAGGTAACAATACTGAATCTGGCAGTAACGAATTTCGCAACAATGCCCGATATGACATCAATGCTAATGCCGCTAAACAAGTAATTATTGCTGTTGGTAATACTATCAATAGCAAACGAGTGGCAGGTAAAGTATCATTCAACACCCAAGATGCACCTGTAGCTAATGCCCAACCCACAGCCACATCTAACACTGTGCTATCCAATATACCTAGTAACGGAGAAATTACATTTACCGCCCCAACTGTATCTAATACCAATCGACCTAGCCAGGGCGTATTGCGTCACCAAGGTAACAGTCAGTTACCTGCACTAGTATCAGCCGATTCCCCCTTAACTGTACCAAGGTACAATCGACAACCACCAGCACCCATTCCCAATCAAAGAACAAACCCAAACATACCCGCGAATATTCCTACAGCCACCTCCAGAAGCAAGCTAACTCCAGTGCCAACCGTCAAAACAGAGACAGCACAGTTAAACTATGTGCAGATTGACCCCCACACTGTCGAGTTTGTCGCACCTCAAAATACACAATCAGCGCAAATTGTCAATACTCAAGAACCGTCAACAGTTGGTGATACGAGTATTTTGCCTGTTCCCACAGGTAATGTTCCTTTGGGTAATACCCGAAATATGCGGAGGGTATCAGCGCCGCCAACTAATACAACAGGTTATGAGAATAATTACTTATCAGCCAACACAGGCGCATCTGTACGCTATCGGGTGGTTGTAGAAGCCACAAATGACAGAGAGCAAGAATTAGTCAAAACTCTGGCTCCAGGGGCATTTTCTACAGTCAGGCAAGGTCGTAGAGTTATGCAAGTGGGAGTGTTTAGCGATCGCAACAACGCTGAAGAAATGCTGAGAATCCTCAACAGCAGTGGCTTAAGAACCATTGTTGAGCCTTTGAATTAATTTAGTTCGTAGTCAGGACTAAAGTCCTGACTACGAACTAGTTTTCGCCCAATACCCTCTAGGCGGCTTGTCTATCCCATAAGCCCTACACCATTTCTCCACAGCCTTATCAGACACACCAAAATCTTTGCCAATTTGCGCTGTCGGTTTCTCCCACACCAGCTTTTCTAATTCTTCCTTAGACGGTCTGACTACTTTTCTCGTCAGAACCCTGGCTTCCAGATTCACTTTCCTAGTTGTTAAATCAACTCCAAACTCCTTATATGTTCGCTTAGGCGCTTCTTCCGTAAACTCGATGAAATCTTCCCACCAGTAGAAAGGACTGGCTGATTTAGGGGGTGTAGTTCTAATACAACAACCGCCAAACTTGATTGATGGGTAGACTACCTTACCTATACTTGGTAAATATATGCCGTAGAAGTCAAAATCATCGGGTTTGTACTTTTTTTGATGGTTTCCGTTTTTGTCCGCCCAAGTGCTTTTATTGCTGACAAAGTTATTAGCCGAATATTTAGCTTGGATGCGATAGCATTTTCCATCTTTGTACGCAATCAAGTCAAAAGGGGCGTGTTCCGTAACAACTGGTACAAAAATAGAGTATTCTTTCTCGACTAAATCTGCTATTACCTTAGCGGCAGCAAGATCACCCTTGTCTTTAGTATGGTGCATCAAAGCCAACCCTCACATCTCTAAGGTAATTTACCTTAAATTAAGTATGAAGGAGGTTTTATTTTTATAAACAGGCGCGGCAGGACTTGAACCTGCGACAGTCCGCTTAGAAGGCGGATACTCTATCCAACTGAGTTACGCGCCCAAGTTAAAACTTAGGCTCCTATAGGAGTCATCCAGATAATTATATCGTTTTCTTTAATAATATGCAATCAAAAAATTGCATATTTCCTAGTAGGAAGGCTAAGATCCTAGTCGCCAGTTAGTTGACGTAAATTAAAATGCAGCGTATTGGCTATGAATTAGCTATATTGTGTGGTCAATAGATGGTTATTTGCGTTTTAAGTTGAAAGCTTAGCGGATAAGTTATCTTTGGTAAATTATGCGACAACTACCAGCTAAACTTAACCTACAGTACGTAAGTAATCGCACTCTTGGCGATGCCGCTAAATCAGATTATAAATCGCTTATCTATAAAGCCCCTGTGAGGAGTTAGTTGCTAGTGCCATGTTTATTTTAAAACGGCAGGATGTTGAAATATCAAGCATTCAGCACCCAAAAAAGGATCAGCAAGTGCCGATCCTCCATTATCAGGGGCAGACTTTTCGCTTGATTAGTGTGTTTAAAGGTGGACAAGAAGAAGATGCTAGAGCCTTATGGAGAGAGTTAACCGACAACCGAGGAAAAGCCTGTGTCTTGCTGGAAGAACCGGAGCGCTTTAGCGTTTGGGGTAAGGTACGCTTAGACCAGCTAGGTATAGACCAGCCAGCTAATGATACTGGTGATCACAATAAAAACGGGGTTTTTGTCCAAGCCAGTATTTTGCTGTTGCAAGCCGTCCACATGGATATTGAAGATTTCTTAGGGACAAAGCAGGCTGTACTCTTTGAAAAAGATATCGCTGAAGCCATGCGACAGCAGGAGTTTCCTGAAACGGCTTCAATTGAAGCTGTGAAGTATTGGGTAGCGACTAACCCCTTAGAAGCCCCTAAACTTCCCCCCTGGAAAGAAAACCACGTTTCTAGTTTCCTGCAAGAACTACATAAAATCGGCAAAACCTATTTTGGTAACGCCAACTTCGCTCGACAAGTAGCTGATAAGTTACAAGATATGCCCGAAGGTGAGCGATCGCTTTTTATCTCTTGGTTAAATCAATCTTCACTGAGTAAACTGTGGCTATAGCATAAAAGTTGTAGCAAAAAAAGTCCCTCTCGGTAGGTAATAAATCAATGCTGAGTGCAGGGAAAAGGAAAAGGTTTCTCCCTTTACACCTTCACCTTTCACCTTTTCCCCTCTTCCTAGTCCCTAACCCCTCATCGTACACAACAAACTGCATCTACTTAAACCCTATGAAGAGTTCTTACAAAAATTCGGCTCAAATTAGTAAATCAATTTTTACCACCCAGAACATCGTTTTAGCTAGCATTGGTTGGGGTGTACTGGCGCTGTTATACTTTTTGTTATTCAGTGCCAAAATCCCTGGAGCAGATGGTGTGGCAAGTCGGGCTGAGTGGTATTTGGTGGGAACAAATATTTTTGAAGCCATAGCCTACCTCAACGCCGGGATATTGTGCTTACGGAATTGGCGCAGTCCACAAATTATGAGCAGTCGTAATGTGTGGCTGGCGATCGCCATAGGTATGATTTCTTATTCCCTGGGGGGGATATTTTTTGGCTATACAGAAATAGTTTTAAAAGAAGAACCGGATGCGTCTATCGGCGACGTGTTTTTTGTATTAAGTTATATATCTCTAGGCGTAGGCATGATTTTAGCGGTAGCTGCTAGGCGAATTAATCTAGAAAAATGGCAATGGCTCATAGTCGGGGCAATTGGAGTATTCGGGAGCTTGTTGGCATGGTGGATTTCTATGCAGCAAGCAACAGGCGAACAAGAAACTATAGTCACGATTTTGAACTGGTTTTACATAGTCAGCGACGTGTTGTTATTAATCATCGCCACCACCCTGTTATTAGCTTTTTGGGGCGGACGTGTTTCCCAATCTTGGAGAATGATTGCGGCGGCCGCCTTTTCGCTCTACATTGCAGATATGTGGTTTAAGTACGCTCAAGGTCCTAACTATCAAAGTGGAGAAATATTAGAAGTGTTTTGGGTGTTTAGTGGAGTGTTATTTGGTATGGGCGCAGCCCTAGAATATGACGCATCATTAAGCCGGACTCGGCGGGAGCGCGGAAGAAAACGAGGATAGAAAAGATTGGTATCTACCGTGAGAAAACTAACAAACTCTGACAAACAAGAAATTCTCAAGCTATATCGAGAAACTGCTGAAACGACCTCAACCTTAGCAGAGCGCTATGACGTGAGTAACTCCACAATTAGCCGTCTGCTCAAAAGCACGTTACCGGAAGATGAGTATGAATACTTGGTTTCCTTGAAACGTGCTGCTAGAACTCCTGAAGGCAGAGCGCAGGTAAATTATGATCAGATTCCTTTTTTGAATCCGTCAGAACCAGAAGTACCTGTGATCAGCAGTCAGCAGGTTGAGCCACAACAGCCAGTAGCCAAAGCGGAACCTTTACCGGAAGAGGAGAAGCCAACCCCAGTCATTAGAAGGACGCGGCAAACCGCCAAAGCTGAACCTTTCCCAGAAGAGGAGGAAAAGCCGTCCCCAGTCATTAGAAAGGCACGGCAAACCGCTAAACCGGAACCTTTGCCGGAAGAGGAGAAGCCAACTCCAGTCATTAGAAGGGTGCGGCAAGCCAAAGCGGAACCTTTTGCGGAAATTGAGGAAAAGCCCAGCCCAGTCATCAGAAGGACTCGACAAGCACAACCAGAGTTCTTTGGTGAGGATGAGGACAAGCCAACACCAACAATTAGAAGGGTCAGGCGGCGCTCTGCATCGGAGGAAGAAGACAGGGAGCCAGTAGCAAGGCAATTGGAAATCCCCGTCGTCAAACCCCAGGAAATCGCCAGTATTTCCCATCCCTTGCTGGAAGATGAAACTGCCGAAGTCACCGCGATCGCCGAAATGCTAGGCGAAGACATACTAGACGAATCAGAGGAGTTGGATGATTTAGAGGAAGACTTAGATGATTTAGATGAAGAGGACTACGAGGACGAGGAAGACGACTTAGAGGAATCAAGACCTCTAGTCACCAGAAGGAGATTTGGGGAAGCGCCAGTCCAAGTTTTACCCCTATCTGTGGCATCTTTACCCAAGACTTGCTATCTGGTAATTGACCGCTCCTCGGAATTAATTACCCGACCCCTCAAAGACTTTGGTGATTTAGGGCAAATTCCCAGCTTGGAAACCCAGCAAAGAACACTGCCAATATTCGATAATCACCGTGTCGCCAAACGCTTTTCGACCAAGCGCGATCGCGTCATTAAAGTCCCCGACAGCAGAATGCTACACAAAGCCCGCACCCACCTACAAGCCAAGGGTATCACCCGCCTGTTAATTGACGGTCAGGTCTACTCTTTGTCTCTGGTGTAACGCAAAAGACACGGTTTAGCCGTGTCTTTTGTTTGGGAAAGGGGAAAGGGGAAAAATAACAACTGTCAACTGATGACTGATAACTGATAACTGATAACTGATAACTGTCAACTGTCAACTGCTGCTGCAAAACGATTAGCTAAGTTAATAATGTCTTGTCTACGGGCAATTTGCTTTACCCACTGTTGGGGGATACATTCTATACCATAGTAAATTCCGGCTAACCCACCTGTTACCGCAGCCGTTGTATCTGTATGTCCTCCCAAATTGACCGCTTTCAGCACAGCCTCAGAGTAAGAGGAACTGTTTAATAAGCACCATAACGATGCTTCTAGGGTGTCAATCACATAACCGCCAGAATTTATCTCTGCTTCTGGTAACTGGGCAATTTTTCTACTGAACACCCGATGAAAATGTGGCTGTTCTTGATGATATTCTTCAGCTGAATAAATTTTTTTGATATTTTCTAGCCCTTGTAAATAAGCTGTGGGTAAATCAGCCCCTTTGAGAATCTCAACTGCAATACTAGTGTAGATACCACAAGCCATTTGTGAGCGACGATGAGCGTGAGTAATGGCAGACACTTCATGCACGCGATGAATTAACTCAGGGAAAGTTAAAGTTTTATAACAATAAGCCATTGGTAAAATTCTCATGAGAGAACCGTTACCATTGCTCATTTCACTAATTCCCCCTACGTGTAACGGGGAAATTCCTTGTTTGAGACGCATAATTACGGCATGAGTGCTTTCACCAATACCGAATATTTCTCCACGGGGTGTCCAGTAAGCTTGCTTGTACCAGCGCCAAAAAGAATTTGCGATCGCATCTAATGAATAGCCTCTACATAAACTCTCTGCTAGGCAAAACGTCAAGGAACTGTCATCAGACCAAGTTCCGGGGGGTTGATTCCATGTGCCGTAACCTAACATCTTTGTTACTGGAGATTTAGCTAGTTCGGCGCGGCTAGTAAACTCCACCGGCACACCCAACGCATCACCGACACATAAACCCATCAATCCAGATAAAGTTTTTGGAGCGGTTAGCATTATCCAATCTCCATGTAGACTATCAAAAATTCACTTTATATATTTTCTTAAAAGCTTGTTGCCATAGTTGTTACATCTGAAGTCAGTTATCAGTTATCAGTTATCAGTTATCAGTTGTCAGTTGACAGTTATCAGTTATCAGTTATCAGTTATCAGTTGTTATTTTCTCTTCTTCCCTTTCCCCCTTCCCCTTTCCCCCTTCCCCCTTCCCCTTTTCCCTTTTCCCTTTCCCCCTTCCCCCTTCCCCTTTCCCCTTTCCCTACTCACAAATACAAAAAGCTGGTTTAATTAAGTGTAGAATCACTGAATAAGCCGGCTTTTTGCCGTGTTAAGATTGAGGTATTCTTCATAATTCCGACCGGATTATCGGGAAAATATCAGCCGAGAAAATGCTGCTGACTTGCTAGTTCGGCGATCGCCGAAGCCTTATTGAGAATCATATACAACTCTGATGGTCAAATCTGCTCCTCCTCCTACCACTAGCCGTAAGCCTTCTAAAGTCGAAGGAATTAAAGAAAACAGTAATTTTTTACGTGAACCTGTAGCAACGCAAATCCTTGAGGATACCACTCATTTTACAGAAGAGGCGGTACAAATCCTCAAGTTTCACGGTTCTTATCAACAGGATAACCGCGATAATCGTGTCAAAGGTCAGGAGAAAGATTACCAGTTTATGCTGCGGACAAAAAATCCAGGTGGACTTGTCCCGCCGCAGCTTTACCTGGCTTTAGACAAGCTAGCTGATGAATACGGTAACAGTACCCTACGAGTGACAACTCGTCAAGGGTTCCAACTGCACGGGATTTTAAAGAAAAATCTGAAAGCAGCGATCGCTACAATTATCAAAAACTTAGGTTCAACTTTGGGCGCTTGCGGCGATATTAACCGCAACGTCATGGCTCCCCCTGTTCCTTTCAAAAATCGGGCTGAATACCAGTACGCTTGGGAATATGCCCAAAATATCGCGGACTTGCTCTCACCCCTAACTGGTGCTTACTACGAAATCTGGCTTGATGGCGAAAAAGCCATCAGCGCCGAAGAAAGTCCAGAGGTAAAAGCCGCCAGGGAACGTAATGGTAATGGGACAATCTTCCATGATACAGAAGAACCCCTCTACGGCACTTACTATATGCCGCGTAAGTTTAAGGTAAGTGTGACTGTACCAGGGGATAATTCGATTGATTTATATTCCCAAGACTTAACTTTAGTCGTCATTACCGATGCTCAAGACAACCTGGAAGGATTTAATATCTTTGCGGGTGGTGGTTTAGGACGGACACACAACAAAGAGGAAACCTTCGCGCGACTGGCTGATCCCATTGGCTATGTAGCTAAGGAAGATGTGTACGATGCGGTGAAAGCCATTGTCGCCACTCAACGAGATTATGGCGATCGCACTGACCGCCGTCACGCTCGTTTAAAATACTTAATCAATGATTGGGGTGTGGATAAGTTCCGCGCCAAGGTGGAAGAATATTTTGGCAAACCCCTGGAACCATTCAGACCATTACCAGAGTTTAAATATGAGGATTTCCAGGGGTGGCACGAACAAGGTGATGGTAAGTTGTTCTTGGGCATTTCCATCGAAAACGGTCGGGTAAAAGACGAAGGCTCATTCCAACTGAGAACCGCCTTACGGGAAATTGTCGAGCAATTTAACTTACCCATCCGCCTCACACCCCATCAAAACCTGATTATTTACGAAATTGACCCAGAGAACAAACAAGCCATTCAAGACATTCTCAACCGTCGTGGTGTCGTCTCTGACCCTACCACTATCGACCCGCTAGTGCGCTATGCAATGGCTTGTCCCGCTTTACCTACCTGTGGTCTAGCTATTACCGAATCAGAAAGAGCCATCCCCGGTATTTTAGCAAGAATCCGCGCCCTTTTAGATAAATTTGGTTTACAAGATGAACAATTTGTGGTAAGGATGACAGGCTGCCCCAATGGTTGCGCTCGTCCTTACATGGCAGAATTAGGTTTTGTGGGTAGCGCCCCTGAAAGTTACCAAGTATGGCTGGGTGGTTCACCTAATCAGACACGCTTGGCACAACCTTATGTAGAGAAGTTGCACCACAACGATATAGAAAGCTTGTTAGAGCCGATTTTGGTCTATTTTAAGAAATCGCGCCAACCAGGGGAAAGCTTTGGTGATTTTTGCGATCGCGTCAGTTTTGATGCCATTCGCGAATTTGCCGCCCAGTATGAGCCAGAAACAACACCAGTTACTATCGAACCAGAAGCGCCCCAGGCTGCATCTAAGCCCCGTAAAGCCCGGTATCGGGTCAGCCTACATGATGATTTGTACGCCAAGCTCAAGTCCACAGCTACAACTCAAGGCAGGTCAATGACTGATTTGGTCAGGGATGCGTTAGAGGCTTACTTCCAAAACCAGCCGTAACTCGTGAAATTCCCTCCTGGTATGCTCTAGAGACTATACCAGGAGATTTCCATCAATGTCATCTAAATTCCTCAC
This sequence comes from Anabaena azotica FACHB-119, assembly GCF_014697625.1. Classification (GTDB taxonomy): domain Bacteria; phylum Cyanobacteriota; class Cyanobacteriia; order Cyanobacteriales; family Nostocaceae; genus Trichormus; species Trichormus azoticus_A. The sequence goes on along the minus strand of NZ_JACJSG010000021.1, from coordinate 67,073 downwards.
CTTCTGCTTTTTTGCAGATAGGTATTGCAGTTCAATATTATAATGACCGAAAAAATGGGATTCAAGCCCCGTCCTAGAAGGACGGCTTTTCCTGATTTTTGATATATTCTTTCAAAACTTCTAAAGGCGCACCTCCTACAGAAATGGCAAAATAACTAGGACTCCACAAAGATTCTTTGTGTGGTTTTCTATATCCTGCTTGCCCATAACGACGGCTAGAAACACCTTTTAACGCATTTACTATTTGAGATATAGACAATTTTGGCGGGTACTCAATCAGCGCGTGGACATGATTTCCTTCTCCATTGAACTCGATTACTTGAAAGTCCATTTTTTCAGCGACTTCTTTGAACGATTTTTCAATCAGATCAAGACTTGCTGATGTGAACACAGCGCGTCGATACTTTGTCACGCAGACCAAATGTATTTTTAAATCTGTAACGCTATGTCTTTCCCTTCTAAACATAGTTGTTATTTTACGCAGACCAATATATAATATGCAACAGACCAATTATAACATTAATCATGAAAGCTAGGTATCAATATCGTTTCTACCCTACAGACCAACAGCAACAGAGTTTAGCTCAGTTGTTTGGTTGCGTCCGTGTGGTTTGGAATGATGCCCTGGCTATGTGCAAACAGGAAGAATTGCTACCAAGTAACAACGACTTGCAAAAGTTGGTAATTACTCAAGCAAAGAAAACTGTAGAGCGTGAATGGTTGTCTAAAGTTTCTAACATCCCGTTGCAACAGTCTGTTGCTGATTTGGGAGTTGCTTATAAAAACTATTTTGATTGCTTGAAGGGCAAGCGTAAAGGTAAAAAGGTTGGGAAACCAAAGTTCAAGAAGAAAACCAATCAGCAATCAGCGCGTTTTAGAATTGGTGGATTTTCAATCAAGGGTCATGAGGTATATCTAACTAAAATTGGTAATGTTAAACCAATTTGGTCTAGGGATTTACCGTCATCGCCTACATCCGTCACAGTCATCAAGGATTGTGCTAATCGCTATTTTCTCAGTTTTGTAGTAGAGGATTCCCCGCCCTTAAGGGCGGGGTCAGAACCTGTTGATATTGATGCTAAAAAACAAAGCATTGGTATTGATTTGGGTTTAAAAACTTTTGCTGTCATGAGTAATGGAGAAAAAGCTGTAAGTCCAAACTACTCAAAAACTGACCGAAAAATTCGTAAACTACAAAAGAAATTAGCACGACAACAAAAAGACTCAAAAAGGAGAAACAATACTCGCGTTAAAATTGCTAAACTACATAACCAAATTGCTGATACCCGTAAAGACTTTTTGCATAAGCTATCTACCAAAATAGTGAGTGAAAATCAAGCTATTGTTTTGGAAGATTTAAACGTATCTGGGATGGTTAAAAACCGCAAACTTTCTAGAGCAATTAGTTTACAAGGGTGGAGAGAGTTTAGGGCTTTGTGCGAAGGTAAGTCTGAAAAACTTAATCGAGATTTTCACGTCATAAGTCGATGGGAACCAACAAGTCAGATTTGTTCTGAATGTGGCTACAAATGGGGCAAGCTTGATTTAAAAATTCGGTTGCTTCAGTGCTTAAATTGTGGAACTGAACACGACCGTGATGAGAATGCAGCTAAGAATATAAACAAAGTCGGGATAGGGCATTGCCACGACTCTAAATGGACGCAGAGACGGGGTAAGACTACTTCGGTAGCATCTGTCAGCGAAGCGTCAAGAATCACCTCGCCTTCAGGCAGGTGAGTATGTCAAAAGCCGAGTTTATCCCACTCCAGAGCAGACAATTACGTGTTTTATTCTTTGTCAAAGTGTTACAAGTTTATTTTTGCCAATTTTCATAGTCCGAATTGATGAACGCAGTGGAAATATTTACATTCTGGCAGGAGAGGAAACTGGTATTTTGATTACACGTGATGGCAAATGGAGATACGAAGAATGACAAAACCCGATTTTGCAGCCATGAGTAAGTCCGAGTTGAAAGCTTATCTTTTAAAATATCGCAATGATACCGAAGCATTTCACGCTTTGATGGATAAAATTACATCTGAACCTAATCAGACGTTTTATACAGTTGAGGAAGTTGGAAAGCTACAGGAAATAATTGAAGATAGGCGACGCTTACAAGGAAATGCCTGAGCTTTGTCTGATTTAAGCTATAAATAACCTCTTATAGAAGGTTTCCATAGCAGAGAAAAATTGATGTCTCAACTGCAACGAATGACGATCGCACCCTCCCAACTCCAGCAAGAGCAAATTTTACTCACACCCCAACAACAACATTACTTAAAAAGAGTGTTACGCTTGCGCGATCGCGATCGCTTTATCGTGATGGATGGACTGGGTAAATGGTGGTTAGCCCATATCACAGGCGAACAAGCCCAGGTTTTAGAAGAATTAACTGTCAAAACAGAATTATCTGTATCAACCACACTGCTAGTTGCTTTACCTAAAGGCAGTGGATTTGATGAAGTTGTCCGCAGTTGTACGGAATTAGGAGTAGCTTGTATTGCTCCTGTGTTGAGCGATCGCACTTTACTAAATCCTAGCCCCCAAAAGCTGGAACGTTGGCGACGCATTGCCGCAGAAGCCGCCGAACAATCAGAACGTGCTTTTGTCCCGACAATTTTAGAGCCTGTAGGATTTAATGATGCTGTAGCTAATGCGACAGCAACTCATCGTTATATTTGTGAAGCGCGTGGTGAGTATCCCCATCTAAAAAACGTACTGACACAAATTTCTGGGGAGATTGTAATTGCGATCGGCCCGGAGGGAGGATGGACAGACAGAGAATTAGAACAAGCACTAGCCCATAGCTTTCAACCAGTATCTTTAGGAAAGCGAATCCTCCGCGCAGTCACAGCCCCACTAGTAGCACTATCATTAATTAGTGCAGCTTGTGAATTATAGGTGGGGAGTACTGAGTAAATTATCTCCCCCATCTCCCCCATCCCCTGCTTCCCCCACTCGCTTTTTTGGGAACCATATCATTAGCTTGCATTGAATGGCTCTATGATTGAACAAGTTGCGATCGCCTTTGAGCGTAAAGACTATCCCACAGCCGCTAAACTACTCAAACAGCTGCTAAAAGAGTCGCCGGAAAATCCCTGGGTGCAATTTTATCAAGGGAGACTGTATGAAGTAGCAAATAAGCGTCGAGATGCGGAAAAAATTTATCGACGATTATTAAAGAGTACACAAAATAACAAAATTGTGTTAATGGCACGTCAAGGTTTGCAGCGCCTACGCGAAATTGAGCAAGAAGAAAAACAAAGAGCGATCGCTCAAGCAACAGCCGAACCCTGCAATACTGAACAAGGGGTACTCATCCTAGAACCTTTCAGCAGTGAACTCAGAGCCACAGCCGCCGCCAAATTTGCTCAAATCATGCAGCTAGACCTCTACAATGCTAGGTTAGTGCTTCCTAGCCGTAGTTGGAAATTTTACCGCACCGGGCGCGTCGGTGAACTCAAATTTTACGGCACACAACTACAACAAGCAGGTATTCCATGCTTTTGGACAGCCATCAGCACCATTGAACAAATACAAGTTTTTCAAGTCAAATATTTTTTAGAGTCTCAACCAAAAGCTACTGTTATTTGCTCTAATCATGCAAATCAACTCGGTTCCCTGACATTTGATTGGTCAGAAGTTTCCGCGCGAGTGGTGGGACTTTTGCCTATTTTTGAGGACGTTGTAGACGTTGGCGCTTGGCGTAAACTCGAACGTAAAACCCAAACCCAAGACTACATCCATTTCTGTGATTTACATCTACCCGGCAGACGTTGTATTCTAAGACTCTATGATCAAGGCTATGAATTTCAGCAAGGTGTAGAAGTCACCCCTGTATCTAGCCAAAATACCACCAGAATCAATTGGAATAATTTAACAGACTGGATCAACTCACACTTAGCTCAAGTAAAAGTTTGGTCAGACTTTACACATTTTGCCGATTCGGTATTAGAACAAACAGAAATGCTGAGAAACATTCAGTCACACATTCACCTGTATCGTAGGGAAAAGAGTAACTGGGACTCAGCATTTCATTTGTATAGTGGATTGATATTTATGAGGCTAGGGACTGGGTGTATCAGTTAACAGTTGACAGTTGACAGTTGTTCTCCCCTGTTCCCTGTTCCCCTCCCTCTTAAGGGCAGGTTTTTCATAAAGTAATAAGTGAGGACTATAAGATTCACGCTCATTATCAGACTTTCATCTACCCCTACACCCCTACACCCTAAAATCAGTGTTTTTGGGTCGAAGTGTAAAAAACCTGCCCTTGAAAGGTTCCCCTCCAGGGAGGGGTTAGGGGTGGGTTTCTCCTTACTGTTTAGCCAGGAGTTTTGACTTGGCTAGCCATGTCTAAGTAAGAACTCATATTCGCACCTGGACGACGACGACCATTAGAACTAGAGGCTGAAGGCGCTAAATATTTAGGTGCGAATGTAGTTTCACCTGGTGGTGTTGTATTAGCCACTGGCGCTTTTTCTGGTTCAGCTTGCTTAGGTGCAGCTTTGCCATTTTTACCATTTTTAGATGCTTCTACTTTGGCGATCGCCGGCGCAGGCTTTTTCTCTGTGGCTGGTGGCGCTTCTGCTTTGGCTGCTGCTTTTGTACCGTTGGATGCTACTGGTGCAGCTTGTGGGGCTGGTGCTGGTGCTGTTTGTTCAGTGCTATCTTCTTTCAGCTCTAAGTAGTAGCCACTGCTTTTCTTACCACCGATTAATCCGGTAAGGAAACTGAGAATCCCAGCGATTAATTTTTTGATAAAACCGAACATGAGAATGGCTCCCGAAATTTTATATCTGTAAGTAGACCGTAATGTTAAAACAGTTATCAGTTATCAGTTATCAGTTATCAGGCTTATAGTGGGGGACAAAGAAGCGGCAAAATACGCTTTCACCAATTTATGAGGGACTTAGACCCAAGGATTTAACTGATAACTGTTGACTGTTCACTGTTAAAAATTACGTCGTAATACTACGTTTTTTGACTATCAGCTATTGAGTAACAAACCTTGGAGGTTTGTGCTTTATCAAGCTTAAGAATATAAGCTGAGGTTTTCAGCCTTTGTTGGCAAATACTTACAAGCTGTAGATATCGAGAATTAATTATTCAATTTTACCGCTACACAGAGCAAGATTCTGAAAGGTTGCTTAATAAAAATTAATATAATTTTATTTATGGGTATACATTAATACAACTAATGTATAACCATGAACCAGTGGGAAGAGTGTCATAATCTTTTTGCTGACGGTAATCAGACTCAGTTAAATTTTCAACAGAGGCAAACACAAGCAAATTTGTCAATGAAAACTCAAAATCAGCCACGTAATCCCGTGGTATTAGTGCATGGCATTACTGATACGGAAGTTGTCTTTAATTCGATGGCAGTTTACTTAAGACAATTAGGTTGGACTGTATACACAATAAATTTAGTACCTAACAACGGTGAAGCCCCGCTTAATGTATTGGCGCAGCAGGTAGTTGATTATGTAGCTGCAACCATTGAGCCTGGACAACCCTTTGATTTAGTGGGTTTCAGCATGGGGGGAATTGTCAGCCGTTACTACGTGCAGAGATTGGGAGGTATTGAGCGTGTACAGCGCTTTGTGACGATTTCCTCACCTCATCATGGCACGGTATTAGCTTATGCTTCTAGGCTTCCAGGGTGCGTGCAGATGCGTCCCAACAGCCTATTTCTGCAAGATTTGAATCGTGATGTACAAATGTTGGAGCAGTTAAGTTTTACTTCTATTTGGACACCTTACGATTTGATGATTATCCCCAATCACAGTTCAAAATTGCCTATAGGCAAAGAACTAATTATTCCCGTAGCGCTGCATTCTTGGATGCTGTCAGATTATAGGAGTTTAACAGCCGTCGCCGCAGCTTTAGCAGAACCGATTAATGGCGGGGATTGGGGACTGGGGACTAGGGACTGGGGACTGGGGATGGAGGATTTTGTTAGTTAAGTTACATTTTAAATTTTGATAGTAGTTAGTTGAAATACAGTTTTTCCAGAGTTTAGCTTATATCCTAATTTGGTCATTAGTCATTAGTCATTAGTCCATAATCCATAGTCCATAGTCCATAGTCCAGAGAAAGGTAAAAGGTGAAGGCTTTACCCTTTCCCCTTTCCCCTTTCCCCCTTCCCCTTCCCCTTCCCCTCTTGTAATTAAAAATTAGTTTGCTGTTTTGCCTGTTGACTGTTAGCTTTACCCGTAGAGGGAATATGAAATATGCAGTTTCTCAATGGGGATGAAGGAAAGTAACCACAAAAGTCTAAAATTAGTTATTCTTTTGATATCTTGACAAAACTACTTGTGGTTGTTGGCTGATGCTGTCATTTCTTGGCTCTGCGAATCCTTGGTTGGTGGGAGTTGGACTAAATACTGTTCTATTGAGTCTAGTCTGGTTCGCTCCTAAAAAACTGCTGACTCCAGCCGGTGTGTTTCATGCCTGGTTATTGGGCATACTGATTTGGGGAACTTTAGGCTGGCAGGGATATGTAGTAGTTATGTTCTATTTTATTGTGGGTTCCGGTGTTACACGCATCGGTATGGCACAAAAAGAGGCTCTTGGTATTGCGGAAAAGCGTTCGGGAGCAAGAGGCCCGGAAAATGTTTGGGGTTCTGCTTTAACTGCGGCGCTTTGTGCTATGGGTGTCGGCGTTCTCAATGCTGGGCTTTTCTCACCCAGTCCCCAGTCCCCAGTCCCTAATCCCCAGTCCCTCCTGTTATTAGGTTACGTCGCCAGCTTTAGTACTAAACTTTCTGATACCTGTGCGAGTGAAGTGGGTAAGGCTTACGGTAAAAGCACTTTCCTGATTACTACCTTGCAACCAGTACCTAAAGGTACGGAGGGTGCGGTGAGTTTAGAAGGGACTTTTGCTGGTGTGGTGGGTTCAGTGGCGATCGCTATTATCGGTTGGGGTGTCAATTTAATCAGCCCATTAGGTATTCTTTGGTCTGTGCTGGCTGCTTTGGTTGCTACGAATTTGGAAAGTGTGATCGGCGCTACCCTCCAATCCAAGTATACTTGGTTAACTAATGAAATTGTTAACATTCTTAACACTTTAATTGGTGCGATCGCAGCTATATTTTTGGCTTTTATTTGGGCATACTCTTTTGGTTAGGAGCAAAGGAGGATAAATGTTGAGCGTTGACGAAATTCTCTCTTGGTTTGATAGCTGGAGTAGAACAATAGAGCTATGGCAATAAAATTTAATCAAAATAGCAAATCAATTGAACTAAACCTATTTTATTTTTAAACTTGCCATTACTTATTAATAATTTATAAAATCTTGTTTTTAGCCGTTTTTACCAGGTGTTCTTATGGAAACTCTGTCATTTTTAAGTATTGATGACCAACCAATTTCAATTGAACAAACCGTAAAATACTTGCAATCTTCCGGGAAGTTGGGTCAATTCATTAGTGATGTCCTGCGTCAATATGTCATTGAGCAGGAGATTCAAGGGCGAGATGATGTTGATATCAATCCAGCCCTCACCGAACAAACAGTGATTGATTTTCGCCTGAAAAATCAACTAGCTGACCCCCAAGCTTTTCAGGAATGGTTAGCGAGGAATGGTACAGACTATCAAAGGTTCCATGCCTCAATTACTTCTAGCTTTAAATTAGAAAAATTGAAAAATTTGTTAACACAAGCCAAGCTGCCAGAATATTTTATTGAGCAGAAAATTTTTCTGGATAGAGTTGTATTATCACGGATTGTGGTCGATAGTCGAGAATTAGCAGAAGAATTACAACTGCAAATTGCAGAAGGAGGCAGTTTTGAACAATTAGCCAAAGAGTATTCTGTATTAGACGATCGCCTGGTTAATGGCATGATGGGGCCAATTAGTCGTGGTACTATGCCAGACAAGTTGCGGGCGGCTATTGATGCAGCTAATCCAGGGGAATTAGTCGGGCCTATAGAAATAGATGGACGCTATGGTTTGTTTCGAGTGGAACAATTTCTGCCAGCGTCTTTAGATGATATTCAACTCAAGCAAGCATTACAAAACGAATTATTTGAAAAATGGTTAGCAGAGAAAATTCAAAAGCTGACGGTGAAATTACAAGTGAGTTAAAACTTCTGGATAATGAATCCCTAAAAACCAAAGTGCTAACGGCTATACCTTGGAATCAACCTCCCCTAAGTTGGCTTACTCCTGAGCAAAAAACCCGATTAGAAGAACGTTTAGAAATCCGTCGTTATCGACTAGGTGAAAAAATCTGGTCGAGTGAAGCGGGTGGTTATCAGTTTTTCATCGTCGATGGAAAGGTGCGGTTACGGGACGAAGAAAGCGGTCAATCTTTATCAGCCTTACAAGTGGGAGATTGGTTTGGTGATTTACAAAAGTTACCTGGAGAATACAAGGCTGTAGCCGCTAGTAAAGAAGTGATCTTGGCTTGCTGGGATACCCATTTGTGGGCGGAGATATCTACCCCAGAAATTGAGGATTTTTGGCTGGGATTGGTGAAGGAGAATATAGTAGTTGAAAATGAAGTTAAACCTTTTCATCCTCCCGTTGTCCAGTCGCCACTGACTCCCCAAGAACAGAAGGTAAGTCAGCCAGTTACTACGCCTCTCACCCATAGTTACCCTTTTGTTAGTAGTTGGAATACGGCGGCTGCTTGTTTAACAATGGCCGCACAACAGCTAGAAAATCCAGTGAATTTGGAATGGGTACAACGCCAACTGCGGGGACAAAATCCCAAACAAGTTGTGGAAGCTGGAGAAAAGTTAGGTTTAGTGTTGCGACGACTGCAAGTAAGTTGGGAGGAGTTGCGTCAGCTAACTTTCCCGGCTTTGTTAAGGTTGCAAGTTGAGTCTGTTCCTCAGCCTACTTGGGTGGTGGCTTATGGGATAAAAGGCGATCGCATAATTGTTGCTAATCCTTTAAATCCTGATAATCTTTGTGAAAGTCTACCACAATCAGTATTAGAGCAATGTTGGGATGGTCAGTTGTGGCAAGTAGAACTGATTTCTCGACAAGAAAAATTTAATTTAGGTTGGTTCATCCCAGCCGTTTGGAAATACCGCAAGCTATTAGGCGAAGTATTAATAGCGTCTTTGACGTTGCAGGTGTTGGGTTTAGGCACACCGCTAATTACCCAGGTTGTGATCGATAAAGTCATGGTACAGGAGAGTTTACCCACTCTTGATGTCATGGCGATCGCACTTTTGTTAATAGCCATGTTTGAGTCTGTGTTGGGGATTCTGCGGTTATTTATCTTTACCCATACAGCCAGACGTTTAGATTTAAGTTTATCAGCCCAATTATTCCGTCATTTGTTGCGGCTACCCTTGGCTTATTTTGAGTCACGGCGTGTAGGTGACACAGTAGCCAGGGTGCAAGAACTAGAACAAATTCGTTCCTTTCTTACAGGTACAGCCTTAACAGTAATTTTAGATAGCATCTTTGCCGTTGTTTATTTGGCATTGATGTTTTATTACAATATTCCTTTGACCTTTGTCGCGTTGGCAGTACTGCCCTTATTTGCCACACTGACAATAGTTGCTACCCCAATATTACGTAACTGGTTAAACGAAACCTTTAACCGTAGTGCTGATAGCCAATCCTTTTTAGTAGAAACAATTACAGGTATCCATTCTGTTAAAGCTCATGCAGCTGAATCAGTAGCACGCGATCGCTGGGAAGGCTTATTTGCTCGTTTCGTGCGTACAGGTTTCAAAGCTTCCACCACTTCCAATATTAGCAGTAACATAGGTGATTTCCTCACCAATTTTTCCTCCTTACTAATTCTCTGGTTTGGTGCAAAACTAGTCATCGACCATAAACTCACAATTGGGCAATTGGTAGCCTTTCAAATGCTTTCCGGCAGAGTCACCGGGCCACTATTACGCCTAGTGCAATTATGGCAAAATCTGCAACAAGTCCTACTTTCCGTAGACCGCATTGGTGATATTCTCAACGTAGCGCCAGAAGCAGAAATGGGGACTGGTTTAGTTTTACCACCCCTGAAAGGTCAAGTTAACTTTGAACAGGTATTTTTCCGCTACAAAGCTAACAATGAACCAGTGCTAAGAGGAATAACATTTAATGTAGAACCAGGACAATTTGTGGGAATTGTTGGGCGTAGTGGTTCTGGGAAAAGTACCCTCTCTAAGTTACTGCAAAGACTTTATCAAATTGAATCAGGACGTATTCTCATAGATGGTTTTGATATCAAAAGTGCAGATTTAGCTTCCTTGCGACAACAAATTGGCGTAGTTCTCCAAGAAGACTTTCTATTTAACGGTTCCATCTTAGAAAATATCACCCTTGGTAATCCCAATATTACCGCCGAGCAAGTAGTCGAAGCCGCTAGACTAGCCGTAGCCCATGATTTTATCAGTCAATTACCCTACGGTTACGAAACTAATGTAGGAGAAAGAGGTACAGCATTATCTGGAGGACAGAGACAACGCATTGCTTTAGCAAGATTGTTCCTCTCTGACGCGCCAATTTTAATATTAGATGAAGCTACCAGTGCTTTAGATAGTGAAACCGAACAACAAGTGTTGCAAAATCTGCAAAAAGTTTCCGCTAACCGGACTGTATTTCTCATCGCTCACCGCTTTGCACCCTTAAAACGAGCCGATTTAATTCTCGTATTAGAAAAAGGTGTAATTGCAGAACGGGGAAATCATACACAACTCTTGCAACAAAAAGGTTTGTATTGGTCACTATATCAACGTCAACAAGCAAATGTTTAATAATAGGACTTACGCAACTGGCATATTTTTTCTGTAGGGTGTGTGAGGAGCGAAAATATTTGAACGTAGTCATGAGACTTGTAGCGTCACGCACCAACCACCAATTGTGACACTTGCGTAAGTCCTGAATAATTTGGGTTAGGAAAGGAACTAGGGCTTGTTTTCCAAGTCTTTAAATACCTTCTAAACGTCCTTAAAATTAGGTAATAGGTAATTGTCTGTTACCATTACCCATTACCTATTACCAACCCCAAGATAGGATAAGTGTTTAAGCGGACATAATATAATATCTCACCTAAGATTCTCCTGTTGATGAAATCTAACTATCCACAGGTTCAGCCGATTTCATCCTAATTATATCTTCACCAACTTCCGCCCTTGCTTCGGCGATGATATCTTCCCAACTTTCTCGCAATTCTCCTATAGCTCCTTTATTCTTTTCATAAAGAGCAATTCCACTTTTAACAATTGCTTTGGCTATTGGTCTACCAACACCACCCATTACTGGTAATAAGACTGGTATCAAAACTATCCCCACAATACCTGTGATTCCCAGTCCTTCTACTAAATCTCCGAGGTCGGGTAAAATTTTAACTGACATAGTGTTTTATCACCCCTATGTTTGATTTAACCTTAATTTAACCTTTTTATTGGAGCTATAGGTAAAAATATCACGCAATGTAATATTACTTTTTTTATCATTGTTCAGTTCGTAGTCAAGGCTTTAGCCTTTTCTTGATGACATGAGAATAATTAACCGCCGATACAAGCCGATAATTAAAGATGTTTTTTCAATACTTAAAATTTTATCTAGTTTTAACTAAATTTTCTCTGTAATTAACCAAGGTTTCTAGGTGGGCATTGCCCACCCTACAAATTGATTTTATTTCAATTATCATTTTTTATTGTCAACTTTTGCCTGCTGAATTTTCTTATCAGGATTCATCCAAACTTCTAGGCGACTAAAAACTTGAGAGGCTAAAAGTGTCAAACATAAGTAAATTAGGGCGACAGTTGCATAGATTTCAAAAGCACGATAGTTTTGAGCAACAATCAATTGTCCTTTGCGGAATAATTCTTCAAAACCAATAACCGCAACTAAACTTGTATCTTTTAACAAACTAATAAACTCATTACCTAAAGGTGGTAACATTCGCCGGAAGGCTTGGGGAAAAATCACTAAACGCATTGTTAATAGAGGACTCAAACCAAGTGATTTTGCTGCTTCTGTCTGTCCTATTTCTATTGATTGAATCCCAGCACGGACAGTTTCGGCAATGTAAGCAGCTATATTTAAACTTAGGGCAATTACTCCAGCAACGAAACGGTCAAAGTTAAATGTAAAACCAAGTTCTTGAGCAAGTGCTGGTAAACCAAAGTAAATCATAAAAATCTGTACTATTAAAGGCGTTCCCCGGAAAAAATCTACATAAACCCTAGCTAACAAACTCCCAGGGAGAAAGCGAGAAAGGCGGAGAAGGGCTATTAAAGTACCAGTTATTAAACCTAATACCGCAGATAAAATTGTTAGTTGTAGGGTAACTAATGCACCTTGCAATAAAATCGGGAGGAACGGCAAAATCAGATTAGCTAAGGTAGATTTATCAGCATTATTTGCATTTTCGTATGGTGATTTCGCTGGTAATGAGGCTGGAGGAGCTACTTTAAACCATTTTTGATAAATTCGCGAATATGAACCATTTGCTAAAACCCGATTTAAACCATCGTTAATTAGTTGTAAATTAGGGGAATTTTTGGCTGTGGCAATGCCATAATATTCTTCTGTAAGTAATTTTTCGACAACTTTAATTCCTTGCAGATTACCTGTATTAATGGCGTACAAAGTTACAGGCGCATCATTAATAACTGCGTCTACATTACCGTTGACTAGTTCTTGCAAGGCTAGGGGTGCAGAATCAAAACTGCGAATTTGTACCCCAGGAATAGTTTTGGCTTTATCTGCGCCAGTTGTACCAATTTGGACGGCGATTTTTTTATTTTTGAGGCTGTCAAAACCTGTAATATTTTGATTGTCGGCGCGAATGGCGATCGCTAATCCTGCTTTAAAATAGGGACGAGAGAAAGCCACCGTCTGGGAACGTTCGGCGGTGATGGTGATGGAACTAATCGCCGCATCTACGGTTTTGCTTTGTAACGCTGGAATTATACCATCAAAAGGAAGACTTTGGAAATCTATTTTAAAACTAGCAGCAGTGGCGATCGCATTCATCAAGTCAATGGAAAAACCCTGTAAATTACCACCTTGTCCGGTAAACTCAAAAGGTGGAAAAGCAGGTTCTGTAGCTATTCGCAGAGTCTTCCCCCGATTAAGATTACCACTACAACCTGTCAGTAACAAACAACTTAAGCCAATCACCAGACACCCGCATAGCCAACGCCTAAAAACCCATTTAGTCATCTCATCCTTCCCTTGTGATCACAATTAACTTTCAAGGTTAACTGTTGACAGTTGACAGTTATTAGTTGAATGTGTAACAGGTTATAACAGTGGGGATGTCAATTCTTTTGATGAAATATGTCATTTCACAGAAATTGGTGTTGGGAAATTGCTCAGTCAGGACATGGCCCTGATTGGCTGTGTATAATAGAAACCACACCGGAAAGTGTAGCGCATCTTGAGGATCTAATTTCTCATCTATCACTTCCATCCTATAGGTATATACCAGCCCCCCCTAAGTTCTGTTCCCAGCATCAAAAGATGTGCGTTCATCATCTGTTTGTGGAAGAACATCGTGCTGAAGATTTTATTGCTAATTTATCAGGAAAAAAACAAAGCAATATCTGGATATACAATTTGATTGAAATCCATGAAACTACTATTAAAATTGAATCGGGATATGCAATGGAAGATGACCGTTGCCGTCTCATCGAAACATATTTTTTACTCAGTTTATGCGACAATCCAAAGATAGCGATCGCCCAATGGCATTTATACGCCGGCGGTATGAGTTATCCTTCCATCATAGTGAGAACAGGTAAGACTTCTGAGGAACTCAAGCAATACATCATCAGTTAAAGATATTCGCGCAAGAAGTCAAAGGGATCGTCTTCCCAGCAAGGTTCGGGTATCATCAACAGCAAATTGCTGTTGATATCTGTTTCGATTTCATCAATGTCTTCTCTGTCAAACAGTTCTAATAAAACTTTCCAGTCTCTTTCCTTCAAAGAGGTAAATACTGGTGCGTATGTCTGTGGATTGACTGGATAATTCACAGGCTAAATTTCAGTTAATGAATGCAGAAAATGAGTGTGAGACTGGCAAATATTTCTAATATATCTTAAATCAGAATATTTGTAAATATGTAATAGTCAATAGTCAATAGTCAATAGTCATTAGTCAATAGTCATTAGTCAATAGCAACTGACAACTGATAACTGATAACTGATAACTGATAACTGATAACTGATAACTGATAACTGATAACTGATAACTGATAACTGATAACTGACAACTGATAACTGATAACTGATAACTGATAACTGATAACTGATAACTGATAACTGACAACTGATAACTGATAACTGATAACTGATAACTGACAACTGTCACCTGTCACCTGTCAACCATTTCCACCCCAAACACCTGTGCAAAAGCCTCGACAACATGACCTCTGACTTCTTGAGTGGTAATTCCTGGTATCCATTCAATTAAACTACCTACGGGCTTATCAGCAATACCACAGGGAACAATTCGCTCAAACCCTGTCATATCGGGACAGACATTTAAAGCGAAGCCGTGCATAGTAATCCAACGGCTAACTTTAATGCCGATCGCTGCAACTTTTCGCCCTTCTAACCATACTCCAGTTAAAGGTGGTGTGCGATCGCCTTTTAACCCATAAACTGCAAGTACAAGAATTATAACTTCTTCTAATTGTCGCAAATACCAGTGTAAATCCTGGCAATGGCGATGCAGATTTAAAATCGGATACCCTACCAATTGACCGGGACAGTGATAAGTAACTTCACCACCACGTTCGATTCGATGTATCTCAAACTCACTGTGGTTAGGGTCAAATTTGAGAAAATCCAAACTGCTGCCCTGCCCTAATGTATAGACTGGCGGATGCTCCAATAAGATTAGCACATCATCTAGATTAGGGTTATCGATGCGTTGGCGCAAGAGCGATCGCTGCCATGCGTGAGCCTCTAAGTATGGCATCAATCCTTTGTTATATAACAAACAATTTCTTACAGGGGATTCGTTACTATGGATCATGCCAAAAATCAACTGAGTTAACAACTAAATATATTTCAACTAACACAACTTAGTAATGCGAAATTGTCAAGCTTTGCAAAGGATTTTAAAGGAACATAAAGGGAAGCAACCATAGGAAAAACAAAGTGCTAGTTTGAATATATAACCACATCAGGTGTTGGGAGGAATTCTCTACAATAAGCATCACGCCAAGTTCAGAGGAACAAATACACTGGCTGATGAATCTAAAAGGAGTTGTTTGCATCTACGAAACTTGTGTAATCCCTTGACGATGAGCAAAACCTCTTTTAACAAACAATAAGTAACTACTAACAGTTATATAAAGTTTGTTTTGATGAAGGAAGTCAAAACAGTGATTGCTCACACTACCTTAATTGAGAAAGATATGCGCTCATCCAAGTGCCTAGCAAACAGTTGGTAGCAAATAAGTTAGGTAGAAATATCACAAGCAAGATGTAAAAAACTTAAAGAAAGCAAGCTAGAAGTAGATCAAAAAAAAGGTGCTGGTGCAATAAATATAACTTACCGCAATCTCTTTTCATACAAAAACTACATCACATCAAATATTGTGCTATTGAGCGGGAGAGTTTACATGAAGCTTGTCATCCACGGCAAAAATATAGAAATTACCGATGCGATTCGAGAATATGTGCATCAAAAGATTGAAAAGGCAGTTAGTCACTTTCAGAACATCACAAACGAAGTGGATGTCCATTTAAGCGTGGCACGCAATCCCCGAATTAATCCCAAGCAAGCGGCGGAAGTCACCATCTTTGCAAATGGTAGCGTGATCCGCGCCGAGGAGAGCAGCGAAAATTTATATGCAAGTATTGACTTAGTAGCAGACAAGATTTCCCGACAATTACGTAAATACAAAGAAAGACGAATAGATAAGAAAACTCAAGCGCAACCAACTACCGAAGCCATTGTACCAGAACCAGTAGTTGCAGATTTAATAGGCGATCGCACTCCCGAACTCCCCCAAGAAGTCGTCCGCACCAAATACTTTTCCATGCCACCCATGACAGTTGCCGAAGCCTTAGAGCAATTGCAACTAGTAGGGCATGATTTTTATATGTTCCACAACGCCGAAACAGGAGAAATTAACGTCATTTACGAACGTAACCACGGTGGCTACGGTGTGATTCAGCCCCGCAACAACAACGGACACACCAACGGACACAGCAACGGTAAAAATGGCAAAGCCCATCATATCGTGATGCCAGAAAAATCTCATAGTAAGTAAGGAACTAGAGACTGGGTAAGGCGTTGCTGAAATCAGGAATGATTCTTGTGGGGTAGGCATCATCAGCACTCTGGAAATACAAAGGACGGGCAAAATGCCCATCCCACAAAACTTTCCACATCATCCTGCAAATATGCAACGTCGCCCCTAGACATCTGGTAGAAATTTTCTTGAAGATGTAAAATTCACTATCAAAGACTAGCTTAATATAGCGAATTCATCATATTCATCTTGCCGATTTATTTAAAAATTCGGAGAGATGAATGAGGGCATCGTGTTCACATTATGGATGAATAGTCTAGTTGGAAACTAATATTTTCGCAGCAGATTTTAGTAACTTAATAGTTACTAATGCTCGATTTTAGATAAATACAGATTTAACGATCTTCCCAATCCGAAGGGAACTTGAAAGTGTAAATCTGGGGAGGATTATTTGCGGGAGGAGTAGCTGGAGGTTCAGTTGGCTCTTCAGATGAAGATTGCTCTTCTAAAAAACGAGCAAAAAATGGTACTTCTTCGGTGCTTAATGGTATTAGTGTGTTTGTAGACATAATATCCCCTCTTAGGAAATATGTATTAAACACCTACAATCATATCAATAATTACCTAAAATCACAAGAAAAATAAATAATTTATTTAATAAATATCCCAAAAATCATATATTTTCGCAAAACTGTTTATTTGCAAAATTAATAGTACTAAATATCATCAACTTTTACATTTTTAAGGCAATTAGAACACCAATTCAATAATATAGTTATGAACTAATAAACATTGCTTTAAGAGGTTATTGGAAAAGTGATTTGCTGTGATATTAGACCTCTTGTATAAGTAGTTCTCATTCCTTCTCTACCGTCATTTATAAAGTAACGTAAGTTCGATGAGCCTCTCCCTCCCAACCTCCCTCTCCTAAAAGGCGTTCGCGTAGCGTCTCCGTCAGGAGAGGGGTTGGGGGTGAGGTCAAAACAACGCTTGTCGAACTCACGTTAAAGTAAATATTAAGTAGGATAAGTAATACCAATTCAAAAAATATTTGCAACACATCGATTATCTTTAGGGGCGCACAGCTGTGCGCCCTTACCCTGGTATCTGTCGCATTCTTTTTTCAAATTGATATTACCGTTATGTAATGATTTGAGCCTTTGCCAGATGAGGAATTAGCCTGTAATTGCTCCCCCTTCCCTTGTAGGGAAGGGGGCTGGGGGGTTAGGTCTGTCGTTAAATTTTCCACATAACGTGAAAAGTCAGACCACTAAATAAGGTGCGTTAAAGCAGCGCTTAACGCTAAACTCTGATCCATTTCAGGATATGAGGATCTTTGTCATAGCGATAGGTAAAGCCGTCTTTAGCCGAGATAGTCTCTCCTTTGCTGGCCTTACTTCTAATAGTGTTAATGGCATAGAATGTTAATTCACTCATTTCCTTATGAGAAAGACCTTCACTGAGAGTTTTTTGGTTCAATCTTGGTGATTTGCTTTGGTATTGATTATTAGGCAAACTGTCTGTAGTAATGCGAGTATTTTCTGGAGCATTATCGCTAGTTGTTTTTTGATTGCGATAATCTTGAACAGTCATAAGTTGCCAATGAGAATCTTCTGTAAGTTCCAGAACCCATTGATGATAATCAAATAAACTTTCTCGATGTCCAACACTAATAAACGTTGTTTTCGTTTCTTGTAACTGTCGATATAAATTACCTTCATTATTTAAATCTAAGGCACTTGTTGCTTCATCTAATATCGTGAACCTGGGATGAGTGACTAAAAGACGCGCGAAAGCTAGGCGTTGTTGTTCTCCCAGCGAGAGAATATTTTCCCAGGGTACTTCAGTATCAAAACCTTCAACTCGATGGAGCAAGTTTTGCAGGTTGACTTGTTGCAGAATTGACTTGAGTTGTGTATCACTCATTTGCCGATTAGTCTTAGGATAAAGCAACTGTTCGCGCAAAGTTCCCAAAATAATGTAAGGACGTTGAGGTAAAAATAAGACTTCTTCTAGAGGCGGTCGCACCAGACGACCAGTCCCTGCATTCCACAAACCTGCGATCGCTCGCAGCAGTGAACTCTTACCTCGACCACTTGGCCCTATAATTAATAAACCTTCCCCTGGTTGAACAGCAACTGATAAGTCTTCGACAATCACTTGTTCATAGTTAGGGGTTTTTAAAGTGACATTTTCAAAAGCGAAATGCTTTTCTTCTATGACTTTGATAGTGCTGACATCTTCAGGTTCTTTACTGACTTCTTCTAAAGCGTCAGAAAATTCAGTTAAACGCGCAACATAACTAGAAAATGTGCCGGAAGTTCCAAATTCAGTGATTAAATCTCCCAAAGCACTAGCAAACATATAGCTAGCTAAAGCGGATTGCTCAACTTGCCCGTAATCAATTTCACCTTTAATATATAAAGGCCCAAGTATTAAAAATGGAAATATTTGGATAGCAGAACGATATCCTCTAGCGAAAATTTCCCTACCTCTCTCCCAGTTTATCTTGCGTTCAGTATCTTTTATGAAAACACTTAACCTTTTGCCAATTATACTTAATTCCTGTTTTTCTCCCTGAAAAAAAGCTATCGATTCAGCGTGGTTTCTTATATGAGTTAAGCCATAACTGTAATCGGCTTTAGATTCTAATTGCTCTTGACTAATTTTATTTAATTCTTGAGTTATATAAATAGCAATAATATTACCTATAACGGTATAAATAAGCAAAGGAATTGCAATCTGTTGAGAAATTGACCAGACAATTATTAAAAAAGTTATCATTTCCAGCACTTTTTCTAGTAAAGTAGCTGAAAAACTTAAAGCATTACTGGTAACAGGTTCGATTTCTTGAGCTAAACGTTGATCTGGGTTATCGATATCGGATTTAAAATTGATTTTATAATAGGCACGATTATGTAAATATTTATCTAAAATCTGTTGATTTAGCCATTTATACCAATCAAGAGCGAGTTTTTTTCTGATATCTTTAGTAAATCCTGCTAAGACAGTTACTAATACAAGTCCAATCGCATAAACCACTATTGTATTAGTGAACTGAGAAGCATCTTTTTGTTGCACGATTACATCAATCAAACGCCGATTAGTAAAACTATTAAAAGCATTGATACCTACAAGGGCGATGATTAAGATTATCAGAAAAATCAGCGTTAGCCAGGAGCGAATTACTTCTGAAAATGCCCTTTTACCAGCCTCTGTTGGATACCAGTAAGGTTGAGCAATTCTGTGGACATCCTGCCAGAATTGGCTAAAAGCTGAAGAATTATTCGTAACTGATCGGTCTTGAAGAACTTGAGTTGCCATATTTGCAAAAGCTAACAATTAATAATTGGCTTAAAACAATTGTGATATCATGTCCGCTTAAACACTTATCACATAGCGGGGGTTGGTAATTGCTAATGGTAGAAAACAATTACCTAAAAGCTCATGTTAAATATTTACGCAAATTTTGGGCTATTGTTGTACTGTTAAGCAAATTGTAATGGTTTCCAGAAATGATTTGCTCTTCTAGGGAGCTAATTACTTTATTCCAACCTGAATCTCTCACAGATGTTTGGTCAGACTGCAAGAAAATCGTCCGTCCAGAATAGGGACGCGGAAAATAACGGAAAAAGGCTTGTCTATTGGCTTGGAAAAGTCTCAACCAGGAATGTAGCTGTTGTTCGCTAAATTCTGGTGGCAAAACATGAGCCGTTTTAGCCCAATTTAAAATGTAGACTAGCAATTCCTCTTGTGGGATATCTCGCAGTTCCTCCACAGATAAACTTCTTTCCTGATTGAGGATACCAGCCATATCCTGAACAAAGTAGTAAGCAACCTCATAAGGATCATCAAGTTCTTCTGGTGAGGGTATGTGCTGACCATCAATAGTCACTGAACTAATTAAGGTTGGTACATAACTATCTATTAATGCCAATAAAGCGACTTCCTCTGTGTTAGTCAATAGCTGCTGTGCCATCTCAAATGCAATCACACCACCCATTGACCAACCACCCAAGTAATAAGGCCCGGTAGGTTGAATTGTCTTGATGGCTTCAATGTAAACGGTAGCCATGTCTTCAATACGGGTTAGGGGTTCCTCTTCATTCAGCCCTATTGCTTGCAGTCCGTAAACAGGTTGTTCACTACCCAAGTTACGGGCTAAATCTGCATAGCAAAGAACGTTACCTCCGACTGGGTGGATACAGAAGAAGGGGGGCTTGCTACCTGTTGACTGAATAGGTACTAGGGGCGACCAAGTTTGGGAAACTGTTTCTTGACGCAGGACTGTTGCTAACTGTTCAACAGTTCCATGTTGGAAAAGGGTAGTCAAAGGTAAATTTTTGCCGAACTGCTGCTGAACAAGCGACATCAGACTCACAGCCAGTAGAGAATGTCCACCAAGTTCAAAGAAATTTTCTGTGACTCCGACTTGATTGATTCCCAAAACTGCCGACCAAATCTGTGCCAATTGTAATTCTACTGTGTCGCGGGGCAGTACTTTTATAGTCTCCTCACTGCTTTGAGTGTTTATTGTTCTCAATGCGCGACGGTCTACCTTGCCATTGGGTGTGAGTGGCAAACTCTCCAAGAAGACAATGGTATTTGGAACCATGTAAAAAGGTAGTTTACTGGTGAGGAACTGACGCAATTGGCTGATGGTGGGTGTGTGCTGTTGATGGGGGACGACGTAAGCAACTAAGCGCTTATCGCCTGGACTGTCTTCGCGGGCGATCGCACAACATGATTGCACTTCTTCATGTAGACTCAGTACAGCTTCAATTTCTCCCAACTCGATGCGGAAGCCCCGTACTTTCACCTGAGCGTCAATTCTTCCCAGGTACTCAATATTACCATCACTTACGTAACGTGCCTGATCCCCAGTTTTGTAGAGGCGACAACCAAGTTCATCACTGAAGGTATGGAAAATAAATTTTTCATCAGTTAAATCGGGACGGTTGAGGTAGCCCCGCGCCAAACCCACACTAGCAATGTGCAGTTCTCCGGGTACACCAACAGGCACAGGTTGGAGATGGGCATCAAGGATATAAATTTGCGTGTTGTCAATGGGACGACCGATGAGTGGCTGTTCCCCTGGCTGACATTGGGCAAAAGTAGCGCAGACAGTCGATTCAGTCGGGCCATAGGCATTAAAGAAACGTCTTCCACTAGCCCATTTTTCCACTAAACTGGCTGGACAAGCTTCCCCGGCAACAATGAGAGATTGCAAATCTGGCAACTCGGCAAAAGGCAAAGCCGCCACGGCTGAAGGTACAAGGATAGCGTGTGTAATTTTTTGCTGTTGCAATAACTCCAGCAAAGCAGGCCCCGGTTGCATGGACTCTGGGCTGCCCAAATACAACTTGGCCCCCGCACAAATAGCCATGAAAATTTCCGAGATGGAAGCATCAAAGCTCAAAGAAGCAAATTGCAGAACGCAGCTATCAGGACGGACATCAAATGACTTGATGAAGGCTGCTGCTAAGTTGCATAATCCGCGATGAGCGATCGCTACTCCTTTGGGTTTGCCAGTTGAGCCTGATGTATAAATTATATAAGCCAAGTTTTCTGGTGTGACATCAGTGATGGGGCGATCGCTTGCACCTAAGAGTTCTTGCTCCAGCGCATCTAAGCAAACTACCCGCCCTTGATAGTTTGGTAAAGAGGCGACAAATTTTTCCTGAGTCAAGACAACTGACAATTGGGAATCTGACAATATATAAGCGATGCGCTCTTGGGGATAAGCTGGGTCGATGGGAACGTAAACACCGCCAGCCTTGAGTATAGCCAGCAGTCCCACCATCATCTCTAAACAGCGTTCCACACACAGCCCCACCATTACCTCTGCTTTGACTCCCAGACTCTGCAAGTATTGCGCCAGTTGATTTGCCTGTTCGTCCAACTCTCGGTAGGTGAGCTTCTGCCCTGCAAACACTGCGGCTATGGCATCGGGTGTCCTCTCCACCTGCGCCGCAAACAACTCATGAATACATTTATCTTGGGGATATGCTTTGGTAGTGTTGTTCCACTCAACTAATATTTGATGCTGTTCTGTTGGACTTAATAGTGGTAATTCCCCAATTTTCATCTTGGGATTTGCCACAATTGCTTGGAGTAAAGTTTGAAAATGTCCCGCTAGGCGAGTAATTGTCTTAGCATCGAATAAATCACTGCTATAACTCCAAATACCCTCCAGACTTCCGCCAACTTCCTGACAATTTAGTTCTAAGTCAAACCTGACTGTTTCCTCCAGTGGTAAAGGCATATCTTGGATAGTTACACCAGGCAAATTCCAAGAAAACTCAGGCGCATTTTGAAAGGCAAACATCACCTGTACCAGAGGATTACGGCTCAAATCTCGCTCTGATTGTAGTTTTTCTACTAACATCTCAAAAGGCAAGTCTTGGTGAGCGTAGGCTGACAAAGTTGTTTGCCGCACTTGCGCTAATAACTCAGCAAAGGTGGGATTGTCAGAGAGATTGCCCCTTAATGCTAAGGTGTTAGCAAAGAACCCCATGATTTGCTCGACGCTGTGGTGGTTGCGATTAGCAATTGGCGAGCCGACCACAATATCTGACTGCCCAGTATAACGAGAAAGCAAGACGAAAAAAGCTGCCAGTAGAGTCATGAACAAAGTTGCATCCGACTCCTGGCTCAACTGTAACAGGCGCTGTGTCAGGTCGCGATCAAGTTGAAAACACTCAATTCCCCCTCGGAAGGACTGAACGGGGGGACGTGGTTTATCAGTAGGCAGTTCTAGTACACCAGAGACACCCGCTAACTGTTCTTGCCAGTAGGTCAGTTGGCGTTCTAAAACTTCGCCTGTCAGCCATTGACGCTGCCAAACGGCAAAGTCAACGTATTGGATGGGTAATTGGGGGAGTGGGTTGGGCAAGCCTTGAAGAAAAGCTTTATATAGTGCAGATAACTCACGGATGAAGATGCTCAAAGACCAGCCATCATAGATGATGTGGTGTATCTTCAACAGCAGCACATATTCCTGCTCACTCAGTTGCAGTAGGATGAACTGGACTAATGGCCCAACAGCTAAATCGAAGGCTTGAGATGCAACAGACTCGGCAATTTGCCGCACCCTGTCAGTTTGCTCCTGGGTGGATAAGCCCTGCAAGTCATAGACAGGCAAAATCAAGGTACTGGGATCGGCAATTAGCTGGACAGGTTTTCCCTCTACCGTAGGAAAAGTAGTTCTTAAGACTTCGTGACGGCGAACGAGTTCATTCAGACTCTGTTCTAGTACAGCTATATTGAGAGAACCATTGAGTCGCAGAGAAACCAGCGCATTGTAAGAGTGACTGTCGGGTGAGAGATGGTGCAAAAACCAAAGTCGCTGTTGAGCAAAAGACAGTGGTAGTTCAACGTCCCGTGACACCTTGGGAATTGGTGACTGATGAGCAGCTTTCACCTGCTTTGCTTGCTGTAAAAACTGGATAATTTCTGTTTTTCGCGCTGCTATTTCCTGACGCAACGTGGGAGTTAACGCCCCTTCAGGCGCGTGACAGCGCAAGCGATCACCATCAGTTTCTAGGTTAATATTTAAGTTTCTCAGGTGACAGACGAATTCAACAATGCTTTTGCTCATGCTCAAAACTCCACTAATTCCCCACTCACTGGTGTAACTGATAAATCTTGTGCTACCCAATCTACTGCCTGGACATAGGAGGCTATTCCGGCTACAGTGGGAGACTCAAACATCAATTGTATAGATAGGCTAAGTCCAAAAACCGAGTTAATTCGAGACACAACTTGAGTCGCTAAGAGGGAATGACCACCAAGTTCAAAGAAATTGTCATTGACACCGATGCGTTCAATACCCAAGACTTCACTCCAGATTTGTGCTAATTGCGCTTCAATGGGTGTACGCGGCAGGACAAAGCCAGTAGATAAATTTCGCGTCGCTGTATCAGGTGTGGGTAAGGCGCGGCGGTCTACCTTGCCATTGGGTGTCAAAGGTAAGGCATTGAGGAGAACAAAAGCACTGGGAACCATGTAATCTGGTAGCTTTTGTTGCAAATAGGAGCGTACTAACGGTACAAGTTTCTGGACTAACTTACCTTGTAAGGGGTTATTGGTGTAGTCAGTCCAAGATTTCGTGGTGATAGTGGCACTATCCCAGAAAGCAATTGCCGAAGCTGTATTGTGGCGGCAGAAAACCACGTCATAACAACCATCCTGGCTACTCTCCCACCAACTGGGGTAAACATCATAGCCCAGTTGTTGACCCAACTGATAAAACTCCTCTGGGGAAACTCCTACTTTGGGCTGTTGTGCTAGTAATTGTCGCAGTTGTCCGACTGTCTCCACCTGCGGGGGATTTTCTAACCAATGATAAATCTCTAATGGTTGTTGCACCCGTTGGTTAGGTACGCGCCTAATGCCTAACAGTGGCGGTTGCTGTTGTAGTTGATGTTGAATTTGTGTCAACGAGAGTTTGTCGAGTTGCCAATTTAACCAAGGAACTGTGGTTTCCTGAACTTGAGTTCCCAGATGCAGGGTGACATCATAGCGGAATTGGGTTAATTCATTCTCAGCATTGCCGCGTTTAGGCTGAATTTCTACTCTACCAATCTCCCGAAAGCGGCTTTGCAGGGCAATGAAAAACCTGGGGTCAATCACCAACTCTTCTTCAATTGCCGCACTAGAATTGACTTGCTGCTGCCATTGCTCAACGGTTTTGTCCTCGGTTGCTCGGAACAACTGCACTGCCGCATGGTATGGTTCTAGCAGAGGTAAGGAACGGACATCACCGATAAACAGGGTTCCTTGATTGCCAATAGCAGCGATCGCACCTTCTATCACTTGCAACAAATATTCCACGCTGGGGAAATACTGCACAACTGAGTTGATAACCACAGTATCAAACCCACCTTTAGGGATATCCTTAAAGTCATCCGCCATTCTGTGCAGCAGGCGCACATTGTCGAAACCAGGCAATGTTTTACATATTTGCTCAACGTGGGCGATCGCCGCGCGAGAATAATCACATCCCCAATACTCAAGGCATTGCTGGGCAACACGGGATAATAGTAAACCTGTACCACAACCAATTTCTAAAACTCGCTGTGGTGATAAAGCGAGGATGCGGCTAACAGTATTTTCCACCCACTCCCGCATTTCCGGCTCTGGAATGGCTTGCTTGGTGTATGAACTGTTCCAACCAGATATATTAAATGTGGGGTCATCTATGGATACTTGAGGCTGTCCATAAGCTTGCTCATAGAGATTTTGCCAGTCACTGACATATTCACTCTGCCATTGTGCCAACTCTTCGGGTAAGACTTGATTTTTCAGGGCTGGGACTAAGTAACCTACCAGTTGTTGGTCGCCATTGACAGTTCTGGCGGTGACAACACTTTCTTGTACCAAGGGATGTTGAGTTAACACATCCTCAATTTCACCCAACTCGATGCGGAAACCCCGAATCTTGACTTGGTTATCGATGCGTCCCAGGTATTCAATCCTGCCATCACTTAAATACCGTGCCAAGTCGCCTGTTTTGTACAGCCTAGCCCCGGACTCATCGCTAAAGGGATGAGGAATGAATTTTTGTTGGGTTAAATCTGGTCGATGCAGATAGCCTCTAGCTAGCCCCGCGCCGCCAATGTGCAGTTCTCCAGCTACACCAATCGGCACTGGTTGTAATTGCTCATCTAAAATGTAGACTTGGGTATTGGCTATGGGACGACCGATAGTTACTTTTGCGTCCCCTGGAGTGCATTTGGCTATTGTGGCGCAAACGCTAGCTTCTGTCGGCCCGTAAGCGTTAAAGAAGTTTCTGCCCTCAGACCAAAGTTTCACCAATTCCAGAGGACAAGCCTCACCAGCAACAATGATTGTTTGCAGTTTGGGCAATTCTGTATTTGGGAGAACTGCCAATGCTGATGGTGGTAAGGTGATATGAGTAATGCCATAGTCGCGTAATCGCTCAATTAACGGCGCACCGGGCATGATTGAGTCTTTTGTTGCCAAATATAATGTAGCGCCTGACCCAACAGCCATCAAAATTTCTGATATGCAGGCATCAAAACTCAAGGAGGCAAACTGAAGAACACGACTATCACTATCCACAGCAAAAGCTTGAATCTGCGCCAGCGCCAGGTTAACTAATCCCCGATGCTCAACCATCACCCCTTTTGGTTTGCCTGTGGAACCACTCGTGTAAATTACATTCGCTAGATGAGCAGATGTAACTTCGGTCACAGGGTTTTGCTGATTGTTCGGGTCAAGTTGTGACTCTATTTCATCGATTAAAACCAGTTTTGCCCCAGTTGTGGGTAGTTTGTCTAACAGTTGTGCTTGCGCCAGTAGTACTGACACTTGTGTATCATCTAGCATCCAGCCCAGACGGTCAAGAGGATACTCACTGTCAAGGGGTACATAAGCGCCACCTGCCTTAAGAATTGCTAACAGTCCGATAATCATTAACGGACTACGCTCTACACACAACCCTACTAGTACATCTGCTCCCACACCTACAGAACGTAAATAGTGAGCTAACACATTGGCGCGGCCATTCAACTGCTCATAGGTGAGTTGTTCATTGGCAAAGACTACAGCCACCGCATCAGGAGTTTTTGCTGCCTGTTCCTCAAATAACTGATGAATACACTTATCTTGAGGATAATCTAAGACTGTATCGTTCCACTCCTTTAATAATTGATGGTGTTCTGGTTGGGTGAGTAAGGGCAGTAATGTTACTGGCTGCGGGGAATTAACAACAATTGCCTCTAACAACGTTACATAATGTTGCATCATCCGGGCAATGGTTGTGCCATCAAATAAATCTCTGTTGTAACAAACAACACCATCAATTCCCGATGTTGTTTCCCATAAGTGAACTTCTAGGTCAACCCGAACTGTTTCATAGCACCAAGGTAGATCCTCGACTTCTAACCCTGGCAAATTCCAACCAGAGGAGGGCGCATTCTGGAGAGCAAAGGCTACCTGCACCAATGGGTTACGATCCAGGTTGCGCTCTGGTTGCAACTCTTCGACTAGCATCTCGAAGGGCAAATCTTGATGGTCGTAAGCATCTTTAGTTACCTGCCGTACCTGTGCCAACAAAGCTTCAAAGTTCGGTTGACCAGATAAATCAAATCTCAATGCTAGAGTATTGACAAAAAAGCCAATTAACCCTTCTATTTCTTTGCGGTTGCGGTTGGCGATGGGTGGGCCGATAACTAAATCTGTTTGCCTACTGTAGCGCGACATTAACACCAAAAAACCCGCCAGCAGCGTCATAAACAGAGTGCTTCCCGACTCTTGCGATCGCTTTCTCAGTTGACTGATCAGGTTTTGATTGATTTTAAATAGCTCTACACCTGCTTTAAAAGTTTGTAAGGGTGGGCGGGGTCTATCTGTGGGTAGTTCTAATAGCGGTGGCGCTCCTGCTAGCTGTTGCTTCCAGTAACTTATTTGTCTAGCTAACACATCCCCGGTTAACCACTGTTTCTGCCATACGGCGAAGTCGGCATACTGAATGGGTAATTCTGGGAGGGGTGATGGTTCTCCCATACAGAAGGCTGTGTACAGCATGGACAACTCACGGGTGAAGATACCAATTGACCAGCCATCAGCAGCAATGTGGTGCATATTTATGATTAAAATATGCTTTTGGGGTTGCAATCTTAATAAAGTTACCCGTAGTACAGGGCTTTGGGAAAGGTCAAAGGGTGTTTGTCCCTCTAAGTGAACTAGTCTACGTGCTTCTGTTTCTGGTTCACTGAACTGTTGCAAATCAATTATTGGTAAATCCCATTGAGGATGCGGATCAATTACTTGTACGGGAACACCATCAACCTCCCGAAAACAAGTCCGCAGGACTTCATGGCGCTGTAAAATTTCGCCGATCGCTTGTTTGAGGGCTTCTACATTTAAGGAGCCTTTGAGTGCTAGCGCCCCTGTCATATTATATGTGGCAGTTGCACCTTCCAATTTGTAAAGAAACCACAGTCTTGCTTGGGCAAATGAGAGGGGTAAATTTTCCTCGCGTGAGATGGGAGTAATAGCTGATTCAACGGAGCTAGCAGAGGTTTTAGCTTTTTGGAAAAAAGTGATGATTTCTGTTTTTCTTGCTGCTATCTCTTGCTTGATTTCTGTTGTCATTGCTCCCTTGGGAGACTGATATCTTAGCTTATCCTCTTCTAGCCAAAGTTTGATATCTAAACTATTTAAGTAAGATAAAAATTCTACTAAATTCATTTGTTAATTACTTCCTAAAGTTGTTTAATTATGTAGAAATTGTGCGTTTTGCTCTTGGATAAAAATTTTATCAGTCTCCTAGATATTTGGGGTTTATGTATCTCATTTAGGTTCTTTGAGAAATCCTCAATGAGATACATATATCGGTTTTCAAGTCAGTGAGGTACAGGAAAAATAATTGAACGCAGATGTTGGCGCAGCCTTCCCGCAGGGTACGCAGATGAACGCAGATGAATCTGTATTTTATCCGCTTGCAATCCGCTATAAATTTATTTGTGTAGTTAGTTTTTCATAGTTCTCCTTCTTCGTAATCTGCTTGTGTATCTGTGATGGATGGTTGACCATCTTGTACTGAACCAATGACTTCAATCAGTTGTGCTAAGTTAGCGATCGCTGGATATTCAAAGAAGTTTTGTAAGGACAATTCCACAGAGAAAATATTTCGCAAGCGCGATATCACTTGAGTCGCTAACAGGGAATGACCACCAAGTTCAAAGAAGTTGTCATTCACACCGATGCTTTCAATACCCAAGACTTCACTCCAAATTTGCGCTAGTTGCGCTTCAATGGGTGTACGCGGCAGGACAAACCCAGTCGAAAGATTTCGCGTCGCTGTGTCAGGTGTAGGTAAGGCGCGGCGGTCTACTTTGCCATTGGGTGTCAAAGGCAGGGCATTGAGGAGAACAAAAGCACTTGGAACCATATAATCAGGTAGCTTTTGCTGCACATAGGAACGTACTAACGGTACAAGTTTCTGGACTAATTTACCTTGTAAGGGGTTATTGGTGTAGTCAGCCCAAGATTTAGTGGCGATCGCAGCACTATCCCAGAAAGCAATGGCATCCGTTGTGTTAGCATCATGGCGGCAGAAAACTACGTCATAGCAACCATCCTGGCTACTCTCCCACCAACTAGGGTAAACATCGTATCCCAGTTGTTGACCCAACTGGTAAAACTCCTCTGGCGAAACCCCAACTTTGGGCTGTTGTGCTAATAATTGCCGCAGTTGTCCGACTGTCTCCACGTCTGGGGGATTTTCTAACCAATGATAAATCAAGAGTGGTTGTTGTACCCGTTGATTAGGTACGCGCCTAATACCTAACAGTGGCGGTTGCTGTTGCAGTTGATGTTGAATTTGTGTCAAGGAAAGCTTGTCGAGTTGCCAATTTAACCAAGGAACTGTGGTTTCCTTGACCTGAGTACCGATGTGCAGAGTCACATCATAGCGGAATTGGGTTAATTCATTTTCCGCACTGCCGCGTTTAGGCTGAATTTCTACCCAAGTGATTTGCGGAAAGCGGCTTTGCAAGGCAATGAAAAACCTGGGGTCAATCACCAACTCTTCTTCAATTGCCACACTATAATCTACTTGCTGCTGCCATTGCTCAACTGTTCTTTCTTCAGAGGCTTGGAACAACTGCACTGCTGCATGGTATGGTTCGAGCAGAGGTAAGGAGCGCACATCACCGATAAATAAGCTTCCTTGATTGCCAATAGCGGCGATCGCACCTTCTATCACTTGTAGCAAATATTCCACGCTGGGGAAATACTGCACAATTGAGTTCAAAACTACGGTGTCGAAGTCGCGAGGAATACCTGCAAAGTTATCCGCCGTTTGATGACGCAACTGCACATGAGCTAAACCTTCAACCGTACTACATACCTGCTGCACGTACTTGATAGCGGCGAGGGAATAATCAGTTCCCCAATACTGAGGGCAGTTCTTGGCAATGCGCGATAGCAGTAACCCTGTACCACAACCAATTTCTAATACACTCTGTGGCAAATTAGCTTGAATGCGGTTCGTTGTATTCTCTACCCACTCCTGCATTTCCCAATCTGGAATGGGTTGTTTGGTGTAGGAACTGTTCCAACCAGCAAGATTCAATGTCAAGTCATCTGTGGCTGCTGCATCTTGGCTGTAGATTTGTTCATAGATCGTTAGCCAGTCATTGACATACTCACTCTGCCATTGAGCAACCTGTTCTTGTGATGTTTGACTGTGCAGGGCTGGTACTAAGTAACCTACCAGACGTTTATCTCCAGGGGAATCTTCCCTGACTACTACTACAGACTCTTGCACCAAGGGGTGTTGGCTTAAAACTGCTTCAATTTCTTCTAGTTCGATGCGAAAACCGCGAATCTTGACTTGATTATCGATGCGACCGAGAAATTGAATATTGCCATCACTCAAATAACGGACTTTATCACCAGTTTTATATAACTTGGAATTGTTAAAAGGATGAGGAACAAATTTTTCTTGGGTTAACTCGTGGCGGTTGAGGTATTCTTTTGCTAAACCATCTCCCCCGATGTAAAGTTCTCCGGGTACACCTACACCTACAGGTTGTAGTTGCTCATCTAACACATAGATTTGCGTGTTAGAAATTGGTCGCCCAATGGGGATAGTTGTGGCTGCTTCGCTGACTTCCTCCACCAAGTACCAGGATGTAAATGTGGTATTCTCTGTTGGGCCGTAAACATGGAGTAGTCGTTGCGGCGCACCATGTTTGATTACTTCTCTCACCCATTTGGGGTCTACTGCTTCACCACCAAACAGAAGATGTTTGAGTGAACTGAAGGCTGAGGGGACTTCTTGGGCAATTTGATTAAATAAGGCAGTTGTTAAGAATAATGCGCTGATACCTTGCGATCGCATCAACGCGGCAAAGTTTCTCGGTGACAGTGCTACATCTTTACTCACCCCTACCAACCGCGCACCGTTGAGTAATGCGCCCCAAATTTCAAAGGTGGCTGCATCAAAGGCGCAATTTGCCGCTTGGGCGATCGCATCTGTGGGTTCGATGTTGATATAGTTGGTGTTGATGACTAAGCGGTTGACTGCTTTGTGGGTTACTGCTACGCCTTTGGGTTTGCCTGTTGAGCCGGAAGTATAGATGACATAAGCTAAATCTTCTGATGTCGCTGCGGCTTTGGGGTTTTCCTGACTGGAACGGGCGTTAGCGGAGCTTAACGTTCGCGTAGCGTCTCGCAGAGAAGTTATCGCTTCTTCATCGGTATCAAAACAAACTACTTTGGCTTGATGTGCGGGAATCTTCAGGGCTAATTTATCTGTGGTTAACAATACCGTTATCTGGGTATCATCGATGATAAAACCTAACCGTTCTTGAGGGTAATCGGTATCCAAAGGCACATAAGCCCCGCCAGCCTTGAGAATTGCCAACATTCCCACAATCAAAGATACAGAACGTTCTACACATATACCCACCAGAACCCCTGGTTTTACACCCAGTTTTTGCAGATAATGTGCTAGTTGATTTGCCCTAGTATTTAACTGGTGATATGTGAGTTGTTGGTTGCCAAAGACTACCGCAACTGCATCTGGAGTTTTTTCTACTTGGGTGGCAAACAAATCATGAATACATTGGTCACTGGGATAATTACTATAGGTATTATTCCACTCTACTAACAATTGCTGTTTTTCTTGGGCTGTCAGTAGGGGCAGTTGGTTGATCGGTTGCGCTGGGTTGGTAACAATGGTTGTTAACAAATTTATATAATGCTGCATCATGCGGGCGATCGTTGCCCCATCAAATAAATCAGTGCTGTAATAACAATAACCTTCCAGACCTCCGGCAACTTCCCAGAGGTGAACTTCTAGGTCAAATCGCACTGCATCCAAATCCCAAGGCATCTGTTCGACGTTTACACCAGCCAGATCCCAGGGGTAAGTTGCCGCATTCTGAAGCGCAAACATCACTTGCACTAGGGGGTTGCGATCCAAGTTTCGTTCCAACTGCAACTGTTCAACCAACATCTCAAAGGGTAAATCTTGATGCTCATAGGCATCTTCAGTCACCTGTTGCACCTGTAACAGTAGAGCTTCAAAGCTGAGTTCTGGTGATAAATCGAATCTCAATGCTAGGGTATTGACAAAAAAGCCAATTAACCCTTCGATTTCTTTACGGTTACGATTGGCGATGGGGGAGCCAACCACAAGATCAGTTTGCCCACTGTAGCGAGATAATAAGATGACAAAACCCGCCAGTAGGGTCATATACAGAGTGCTGCCAGACTCTTGGCTGAGTTGTTTTAGCCTAGTAGTCAGTTGGCTATCGAGTTGAAAGCGTTCTGTTCCTCCCTGAAAGCTCTGTATAGCTGGGCGCTTGCGGTCTGTAGGTAACTCTAATAAAGGTGGCGCTCCTGCTAGTTGTCGCTTCCAGTAACCTAGTTGCGCTGCTAAATTATCACCGCTTAACCACTGCCTCTGCCATACGGCGAAGTCGGCATACTGAATGGGTAGTTCTGGTAGGGGCGCTGGTTTACCCATACAGAAAGCTGTATACAGGATGGACAACTCCCGGATGAAGATGCCAATTGACCAGCCATCAGCCGCAATGTGGTGGATATTCACTAGCAGCACGTGCTTTTGCGGATGCAATTTCAAGACAGTCAGCCGCAGTAAGGGGCTTTGCGACAGGTCAAATGGTGTTTGTGCGTCTTGGACTGCTAGCCTTTGGGCTGCTTGTTCTGGTTCACTCTCCTGTTGCAAGTCAACTATTGGTAAATCCCAGATGGGATGCGGATCAATTACTTGTGCGGGAACACCATCCACCTCACAAAAACGAGTCCGCAGGGCTTCATGGCGCTGTAAGATTTCTCCCATCGCTTGTTTGAGGGCATCTACGTTGAGAGAACCGCTCAGGGCAAATGCCCCAGCTATGTTATATGTGGCAGTTGCACCTTCTAATTGGTAAAGAAACCAGAGTCTTGCTTGAGCAAATGATAGCGGGAGGTTTGTATTTCGGGGAACGGGAACAAGCGGTTGGGCTACAGAGTCGGCTTGCAGATTAATCTTTTGCAGAAAATTAATAATTTCGGCTTTGCGAGTTTGCAGTTGCTCACGAATCTCTGCTGTGAGTATACCTTGGGGGGCATTACAGCGTAGGCGGTTGCCTTCTAGGGTCAGCTTGATGTCGAGGCTGATTAACTCAGACAAAAAAGTTTCAATAGGTTTCATAGGTCAATTTCCTCCCGGTTATCTAATGACTCACTAACAGACTCTTGTAGCTTTTGCATGGTGGAGCGGATTTCTTCCACACTCACAGCCAACTGGGCTACTGTAGGTTGTTTCAACAGTCGGCGCTGAGGAAACTCTAGAGAGAATGTTTCTCGCAACCGAGAGATGACCTGAGTGGCTTTGAGAGAATTACCGCCCATTTCAAAGAAGTTGTCATTGATGCCAACCTTTTCCACTTGTAGGACTTGGGCGAAAATATCGGCGATCGCCGCTTCTGTAGAATTACTTGGTGCAACATAACTGACGGAACGGCTCAGTTCTAAGTCAGGTAATGGTAGGGCGCGGCGGTCTACTTTGCCGTTAGCCGTCAGTGGTAATGACTCCAAGATGACAAAAGCATTGGGAATCATATACTCTGGTAACTTGGCTTTGAGGAATTGCCGCAGTTCGTTAATGTTCGCTGTCTGCTGTGGTACTACATAAGCGACCAAGATTTTATCACCTGGATTGTTTTCATGGGTAATTACACAACATACCTGCACATCTTCATGTTGACTGAGTACGGCTTCAATTTCCCCCAACTCGATGCGGAAGCCCCGAATCTTAACTTGGTTGTCAATCCGTCCCAAGTACTGAATATTACCATCTTGTAAATAACGGACTAAATCTCCAGTTTTGTAAAGCCGGGAATGGGGTGCATCACTCCAGGGATGGGAAATGAATTTTTCCTTTGTCAATTCCCCACGGTTGAGATATCCTCTTGCCAAACCTGCACCACCAATGTGCAGTTCTCCGGGTACACCGACAGGAACTGGTTGTAAGTGCTTGTCTAAAATGTAAACTTGTGTATTACCAATGGGGCGACCAATGGGGATAGACTCTGTATTTGCATCAATCTCTCTAGGGATGGGGTGACAACAGGTAAAAGTTGTGCTTTCTGTCGGCCCATATCCATTAATGATTTGTGTTTCCGGTAAAGCTTGTAAAGCTCTCTGGATATGAGCAACTGAAAGGGCTTCCCCACCAACGAGTAGCTGTTTAATACCTGACAGAGCTTTTTCGTCATCATCAATGATCGAGTTAAACAAAGCCGCCGTCAGCCATAAAATGGTAACGCCATGTTTTTTGATTTCATTGCCCAGAGTTTGCGATGTGGGGATAGTTCCAGGGAAGAGAACGCATTTCGCACCATGCAGCAAAGCGCCCCAAATTTCTAATGTAGAAGCATCAAAAGAAATCGGCGCTAGTTGCAAAAATACTTGTGTAGCATCGAAATGAGCGTAATTTACACCAAACAACAGCCGATTAATTCCCCGGTGAACAACTTCCACCCCTTTCGGTTGACCTGTAGACCCTGATGTGTACATCACATAAGCCAAGTTAGTTGGTTGCACATCAGTAATCAAATTATCCTGACTACATTGTGCAATCAAGTGAGCATCAGCATCTAAACAAACAACCTGGGCATGATGTTGAGGGAGTCTCCCCAAGAGTGACTGTTGGGTGAGCAAGACGGAAACTTGAGCATCTTCTAACATAAAGCTCAAACGTTCTTGGGGATATTCAGGGTCAAGTGGCAGATATGCCCCACCCGCCTTGAGAATCCCTAACAGTCCGACAATCATTTCTATGGAGCGTTCCACACATAACCCCACCAACACATCGGCCCCCACACCTAAAGATTTGAGGTAGTTTGCCAAAGAGTTAGCGCGGCAGTTTAATTCATGGTAGGTGATTTGTTGATTGGCAAACACCAATGCTACTGCATCGGGATGGCGCTGGACTTGTTGCTCAAACAACTGATGGATACACTTATCTTGCGGATAATCTGTCTGAGTATCATTCCACTCAACTAATAACTGATGCCTTTGGGCTGTATTTAGTAGGGGTAATGAGCGCAGATATTGTTTTGGCTCGCTCACGACTGCTTGCAGCAAAGTCTGGAAATGACTCAACCAACGCCCAATGGTGTCGGCATCGAATAGGGTTGTATTGTAGTCACATTCAACTACTAGCTCACCTGCTATTTCTATCACATTTAAATGCAGATCCCGATCCTTAAAGCTCACAGTTTGCCGGAACAAACTAATCTCCAGTTGCGACATCTGCGGCAAAGAAATCGGTGGCTCTAAATTAAAGCTCACGTCAACCAAAGGAGAGCGACTATTGTCTCTTGGGAGATCGAGTTGATTGAGCAATTGGGCAAAGGGGTAATCTTGATGCTCGTAAGCCTCAAATAAATTACTCCGCATCTGTTGCAGATATTCGGCAAATGTAGGATCACCCGACAATTGACTGCGTATCGGTAGGAAATGGGCGCAGTAACCAACCATCGCCTCACTGCCTAAAAGCGATCGCCCAGATGCGGGAACCCCGACAATAATATCGTCCTGTCCTGTCAGTCGATGAATTAACGTCGTGTAAACCGATAGCAAGCTCATCAGCAGGGTGCAGCCCTGTTGGCGACTGAACAGTTTCAGGTTTTTGGTGATTTGAGCATCCAGCTTGATGCTGTGCCGACTGGCGTGATAAGTTTTGATGGCTGGGCGATGGCGATCGCTTGGCAAATCTAGAATAGGCGGTGCAGCCAATTTCTGCTCCCAGTAGGCTTGGTGAGTTTTGCTTTCCTCGCTCTGGTGTTGCTGATTTTGCCACTCGACAAATTCCCGCAATTGTCTGGCGGGCTGGAGTTGGGAAATGCTTCCTTGAGTCTCAGCCGAATACACAGCCCCCAATTCTCGCAAAATCACACCTAATGACCAGCCATCAACTACGATGTGATGGGCGCTCAAAACCAATAAATGCTGTTCTGGCTCTAATTTGAGCAGATGCAGACGAATCAAACCACCAGCACCCAAGTCGAAGGGTTTTTGGCTTTCTTGCTTGAGCCATTGGGTGACTTGAGTCTTAGCGTCCTCTACACCAGTGAAATCTATGACAGGGCAATCTACTTTTAAAGTAGGTAATATTTCCTGCACATCCCCCTGGGGACTGATTTTTGTCCGCAGTGCCTCGTGACGGTCAACAACTTGCTGTAGCGCCTTAGTCATGGCGGTAGCGTTCACAGCCCCTTGTAATTGCAGCGTTACAGATTCGTTATAAGCAACTGAGCCATCATCGCCTAACTGAGCTAACATCCATAGTTGCTTTTGGGCTTCAGTTAAGGGAATGGTGTCAATGGACTTGGATTGTGAATATAACTCTTTGAGAGCA
Organism: Anabaena azotica FACHB-119; assembly: GCF_014697625.1. Lineage (GTDB taxonomy): Bacteria > Cyanobacteriota > Cyanobacteriia > Cyanobacteriales > Nostocaceae > Trichormus > Trichormus azoticus_A. The sequence goes on along the minus strand of NZ_JACJSG010000021.1, from coordinate 30,472 downwards.
TTCAGGTGGGGTAAATTCTCTAAAACCGCCCCCTCATCTACACCGAAGTCGATAAAGCAGGCGATTTCATCAACCCCCACAGCCCGCAAATTATCCACCACCTTGGCACAAGAAGCGGGAGTGCCGATCAAAGCACTAGTTTGCACATAACGTTCATAAGCAGAGGATAAGAGAAAGTCCTGGTCTTCTGGGGAAAGTTGCTCAAAATCGATTTGCAGACCTTGGCTTTTCATCATATTCTGCAACAGCCCCAAGGAAGATTTCAGATAATTGAAGAAAGGCTGTTTGGCTTGCTGGCGGGTTTGCTCTAAGTCACTGCCAACGAAAGTATGTAGTAATAGGGTGACAGTTCCCGATGCTGGCGCATAACCATTTTTTGCCAATGATTCACGGTACAAGGCGATATTTTGGGCTAAATCTTCGACGCTTTGCCCCATGAGATTAGTTAAAATGCCTGCACCAATTTCGCCGGCGCGAATGTAAGTATCTGGATTGTTGACAACTGTCACCCAAACGGGTAACTGAGATTGCATAGGCATGGGGAAAGTTTTCACCCTAATTTTTTTCCCCAACCCATCGACTGCTTCGATAGATTCCCCTTGCCAAAGTTGCTGGACAGTGGCAATTTCTTGAAACATCATTTCCCGATGTTGACCAAAATTTTGGGGAGCGAGGACAAAATCATGGGAATGCCAACCGGAGGCAAAAGAAATACCCACTCTGCCTTGGGAGAGGTTGTCAACGACTGCCCATTCTTCGGCAATACGAATAGGGTGATGCAAGGGTAGCACCACGCTTCCAGAGCGTAACTGAATCTGCTGAGTTTCCCGCGCTAGGGCCGCAGCAATGACTGAGGGATTGGGTGAAAAACCGCCGAAGGCGTGAAAGTGGCGTTCGGGAATCCAGATGGCGGTGAAGCCGTGGCGATCGCCAAACTCTGCGCCTTTAAATAACAGGTTATACTTGTCTTGGCTAAATTCTGCGTCGTAGCTACCAAAATAGTACAAGCTGAATTGCACGGTTTTTTGCTGATGGGAACTAACTTGCAGGTCTAAGTTGGATGGCGCAGACTGATGTCTTTGCCAAAATTCTTTTGCTGGTGTTTTTGCTGCTACTTGCACTTTTGTTGTCTCTTGCCCTCTGCCATTAGATGGAGAAGGCACCCACAACTTTTTTGCAGGTACAAAGCCTCCTTGGCGTAGTTCTTCAACACTATCCTTAACTGCTTGGATAAATTGCTCAATATCAGCTTGAGTGTGAGCTGTGGAAAGAAAATGCTTGCGCCATTCCCAAACATAAATCCCCTTTTCTACCATGTGATAGAAAAGCAAATCCAAATTTCCTGTCAGGGCAAAGCGGAAGAAAGAGCTAAAATGTTCGATTTGAATGGGAACTTCATTTTCTTGGAAATAGGCGTTTAAGGTAGCAGCCAATTCAGCAGTGCGATCGTTTAATTGTTGCTGAAGGCTCGGCCCCTGCTCTTTGAGATGCTTGAGTGTAGCTCGTGCTGCCACCATCGCCAGAGGATGCTGACAAAAAGTGCCACCAAAGAAAGTTCTTTCAGCTTGGGGATAAGAACTATCTCCATAGTTCCACATCCCTCCATCAATGCTATCGAGGTACGCAGACTTACCTGCAACCACGCCAATGGGGAGACCACCGGCTACAACCTTGCCATAGGTGACAATATCAGCCCGAACGCCAAACAAAGCCTGCGCCCCGCCTGGATGCGAGCGAAAGCCAGTAATCATTTCATCAAAGATTAAAGCCGTTCCCGCTTGTGTGGCGATTTGCCGGAGACTGTGAAGGAAATCTCTGGGTTGCAACATAGGTCGGCTGCTTTGCACGGGTTCAACAAGTATCGCCGCCAATTCATGGGCGTGGACTTGCAGAAATTCTAAAGATTGGGAACTGCCATATTCCAGTACGACGACATCTTCCACAACACCCGCAGGCACACCTATACTCAGGGGAAAAGACCGCCGCTCGTTGTCAATAATTTGCTGTCTTACTAAAGTTCCGTCAGCGTGTCCGTGGTAAGAGCCATCAAATAAAGCAATCTTGCTACGACCAGTAGCAGCTCGTGCCACCCTGATTGCTGCCATTACCGCTTCTGTCCCAGAATTACAGAAGCATACTCGCTCTACACCTGTAAGTTCGGTGATTAATTGCGCGACTTCACCAACCAGAGGGGAGCGAGGGTTTAAGTGGATGCCTTGTGCGAGTTGGGTTTTCAGGGCTTCCATAATGAATGGAGGTTGATGCCCGAAGAAAGTCACTCCTTGCCCCATTGTCATGTCAATGTATTCGTTGCCATCTACATCCCAAATTCTCGAACCTTGAGAACGCTGGGCAACGATGGGGTAAAGCATTTCTTTAATCGACAAACGAAATCCTACCGAGGCTCTGCTATCGGCTAAGACGGGGCGATCGCTTTGAACTAGTTTTTTCGAGGTTTTAGTACGTTGGCTATAACGCTCAATTAAAGCATCTAAATGCTGCTGTTGCTGGGGAGTTAGCCCACCTGTAGGCGGCTTTTTCGGCCCCCAAGGTGAAGTCCCTTGTGCTGGTGCTGTTTGCTTGACTGGGGGGGCTGTCTGACTCTTTTGGTTAGTTGCCTGGGGAGCAGGGAGAACAAGCTGTGAGGAGATAGGTACAGTAACGTTTCTATTGTCTACCGCAACTTCTGGCTGCTGGACAATCCTTTTGTTTTGCAATACTTCCAATTGTTTAGACATCAATTGGAGTTGCTGACTCATGATTCTTTCCAGTCCTGTTGCGGGGACTGTTGCTTCTACTTGTTCTTCCTGTTGTGTCGCAATTTGGGTATGGGCAAAGGTTTGAGTTGCCAGTTGAATTGGTTGCGGTGCTTGAGGAGCAGGTAATGCAGGAGATATTGGTTGCGGTGCTTGAGGAGCAGGTAATGCAGGAGATACAGCAGGAAGATGCTGCTCTAGATAAATTGCTAAGGCATCCAGAGTAGCTAATTCTTCAAATAATTGACGAATTGCAATTTTAATGCCATAGGTGTTTTCAATCCGACGCACAGCTTCGACTAGAACAATCGAATCTGCACCCATTTCCAGAAAGGGAGCCTGAATGTTAACATCTGCTGGCGGAATTTGCAGCAAATTTCCGACTAAGGCTTGCAATGTGGCTAAGATTTCGGCTCGTCTGCTGGGTGTGGGAGTAGCATCTACTTTTGATTGCGGTTTGTTGCCATTTACAGCCAAGTCTTTTTCATTCATAGTTTGTGGAATCCAATATTGCTGTTTTTGAAACGGATAAGTCGGTAATGGGACTTTGGAGTGGGGATAGTCTCGCTCAAACCCCAACCAATCAACTTTGGCTCCAGCTACATATAACTGTGCCAAACTGGAGAGCAATTGTTGCCAAGGTGATATTCCAGAACGTAAGGAAGGTAGCCATAAACCTTCGTTATCTGGCAGACATTGACGACCCATAGCCAATAAAATCGGCTTGGGGCCGATTTCTAAAAAGACTTTATACCCTTGCTGATCCAATGTCTGCATACTGTCGGCAAATCGCACTACTTCGCATACATGACTCACCCAGTAGTCGGCTGTGGTAATTTGCTCATCAGCTAGTTGTCCAGTAATATTTGATACTATAGGGATGCGGGGTTTCTGGTAGGTAATTTGATTGGCTAGGTTGGCAAATTTCGCCAACATTGGTGTCATCAAAGGAGAATGGCAGGCATGGGAAATTGGTAAACGTTTGGTTTTGATTCCCTGGGCTTCTAGTTTGTGACAAATAGCACCAATATCTTCACTAACTCCAGAAAGCACCACACTTTCAGGTCCATTGATGGCGGCGATCGCTACTGTCTGCTCATAAGCTGCTATAATATTTCTCACCTGTTCCACCGATGCCATCAGTGAAACCATCTCGCCATCATTGGGCAACTGCTGCATCAACTGTCCCCGATGGGCAATCAATTTGAGTCCATCTTCTAGGCTAAACACCCCGGCGATAGTTGCGGCTACATATTCACCCACACTATGCCCCATAACTACATCTGGCTCAATTCCCCAGGATTTCCACAGTTGATATAAGGCATATTCAAAGGCATACAGCGCTGGTTGAGTATAAGCAGTTTGATCCAGCAAGGATGAAGCATTGTCTCCTGTCTGGGTAGGATACAGCACTTCTATTAAGGAATGCTCCAGATAAGGGCGGAGAATTTGATCGCATTGCTCTAGAGTTTGCCGGAAGATGGGTTGCGTCTGGTAGAGTTGGTAGCCCATCTGCACATATTGGGAACCTTGTCCAGTGCATAAAAAGGCTATCTTCGGCGGCTTTTTACCTGCTTGATCATAGATCAATCTGGTGGTATCTTTACCATCGGCAAAAGCAGCTAGTTCTTCGACCAACTGCTGCTTGGAGTCAACGACAACAGCGACACGGTGCGGAAAATGCGATCGCCCTGTATTCGCACTCTTACAAATATCTGCTAAGGATATATCAGGATGAGAGTTGAGGTAAGCTTGATAAAGGCTGACCAGTTCTGGCACTGCCGACTCTGTTTTGGCACTGAGGGTAAGTAGGTGGCAAGGACGCTCATCGCTTGGTAATTGGGCATCTGGGCTTGCTGGTGCTTCCTCTAAAATTACGTGGACATTAGTACCACTCATACCAAAGGAACTCACCCCAGCCAGTCGCGGGTCTTGTTTTGCCATCCAAGGAGTGGCTACAGTAGCAACATCAATTGGCAGTTGTTGCCAAGGAATGTAAGGATTTGGTTGTTGCAGATGTAAACTAGGTGGGATTAACTTGTGTTGCAGAGCCAGCACAACTTTGATGAGACTGGCGATCCCAGAGGCTGCTTCTAAATGACCAATATTAGTTTTTACCGAACCAATAGTCAGGCGATCGCTTGCTGAACGTCCTTGACTTAACACCTTTCCCAAGGCTAAAACTTCAATGGGATCACCTAGAGGTGTGCCTGTTCCATGCGCTTCTACATATTGGATCTGGTTCGGCTCTACTTGAGCATTAGCCAATGCTTGACGAATTACCGCTTCTTGAGTAGAACCGTTGGGGGCGGTGAGGCCATTACTTTGACCATCGTGGTTAACTGCCGAACCTTTAACTAAAGCTAAGATGCGATCGCCATCTTTGATGGCATCACTCAGACGTTTCAACACTATGATGCCACATCCTTCACCCCGGACATAGCCATCAGCGCCTGCATCAAAGCTTTTACAGCGCCCGTCAGCACTTAAAGCTTTCAGTTTGCACAAACCAATTGTAGTTGTGGGCGAGATCATCAAGTTTACACCACCTGCGATCGCCAAATTACACTCTCTGGAACGCAAACTAGCACAAGCCAGATGCACCGACAACAGTGAAGAAGAACAACTAGTATCTAACTGCATAGTCGGGCCGCGTAAACCCAATACATAAGACAACCGACCGACAGCAATACTGTGAATATTCCCTAATAAACTGTAGCCATCAATATCTCTATTTGATTGTGAATAGTCATCTATACCAACGCCAATAAATACTCCTGTCTGACTTTCTTTCAAATCTTCTATAGGAATTAAAGCGTTTTCCAATGCTTCCCAAGTAACTTCTAAAAGCAACCTTTGTTGGGGATTCATACTTTTAGCTTCTCTGGGAGAAATCCCAAAGAATTGCGGATCAAACCTGTCTATCTCGTTTAAAAATCCCCCATACCGCGTGTACATTTTTCCAGGTACATCCGGGTCTGGGTCATAGTAATCATCAATAGCCCAACGATTTGACGGCACTTGTTGAATTGCTGGTTTACCCTCACGCAACAAATGCCAAAATGCTTGTGGATTATTTGCTCCCCCTGGGAAGCGGCATCCTATACCGACGATAGCAATTGGCTCTGAACTTGCTTGTTTAATAGCATCAAGTTCACTACGCATATCTTTGATTTGTAAATATGCGTTTTTCAATAAAAGTCGATAATCAATATCTTGTGAATTACCAGTCATATCACTTTTTTTGTGTAGTAATTACTTAGCATTCTTCCGAGGGTGCCAGCTTGACTATTGAGATTTTCTCTTTTGATTCACTGCTATTTCTTCACTGAGTAATTGCGCTAGTTCTTCTATCGAGAGTTCGTCTATATTTGTAGGATTTTCTGCAACCGTAGTCATGTTTTTTTCACTACTCAACCCTGGTTGCTGTAAGTCTACTGGAGAAGTTTGTTTTGATTTATTGAGTTCTTCAACTACGTGATTAGCTAAAGCTGCCGGTGTGGTAAAGTTCCATGCAACCGTAGCGTCGAGCTGGATAGCCTCTCCTAGCCACTGTTCCAACTCCTGGGATAAATCCACTACCATCACCGAATCCATGCCATACTCAGCAAAGGATTGATCCAATTTCACCGATTGAGTATCAATATTTAATTTTTTGCTTAACCAATTCTCTATCCAGTTCTCAATCGTTTCCACTGTATGGATAGGAGAACTTGATGGCACATTAACTTCCACCTCATCTAATATTGTGGTGGAATGTTCCCAAGAGGCTATCACCTTCAAGCTTTTTTCCAGAAAAGCAATTCGACAAGCACTGCGCTGAATCTTACCACTGGAAGTTTTGGGAATGCTGCCGGGATCGACTAGGACTATTGCATAAATGTGCAACTCATGTTCTTCCGCAACAGCTTTACGGATAGCTTTTGCCACTATCTCTATATCTAACTTTTGCCGCCAAGTGCGCTCTACTTCCCCAACAACTACCAACTGCTCTTCACCATTCACTTCTACTGTAAAAGCTGCCTCACAACTAGGTCGCAGTGCTGGGTGACTCTCGGCGACTGTCCATTCAATGTCTTGAGGATAATGGTTTTGACCCCGGATAATGATGACATCTTTGAGTCGCCCTGTAATGAATAATTCGCCGTCTTTGATAAATCCTAAATCCCCTGTCCGCAAAAACGGCCCTTCTTTGGTGTCTGTTAAATAAGCACCAAAGATTTCGTCAGTTTCTTCAGGGCGCTGCCAATATCCTTGGGCAACGCTAGGGCTAGCCACCCAAATTTCGCCAACTTCTTGGGCGGCACATTGGGTTAATAATTCGGGATGAACGATGACGACTTTACTATCAATTGCTGGCTGTCCGTGTCCTACCAAAGTCTGGACTTTCTCCTGGCTTTTACCCTCTATTACTTGATTTTGTGCCAGTGCTTCGGCTTGAACTGTATAGAAGTTCGGTAACTTTTGGTTCTGCACCCCAGCTACTACTAAGGTTGCTTCTGCTAAACCGTAGCCTGGGCAAACGGTGGATGGTGCAAAACCGTATGGTTTGAAGGCGGCGTTAAACCTTTCGATGGTGTCGGCTCTGACTGGTTCAGCACCGTTTAAGGTCATGTGCCAGCTACTTAAATCGAGGTTGGCGCGTTGTTCGGGTGTGGTTTTGAGGAGGCAGAGTTCGTAGGCGAAGTTAGGAGCGCCGCTATGGGTGGCTTTGTAACGGGAAATTGCCTCTAGCCATCGGATCGGTTTTTGAATAAAGGTCACAGGAGCCATCATGTAGCAGGGAAACCCTTGATACAGAGGTTGGAGAACTCCATAAATGAGTCCCATGTCATGGAATACAGGCAACCAAGTCACCATGACGCTTTGGGCGTTGTACTCCCATATCTGTTGTGTATATTGGGAGTTGTGTAGCAGGTTGCCATGACTTACCATTACACCCTTGGGCTTGCCTGTAGAGCCGGAAGTGTACTGGAGAAAAGCTAGGGTATCTCTGTGTATTGGTACTGGTTGCCAGTTTGCCGCTTGATCAAGGGCGATGCTATCGCTAGCCAATAAGGGCATATTGGCAAACTCTGGATCTTGGGCAAATTGGTTTTGGATCTGGGTGAGAGTATCGCTGACTGTCAGGGCAATTGTGGTTTGTGCATCTGATGCGATCGCCCGTAATCTTGATATACTTTGGTTGCGTTTGGGTGGATACACTGGAACCGCCACAACACCAGCATACAGACAGCCGAAAAAGGCTGCAATAAACTCTAGACCCGGTGGATATAATAGCAGCACGCGATCACCTACGGTGGGCGGAACGCCATCGCCAGTCGCTATGACAGATTGTAGGTGGGCGGCGATCGCTCTTGCCTTTTGGTCTAGTTGAGAGTAAGTCAAGTTGGCTTCTTCAGTTTCACCATCTCGCAAAAAAGTGTAAGCCCTTTGCTCTGACTGAATTTGCGCTCTGTAGGTTAGCAGTTCTACTAAAGTGGAGATTTTTGCTAAAGAGTCCGGTAAATTACTTAAAGAAACTGTCATATATTTATTTTTTAGAAACAGATGTTACAAGCAAATATGATATTTTTACTTAGGCAATCATATCATAAAGGTACAAAAAAACACGAAATTTATGATTTAAACCCAATTTCCTTTAATTGCTTTGGTTTAGTCCTTGTCCGATGGTTTGTCTTCAAAATTACCAATAGGCAGACAGGTAAAAGATTCTTAATTCGCAAATTAGCGAATTAAGACTTTGAGTAATTTGTTTGTTACCATAATTTCTATTTTTATTAAGCAGTATACAAGTAGCAACAATGTTGCAATTACATTTATGTATTTTCTAAGAATTTTGATGAACACACAAGGACAGTTAAGACAGTTAAGCAAATTTATTGAGACAGTTAAGACTGTTAAACGACAATTAAATGCTAGTTATGTATAAAAATTAACTTGAATATTTATATTACTTACTAACCGAATACCGCCGCATCATTTCCTACAACTCCACAGTCTCCCCGGTGTGTAGGTGAACCCCGCCCAACATTCGGCGCAAAACCCGCTTCTACTGCGCCCAAGCAAATCAATTCGCGGTTTTTGAGCTTATATAGCAGCTTAAACACCTATCATATCGTGAGGTTTGGTAATGGGTAATTGGTAATGGGTAATTGGTAATAGTAACAGACACTTACCTATCACCCATTACTCACTAAATCCAGCATATCGTAAGTAATTAGCCGGACTTGATATAACTAGAAATACTGGAACTATGACGTAGCAGTATTAGAAACACATACCTTCAAAGCTTCTTCTACATGTCCTTGGAAATTGAACATCGAATCAAAAATGTACTGTACAACTCCTTGTTGGTCGATGACGTAGGTAACGCGACCGGGAAACAAACCAAACGCGGCTGTTGCACCGTAGAGTTTGCGTACTTGGTCGCCCTTGTCACTCAACAGTGTAAACGGTAGATTGTATTTAGTAGCGAATCGCTGGTGAGATTCGCTATTGTCACCACTGACACCAATAATCTCAGCCCCAGCCGTTTGAAAAACCTCATAGCGATCGCGGAAAGCACAAGATTCTGCTGTACATCCTGGTGTATCATCTTTGGGATAAAAATACAACACCACAGCTTTCTTGCCCCGAAAATCACTCAAGCTCACCGATGAGCCATTTTGTGCAGTTAAGGTAAAATCAGGCGCAGTGTCTCCAACTTTGACAGCCATAAAAAATTAGAAAAATATAAATTTCTTTATATTTTATAGTCAATAGTCAATAGTCAATAGTCAATAGTCATTAGTCATTAGTCATTAGTCCAAAGTTAATCTCCCTTTCCCCTCCTGGGAGGGGCTAGGGGTGGGTTTCTCCCTCATCTCCCTCATCTCCCTCATCTCCCTCTCTCCCTCATCTCCCCCAGTCCCCAGTCCCCAGTCCCCAGTCCCCAGTCCCCAGTCCTGACAGGTGTAGGTTTTTTATTGGTGTTCCAAAAACCTTGGTTTTGGGTGTAAGGGTGTAGGGGTGTAGGGGTGAATAAAACAATGATTTTCTCGTTAGTTTTAGAGTCCTTACTCACTGCTAGATTAAAAACCTACACTTGTGAGAGTCCCCAGTCCCCCTATTTCTGTAGCGCCTGCTGAAAAGTCTTGATAGCCTCAACATGATTCACCATATTGATGCAACGTAACAACAAATCTAAATCGATACCTTTAACTTCCTCACTGTTGGTAATCTTTTCATAGCGTAGAGCATTGTTCTCTGAGCGTAGGTGATAAACTTCTAGCACCCCATCTTCCCAAAACCACACTTCAGGAATCGACAGTCGCTTGTATGCCTCTAATTTATTAATACCACCACTGGTAAACACTACTTCAATCGCCAAATCAGGACGTACTCGACCAGGAGCTAGTTTATAGGATTCATCCGCCTCTCGCTTGACAGCACGCGCCTCACTTTCCAAGGTCATTGAGCCAGTTGGGGTAAAGTCAAACCCTGCCACGAGCAGATAAAGTTCCAACAAAGCGGCGATTCTCTTCTTAACAGTTTCGTGTGCTTCTCCAGGCATTCTCAATATCTCCAAAACTCCATCCAGAAAAGACAGCCTATATCCCGGACGGTCTAGCAACTGCTCAACTGCTTTGAACTCTCTCCATGTCAGCCCCTCAAATAACAAGGGTGATTCTTTTGCGGGTGTAGCTATCACTGCTGGGGTCACGTTGCTTTGCTCCTAATTCAAAATTCAACATTAAAAATCCCAGAAATAGATTTAGGGGCTTGTATTCTCCTCGGTTTCGGTGATTTGAGTCTTCAGTCTTAACCCTGATGATTTGGTAGTAAGGCGCTGCACTGCCCACCATCATTTTATTGAGAAAGAGCAAGACTCAGGTATTTCTTTCTAATTTTCTATTAATCAGGACTTACGCAAGTGTCACAATTGGTGGTTGGTGCGTGACGCTACAAGTCTGATTACTACGTTCAAATATTATCGCTCCTCACACACCCTACAGAAAAAATATGCCAGTTGCGTAAGTCCTATTAATATAGGAATCCGAATTGATTGTTGAAAAAATCTAAGTATCTGTAGGCCGATGCACTGCCCACCGTATCATGGTTTTGGCGATGTACTCCCCACCCTACGTATATTTCAGAAATCAAATATGAGTCCTATATCAGCTTGTAAAAATTCATTAATTCCCTGCAACAGGTCAGATAGTTTAGATACTTTAGCTAAAACAAAAAGAAGCCTCTCACCTACCCGTTCGCGTAGCGTCCCGTAGGGAAGGGAGGTGATGAGATGAATTTTTGGGCTTCGGACGAATTGACCCACAACCAAATTAATCCGCTATTCCTTAACAGAGCAGTGGGTCGATAAGGAATCGCCATTTTTGACTTTGAGCGAGTCTATAAAATCTTCAATTACATGAGTCATAGTTTTATCATTTTGAGCCGAGTATAAACGTAGCTTGTTTAATCTACGTTCAGATATTCTCAAATTTAATGCTTTCTTTTTCATAACGCCTACACATTGTCTTTGCATTTATGCTATCATATCCGTAGGTCGAAAAATAAGATAAAAAATGAAAACGTCATACCAATACAAAATTAAACCAACCAAACAGCAAGCAGAAAAAATTGATAATACCTTGGAAATGCTGCGTCATCAATACAATTATTTGCTTGCTCAAAGGTTTGACTGGTATGAGTTTAATCGTTGTCCTATTGATATATGCCCATTAATTTGTCATTTACCAGAGCTAAGGAAACAGCCTAATTACTACAATCAAAAAGCGTCTTTGGTTCAACTAAAAGTTGATAGACCTTGGTACAAAGAGATTCATTCTCAAGTGCTACAGGAAGTTCCCAAAAGAGTTGAACTAGCTTTTGATAGATGGTTGAAAGGTAACATTAACGGTAAGAAGTCTGGTAGACCTAGATTTAAAGGTAAAGGACAATATAAAACTTTCACTTATACTCAATTTAAACAACATCATTTTGTTAACAATAAAATTACATTGTCAAAAATAGGGGATGTAAAAGTTATTGTTCATCGACCTATTCCAGATGGTTTTAAAATCAAAACCGTTTCTATAACTAAAAAATCAGATGGATATTATGTAACACTAAGTCTTGAAGACCAGACGGTTCCTGCAATTAAGCCTGATTTTAATCCTGACTCTATAACAGGTATTGACGTTGGTCTAAAAGAGTTTTTGACAACTGCTGATGGCGAAACTGTTTCTGTACCTCAGCATTATCGCAAAGCTCAGAAACGTTTACGAGTCATACAGAAACGTGTTTCACGCCGAAAAAAAGGCAGTAAACGTAGGCAAAAAACCGTTAAGCAGCTAGGTAAGCAACACAAAAAAGTTGCAGATAAACGCAAAGACTTTCATTTTAAAACTGCTAACAATCTGTTGAAAAAATATGATGTTATTGCAGTTGAAGATTTGAACGTTAAGGGACTAGCACGTACCAGATTGGCTAAATCTGTACTTGATGCTGGATGGTCAAGTTTTTTGTTGATACTGACAAACAAAGCCGTAAACGCTGGTCTGTTGGTCATCCCAGTTAAAGCGTCTGGTACAAGTCAAGATTGTTCTAGTTGTGGTGTCAAGGTTCCTAAAAAACTGCATATCCGATGGCATAATTGCCCTAATTGCGGGTGCAGTCTTGACCGTGACCATAATGCAGCAATAAATATAAAGAATAGAGCGCAGGGGCATCGCGTTCTTAAAGCTCAGTTAATGTCCGCGCGTGAACCGGGAGTCGCTGAGAAGCCTACACTTACCCGTTCGCGCTAGCGTTCCGTAGGAAAGGGAAGTGTAGGAGATGTCACATACTCATCTAGTACAAAATTCTATCCATGCGCCTAACTTCGCTTGATGTATTTCGTGGTATTACTATTGCAGGGATGATTCTCGTCAACATGGCGGGAGTTGCAGATGATGTCTATCCCCCTTTAGCTCATGCTGATTGGCATGGTTGCACACCGACTGATTTAGTATTTCCCTTCTTCTTATTCATTGTCGGTGTGGCAATGAGTTTTTCATTATCCAAATACACCCAGGAAAATAAACCCTCCTCTGCTGTGTATTGGCGTATTCTCCGCCGCGCCGCCATTCTCTTTGTCTTGGGTTTATTACTCAATGGCTTCTGGAATAAGGGTATATGGACTTTTGATTTGAGTAATATCCGCATCATGGGGGTATTACAGCGTATCAGCCTCAGCTATCTGTTCGCTTCCTTGGCAGTCCTAAACTTACCGCGCAAAGGACAATGGATACTTGCACTCTTGCTACTCATCGGCTATTGGTTAGCGATGATGTACGTTCCCGTACCCGGTTATGGTGCGGGTGTATTAACCAGAGAAGGTAATTTTGGCGCATATGTTGACCGCCTGATTATACCAAAAGCTCATCTGTATGCTGGGGATGGTTTCAAGAACTTGGGAGACCCAGAGGGACTTTTCAGCACAATTCCCGCCATTGTTAGCGCTTTGGCTGGTTATTTTACTGGGGATTGGATACGTAAACAGCCAGTGCAAACACGTACAAGTGTAGGGCTAGGATTATTTGGGATTGGTTGTTTAATTATTGGTTGGGCTTGGGGTTGGGTATTTCCTATTAATAAAAAATTGTGGACAAGTTCTTATGTTGTGTTTACTAGTGGCTGGGCGTTATTGCTATTAGCAGCTTGCTATGAATTAATTGAAGTTAAGTTAAGAAAGCGCTGGAGTAAACCTTTGGAAATTATGGGGTTAAATGCGATCGCTCTTTTCGTCGCTTCAGTTTTATTCATAAAAATCTTAGTTAGAACCAAAATTGGCACAGGCGAAACCGCCCCCAGCACCTACAACTGGATATACCAAAACCTCTTCGCCTCCTGGGCTGGAACCTTCAACGGTTCACTACTATTCGCCTTAGCTACGGTGTTGTTATGGTGGGCTGTCGCCGTCCTCTTGTACCGCCAACGCTGGTTCCTCAAAGTCTAAACTGGTCAAACCGGTTAGCCCCAAATTAAATCCACGGGGCTTATCCGCGTTCATCTGTCTTGAAAAGTTTCCTAGGTCGGGCTAACCCTCCTACAGAACTTTTCGCTGCGTGCATCTGCGTTCAAATATTCATAAACCAATGAAGATTCCCTAAAAACGAATCATCTACGAATCAAGGATGAGCAACACTTAATATATTTATTTAAATAGTTTATATTCTTTTAAGCTTCACTACCCGCATAAATCCATTTCTACTGTTAATATCAATCTATATGCTGTTCTATATATTCAATACCCTTGCCAATTAACCAAGATTTGGGTAGAGAAAATCTAAATAATACAAGCTTCCTTGTGCCATCAAACAAATAACACAGTCTATTAAATGCTGTACGGTTTTGTGGAGACAACTGTACTCTCTTGTCCGCATGGGCAAGGGGTTTCATACTTTCCCCAAAAGTAGCACAGGCTTGTCTTAGGTTGTCGCGGCAAAATTTAGCTATTTCTATTTTTGGCAAAAGTACTGAAAAAGTAAGTGGGTTATTGTATTCAACTTCTACCTCTGTATACTCAATAGTGACTATGCCTGAACTGTTATTAAGTTTGTTTGCAGATCGTTCTAACCCTGTGCCTTTCACAGGACAAAGTGTAAATGGCAAGATATATGTATTCGTTTCAGGAACTGAAATATCTCAAGTCAGCTTTTATCTAGACGACCCAGACAGAATTAGTCCACCCAGACAAGTTGTCAATTTAAGTCCCTATGATTTTGCTCTTACAGCAGCAAATGGTCAGGCTAACCCCTTTGACACAAAAACAATAGCAAATGGTTCTCATACTATTACTGCTGTGATCAGCCTGAGTGGGGGAGAAACTCAGGTAATCAATGGCATATTTACTGTTAATCAACAACAAGAAAGCTGTTCATTCATATCTCCCCTAGCTTGTACGCAGGTCAGGGTAACTGGTGCTTATAACCTCAACTTTGATGGAAGTGGGGGAGGAATTAAAGATAAAAACGGCGTGGGGACTGGGTTTACAATGATTGATCCCCCAACTAAACCGGGAAACCCAAACCCTAACCCGGATGTTCCCGGCTACTGGGCAGAAAAGCTGCAAGTTGATACAACCAATAAAAAACTGAAGATTACTACCACCAGTGGCTTGAATGTCAGAGATGTCAATAGTCTTGATAATGCCTTGGGAGTTGGTCTGAATTTACCCAGTCAAACAATAGAAATCAAAACAACCTTATCGGCTCTTGTGGCTGCGCCTGGGGGCTTTGCTCAAGCTGGGTTATGGTTTGGACAGGCGACGGGAAGTGGTAGAGGAACTAGCCAGGACAACTACATCAAGCTAGTTGTGATCTCTCCCAAAGTCGGTGTTTATCAGGTTGAAGCTCTATTGGAGAAACAAGGTGTTGTGGTATCAAACAAAACTGCCAACCTCGCCGCAAATACATCCTCAGTTACCTTAAGCTTGTTGCTCAACCCCCAGACACAAACAGTTACCGCCCAGTACCAAATCGGTAATAACAAGCAAACGCTATTTACGTTTACGAATGTGCCGCCTGAATGGTTTAGCTTTGATCAAGCGGGAATAGAACCTAACGTCAAAACCCGAAGTTTTGGGGGTATCTTCGCTAGCCATCGCAACGCGCCTAATCCTATCATCTTCACATTTGACTCTTTCTCTGTAACTGAGCAAGCTAATGTGGTTGTTGGGAGTAACTTCAATTTTGGGCGATGGTCATTTCCAGTGAATCAACCTACAGCTATGGTGCTGGGGCAAGATGGACGGCTTTACGTTACAGAATTGCTGGGTACAATTCATGCCTTCAGGCTTAATTACGAAACTCAAACAGTCATTGACGAGCAGATAATTGATACTATCCGCACAAGTCAAGGGAATGTACCTCGTCTGACATTAGGCATTGACACAGACCCTGCATCTACGCCAGATAACGTCATTTTGTGGGTAGCGCATTCAGACGGAAAAATTCTTCCTAATGGTACTTTCGATGGAGCCGTAAACTCTGGTATCGTATCGCGTCTTTCAGGAACGGGATTTGCCACAATCGAAAATGTCATCACTGGCTTGCCAAGAGCTATTGCCAACCATGCAACCAACTCAATTCATTTTGGCCCAGATGGGAAACTTTACCTTGCTCAAGGCGGTAACACAGGTGCAGGCGCACCGAATACAGCTCCGAGTGAATTTGGCGATCGCCCAGAACAGCCACTGTCAGCAGCACTTTTAGTCGCAGATGTCAACGCTCCAGGCTTTCAAGGTAGTTGTGCTACTCCCATAGGTCAGTTTGGCATTCCTGAAACCTGTAACGTCCAGGTCTACGCCTCCGGGTTACGTAACTCTTACGATTTTGTCTGGCACAGCAATGGTTCTTTATACGCAACTGATAACGGTTTAGGTGTCACAGGAACTATTCCCCCAAGTCCTGCACCTAATTGCACTGGTCTTTCCCCACTTACTCTTAACCCAGGTAAGCAACCCGATCTACTACTAAAAGTCGAGCAGGGCAAATACTACGGACATCCCAATCCTTACCGTAATCAGTGCGTTTTCAAAAACGGTACTTTTCAAGGTGTCACTCCCCTAGCGAATTATCAGCCACCCTTGGCTACACTCGGCGAAAACCTATCTGCTAATGGTATAATTGAATATACTGCTAATAATTTCTTTGGTCAGCTGAAAGGGCAGTTGCTGATAGCGAACTTTTCTCTGGGCGATAACATTACGAGGATTAAGCTTTCCCCAGATGGTCTATCTGTTGTTGAGTCTGCAACCCTGGCTAGCCAATTTACTGAGCCTCTGCCATTAGAAACCGATGCTCAGGGAAATATTTATGTTGGTGAGTTTAATGGTAATAAGGTCACAGTTTTGGTTCCCCTCGGCGCTTGGATCACAAAGCAGCCAGTACCAAATGCAATTCTCGATGCTGGTGGCGCTGCTGTGGATGGCAAGTTATATATGGTGGGTGGGAAAACAGCTACTACCTACATATCCACATTATATATATACAATCCAGCCACAGACTCTTGGACTAGCGGCCCTAATTTACCTGGCCCAGCAGTTGAGAATCCAGCAGTAGTAGAGTATAATGGTAAGCTATATATCTTCGGCGGTTCAACACAACCATTCTCCGGCGCAGTCACCAATTCTGCTGTCTTTGATCCAACCACATCAACCTGGACAAGTATAGCTCCAATGACCACCGGACGGGGAGGAGCCACTGCTGGAGTGCTAAACGATCATATCTACGTTGTTGGTGGACTAGATGCAGGTGGGGCTTCCTTAGCTAGTGTTGAAGTCTACAACATTGCAACTAATACATGGAACACAGCGACACCGATGGCGACTCCGCGAGACAACCCTGGCTCTGCGGTCGTAGCTGGTAAGCTGTACATATTTGGCGGACGAACACGCGAAGCTAACGGTACAACTGTCAATGGCACTCTTGCAACTGTAGAGATTTATGATCCTACAACGAACAGTTGGTCAGCAGGCGCTCAAATGCCTACAGGTCGTAGAGCCATGAGTGTAGGCACTCTCAACAACCGTATTCAAGTAATAGGGGGTGAAATTACTAACACTGGCGGTGTCTTTTCTCAGAATGAGGAATACAACCCAACTACAAATAGCTGGCGGACTTTAACTCCCGCAAAGACCCCGCGTCATGGTGCAGCTACTGCCACTATTAATAATGTGATTTATATCGCTGGTGGTCATGCGGGTGGAAGTTCCCTTTCCAACGTGACAGAGGGCTTTGCATTCTAAGCGGTTTGGGAAGCGAAAAGTTTACTAATAACCTCTCTCCGTTTTGGGGAGAGGCTGGGAAACAAATAATTTAATTTTTGGATATCCCTAATGAGAGAAAAAGGTTTGGCTCACCACCAAACCTCTTTATAAATCCAGTGCATAACAACATCCCGCAATAATGTACCTATTATTTCCAGGCGATCGCATCTTCCTATAGGCGGTATCTAAATGCCAAAAAGGCTGATATTACTCATTTTTAGTATTAATAATTACATCTGATCTCAATTAATCGGTCTTCTACCGTTAATCATTAAAAAAAAGACGGGTTTTACCCCGCCTAAATAGCTTGAAAGTGGCAATACACCTTGGAATTTAGAAAATAGGTTAATAAATTTAATAAATTGTCAGGAAGATAAATATTGACAACAAAAACAACGGTCATCTAACCGTGCTTAGGATGTGAAAAATATCAATCCTGGCAATTCACCTAAAAGTATCACAGTCCATTTTCGCTCAGTTGCCAAAATGCCAAAACTAAAAAACTTGAGTTATTAGTCCATAAGAGTTCATTTACAGCAGTTTCGCTATTTGTGAAATACTGTAGAGACGTTAGATGTAACGTCTCTACATGGTTTTGGGTTTTACGCTTGTACCTCATTTACCCAAAATATGCTGTATAAAGTAAATATTCAGTAAGTTGTGTTATGGCTATGTAAGGATTTAAGCGTTGGCTGAGGAGTTAGCCGTAACGCACCAGCAAATACGGTGCGTTAAGCGCTGCTTTAACGCACCCTACTGGCTTGGCAAGATTAAACCTGTGCATTAGTGAAAATCTTGAGCATTCGCATTTATCAGCGTTTATTGGTGGTAAATATCATCACTATTACCACATTTTATCCTTGCCACGCCACTACTGGACTGGCAAGGCTAAAATGTGGCAATAGGTTTGGATAAATTTGAACGCAGATGAACGCAGATGAACGCAGATGAACAAGATGATAGATTTTTCGCTAATGCACAAGTTTAGGCTTGCCACGCCACTACTGGCTTGCTAAATTAACCAAATAGTAGATAAAAATTAAAATTATTGAGTATTGTTAAACAGCATTTTAATAAAGTAGTATTATTTGTTACGTAACAAAAATAGCTATTTATCAGGACTATAAAGAAATTCAAGATGGGCATTTTTAATAAATTTTACCGGGGTCAAATTCTTGCTTGGTCATTACTGAATATATTTTTACTAGCCGCTTGTTCTTCTCCACAAGCTGAAACTCCCACAACCTCAACACCCGCAGCAAACAGTAATGCTAACGATACCTTGCGACTGCTATATTGGCAAGCACCAACCATTCTTAATCCTCATCTAGCCCAAGGAACCAAAGATTTTGAAGCCAGTCGCATCGTTTATGAACCTCTGGCTAGCTTTGATAAAGACGGTAAATTAGTTCTATTTCTAGCCGCAGAAATTCCCACACAAGAAAATGGTGGTATAGCCAAAGATGGAACATCAGTTACTTGGAAACTCAAGCAAGGCGTTAAATGGTCTGATGGTCAATCTTTTACGGCGGCGGATGTGGTATTTACTTACCAATTCCTATCCAACTCATCTGTAGGTGCTACCACCTTAGCAGATTATGAAGCGGTTTCTAGCGTCCAAGCCATTGATGATCACACCGTCAAAATAAATTTCCGAAAACCTAACCCAGCTTGGTCACAACCCTTTGTCGGCTTAAACGGAATGATTATTCCCCGTCACATTTTCGAGAAATTTAACGGTAGCAACGCCAGGGAAGCCCCTGGTAATTTGCTTCCTGTGGGTACAGGGCCTTATAAAGTTGTAGAATTTAGACCCGGCGACACGATTATTTATGAAGCTAACTCTTCATTCCGCGAAGCTAATAAACCATTCTTTAAGCGAGTAGAACTGAAAGGCGGCGGTGATGCAACCTCAGCAGCAAGAGCAGTATTGCAAACTGGAGATGTAGATTATGCTTGGAATTTGCAAGTAGAATCCCCCATTCTCAAGCAATTAGAAGCAGCAGGTAAAGGAAGATTAGATATTAGTTTCGGTTCCTTTGTGGAACGAATTGCTATCAATCATACCGACCCTAATAAACAAACAAAAGATGGCGAACGTTCTAGCTTAGAATTTCCTCACCCTTTCTTTCAAGATATTAAGGTGCGTCAAGCGTTTAACTATGCAATTGATAGGGACACAATTAATCAACAATTATACGGTGTTAGTGGTCGTCCTTCCGCCAATGTTTTAGTAGCACCAAATATTTATAATTCACCAAATACTAAATACGAATTTAATCCTAAGAAAGCTGCTGATTTATTAGATGCTGCTGGATGGAAAGATACCAATGGCAACGGTATCCGAGATAAAAATGGCTTTGAGATGACGGTTTTGTTTCAAACATCTGTAAATCCAGTGCGCCAAAAAACTCAGGAAATTGTTAAACAAGCATTAACATCTATTGGTGTGGGTGTAGAACTCAAAAGTATTGATGGTAGCATTTACTTTTCAGCAGATCCCTCTAACCCAGACACTCTTGGCCGCTTTCAAGCCGATTTACAAATGTTTAGTACAGGTAATTCTAATCCAGACCCTGGTGCATATATGAAGAGTTTCACCTGTGATGAGATTCCCCAGAAAAAGAATAACTGGTCAAAGTCTAATTATTCACGTTACTGCAATCCTGAATATGATCAGCTTTGGCAACAGTCCAATACAGAACTAAACCCCGAAAAACGTCGGCAGTTATTTATCAAAATGAATGATTTGTTATTTAAAGATGCAGCTATAATTCCCTTAATTGCTCGTGCGGATGTCAATGGTGTTAGTAATAGATTAGTTGGGGTGAATTTAACTCCTTGGGATGCTGATACTTGGAATATTAAAGATTGGCAACGCAAGTAGTTAAGGGTTCGTAGTGAGGACTTTAGTCCTCAAGAAAAGGACTAAAGTCCTTACTACAAACCTTTAATTTGTAATAGCCTCTGGCATCGTAGCTAAATCTAATTTCATCTTTAAAGATATGCTACCTACTCGGTTAACTGTTTCACTACCAGGAACGATTTTCCAACCCAAGCGTTGATATAAACGCAAAGCTGGATTTGATTTTCTGGTACTTAGGGAGATAGAAGGGTAAATAGCTTTGGCGGTGGCAATTAAATGAGTGATTAAATGTGTTCCTATACCTTGATTTCTATATTCTGGCAGAATAGCGATCGCTAGTTCTGGTGTTTGGTCATCGATATAACCATACCCTTGATTGTTGGCGGTGAATAAACGCAACCATGCAGCGCCCACAGACAGATTACTATCTACCAAGGTAGCAGCAAAACCCATGTCACCTTCCAAACCCCAATCCTTAACATACTTGACTAACTCAGGATGATTCATGGCATCCTGCACTGTCATATTACCGTCTTCTGCCAAATGTGCTGCTTCGTAAAGCATTTGCCACAAAAAAGGCTCGTCTTGCTGCGTCAGTGGACGAATTACGTAGTCCATATTTTAAACAACCGTATTAGAAACATGAGACTTCAGTTTGACGAGAATATCTCTAGCTCTTGTCCACAGGATTGAACCCCCTTGCTCATGGTCTACAATATGTGAAACATTCGGTAAACGTAAAGCCAACGTTGCCCCAAAATCCGGGGAGTGGACTGTACTGGTATCTAAAGCACCATACCATAAATCTACGGGAACATCGATATTCTCTAGTTTTATCTGCCAGGGACTCAGCGCATTCACTAGGTCGCGTGCGTATCCATGTGCGCCTTGAGAGAAACCTTGGTGCAAAGCTTGCTGATATGCTTGAGTGAACATCTCACTTTCGTATATTAGGCGATCGCCGAAGGCGGGGCGTAGCCCATCGCATTCTGCACTCATACTCATAATTAATTGCCACAGTCCATCTGCTGTAGCCATCTGTGCAAATTGTCGCTCGAACTCTACAGCATCTTGTTGAAGCGCCGCAATCATTCTAGCAACATCAGGATGCAGCAGTGGTTGCAAACTTGGGTGGGAGAGTTCATCCTGTCCTGACACAATAGCTACAGCTTTGACGAGACTGCGTTCTGCCAAAGAGAAAGCAAAAGGTGCGCCTTGTGAAAAACCAACAGCCAGAACATCATCGAGATGATGCGCTTGAATCAATTCTTGTGTGTCATCTACCCAAGAGGATAAAGTTTTGTTAGGGTGAGGAGTAGACAAACCCAAGCCAGGGCGGTCAATAGCAATTAGTCTCAAGCCCAGTTCTGGAAGATAGCTAGCACCAAAACCCAGCCATCCGCTCATCCCAGCCCCAGTACAAAACAAAATGGGAAGTCCATCAACAGGCCCCCATTCAGACCAAGCCAACTCACGACCATCCCCCAATTGCATCTTTGATTGTCTTTCCGGTGGTGTGACAAGGTGATTCATAAATCTGTGTTATCTCCATGCACAATTGAAACACAAGTCGTTCGCACCGTTGCCGTAATTGTTGATATCGATCAAGTAGTTTATATTGTTGTTTTGTGCTAAATACCACCGACATGGACAAAATACTGCCAAAACATTTTCAGGAAAGTATTTATCAAATACTACTACCTAATTTACAAATTAGAAGTATTAACCCACGAGATCCCATTCAAGTCAACTATATTCCCCAACCTTGGCAACTGCTGGGTAGAGGAAATTATGCAGCAGTAGTTTGTCACCCTGATTACCCTAACTATGTAGTAAAAATTTATGCCCCAAGACGGCCAGGCTATGAAGAAGAAGTAGAAGTTTACCGCCGTTTAGGTTCTCATCCGGCATTTTCTGAATGTTTGTATGCCAAGGATGGCTTTTTAGTTTTGAAGCGGCTTTCTGGAACAACACTCTACGATTGTATGCACTTAGGTTTACCAATTCCTCAGCAGGTAATACAAGACATTGATCAAGCCCTTGAATATGCCCAAAGCCGTGGACTTCACCCCCATGATGTCCACGGTCGTAATGTAATGATGCACCAAGGCAGAGGATTGGTAGTAGACGTTTCTGATTTCCTGCATCAAGAACCTTGTGCAAAATGGAACAACCTCAAAAGGGCTTATTATTGGTTGTATCTGCCTATTTTACGCCCATTGCGATTACGCATACCATATTCTGCTTTAGATTTAGTTCGCAAATGTTATCGTTTCGGAACTTCTTGCAAACAATTCTTGAGTCGAATAGCGATAAAATTCAAATATTTTAAATATTTAAAGCCTTAGAAACTAAAAAACCATTTATCAAACGAATATTATAGCGGATTTCAAGCGGATAGAATACAGATTCATCCGCGTTTATCTGCGTTTATCTGCGTTCAATTCTTTCCAACTCTATTGCCACATTTTAGTCTAGACAAGCCAGCAGTTATTTTTGATTTAAAATTCCGGTAATTTACGTAAAGACTGCTCTACTTAAAACTTTCATAGTCTTCCGTTAACCTACAGTCAATACATTAATAAATAATCATCTCAGTGAAGTTACAGTACTGTACTTACGGAGGACAAGTGAGCAGATATTTAAATTTATATGGAATAAACCAAGCATTGCGGTGGCTGGGGCAGACTTTGAGACATAAATTAATCATGCGCCTATTCACTATAGTGCTAGTGACTTTCTTTATCAGCTTAACTGTACATTCCATAGCAGCGCAAACGGTATCAAGTACACCCAGTCCCAAAGTGATTTTGATTTCTTTAGATGGCGCAACACCAGATTTTGTCGAAAAATATTTGACACAAGGTGTACTGAATCCTAAGCAAGGATTGGGACTGCTGAAAAGTCAAGGTGTTTATGCAGAGCGAAACATTACCTGTAGCGCATCTTTGACAGCAGCTTGTCACATCGCCATTGGTACAGGTTCAACCGCAGCTCGCAATGATATTAATGCCAATACATTCCACTTAGTTGCAAGTCCATTTAATGCGAATATTAGCGGTTTTGGCGCTCCCATCGGTGGTTATTCCACTTTTGGCCCGGTTGCAAGTCCACAACCGACCGCCGAACCTGTGTGGGTAGGACTTTTACGCAATGGTAAGCAAGTTGTAGCGGCTACCTTTCCTGGTGCAGATGGGGTTGATGTGAGAGTTCCTGGTTTAACTAATAGCCCAGTTATTGACCCTGCAAGTAGAAGAACTGTATCTTATACAGTTCCTTTCGGTACTTTTGCTGGGGTAGGTGCGAGTGGTTTTAGTTTAACCGCCGCTAACTTTAGCCCGGCTTCTAGTCAAATAGTTAGTCAACTCAAGAATGCGGGTAGAGTTTCCTACAGCCCAATTCAACAAGCTGCATTGAGCGATCGCTTTACTGTTGGTGGTGTGAGTTATGATATCCAAGTTGCGGCATTAGATACAACTAATGACCGTAAAACTAACTATGACACCTTGGTCTTTTTTGATGCTCAAATTGGTATACCTGCGGGGCCTTTCAGCTTACCGTCAACTGGGCCTGCTTATGTGAGAGTGCGCGATCGCCTCTCCAGTCTATTTTACCTTGAAGGTAGTTCCAACCAAGCAGGAACAGCATTCTATGTCAGCAATCTCGCCCCTGATCTGAGCGTTGTCCGCATCGCCCGTTACTCTGCTAACGCCATTCCTCAAAATCCCGCCGTCCAAGCTACTGTTGATGACATTCTCAAGAACGTAGGCTTCTGGTCTCCCCAAGCTGATTTTCGCATTGCACAACGTATCAGCCCTGGATTTACAACTTTCCCCGACAGTGAAGTAGAAGCTATTTACCAAGACCAAGTGCGACTGTTTGTAGACTACCAAACTCGACTGGCATTGAGAGCAATCAACCAAAACCCTAACGCCGATTTAGTCCTAGTTTATATTGAACAACCAGATGGCTCAGAACACCAGTTTCTCTTAACTGATTCTCGCCAAGCCAGTGACCCCACAAATCCCCTATCTATTGGCACAGGACAAGATCAAGCCAAAGTCACTCGCTATCAAAGCTATGTACAGACAGCTTATCGTGCTGCAAACAATGCTGTACAACGCATCATCAACGCAGTAGGGACAAATCGCCAAGGTACACCCAACAGTAATATTTTAGTTGTTTCCGACCACGGTTTTTCAGCCTTCCATACAGAAGTTAACCTCAACAACTACCTCAGAAGTAAAGGTTTCGACCCAACTAAAGTTCGTGCCGTCACATCAGGCCCAGCCGCCAATGTATACATTAACCTGCAAGGGCGTGAACCCAACGGTATTGTCACCCGTGCTGAATATGTAACTCTGCAACAACAAATCATCATTGCTTTGCGGGAATTGGTAGACACCAATCCCAACTACGTCCGAGGAAAAGAAATGGCAGTTTTTGACAAAATATATCCTCGTCCCCTACCAACTAACTTAAACGACCCAAATTTTGGCTTAGGTACAAGTGAATTTGTCGGTCAAGATACTGGTGATGTGTTTGCAATTATGCGTGAAGGATATAACTTTGACGGCAGACAAAATCCGGTTGTAACTCGTTTAGGCGACACCGATAATACAGTGTTTTCCGTACCTAGCTTCTATGGAGCGCATGGTTACGACCCCACCATATCTAATCTCAGCGCTATTTTCTATGCCGCAGGCCCCGATATCAATCGCCGTGGCAATATCGGCACAATTCGCAATATCGATGTAGCCCCAACTATTAACAGTTTACTAGGTGTACCCTCTGCCCCAACGGTTCAAGGACAAACCCTAAATCTCAAAAACTAACTACTTCATCATTTTCGGAGTGCTAAATTTCATGTCTACATTGCATGAGTGCAGATATTCAACTTTAATAGCAATTACATCTGCCTTAATTAGTTTACCTACTGCTTTCATAACTGCACCTGCTTATGCAGGTTTGCGTAACGGGAGCTTTGAAACAGGTGATTTTACAGGCTGGAATACAACTGGAAACACCAGTATTCAAACTGCTAATTTTGGTAGCCAACCCACTCAAGGAAACTTTCAAGCTTTAGTATCCACAACTGCCGATGGTGTAACTGCTACCCCAGGAGAGTTAGAAGATTTCTTAGGGGTAGAACCATTCAGTTTAGATAATATCAACGGGCCGATCTTTAGCGGCTCGGCAATAAAGCAGGAATTTTCAGCAGTTGCAGGACAAACCCTCACCTTTAGCTGGAACTTCTTAACTAATGAAGCCAGCCAATCTTCTAACTTTAACGGCTTTGCTTTCGTAAAAATCAACTCCACAGAAAAAATAGCTGACACCTTCTCCACCTTAATTCCTAGTAATACAACCTTTGTCAGTGAAACTGGATATCGTACTTTCTCCTACACCATCCCAACTACAGGCAACTATTCTCTAGATATTGGTGTGGCAACTGTAGGTGATGCTTTCGGTGGCTTTGGTATCCTTGTAGACAATGCCACTTTAGTACCTGAATCTGGCTCTATTATTGGTTTAATAGCTATTGGTGCAGCAAGTGTCGGCTACACCCTTAAACTTAAAAAACAGAAATACTAATATTAATTGACAAATTACTTTTACTTTTAATTTACCCCATTGACAAAAATGGGGTTTTTATTGCCAATCGACTCTACATATAGCCCCAAACTTTGTTGTAGTGGGATAATCATTTTTCCTATCTTGTTAATATAAATTATATCAAGTTAGGCTAATTACTTATAATATGGTTGTTTTGGTCGGTAATGGGTAATAGCTAATAGGTAATTGTTTTCTACCATTAGCAATTACCAATTACCAACCCCGAAGATATGATAAGTGATTAAGCGGACATGATATTATATCTTGATTGCGAAAATCGCAGCCCAAAACTCTTATGATTTCGTAGAGTGGGGAGTGCATAGCCACCCAGTTATTGAGAAGGTGCAAGATGTCAGATAACCAATTTGTACTTCTATCCTTTATAAGTCAGCTTAATCTTGTTTAAAGCCTCTAAACCTTGCTAAACATAAACTACAAATTCATCAGGAACATGATTGGTAAAAATTAAGTCCAAATACATAAATTCACTGAGGGATAACGAGAGTGTTTTTTCAACAAATCCGCCGTTTTTCTCTTTTCAGTCTGCTATTTTTGCTGCTTTTAACCGTAGCCAGCTTAATTTTTGTTTACTTAGTTTCACCGTTGCGAGATCCAACTTTTCAACCCAATAGTGCAAATGGAGGTTCTCTAGTACCTTGGTTAAAAAGCGTAAAAGAAAGCGATTGGTTATTCTGGTCTAGTATTTTAGCTTTTTTACTTTCTAGCAATATCACAGTAGTTATTTGGCAACCTAAGTTATCTAATTCAAATAATCGAATATTTTATTTCTTGATAATGATTATGTCAGATGTAGTTCTATTTGGCTTTTTTTATTACACATTTTTAATTTACTTATTAACACAGTGGTTGATTGATTAATGAGCAAAACAGTTTTTATATTCGCTATATTAACATACCGACATAAGTAGCACTGCAATTTAATAGCATGAGGTAGTATTGAGTAAATAATATTGTAATTATCCCTAAAATATCTTACATTGTCATATTGTTATACAATGTGTAAGCAGCAATAAAGTGATGTTTAACAAATTAGAACAATTCCTTATTAAGTTTGACAACTTTCCCAATAATGATGTATCAGCAATTATATCCAGAATATTAGTGTGGAGTACATGGTTAGTTTATATTGGGTATTTATTATTAAGTGATTTACCTCCGGGGTTATCACTACTGCATATCACATCCAAAACATTACAAGAAATAATAACTTTGAGTTGGAACTTTTGGTTGGTACTGCCAATTATACTTCCCCATCAAGCAGCAGTAAACAATCCAGCACTAGAAGGATTATTTAACATTGTGGTGACTTGGGGAATATTATTTTGGGGTTTTGTGGTTGATGGACGTAATCAACGATTTTCTATAATTACATTCTTAATCGGCACAGCATTTTTGACAAATTTATTTTTTTTACCTTGGTTAGGATTACGGCAACCTAATCCTCAAGCACCTACAACTCCTTTATCGTTTGCAGAAAAGATAGGAGAAAGCCGAATTTTTCCTTCGGTGCTAGCTGTGGTTTTTGTCGTTTCTTTAGTTTGGGGAGTATTTGCACGTCCTGAGTACGGTGATTTGATCACACGCTGGGAAGCGTTATTAAATTTATTGTTTACTGATAGACTAGCATATTCGTTTTTAATAGATATGTTGGTATTTTGGTTGTTTCAGTCATGGTTAGTTAAAGATGATATGGCACGTCGCCAATGGCATAACGAAAAAGTGTTATGGCTAGTACGTTTGCTACCATTTTGGGGACTGATCATCTATTTTTGGCAACGCCCTTCACTAGCTATTTCTCACCCAAATTTTCCTCTAAATAATTAGCCATCATCCGCTTCATTTGAGCAATCATAACATCAACATCTCCACCATCATTGTGAATTTCTTTTTCTTGCCCAATGAGATAACTCATGGCTTTGTAAAGGGCTTTTGTCATCCGCGCAATTTGCCAGCCTTGGGTAGGGTTGAGATCAGGACTAACCCGTAAGAGTAAATCGTAAATGGTCATCAGTATCTCGTGATCCACCTGTTGAGCTGCTTGAGCAAGGCTTATTTGTCCTTCATTTCCAGCACTGAGATATCTAAAAGCAGGATGTTTGCGCTCAAAGTCAATCATAGGGTCAATCACCCGATCAACCATAGCAGCAAAATTCAAACCAGAAATATCCTGTTGTAGAGCCGCCACCGTATTGCTGCTTAATTGCTGCATATATCGCTCACCCAAGGCTGTTAAAATTGCTTCCTTGTTAGAAAAATACTGGTATACCGAGCCAACTGAAATACCAGCTCGTTCAGCTAAAGCATTGGTGTTGATAGCTTCTACTCCTCCGTTCGCCAGCAAATTGGCGGCAGTGTCCAAGATTAAATCGCGCCGTCGCTGACCACGTTCCCCTGAAGGGCTGCGGCGAGTTGTCTGGGATGTTTGATGATCTTCCTTGACGGAAGTTGACTTCACTATTTTATTGCGTGAAGGTTGACGATGTGAGCTTTTGCTCATATACTTCCAAATATGAATATGAGTAATAGCTCACATTAACAAAGTTCGGAAGATAAATCTACAGGCAATTTAAGATCACCAGAGGATAACTCTTATGGACAGCAAAACAGCTTTTGTGACTGGAGCGACGGGTTTGCTAGGTAGTAATCTTTGCCAATTACTAGTAGCGCAAGGATGGCAAGTCAAGGGACTGGTTCGGTCTATTGATAAGGCTAAACGCTTTCAAGAAAACAGCCCAGTTGAATTTGTTCAGGGTGATATTGAGAATGTGCCTGCCTTGAGCGAGGCATTAAACGGAGTAGATGTGCTGTTTCACACAGCAGCATTTTTTCGGGAGTATTACCAACCGGGTAGTCATTGGCAGAAGATGAAGCGCATCAATGTAGATGCCACAATGGAACTTTTGCAACTGGCAGAGGCGCGAGGGGTAGCAAGAACAGTTTTCACCTCATCGAGTGGAGTCATCCAAACCTATCCAGATCGGGTTGCAGATGAAACAGCCCCTTATAGCAAATTTGCTGAACAAAACCTCTATTTCCAAACTAAGGTTTTGGCAGAACAAGAAATTTATAAGTTTCTCGATACTAGCCGAATGGATGTAGTGATGATATTGCCTGGGTGGATGATGGGGCCTGGCGATGCCGCACCGACTTCTGCGGGGCAACTGGTCTTGGATCTACTGGCAAGAAAGCTGCCTGGAATAATTAATGGTGGTGCTTCATTGACTGATGTTCGGGATGTGGCGACAGCAATGGTAAGCGCCGCCGAACGAGGTAAACGAGGTGAGCGTTACATTGTAGCGGGATCATTAAAAACTATGAAAGATATCGCTTTAGAATTAGAAGCGATTTCAGGGGTGAAAGCCCCGACAATAGAGATTCCTGATAGGATTGCACTGTCAATTGCATGGTTATCAGAAACCTGGGCAGGTTTAACAGGTGGGGTCAACCCTATGCCATTGGCTGGTATCCAAACTTTATTAGAAAAAGCGAACTTAAGTTCAGCCAAAGCTGCCCAAGAGCTAGGAGTAACATTTCGTCCCTTCAGGGATACTGTGAAAGACACAGTACTCTGGTATCAGTCTCAAGGCTATTTAGGGACTTCCAGAAATGAGATAGCTCCATGAGTGAAGTGTAGAAGCTGATTAAATTCTTCCTCAGCTGTCCCAGATCACCAAAGTGATTGTATATTTTTTAGTTGGAAGTCCCTAACTCACCTTTTTCTAGCGAAGCTAGGAAGGGGTGAGTGCAAAAGAAGAAAAAGACTAAATAATACGATGAGGAAATGATATTTCCAACACAACACAGCCGATGTCCGTTTTGAATGGGCCATGAATTTCCCCTGGTGGTCTACTAGCATAATGTCCACTCTCTAACCACATATCAAAAGCTTGGTCATAAAGACGACCACTAACTACAAAAATTTCTTCAGGATAGGGATGACTTTTCGCACCAAAAGGAGTTGTGTCAGCACCAGGGTGAAATCGAGTTAAACGGGTGTATTCACCAGTTTCTTCATCTATGCTGAGGGTCAGTTCTTCGGCAATTTGTTCCAAACCTTTAATCGGTTGCCATTTTTCTTGATTTTCTACAATCAATGGATTCCAGTAAGTGTTGGTGGATTTCGCCATACTATTTTGTATTATTTGTTCTATTGATACCTAATCTGCTATGAGAAGCTTGACAGATGATGCAGCATCAGGTGTTGGTCTACGTTGATTGTACTTCTGGTTTGGTGAGAAACCAGCAGAATAGATGGAATTGTATATTGGCTAATTAAGTATATTTATGCCTCTGAATATAGTCCTATTTGACACTCCCCGCCCTATAAGTGCGGGGATTCTACATTCACAGACCCGCCTTTAGACAGCAGGCTCGCGCCAACCGCCCAAGAGGGCAAATCTCCTGTAGCGTAAGTTCCCG
>NZ_JACJSG010000020.1 GCF_014697625.1 Anabaena azotica FACHB-119 | reverse complement strand
GGATTTGTGATGGATAGAGATTGGAACGCAGCGATTAACATTCTGAAACTAGCCTTGGGTACTACGGGTCACGTAGGAACCTGGATCTATGATCCGAACGCTTCAGGAGATTCGACCTCTACTCATGCTGGAGAAATCTTGTGTGAGCAAGTTGGGTCTATGAATGAAGAATCTCCGCACTTATAGGGCGGAGAGTGTCAATTAAGCGAGGTATTGCTACGCCACCAAGGGAGAAGTAGCCAGTTATATCTACTCCGTCTTGCAAGTCACAATTCTATTTCTAACCAAGAGACGAAAGAATTAGCAACAATCGATGCTTGGGTGCGATCGCGCAAATTCAACTTTGTGAGAATATGAGAAATATGGTTTCTCACTGTTCCATCGGAAAGACTTAGTGTCTGAGAAATTTCCCGATTACTAGCACCATTGGCAATCATTCGCAGCACTTGTCGTTCTCTGGGGCTGAGTTTATCGAATCCTGAAGGTAAATGGCTGGTTTGTGGTATTTGGCTTGTGGGTACGTTGGCGACTATCTTTTCCAAAACCCCTGGACTAAATTGACTGTACCCCCGATAAATAGAGCGTATTACCTCTGCTAGTTCTTGCGAGGGTGTATCTTTGAGTAAATAGCCTTTTGCCCCAAAACGCAATGCCTCAGCCACGTACTTACCATCATTAAAAGTAGTGAATATGAGAATTTTTATACAGGGAAATTTTTGGCAGATGAGTTGAGTTGCTGTCACACCATCCATGATGGGCATACGGATATCCATTAAAATGACATCTGGTAACAAATTCTGGGTATGCAATAATTCGACCTGTTCTAATGCCTGTTGTCCGTTGCTAGCTTCTGCTACTACCTCTAAGTCTGGTTTAATTTCTAGTAAAGCTTTTAAACCTTCCCTGACAACTTCTTGATCTTCGACTAATAGCAACCGAATCATAGTAGTTAAAAATTAACCGTAATCTATCCCCCGTAACCATGATAGGTACTATGGCTTACTTCTATTCCGGTCATCACCGGTGGGTATTTTTCTGCATCTGGTAATGATTTGTTGGTTTGCTGCCAAATAAATTTTTAATTTCTAGTGGTAGAGATGCTCTAATATAGCAACCAGCACCCAGTTGACTATTGATTTCCAAATGCCCCCCTAAACTTGTAATTCGTTCTCGCATCCCCAGGAGTCCAAAACCAGAGCGATTGGCATTAACTTGAAAGCCATTACCGTTATCTGCTAATGTCAGAGATAAACCTGTGTCTGTGGGTTGAATTTGAATAGTGACGGCACTAGCATTGGCATATTTGCAAATATTGGTCAGTCCTTCCTGCACAATTCGATACAGAACAATGCTGACTCGATGGGAGAGGTGACTGGAGAGGCAAATTTCGCAAGTTGGTTTGATGCCAGTGGTGCGATAAAATTCTTGAGTGAGGGAGGCGATCGCATCTTCTAACATTTGACCTTGGAGTGGATCAGCTCGCATATCAGCAACGGATTGGCGTGTTGCTTCTAGAGCTTGAGAACCCATTTGTTTGGCTTTAGTCAAAAATTTATAGGCTCTTTCTGGGTCATCTTTCCACAGTGCCAAAGCTGTCTCCGTTTGCACATTCAGTCCCACCAGCAGATGACCCAGAGAATCATGAATATCACGAGCAATGCGATGACGTTCCTCTAAAGTTGCTAAATTTTCAATGCGCTGGTTTAGTTCCCGTTCCTGTGCCAAGGCACGGTAAAGCTCATCCTCTGCTTTTTGTAACTCGTATTCTATCACTACAGCGTGTTCCATTGTAGCTTCCAGCAAGATTTCTAAGTCTGCTTTTTCCTGGTTTAAAGCAGCTATAGTCTGGTGGCTTTGTTCTAGCTGTAATCTCAGTGCTGCCAGTTCTCGAATATAGCTATCGTGGTAATCTTTGTTTTGCATACATATAGCGTTTCTCTTCTAAATGCAATAAACTCGACCACTGAAAAAATCCTCCCCTATGTGTTTGATGATGAAATACTCTAACTCACTCAGACGAAACCCGCTATATTTTTACTCACTCAAATAGTAGCTCTAAATTCGGCATCAAGCGTTGTAAATTCTTTAAGGATCTTTGATGCCAGGGAATACTCTTAGCTGCTTGGATCTCCAGCCTAATAGTTTCTTCTTGGCGCACCTTAAGGACAAATTTTGACAGTACAGTAAATCCAGAACTATTCAGAAATTTCAAATCTCGCAAATCCAGCGTTAAGACGGCTGGCTTTTGAGCAAGAACATCATTCAGCATCTGTATTAAGGGGGCATATTCCTCCAGTTCCTTTAACCTTAAAGTTCCTTGACAACTAATTGTGTTAGTTGCTGTATTATAGCATACACTGTATTGTTCTCCTTTTAGCTCCATCGTCTAAAAACCTCATCAGTAGGATTATAATAGCTTCAGTATTTGTACTGTTAGTTTAAAGCATTAACTGTACTATTGTAGTAACATTTATAACTTCAGAATTTTCTGGAATCTTTGTAAACTTCCAACCGATTTTTGCTGGATAGTCACTCATTATACATAGAATCCCAATGCCAGAACTTTCGAGGTGTTCTTCTTGGGCATTCTTCTCTAAACGACGCAGCAGCATTTCACGAGGATCTGAGATGAGTATTTCTTGAATAAAGGTCTTGAATTTCTCTAAGGTATGTGGTTTGATACTGTTAGTGACAAGAAAAATTAGTTTATCTCGATACAGTTGCAGTTGGATACTGATAGGGTGTGAAGAATTGTAATCATTAAATTTCATGGCATTTTCTAGCAACTCATTGGCAATGTAGCTAATAGCACTGTGTATTTCTGCTGGTTTAGCGATCGCCTGTTGTGGGTGTTGTGCGATCGCCTCAATACCATCTTTCTCTGCCCTCAAGAAGCACATCAAGTAATCTGCTAAAAAATCAGCTGACAAGCCATTACTGCGCCACCGTTGATTGAGAGGAAGCAAGCTAGGTGAAAATCCCAAAAGCAGGCATTCCTCATTACTGGGTAGACTTTCAGGAAATTCGCCCAATATTTCATCCATAGATGGGTAAGATTGTGGACTGTTTGTATCTGTCTGTTGTCCTTGTTGATTATTATTTCTCATTAATTATAAATAATTGCTGTTTAAATATTGGATTTTGCTTTCACAACTTATAGTGAATACAAATGATTATTATAGATTATGTCAATTTGTAATAGGTTGCATCGTTAAATTGGTTGAACTGAACCAATCATCTAATGAACATTAGTATTACCAAGCAATTATTATGTTCTTCTCTTCAGTCTATGCTTTTGTCTTAATGAAATATTAGCGTAAATTAGACAAATTTTAAAATTTATTGTCGTAAAATCAATAGAATTATCACAACATCAAAAGCATCTAAAATCTCCTATGACAAATGTCATAATCCAGATAATGACATTTGTCATGTTTTAAATGTAACTATAAAAAAGTGACATTTAGTAGATGTGTGCAATAGGACTAATTCGTTAATCTCTAAGAGGAGTTTAGAAAAGTCCTTAATGATGTATCAGATATTGTTAGATAACCCTAAATCCACCTTTAAGAGCGGAAATTTGATTCATTTTCCAACCTAAAAAAGGTGGCTTAGGGGGGTCAGCAAGTGCTGAAAATCACAGCTAACCACTTTTCAAATAACCTTTAAGAAGATATCTAATAAGTTATAGCAAATTTTAGGTAAATGATGTATAAAATTAAACTGAAAACTCAGGCATAAAACAGCGTTACATCCTGATTATTGCTGTAAATTATAGATAAATAAACCTATTTTTTATAGTCAGTTTATTGTTTTTATTATCATAAACGATCTGCTGTTTTGCAGTTTAGTAATTTTGACTTAGGATAGCTAATTAGCATTAAACAGACATTACATATATCCATGATTTCCAGTATTTTTCACAAGACAACATCACTCATATCTGAAATGTTCCACAATCAATAATCTATACCACCCAACCCAGAAGCAAAAATTTTGTTATGCCTATCAAGCCGAGAAAATATGAATTTATTACCCAAGCCAAACCAAAACCAATCTCTATCAGAAAATAATTGTCGGGAATTTTGGCAAATATGGGAATCATCTCAAGATTATTTTTACAAATGTTGCCTTAACTGGATGGGAGGTAATTCTCATGATGCCGAAGATGCACTAAATCAAGCAATGCTCAAAGCTTGGCATGGATGGACAAAATCTGCA
Source organism: Anabaena azotica FACHB-119 (assembly GCF_014697625.1). Lineage (GTDB taxonomy): Bacteria > Cyanobacteriota > Cyanobacteriia > Cyanobacteriales > Nostocaceae > Trichormus > Trichormus azoticus_A. Next base: position 124,491 of record NZ_JACJSG010000020.1, on the reverse strand, counting down.
ACTAAAATCACATATCCTAAAGCATGGTTAGCGCGAATTATTTATAATTACTGCATGGATGTGCATAGGAAACGCCAACGAGAAGCCCCAGAAATTGAAAATATTGATGATATTAAAATAGCAGATAATCCTGCATTTACTTGTGGGAAAGAAATACCTGAAAACAATATTTTGGCTTTAGAGATGCGGGTATACCTCCGCCACAGAATTGAATCTTTACCTGAGAGACTACGCTATCCTTTTATTTTACACTGCTGCCAAGAGAAATCATATCCAGATATAGCCAAACAACTCGCCATTTCTGAAGCTAATGTTCGCCGACGCATTCAGGAGGCGAGAAAGATTCTACAAAAGCAGTTACAGAAATATTTAGCAGGTGAAGATAATACTTATATTGATTCCTGCTCTCCATCTTTAAAAAAGGTAAATCAGATGGAGGAAAAGTTTCAAGTTGATGAAACACTTCCTTATGAGACGCTACACGAAAGACAAGCTCAGGGCGGTGCAGAAATTTGTAATTGTGACTCATCAATACCAACAAAACATCAGCAGTCAGAAATTAACTATAAATTAACAGTAATATGTCTGGAAAATTTAACACCTCATTGGTACAGTTCACTCAATTCTCTGGAGTGGAACTAAATGCTCACTTGGTTTTGGCAGACAAGCCAGCAAGACAACAACAGAAACTCATCACCTTGAGTAAGTATGTTCAGAAATATCCCCAAGGATGGAAAAAAAGATTAGAACTAGCTGATTTGCTTTATGAAATGGGAAATTGGCAACAAGCAGTTACAGAATATCGGCAAGTCATGGCGCGACAACCGCAATTAATTGATGTGCGGTTGCAATTGGGGAAAATCTTGCAACTCATGGGACTAGAACAAGAGGCTTTAGAAGTATACGAACCAGCCTTATTGTTGTCGGAAAATCAAGCTACTCAGAATCATATCAAAGGATTGATTGCCGTTTGTAGAGGAGAAAATCAACAGGCAATTATCGCCTTTAATTTAGCAGCTGCTTTAGAACCTGAGAAAGTAGTTCACTGGCTGGCTTTAGCACAGGTACATCAGGGGAGAGAAAATCCTCTTGCTACTCTCAACGCCGTAGAGCAGGTTTTATCCATTACCCCAGAGGACGTTGTAGCCTTGATTTACAGCTATGATGCGCTGATGGCGGTGGGGGACATTCCCGCAGCTAGAGAACGGTTGAACAAGCTTATAGCTATAGCTGGAGATGATTTTCGGGTGCTGCAACGACAAATAGACCAGCGTTGTCAGATGAGATGGGTATCTGGTGAAGAGGGGAAGCTGACTAAAAAGATGATTACCTCTTTACTAGGACAAGCTCCTCACAGTGCTGAAGCGCACAAATCACTCGCATATTATCATATTCTCCGTGGTGATTGGGCGCAAGGTGTAAAGGTGTTAGCAGAGTTTACCGCCGCACACCCTCAACAGCCTTATGGTTGGTATTACTACGGAAGGTGTTTGTTCCACACCGGGGAATATCAGCAGGCGGTGGAGATGATGATGAAAGCTTATCAATTATATCCCCATGATGGGGAAATTTATCGGGCTTTGTGTGAAATTTTACCGCTTGAATCTCACCCCTTACCCCTATCCTACGCAGAGAAGGGAGTAAGAGGAGAGGGGAGTAAGATTGAACCTCACCCCCGACCCCTCTCCTACGAGGAGAGGGGAGTAAGAGGAGAGGGGAGTAAGATTGAACCTCACCCCCGACCCCTCTCCTACGAGGAGAGGGGAGTAAGAGGAGAGGGGAGTAAGACGACTCTTGCTTTTATAGTGGAGGAGATGCTGAAGCGGTTTCCTGAACGCTGGAGTGTATGGGCGACGGTGGGGCGGGTATTGGTGGAACATTTTCCAGAGTTTGAACGCGGGTGTAGTGTTTCCGAACAGGGAACAAAACTACAGCCCCAATTAGCTGATGCTTGGTTGCGTCATGGGCGGGTGTTGGCTTTGGCTCTTAGACATCGGGAAGCGGTGGAGGTGTTGGAGAAAGGATGGAAGCTTTTACCAACAGGGGGTTATCTGCAATCTGTACCTGCGGCTGTGTGGCTGGGGGAGAGTTACCTTGTGCTAAAGGATGTTAATGCAAGTAAACGATGGTGGGAAGTGGCTGGTGAGGGATGTCAGGAGTTGAAAGCGTTTAACCCAGCTATGGCTGATTACTGGTTAGGAAGAGTTTTAGCGGGGTTGGGGGATAGGTTAAGAGCGATACAGGCTTATGAGAGTGCTGTGAGTAAGCAGTTGTTATATCCGGCTCGTGGGGAAGTTGAGAAGAGTTTGCAAGGGCTGAAAGGTAAGAGGAGGAAGGGTTGTAGGCGTTGAATAGGAATTTTTGGGGAGAAAATTTGCATCTAACTCAAAAAATTCACAAATTGGGGTGGGGAAACGTCTAATAAATCAAAGATGTGGAGAAAAAACCACTTAATCCACTTGATAATGATACAGAAACTTACCACAAAGGAAATTCATTATGTCCACTGATGCTGGTTTGTCTGGAAATATTGTTGAAGCTATTGCTATTTCAAATGCTCAGGTAATCGGAGAGCAGCAGGCAATTCTGACCAACCTGGCAATGTCAACTGAAATTGCAAATGTAAATTTAGCACAGCAAAATGCTGTTAATAAACAAAATGCCTTATTTCAACTGGAGATGGCCACGATTGGTAAATGTGTAGAAGTTATCATGAGTATCGATCCTACCGATCCTCATGCAAAAGACCAACTCGATCTTTACCAAAAACTTATGCAGAACTTAGTACAAATTTTTAAACAAATGGAGCCGACAATTAATAAAGTCAATCATCCTATTGCTGATGAACAATCTTGATCATGACTATAGCTTATTGGCAAGGAATTTAGTAATCTAAATTCTAAAAATTTTATGCCATCACTACCTAAAGTGATTAAACAATTAATTGCCAAAAGCTATGTTCAAACTATTGACAAAAAAGCTGTAATTTATCTAATATTACTTATGTCAATTTAGCAATGGCTGTTAATTTATCACAGTAAAATATATTGACTATTCAACATTTATTGAATCAAGGAAATCTTGTAATTACTGCCAAGATTATTAATTCAATTGCTAATCTAAAGCCTAGAAAAATATTATTTCATCGAAGATGGATGCTAAATATATTAATCAGGTACTATCTGATAATATAGAAGTCCTGCAAGCTATTAAAGACAAACCGAAATAAAGGGATTGTAAGCTTCATCGCCGCAATTACGGCTAAAATCTCTTTTTTGTCTTAAAGATTGAATCTAAATTTATTTGAAGGTTTAAAACTTCAGATAGTTTATATTCATAGTTCAAACTAACAAGGAGTCTAATCATGACAAATGCTGCCTCAACCCCAAATCCAAGCTCAGGTAATGATCCAAATAAGTCAAATGATGCTTTACCCAAGGATATTCGGGAATCAATTGCCATTGCTAATGCCAAAAGCGTAGCAGAACAGCCTGCAATGCTGTCCAATCTGAATTTTGCCAATTTGATGACCAATCATAACTTGTCTCAACAAAATGCCCTTACTAACCAACAGGCAATGTATCAATTGGCTATTACCGCTATTGCTAAAGCAGTGAATAAAGTATCTGACTTGAGTCCGACGGAAGGTCTTGCGATCGCCAAACTAGATACAAGTAATGATGTGGCTCAACAAATAGCTGATCTCAAAGCTGCTAACAGAGACAACAATAGTGAAGAAGGTGAAGAGATAGAAGAAGAGGAATAAGCCGCAAACAACGACGAGGAGAGTATTAAATTCATTCCCAATACTCCTTAGTATAGCCGCTTATTTGAGCAGTATAAACAACGAAAATTGTTAAGTTACTGCGATGCAGTTTTCCTTAATTTTAGTTAGAAGCAAACAGGATAAATTATGCCATCAGGATTACCCAATGATATTCGGGAATCTATCGCTATTGCTAATGCAAAAAGTGTGGCGGAACAGCCCGCAATGCTTTCCAACCTAGCTTTTGCGAATTTAGTTACCAACACCAATCTAGCTCAACAAAATGCTCTCGCCAACCAACAGGCGATGTATCAAATGTCTGTGACGGTTACTGCTAAAGCAGTGAATAAAATATCTGACTTGAGTCCGGTGGAAGCCCTGGCAATCACCAAATTAGATACTAGCAATGATGTGGCTCAACAAATAGCAGATCTCAAGGTTGCGGGGAAGTGATAGGTGATTTTCAAGCTATTGAATAAGTCACATCAACAGTAAAGATGTTTTTTGACAAACTCAACCCCCAAATTATTTTCCCCACCAAATTAACAGGATGACTTATGGCCACCGATCCAACTTCTTCTCTACCTGATGATATTCGGGAATCTATAGCCATTGCTAATGCAAAAAGCGTAGCGGAACAGCCTGCAATGCTTTCCAACCTGGCTTTTGCGAATTTAATTACCAACACCAATCTAGCTCAACAAAATGCCCTTGCCAACCAACAGGCAATGTATCAATTGGCAATGACCGCTACTGCGAAAGCTGTAAATAAAGTATCTGACTTGAGTCCGATGGAAGCCCTGGCGATCGCCAAATTAGATACTAGCAATGATGTAGCTCAACAAATAGCAGATCTCAAGGCGGCGGGGAAGTGATAGGTGACTTTAAGACTATTGAATAAGTCACCTCAACAGTAAAGATGTTTCTTTACAAAATCAAACCCCAAATTATTTTCACCACCAAATTAACAGGATAACTTATGGCGACCGATCCAACTTCTTCTCTACCTGATGATATTCGGGAATCAATTGCCATTGCTAATGCTAAAAGCGTAGCGGAACAACCCGCAATGCTTTCCAATCTGGCATACGCCAATTTAATTACCAACACCAATCTAGCTCAACAAAATGCCCTTGCCAACCAACAGGCAATGTATCAATTGGCAATGACCGCTACTGCGAAAGCTGTAAATAAAGTATCTGACTTGAGTCCGATGCACGCGCTTGCTATCGCCAAATTGGATACTAGCAATGATGTGGCTCAACAAATAGCAGATGTTAGGGCTGCAAGTAAATTTTAGAAGACCTCCAGTAGAGGTTAGTTCTCAGTAGTTATTTGTTAGTCGTAGTCATTGGGTTTTTTACCTCTGACTACTGACTAGTTAGAACTGATGGTTATTAGTTTGCAGATTACAGCAACCCTGACTATGAACAAGAAATAATTTTTCTATGTCAATTAATGATCCGATTGCTGCTGCCAGATTAGGTGTAACTCAAGCCAAAAAAGCGGCAGAAGATAATACGAATGCAGGGAAGATAGCAGCGACATCAGCCATAACACAAACAGTACCGATGGTGCTGATAGGAGTGGTTGAAGCGAAAACGGCTTACCTTCTGATAAAAAATATTTTGGAAAAAGGACAAGTCAAATTAATTCCTGCATTAATAGCTCTTAAAACCCAGTCAATTGCAAGAGGTGTAGTTGCCTATAATGCAACATTGAATCAGGCAATAACTGTGAGGGAAGATGTCCACAATAGATATGTAGACATCTGTAGCTCGATAGATAAATCAAAATCACGTTAAAGAGACGGGCAAGAGGGAAGGATAAGAAAGCGTATGCAAAGTAGAGATGTAGAGAGTCAGTCGGACACCAACCAGAGAGAGAATGAACCTTTAATTAGCAATACTACAGGTGCGTATAATCATAAGATATCTAGTATATTGAAGATTAAGCAAAAGTCGGCAGAATTGATGTATTTTGTTCCAACTAATGCATGGTCTGACGATCGTACAAAGACGTTAATAGATGATTTGATTGGACTGCTGTTAAAGGAATCTGAGGAATCGTATGAGAGGGGTCAGGAACAGAGGGGATTGCGATATTCAGCGCATTCTTATGCACTAAAAGAGAATTGGGAGAGCATAAAAAAGTTGAGATCGGAAATTGAACAAGAAACAATAAGCAGATGGAAAAAGATACCTGCTTCTATGATGAGGACAACTGCATCGTTCATTGGGACAGCAGCAGAGGTTGCGAACTCAGTCGCCCAGCAGGTGGTGGGATTAGCGATTTATATGGGAACGCCAGCAGGTTCTGTTCTCGGAAATGTCCAGCTAATGCCAATACAAGGAGTCGGAGAGACAGCAACCCCACAGGAGACAACGACCACAGGATCTCTGATGGAAAATAGCACGATGTTGCCAATCACGGACGGGTCAGATACAGCGGCAACAAGCCCAAGCACTACCCCCACAATGAGCAATGTTGGGAACGTCGGCTCAACAGGTTGGAGATTAGACCAGACACCCTATAATCATCCGTCCTGGGCACAGACAGTGAACTATGTGGGATACGGGAGTGCTATCGCATCGATTATCTTGATAAATGTAACCCCCACGGTTCTGAATTGGTTGGCGGACTTGATAACCAGGAATTATGATACCCTAATCGGGAGTAAATTAACGTTGATAAAGTGCCACTTGCAGATAGTAGAACAAGTATTGCAAGAAATCAATACTTTTAGCACGCAGGATATCACAAGCGGCATAGATGAAATCCCGGTTAAAAGACCACAAATCTCAACACAGGCGAAAGAGACAGTAGTTAATGAAAAAACAAAACCGAGCAGTCCTCGTAAGAGCAGGAGCAAAAGTAGATAAAAACAATGCTATGACAGGTAAGAGTGTGGCTCATCCTGAAGAACTATAGCAACCGTCTTGAATACTAACGCCTCTGGTGCTGACCACAATTCTTTAGACTCACCCTGCAACCTCACACACTCTTGTTCCCGAAAACCATAAGTGCGATCGCCTAACTTATAGGGTGGGTTAGTCAAAGCGTAACATACTTTCTCAGTTGATAGTGGTAAACAAGTAGTGATTTTCGCTTTTCTTGTCCTTGTACAAAGTAGATTACACCAACTGTTATCACTACTTATGTAAGACTATCTACAGAGTATATGCCAGGTTGCACACAACAACAAAGAAAAAAGGATAGAGTTGAATGACTAACATACAACTTGATGTATTAAAAGATAGTGGTGGAGTGAAGAGAAGTTATCAGCCGACAAAGAAAATCCACGCGGAAAAAGTGATGTTAAATGATGAAAGAAATCAAGCAGGAAATTTAAACCTAAGAATGAACGCATGGCCATGTACAGATCAGGGACATGATTGTCACAAGGCATTAATCGATGCATCGCTCAACAGGACTATAACGTTGGAAGTAAACGGGGACATTGGTGGGTACGCCAAAAATCACAACTTCGATTTTAATACCACTGGTAGAATAGTGTACAACAATGGCAATGTCACGATCACGAAAAATCCCTAGAAATAAGGATTGAGTATGACGCACTACAAGAATTAGTGCCATTGCCGATCTTGTGGTGTAATCGTTTTTGATTTGATTTATTTACAGGAGTGCGATCGCTTTTTCTTGACGAGAAGGCGATCGCCTTTTTATGGGAAAAGAACGATCGCTTTAGCTATTGTATCCAGTGCGTGGGGAAATTGAGAAGATTTTGCAAGGGCTGAAAGGCAATAATAACAAGCGGTGTAGGCGTTGAAGGGGAATTTTTGGGGAGAAAATTTGTCTGTAACTCGAAAAATTCACAAATTGGGGTGGGGAAACGTCTAAAGGACGTGGGAAGAAACAATCCCTGAAAACAAAGAAATCAATTCTCTTAGGAGTGTTTTCAACGAAAAATGAAAAAACTACTCATCCTCACTTTAGTTATCCTAATAGGAATATTCCAATTTCCGGAAAATGCTAGCGCTGCTCGTCCCTCCTATCCATGGAATCCTAACCAACCCTATCCCATTTCATCTGCTCAAACCCGACACCACATTATTCCTTTGGATGAGCTAGTAAAGTATGGAACTCAGACTTATACCACTCAGCTATCACTAACAGACTTTTTGCTGAGCTATGAGAACATAAAAAATGTAAATTTGGGAGAGTATAAAAATATTCAAGAATTAATAAAAGCATATTTAGAGAAAAAGCCACCAGCGGTAGAGACGATGAATGGATTATTTGGATGGGTACAAGGAAATTTAGTAGTAGGTCTGAAAAAACGAGCTTGGGACCCTGGAAATGCTTTCGATGAGGTTGCATTTCAATGTCGTCAAAATATTTACTTCAACAAACGGTATACAGGCTTGAAAGAACGATGGGAGACACCAGCGGACAAAAAAGATGTGTTCGAGCTACTCAGTACGACTCAGATGTCAGGCATAGAAACAGCAACTAAATGTAATTGGTAAACAAGCTAAGAGACTTCCAGTGCGATCGCCTGAGCTTGTAGGATGCGTTAATGAAATGTAACACACCACTCCTATTATTAAATTCTGTGGGTTAGGCTGTCCCTAACTTACCCTCAGCTTGAGTGCGATCGCCTTTTTATGGGAAAAGAGCGATCGCAGCTTAAGTTTCTGGTTCATCACCTAAGAGTTGATCTATACTTTGAAGTGTTTGTTGAGAACAACGACGCACACGATGAATACGCACAATTCCTTGCTCTTCATCCACTGCTTCACTAACAGTAAATAAAATATTGAATTGCTTTTTATAGAGAAGTTGGCGTACCTCTATTCCCATATATTCACTTTCGATAGCCAAAGCACAACGCCTGGGGAAGTTTTCCAGCGTTAACATAATTTCATAACATCCTCTTACCCAGCGATAAGCGTTTTCCGGTGAATCCTCCTTGATCCAAAGAAAAATACTTTCTATATCAGCTACCGCAGTAGGAGATATTTCAATCTGGTAAGCCATATTTTTCCCGAAGTTCTGCAAATGCTTGCTTTAGAGGTATCCCTTTCCCCTGCTCAAATTCTGCAATACTTTTGCGGATACCGACAATAGACTCCAGTAACTCAACCCTATCGAGAAGTTCTTGGTAGCCTTCAGCATCTTGAACAACGGCAGTAGCTTTACCATTAACAGTCAGAACTATTGGTGCTTTGGTTTCTTTGAGTTTTGCCAGGAAAGCTTTCGCACCCCTTTGGAACTCTGAGAGAGGATAGATGTCGCTTAAACTGAACATAATATTTTCATTAAATTATTAAATAATTTCATGTTAACACTTGGCAATTGTTTTGTCTATTGTGCGCTGGCCTTCCGCCCACCGTATATGAGCGATCGCTTGAGGGAATTTGAAAGGGCGTAGGCGTAACCCGTCGTAGACATCGCCTGTTTGTGGGGTCAGGGGCGATCGCTTGTTGTATCCGGCTCTGGATGATTATATTGATTATTTCTGCTTCAACACCAGCAAGGTGATATCATCATAAACAATGTGTTCGCCGATATGCGATCGCACATCTTCAATAATCGCTTGTCTAATTTCATTCGCTGAATATTGCCAGTTTTGGCTGACTACCTCACACAACCGCTCCAAACCATAATATTCCTGAGCCTGGTTTTCTGCTTCCGTAATGCCATCGGTGTAAAGTACCACTCCATCCCCTGGTTGCAACTGCACTTCCCTATGACCAATCAAATCAGAAATATCTGATATCATTCCTAACAAGAAACCTAAATCAATTGTATCCAGTCGCTCAACTTCTCCATTAGCACGTACCACCAGCATTTCCTCATGTTGTCCGCTTAACTTAATGCAGCCGCCTTGGTATTCCAGCAATGCTAGAGATATACTTTTGTTCGAGTTCATGCGCTGGATATTTTGGTAAATTACTTGATTGATGGTACTCAAGAAGCGACGATAATTTGTCTCATTATTTACAACTAAAGTGCGAATAGCAGTTTGTAACATAATCATCAACACACCGCTTTCTAATCCGTGTCCAGCTACATCACCAATACCAATTTTCACCTTCCCATTGTGATTAAGTACATCATAATAGTCACCCCCCACTTCATGAGCAGGTTCCATAAAAGCATCAATCTCCAAACCCGCAATTTGCAGTTCTGCTAATTTGGGGAGAATCATTCGTTGGATCTGGCGAGCAACATCTAGTTCAGCGCTCATACGGAGATTGTCTTGCTTGAGTTTCTCCGTATGTTTGCGCTCCGTAATATCCCGGACAATTAAAATTGCTTCTTGCTCCGCACTTTTGACTACTCGTGCCTCATATTCACCAGTACGGTCTTCTATTGTCAGTTGATATTCAAATTCCTGAGTTTCACCTGTTTGAATTGCTTGATGAATATAATAAATGTATTTTTTTGCCAGTTCATTAGGCAGAATTTCTTCAATATTCCTACTGATATAGTTTTCACTGGTCGTTACTAAATTAACACCTTTAGCTTCCACAATATCTAAGTAAGTTCCATCTTGGCTGATTCGCAAAATTAAATCAGGAATTGCATCCACAAAAGCACGGTTGCGGGTTTCACTCTGTTTTAGGGCTGCAATGAACTGTTTGAGTTGTTTCGCCATACTATTAAAAGAAGTGGCTAACTGGTCAATCTCAGCAATGATACTGGGGGGAACCTGCTGGTCTAAGTCACCTTTAGCAATCTGTTCGGAAGCCAGAGAAACTCGCTGAACCGGTTGAAGAATCCAGTGGGTGATGAATACACTAACACAGAGGGCGGCAATTAAGGCAGCAAAACACAATATAAGTGTCATCTGAGTATTGGCATGAATCTCTGCCATAAAGTCAGATTCAGCAACCATCACAACTATTAGCCAGTCCAAACCATTTTCGTCTTTTAATGGCATAACATGGATAAATTGCCGTTCACCACCATTGTCAACAAAAGACAATTGGTGTGTTTGAGATATCCGGCTGAAATCACCAAAGCTATCCAGTAAAAACCTAGCTGCTGCGCGAATTTCTGGGTCAGAACTGCTGACTATATTAAATGGTTGAAATGGTCTCAGCTCACCTGTTAAGGTTTGATGAGAGGCTGCTACAATCCAACCATTCCGTTCGATGATCAAAATCTTGCCCGACTTTTTGAGATCCAGTCCACTCAGGAAGTCATTGATGGATGAAAGAAAGACCGATGAAGAAAAAACTGCGAGTTTCTCACCCTGGCGATCGTAAACTGGGGTGCTAAGTGTCAGCGATAAATCACTATTTTTGTTGAGTGGGGAAATTGGACTCCAAACAGATTTCCCTGCAAAGACAGCCGACTGATACCAAAGCCGATTCCGAACAGGAGTTTGCTGAGAATAAGTACGTAACAATCGCATTGGTTGGCCTTGGGAATTTAACTGGTATTCTTCAATGGTTTGTGGCTGACCTGAGACTGACTTGAATAACGAATATTGGCGCTGGCGAATTACTTGGCGAAAATCATTACCAACACTGCCAACTTGGATACTGCTAATTGAGTTAAATCGTTGGAGTTGAACAAATAAGTGTTTTTCTACAGCAGATAAATTTTGCAAATCTACTTCACCCAGCCGTACCGCATCCACATTGAGACTGTTCACCAGTTGAGGAGTTTGCAAATAAGTATTCAGGTGTCCAGTAGTACGATTAGCAACTTCTTGAATCAACTGATTGGCAAGCTCATTGACAGCTTTTTGCCCATTTCTAAAGGAAAGATAGCCAACTAGTCCAACTGCGACAATAATTTGGAGGACAAAAGTCGTCAAAAGAGTAGTACGGAGACGGAATTGACGGCTGTAGATGTTAGCTTTCTTAAGTGATATCACTTTTATTTGGGCATGATCAATGTGATGTAATCATATAAATAATACGTGCCAATATACGATACCTATGCAAAGCCTGGTGACGATCGCACATTTTTTACCAACATCTTGGGAAAAGTTCTGAAAGTCAGTATACCGAAAACTTTTGTAAGTTGACCAGAGAATCAGGGTTTGAGCCGAAGCTTTTGGTTTGATGATCGCGATCGCTTGTACTGCACTCTTAACCTACCAACAACGCCCGTTCCTTGAAAAGCAGACTCTAAAAGGATTACGGCAAATTGTGTTCTTCAACAGGACTTACGCAACTGGCACATGGGGTAGGGTGCGTCAGATGTGGAAAATCCTTAAATCTGTACGAAATTATTGGGTCTGACGCACCCTACAGCTGAAGCTCATGTACCACTCCGGGGAAGCAAGCTACGCGCAGCGTCTATCGCGTTCGCGTAGCGTCCCGTAGGGGGCGTTGCTGATTGAAAGTATGAATTTACCTCACGCAAAGGCGCAAAGGCGCAAGGTTACAAAGAAAAATAAGAGTTAATTTAATATTTCATACTCTGATTCAGCAACGCCCCGTAGGAAAGGTAGAGAACTTTCCCCAGTTCCTCAAACTGTCAGTAACCGATTTAAATCTTCTTTTGCTGAATTAATTAAATTTCCCACAGTAGCAATCAACTCATGCTCTAAATAAGGTTTAGATAGGTAAGCTTTTGCACCTAATTCTTGGGCGAGTTGGCGATGCTTGTCTGCACTACGAGAGGTGAGAATGATTACGGGAATTTTGATGTATTTGGGGTTTTGTTGAATATGGCTGAGGAACTCAAACCCATTCATCCGTGGCATTTCTAAATCAGAAACAACGAGTTGAATTTCTGTGTGGCGTTGTAACTGTTCTAAAGCTTCGGCTCCATTTTGTGCTTGAATTACCTGATAACCGGCTTTTTGCAAAGTCAAGGATAGGGTTTGCCGCAAACTAATGGCATCATCCACAACTAAAACTACTTGATTATTTTGAGGAGCGGCGGCAGATAATAAAGGTAGTGATGGGCTGGTAGGTTCTGATGCAACTAAGGCTTGTTGATTGACAGAATCAGGTTTTGGTAGTGTAGCAATATCAAGTGTTGCTTCCATCTCTACCGACTCTAACAGTAAAGCTCCATCAATAACTAACATGAGGTTGCCATTAGCTAGGCTACTACAACCATACACGTATTTGGGAGGAGCGATCGCATTTCCTAAAGGTCTAATTACTAATTCTTGTTCACCGATAATTTGGTCAACTTGTAATGCAAAAATACCTTGATTACGCCTCAGCAATAATACAGGATGATTCATTGTTTCTGTATGATGCTCAGGTAGTAAATTACTGACATTTAAATTATTAAATAGACTACCATTATAACACATCAACTCTGAAAGTTGATGCAGACTAACCATAGTATCTTCATTACCAGTATCCCAATGTAGGACTCGTTTACCTTCAAATTCTTTAATTTGTTGTGCTGAGGGAATGACTATTTTTTCGATGCTATCCAATAGTAGAGCATAAATCACACCTCCAGCTTGCACTAACATTAATTGATCTGTAGTCATAGAAAAGGGTATTTTGAGAATAAATTTTGTGCCTTGATTCGGCAATGTTTGTACAGAAATTGAGCCATTAAGTGCTTGCAGTTGAGAACGGACAATATCTAATCCCATCCCCCGCCCAGAAAGTTCACTGACTTTTTGGGCGGTGCTAAAACCGGGTGCAAACATGAACTCTAACAGTTCAGAATCACTCTTTGGTGATAAATAGCCTTGAGATTCATTGCTGGCTGTAATTAAATTCAGTTCCATCGCTTTTTGACGTATGCGATCTAACTTTAAGCCTTGTCCATCATCTCGAACTTCGATAATTGTTTGACTACTTTGATGATATGCACAGATTTCAATGACACCTTGTTCTGGTTTACCTAGTTGTCGGCGAACTTGCGGGGTTTCAATACCGTGATCAAAAGCATTACGTACTAAGTGTAATAGGGGGTCATAAAGCTTTTCTGCGATCGCCTTATCTATTAGTACATCAGTACCGCTAAATTTCAACTCTACCTGTTTGTGGTAAACGCCATTGAGATTTTTCACCATCTGCGGGAAGCGGCTGAGAATGCTAGCTAAAGGTAACATCCTCGCTTCCACTAGGTTATCTATGAGGTTGAAAGCTAAAGTTTGTTTTCGATTACTAATTTGAGTAGCTTGTTTGAGAAGTAAATCAATAGATTCTGTTGCTTCTTGTAATTGTGATACCTCTTCTATTGCTTCGTGTAATGTCACATGAAATTCTGTATAAGCATCCATTTCTAATGGATCAAAATCCACGGAAGCAAAACTTTGTTTCTGTTGCGTTGTTACTTGCCTATGTATTGGTAAATCACGGAGTTGATTTAATGTTTCTTGGTGTTTGTTGAGTCGCTGTAATAACTGTAGGGTAATATCTTGAATTTGTTCATTATTGAGACTGTGTCGGTTCTGATGGATTAGTAGTTCACTTGCTAAATAATTAATCCGTTCTAATCCTTCAACATCTACACGTACAGATGAAACTTTCTGATTTTTCTTGATTTGCGAATTTTTAACTATTTGTTCATTCACTGCATCAATAGAAGTTTCGGTAATATCTGTAGTTGATGGCTGACTTACGGCTAAAGCTGTTGTAGGTTCGACAACTTCATTAAATTCTATTTGTTGTGCAGTTTGAGTTTCAACCGCTTGCACTTCTCCGCCCCAGATTGCCTCTAACAAACTATCATTTGGATGAGATGTGGAAGTTTTAACCGCTTGAAACACCAGCAGTTTTTGTAATTTAGGGTTGTCAGTCCAATTTTTTTCTTGAGCAGTAACGGGCGGATGTTGCTTATATTGTTTAGCTACTAAACTAATTTTAGTATGTAGATACCGGATAATTAAGACATAATTATTTGCTTTAGTGATTGAATATTGAAATTTTACAACTGCTAGGAGAATAATTAAAACAATCCCTTGACGATAAAGGCGAATACTTTGGCTATCTCCTTCATCACGCACAAATTCTAAAAAGTTATGTACCCAAGTTTCAATATATTCGGATGAACTGGTAAACTCATAATTGGTAATCAGTAAATCCCAATTTAATGCTGATTCTGGTACTGCTACTTCGTGGTTAAACCAGCCGAAAATATAATGAATGACCTTTAAATACAATTTGGCAGTTGTTGGTTGAATACAATCGTCTTTATTATTGCTAGATGTAGTTAAAAATTGGTAAAATTCTGCTAGATTAGCTAAAAATTGTGAGTTAGCAGCTGCAGATGGCTTTGTAGTGGCTACTAGTTGCTTTAAAGCAGTAGAAGGCTTACCGCCTTGAGTGCGATCGCCTGCTAACACATCTTGATGTGCCTGCATAAAATCAGCATAGGCAATCTCAGCAATTTGCTTTGCTTGACTAGGATTAGCTTGCAACGCCGCTAAAGTTGTTTGGGCAATTTCTCCAAAACCAGGTAAATTTAAAGACTCTGCCAAGCCAATAAATACTTCAATTTCCGAACTTAAAAAAGTTATTAATTCTGTATCATCTTCTAGATTACTAATAGCAGTTTGAATACTTTCTAAGCGTTCTTTAACACCTACCTCAAAAATAGATTTAACAATATCAAAACCTAACTCCTCCGAGGTAGGTATATGAGCATCATTACCAAAATCATCGCCTAATTTCGTTTGCAATTTAGCAAAAATATCAGAAGCCCTTTGTAATATTTCATCTTCATTAATAATATTGCCATTCAACTCCGCCGTTAATGCCAGATGCAAACACTCATAAACTGCAAACAAAAGTGTTTGTAACTCATCATCAATAACTATATTGGGGTTATACAAAGCCTTAAAGACATCTTCCAGAGAATGGGCGATCGTCTGAATTGTTGTTAGCCCAACAGTAGCAGCGCCACCTTTAATTGTATGAGTTGCCCGCATTAAGTTATGCACTTTAGCCGTGCTGTGACCTTCTACGAGACTAAATAATTCTTGCTCAATAGTTTGAATTAACTCTGGGGCTTCTGCTAAAAAATAAGCATAGCCTTGTTCACGAATTTCTGGGTCGGTAATCATAATTTTGGGGTTGGTTACTGGGTAATGGGGACTGGGAAAGCTATTTGTAGGCCGATGCACTGCCCACATTATCATAGCTTTGGTGGGCAATGCCCACCCTACTTTTAATTTTAATTTCCCTCTCAATCTGCCTTAAACAAAGAGGGATCATAAGACGCGCGAAAACACGCCCCAGCCCCTGATAATTAATTCACCTTGAACTTACTAGCAGCTGTTAACAAATCTTGCGCCATTCCCGATAAATCTTGGAAGACAGTAGCAATATCTTGTGATTCAGCAAAAGTTTTATTGGCAATTTCTGCCACATCTTTCATTGAATTAGTCACTAATACAGATTGCCCCATTTGTTTTTGCGTAGCATCAGTAATCTTTTGAATTAGTTGACTAATTTCCGCAGTTGCAGAAACGATCGCATTTAAGTTTTGTCTGGTTTCGCTGACAAAATTCGTTCCTTCGACTACCTGCTGAATCCCGGTTTCCATAGCTACTGCAACTTCTCCAGTTTCCTCCTGAATCTCTTGGACTAATTTCTCGATTTCGATAGTAGCTGCGGCTGACTGGCGAGACAAAGAACGGACTTCATCGGCGACAACTGCGAAGCCTTTACCGTATTCACCAGCACGAGTTGCTTCAATGGCTGCGTTCAAAGCTAGGACGTTGGTTTGGGTGGCGAAGCTACTAATCAAGTTCACCACTTTGGAGATTTTTTGGGAAGATTCACTCAGGCGCTTAATCTTTTTGCTGGTTTGCGCCACGGTTTCCCGAATTGCTTGGATGGCTTGCACTGTTAAGTTCATCGCCGCATCCCCAGATTCAACGGTTTGGTTGGCTTGTTGCACTGCTACCTGTACCAATTCGGCGCTAGATACTACGGCTTGGGTAGAGTCTAGCATCCGTTGAATTTCACCCAAAGCTACATTGATTTCGTCTGATTGTTGTTTGGCTAAGTTATTCAACCCAGCCAGAGAATTGTTACTCTCCATCGAGGTTTGCACCACTTGTTGGGAGGCGGCTTGCATTTGTACGACAAGTTGCCGCAGGGCTTGCAGGGTGTTATTGTAAGCGTCAGCAATTGTGCCTAGTTCGTCTTCGGTGACGGGGGCGCGGACTGTCAAATCACCATTTAGGGCTGGGCGCACAGCTAATAACAGTTGAATGGAACGCTGTTGCAGTAACTCCTTGGCTGCTTTTTCCCGTTCTGCGGCTTCGGCTAGTTGTGCTGACTGTGCTTGTAGTTTCTGGAGATATTCAGTTTGTTGTAATGCTAATCCCAATTGGTCGCCAATTCTTGCTAAGAGGGTGACTTGCGATTCTTCCCATTCACGCGGGCGAGAATTTTGATAAGCTGCGAGTAATCCCCACAATTGGTCGCCAAAGAAAATAGGCACAATTATATAAGCTTTGACTTCAAACTGTTCCAAAATTTCTATATGGCAGGGAGCATGACCTGCTTTGTAGATATCGTTAACAACAAAGTTTTCTCCTTTAGCATATCTACCGCCTTGAGTTTCTTGCAGGTGGGTATCTTCCCACACAGTTTTGATATCTGGTCCTACAAGTTTGACCCAATTTCCACCCGCAGATTCAGCGATGAATTGACCCGTCCAATCAGGATTAAACCGATAAACAGCTACGCGATCGCTCCTTAATAATTGCCGTACTTCTAGGGTGGTGATTTTGAAAATCTCATCCAAATCCACAGCTTGGCGGATGCGGTTGACTAGTTTAGTGAAGGCTTTTTCCTGTTCGGCAATCTGAGCAATTTTCTCAGATTTGACTCGCACCTGTTCTATATAATCTAACTGTGCTTTAGCTAGGCTAAATTGTGAAGCAATTTGATTTAAAAAGTTGACTTCCCAAGGTTGCCATTCACGGGAACCGGAGTTTTGATATGCTGCCAATAAGCCCCATAATTGTTCTCCAAAAAAGATAGGCACAATGATATAAGCTTTGGCTTCAAACTGCTCTAATATCTCAATGTGGCAGGATGCTAAACCTATTTTATAGATATCATTGACAACAAAGTTTTCACCTCTGACATAACGACCACCTTTGGTTTCTTGCAGGTAGGTGTCATCCAGAACTGTTTTAATATCTGGCCCTACTAATTTTGTCCAACCCTGCGCGACTGACTCAGCCACAAATTCGCCACCCCAATCTGGTTTAAAGCGATAAACTGCAACGCGATCGCATCTTAATGCTTGGCGGACTTCTTGAGTTGTAGTTCTAAAAATACTGTCTACATCTGTGGCTTGGCGAATACGGTTAACTATCCTGGTGAAGATTTTTTCTTGTTCAGCAATTTGGACTAGTTGTTCTGATTGCAGGCGTAATTGTTCCAAATATTCTGCATGGGAAATTGCGACACCAAATTGCAAAGCTACTTGAGTCAAAAAGCTAATTTCCCACTCTTGCCAATCACGAGAACTAGAGTTTTGATAAGCTGCTAATAAACCCCATAATTGTTCGCCAGCACATACGGGAGCTATCATGAAAGCTTTGACTTCAAACTGTTCTAAAATTTCCACATGACAGGGCAAATGTCCTGCTTTGTAGATATCGTTGACAGCAAAACTTTCCCCTTGGGCGTAACGTCCTCCTTTGGTTTCTTGTAAGTGGGTATCTTCCCAAACGGTTTTGTGATCGGGAGTGACTAGTTTTACCCAACCATTACCAACCGATTCTGCGATAAATTGACCACTCCAGTCGGGATGAAAGCGATAAACAGCTACGCGATCGCACTTTAATAATTGGCGGATTTCTTGAGTAGTAGTTTGAAAAACTTTCTCGATGTTGGTGATACGTAATATTTTATCAATAACTTTAGAAACAGATTGTTTAGCGAGAGTTTGCAGGCGTATTTGATGTTGAAATTCAAAACTCTGCAATCTGTAGGTTAATTCTGTACTGATTTGCGTCAGGAGAGTAATTTCTGTTTCTTGCCATTGTCTGGGACTGACACAGCTATTCACTACTAGTAAACCCCAAACTTTACCTTCTACAACTATTGGTAAAGCCAAACTAGCTTTGATTTGAAACTTTTCTAAGAGTTGTTTTTGATAAGGAGTTAATTGAATTTGCGTAACATCATCTATTACTATCGGCTCTACATAATCCTTATTACTTTGTAAGCCAAAGGTAATTCCTGGGATGATTTCCCCTAATGTTGGTGTCCAACCAAAGCTTCTAGATTCAGCGACAACAAGTCCAGATTCTGAGGAATTGAACTGATAAATTAACACGCGATCGCTAGATATTTTCTCCCTAACTTTAGCCGCCGTCACTTTTACCAGTGCATCCCAATCTGAAACTTGACGCATCTGGGTGATGATGTCTTGCAGTTGTTGTCGCCAAAGTTTTACCTCTTGTGCGATCGCACTATTTTCTGTACCTAGTTTTGGGTAATTATTAACTAAATTTTGATTTTCCCCAGAAACAACACCAGTACCGACCCATTCATTTTCATTACTATTATGGTACGCAATAGTCATTCGCTTAACCTCAAAATTTTTAAATTAATTGTTGAAAAGTTGCCAATCAATGGTAAATTTATATTTATAGCAGTTGTCAGATAGATGAGGACATCAACTAAGTATGAAAACTGTTTCCTGTCAGCTGCTACAGATAAATAACTTATAAGCAACTATCACTGCTAGCCAGAAATTTAAACTGGGGATTAATTAACTTCAACCCCAAAATGCCAAATTACAGCAGATTGCAAGTAAATAAGGTACACACTTTAATAACAAAGCGATATAACAAGAGAGTTTCAGCCCTGTCTCCTGCTATATCTAGCTAAGATTAATTATGAGTATTCCATATGGGAGAGTGGATAATAGCGCTAGCATCCAAGTTGAACATCATCCGCTCATCGCTGTGAAGAAAGTATCCTTGGAGAAAAGGAGAAATTGATGATGAGAATAACTCAGCAGATGGTGCTTTCATTTGATGATGATCTAGTAACTCTATATCCAGCATTTGTCGGACGAGAATTCCTAAATATTTACCCTCATCTTCTAGCACAATTGCCATCATTTTGGCGAGAAAATTGGCGTTTTGTGATAATGATGGATAGCCTAACATCTCTTCTAAATCGACTAACCACAACATTTCACCGCGCCAATTATACGCGCCTAAAACGCAACTTGGCATTTGGGGAACACCACATATATCCACCAAAGATACAGGCAAAACTTCTGTAATATTATGTAGAGAAATTACTGCTGTATCTTTGACTCCCAAATTAAAGCTTAAAAATTTCTGTTGACTTTCCAAATTTTTACCCTTTAATTTATTGAATATTTATTCTTGACATTACCTAGAGAGCTTTTTGAGCGTTAATTTTAACTCTTCCTGATTAATTGGCTTAGAAAGATAAGCTTCAGCACCTAGCATATTTCCCCAGGTTTTGTCTACATCGCTGTTTTTTGTTGAACAGAAGACAACAGGAATATTACTAGTCTTAGGATTATTTTTCAGTTCTCGACAAATTTCAAAACCACTTTTACCTGGTAAAATTACATCAAGAAAGATTAAATCTGGCTGAGTGCTATCTAATTTTATTTGCGCTTCTTCACTGCTGGTAGCACTAATCACAGAATAGCCAGCCTGTTGGAGATAACGACTCAAAACTTCGCGATCTGTCAAACCATCTTCTATAACTAACGCGGTACTCATAGAATTTCCCTCTCTCTCAAATCCTTCTTAACTTATCTAGCGAAATCAAAGTATGTATTTAAGCCTGATAAACACAGGCTGACATTCTGTTATATTTTGATCCTTTGCGCTTAAATCTGGATCAGAAAAAATACGTATCATTCAGATTTGGGGACTGAAATTTACATATTCCATGCAAATAATTGTGTACCAGATTTAACGATAATTAACCTTGGAGAGTATCTTGCTTGCACCAATCAAATTTTTGATTGGGTCATTAACAGGGACACCTTTCAATGGCACATTTCTAAATGTGTTCCAGGTTTGGCTACGGGTGAAGCTTGCATGGGTAAATACTTACGAATTATACTCATCACCCTATCTGGTGCTACAGGTTTAGTGAGAAAGTCAGTAGAACCGACTACCTTAGCACGGACTCGATCTAAAAGACCATCATTCCCTGTGAGTATCACTACTGGGGTGTTAGCAAAATGAGAAATTCGCCGCAACTGTGTGCAGATTTCATAACCACTAGCGACTGGCATAATTAAGTCTAAGAAGATCAGGTCTGGCTTCTCTTGAATGAGAATTGGTAGAGCTTGTATGGCATCCTGAATCTTGATAAACTTCATCCCGTTGGCTGTGACAATATCCTCCAACATTTTACAGACTTGAGGGCTATCATCTACGCAAGCTATGACAGGAACCTTAGATTTTTTAGGTTGTGCAGGGGTAGGGGTAGCAGGACTGTCTAGAATATTTATAGGCAAATCAGGTAGTTCCACTAATTCAATGATTCCTTTGAGGACGTAGGGAAGCAAGGAACGGGAAACTGGTAAAACATTCTGCTTCATTTTGGCAGATAAATCGCGCAGTGTCGATTTACCATTAATCAAAGTCACAAAGTTCTTGTAAACAGATGGGCTTACCTGTTGCTGGAGTTGTTCTGGTCGGCGAATTATCGGTGCAAAGTCGGGAGAAATATTTGCCAAGCCTGCTGCTGACCACATTTGCCAAGATTCTAGCATCTGTTTCATCGATAGGTCTGCACTCGTGAAACTCATGGGTGTTTCGAGAACGACTTGTTCATTGCGTTCTACAACAAGTGTAGCGCCGGAGGCATCGCCACTTACAGAGATGAAATTACTTTGCTGGGCTAGGTCAAACAACAGTTCAGCTATGGTATTATCGACGATCGCATGAACCTGCTCTCGTTGAATTTTCTGTCTTTTATACAGAATTTCCAGCAGACGATAATCCCAGTAACTAATGGAGATATCTTGCTTGCGTAGCTGCATTTTTTCAACATCAATTTGTGGGCAATGTTGAGCCATCAACCTCCGCCAGCGTCGAAAAGGATGAGTTCCGCCTGCAGCCCAAACTATTCTACCTAGCCGATAATAAAATGTCCATTGATGCCCTTTGGGACTTTTAATATTCAACTGGCCGTTGTACTGGAGTTGGGTACAGGTCTTAAATTCGTTAAGTACGTTATCTGATACCATCGGTTCCGGTAGTTTGTACTTCATATTTGTCATCTAAAAACAGGCTATTAACCTTTTCAAAACCCAAACTAGTAAGCCGTTTATTTTTGCCAGATTTACTGGTCAATAATAATCGTTTGTTTTATAGTTTCACTAACTTGAAATTAAATAATTATGGTATTTAAAGGTAGAAAAAGATATGAATTTTTCAAAATAAATTTCACAGTTTTTTCTTTCACCAAAAATATTTCAATTTTCAATTAGTTACTCTTGCTATTCTTCCACACCCCGAAATAAATATTAATTCATTAATAGTATATTATTTTAGATACTTTTTATTCATTTTATATCCGTATAATTCCTGATTTTCAATCAAGAAAAAGATGTTATCGTTCAGCAGTTTGATTGACTAAGCTAGTTTTGTATCAAACTCATTTTTGCAACAAAAATTAATGTTAATAATTTTTTCATTTTTTTTGCTTGTTTGTCTATCAACTGGATCTCATTGGTATTAACAGGACTCACGCAACTGGCTCTTGGAGTAGGGTGCGTCAGATGTGGAAAATCCTTGGATTTGTACGACATTGTTGGGGCTGACGCACTCTACAGTTAGTTTGATGATGACACTTGCGTAAGTTCTCATTACGTCAAGCAAATATCAAGCACATAATAGTAAGCTGTGAGAACTTGATGATTGACTCAAATTGAACGCAGATAAACGCACAGAGAAGTCTGAGCGGCGGCTTCCGCCGTTGGCGCAGCCCGCCGAAGGCATCAGAACTTCTCCTAAACGGAAACGTTACGCGAACGGTGTAAACGCATATATGCAGTAGCGTACAGATATGCGCTACTACAGATAAGGGATGTGTTGCCAAGATTTTTTGAATTGTTATTAAGATGTGAGATTGTTGGCTAATGCACAAGTTTAGCCTTGCCAGTCCAGTAGGCGATCGCAACTCTTCTGTTGTGATAATATCCGGTTGAGATTGCACCATAAATTGACTATTAAAGTTGTATCAATATAATTTTTATTTTTGTCAGTCTTTCTAAATGTACCTATGCTGTAACCATTTCTGGTACTGAACTAGGCGATGCTGGCTCAAAATGTAACACCATAATTTGCTCTGGACGTAAACCAACAGATTCATAGGTTTGTCCATTGCGTAGGCGTAGCCCGCCGCAGGTATCGCTAAACTCTACTTCAAATGCAGCACCATCAGCTAATATTTCTACGATTGTCCCCACTTGACCACGCAATAAATTATACTCTGCTAAGTCAATCGTGAGTGCTACTATATCTAGAAACTTTGGTGTATTTATACTCATTTTATGTTTTCTACTTATAAGTATTGTTCAGTTAGAACTACGATTTTATTGTTTGCCTAGAGTAATTAAAAATAGTTCGCTACTAAACTCAACATTGATTTACCTAACTAAAACAAGAAACCGAATAATGTCCAATAATTCTAAAAATGGTTACAATGGTAGATTTGTCAGTAATCTTATTGTATAATAGTACAGATGAATTAAATATTATAAATTAGCAAACTCAATAATCATTGAGGTCAAAAAATTATGTCTAGTACTCATACAGGTATTGAGTGGACGGATAAAACTTGGAATCCTACAACTGGTTGTAATAAAGTTAGTCCGGGTTGTTTAAATTGCTATGCAGAAGCCATTACTAAACGTTTTCCTAATAATTTCAAGGATGGCTTTAAGCTAACTTTACATCCAGAAAGGTTAACAGAACCTTTAAAATGGCGTAGTCCCAGTAGAATATTTGTAAACTCAATGAGTGATCTGTTTCACGAAGAAGTGCCTCTTGATTTTATTCAGAATGTATTTAAAGTGATTCAGGCTACGCCTTGGCACATATATCAAATATTAACAAAAAGACCTGAAAGACTGATTGAGTTAGCACCTAATCTAGAATTTTATGAAAATATTTGGATGGGTGTGTCTGTTGAAAATCAAAATTATATCCATCGTGTTGATTATCTTCGTCAAGTTCCTGCCAAGGTGCGTTTTCTTTCATGTGAACCACTGTTAGGTTCATTAAATCTTGATTTAACAAATATTGATTGGGTAATTGTTGGTGGAGAGTCTGGACAAAAACATCGTCCCATGAAGATGGAATGGGCGGAAGAAATTCGCCACCAATGCCAACAAGCAGGAGTAGCATTTTTCTTTAAGCAGATTGGTGGTAGAACTTCTAAAGCTGGAGGTAGATTATTAAATGGACAAATCTGGGATGAAATGCCTCCGGCTTGGCAGGAGCATCAAAATAAGTGTAGTAATTTTACACAACAACGCTCATTTAGAGGAGGAAATTTAGAACTTACGGCTTAGGTGGAAAGGTCACTTTAACTGAATCTGCAAATGTAATTTCACCTTTGCGTTTTTGTCTTTTATTAGCTGGTGGTTCGGCTTTAATTTTTCCCTTAGCTTCCAGACTATTAAGAGCAGCCTTATAATTCTTACTAATATAACTTCTACCAACATTATGCTGCATATAAATCTCTTGCATGGTTATTGTTTGACCTGCAAATGTATCTAGTAGCATTCCTTCTAATTCATCAAGAGGACGGTAAAATTCAAACAGCAAGGGCTGCATATTAGTCGCTGGACTATATTCAAAAGATGGTACACCTTGATTTTGCTCGGAACTTTCTTTTGCCATTATCTCCTTCATAATCTCATAGCCTTTGAAGTTCTTACTGACAAAAATCAGGTGATGGCTAGTCCGGTTTCCGTTTTCATGTTTAAAGCGAAAAGGTAATACATACTTACCACCCATTTCTTGCAGAGATTCGCAAAGCGCTTCTATTATGGTTAACTCTCTTGCTTGTGCTTTAAGTGGGTACAGCTTTTCTCGTAATTTGTCTGCTCTTGTTTTTCCAAATAACGCATCTATATGTTCTTCAACTGCTGCATTACCTAGACCCATATTAATGCGATTATAATTGAAAAAGAAAATACAATCACAGCCCCAGTTTTTGACAACTGAGTTGATAAGTTGTAGTGATAATCCCTTATATCCCCAGGGGTCTACAAAAAATAATGTTGGGACTAAGTTGAGTTGAGCAAAAGCATTAACAATTTTTTCCCCTACTTCAAAATTCATTACGTCAGGCTTATACTTTAACTTTTCAATTCCGGGAATTGTATCTATAGCTTGTTGTAAAGAATTAGTATGTTCAGAATTAGCATCATTAAATAATGTTTTGAGCATACATTGCATATCTGGGTCAGCAATTGCTGTTTCTAAAACTTTGATAGGGGTTGATCGTGAACCATCTTTGTATCTTCCAGGGCCTGCAAATAGGTCTATATAGGCGATTTTATTTCCTGCCTTTTTAGCTGTTGGTATAATTACCTTTGCCCAAGCCCAAAAATATTTTTCCACAATTCTCGCTTTAACTAAGGACTGCTCTTTTTGTTCATCAAAAAAAGAAGAGTTGCTCATACGTAGCTAATAGATGTATATTACCAATATAGTAAATGGTAGATTACTGAATGTCGAGAAATGAAGCCCCCTAGCTTTAGGCTTCATCCCATCTTCTATAATTGATAGAACCTGCATACATAATCTTAGGCATGAAACTGTGACAGAAACTGGAAGCTACAAAGATACTGTAAATCTACCCAAGACGAATTTTGATATGCGGGCGAACGCCATCAAGCGGGAACCCGAAATTCAGAAGTTCTGGGCAGACAATAAAATTTTTGAACGCCTGTCGCAAAATAATCCAGGTGAATTATTTATACTGCACGATGGGCCTCCCTACGCAAACGGCTCTCTTCATGTTGGTCATGCCTTAAATAAAATTCTCAAAGATATTATTAATCGTTACCAACTGCTGAAAGGTCGTAAGGTGCGTTATGTGCCTGGTTGGGACTGTCACGGCTTACCAATTGAATTGAAGGTTTTGCAAAATCTCAAGTCAGCAGAACGGCAAAATCTCACACCTCTGCAATTACGCCAGAAGGCTAGAGATTTTGCTTTGGCTACTGTTGATGACCAACGCCAAAGTTTTAAAAGATATGGTGTTTGGGGCGACTGGGATCACCCATATCTGACGCTGAAGCCGGAATATGAGGCGGCGCAGATTGGCGTGTTTGGGCAGATGGTGTTAAAAGGATATATTTATCGTGGGTTGAAGCCTGTACACTGGAGTCCGAGTTCGCGGACGGCTTTGGCTGAGGCGGAATTGGAATATCCAGAAGGTCACACTTCTCGCAGTATCTATGCGGCTTTTAGAGTGACTGGGTTGGCTGAGGCGGTGAAACCTGTGTTGGGTGAATATTTGCCTGATTTGGGTGTGGCTATCTGGACTACTACGCCTTGGACAATTCCGGGGAATTTGGCGGTGGCGGTGAATGGGGATCTTAACTACGCTGTGGTGGAAGTTTCACGCAAAGATGCGGAAACGCAAAGTAGTTTCAAATACCTTATTGTGGCGGCTGATTTGGTGGAGCGTTTGGCGGCTACTATCTCGGCAGAGTTGACGGTGAAGGCGACTTTTAAGGGTAAGGAGTTGGAACATACTACTTACCGTCACCCTTTATATGACCGGGAAAGTCCGGTGGTTGTGGGTGGTGATTATATCACAACTGAGTCGGGGACTGGATTGGTACATACTGCCCCTGGTCATGGTCAAGAGGACTACATTGTGGGGCTGCGTTATAAGTTGCCTATCCTTGCACCTGTGGATGATAGTGGCGATTTTACCCTGGAGGCGGGAGAGTTTGCTGGGTTGAATGTGTTGGGTGAGGGAAATCAGGCGGTCATTGATGCGCTCTTGGCTGCGGGTTCGCTGTTGAAGGAGGAGGCTTACGCACATAAGTATCCTTACGACTGGCGGACGAAGAAGCCGACGATTTTCCGGGCGACTGAACAGTGGTTTGCTTCGGTGGAGGGTTTTCGGGAGGAGGCGCTGAAGGCGATCGCTACTGTAAAATGGATACCAGCCCAAGGTGAAAATCGTATCACGCCGATGGTTGCAGAACGTTCTGATTGGTGTATCTCCCGTCAGCGTGCTTGGGGTGTGCCAATTCCGGTATTCTACGATGAGGAAACCGGCGAACCTCTGCTGAATGAGGAAACTATCAACCATGTACAAGCCATCATCGCTGAAAAGGGTTCTGATGCTTGGTGGGAATTGTCGGTAGAGGAATTATTACCAGAATCTTACAGAAATAATGGTCGGTCTTACCGCAGAGGTACAGACACGATGGATGTATGGTTTGATTCTGGTTCTTCTTGGGCGGCTGTAGTTAAGCAGCGTCCAGAGTTACGCTACCCGGCTGATATGTATTTGGAAGGTTCCGACCAACATCGCGGTTGGTTCCAGTCAAGTTTGCTTACCAGTGTAGCGGTGAATGATATCGCACCTTACAAAACTGTGTTGACTCACGGCTTTGTTTTGGATGAACAAGGGCGGAAGATGAGTAAGTCTCTGGGTAATGTGGTTGACCCACAAATCATGATTTCCGGTGGGAAAGACCAGAAGAAAGAACCCGCTTACGGTGCAGATGTGTTGCGCTTATGGGCTTCTTCTGTAGATTACACTGCGGATGTGCGTTTGGGTGGCAATATCATTAAGCAACTCAACGATGTCAGGGGTAAGATTCGCAATACGGCGCGGTTCTTGCTGGGTAGTTTGCATGATTTCGACCCAGAAAAAGATACCGTTCCCTTTGAGAAATTACCGCAGTTAGATAAGTATATGCTGCACCGCATCCGTGAGGTGTTTGAGGAGGTGACGGAGGCTTTTGAGAGTTTCCAATTCTTCCGCTTCTTTCAAACTGTGCAGAATTTTTGTGTAGTAGATTTATCCAACTTCTACTTAGATGTAGCTAAGGATAGATTATATATCAGTGCAGTAGATTCTTTCCGTCGCCGCAGTTGTCAAACGGTGATCCACATTGCTTTAGAGAATTTAGCACGAGCGATCGCACCCGTACTCTGCCACACCGCCGAGGATATCTGGCAATATCTCCCCTACAAAACCCCGTATAAATCAGTGTTTGAAGCTGGTTGGGTCAAGGTAGAGGAGAAATGGCATAATCCAGAGTTGGCGGAGTTTTGGCAACAACTGCGTCAGTTACGTACTGATGTTAACAAGGTGTTAGAACAGGCTAGGGTAGAAAAAATGATTGGTTCTTCCCTAGAGGCGAAAGCTTTGATTTATGTCAAAGATGCTAACTCTCGCAACGCCATTGCAACCTTAAACCCTGAAGTTGGTAACGGTGTCGATGAACTGCGTTATCTATTCCTGACATCGCAAGTTGAATTGTTAGATTCTCCTGACAAACTGGAAGATGTGAAATACAGCTTACAGTCTGATAGTTGGGAAATTGGGGTAGTGAATGCAGAGGGGGAAAAATGCGATCGCTGTTGGAACTACTCCACCCATGTAGGAGAATCAGCAGAACATCCCCTACTTTGTGAACGCTGCGTTCCCGCCTTAGCTGGGGAGTTTTAAAACAGTTATCAGTTATCAGTAAACAGTTATCAGTAAACAGTAAACAGTGAACAGTTATCAGGGATATGCTGGGGGATTCAAAAAAGTCACAACACCTACCACTAAGTAGTGGGTGACTTAAACCCTCTTATTTAACTGATAACTGATAACTGATAACTGATAACTGATAACTGATAACTGATAACTGATAACTGATATAGGAATTGACATTTCCCAAGATTATGAACACCCAATCACCTGTAGCCACAGACATCTTAGGAATGGTGCTGAAAATGCAGCCAAATATAATCATTAGTGACGAGCAATTTTTTGATTTCTGTCAAGAAAACCGTGATTTTCGCATTGAACGTAATCACCTGGGAGAATTATTAATTATGCCCCCGACAGGCGCAGAAACAGATGAGCGCAATTTTAATTTAACTGGTCAATTATGGACATGGACAAAGCAAGATGGTACAGGTGTAGGTTTTGGTTCTAGCGGTGGTTTTACCTTACCTAACGGTGCAGTGCGTTCTCCTGATGCAGCCTGGATCAGAAAATCCAGATGGGAAGCCATACCCGGAGAACAAAGAAAGAGGTTTGCGCCTATTTGTCCTGAGTTTGTAGTGGAACTGCGATCGGAGACTGATAGCTTGAAAACATTACAAGAAAAGATGGAAGAATATATGGCGAATGGTACAGAATTAGGTTGGTTACTAGACAGAAAACAACGTAAAGTATTTATTTATCGTCCTAATCAAGCTGTGGAAGAATTAGATAATCCCTCTACATTAAGCGGTGGAGATTTATTGCCTGGATTTGTTTTAGATTTAAGTCAAATTTGGTGAGCGGATAATATTATCAAGAAACTTGAGCAAGCCTGTTTCTATAATTTTAATACCTGCAAATAAATAGCCTCCTATTGTATAATATCATAAATACGTTGGTGAAACACCACACCAATTGGTAAAAGGCGTATTTTAGCTTGTCTAAATCGCCCACAATACTCCGTCAGGACTGATAACTGATAACTGATATCAAGTCCGGCTAATTACTTACGATATGGTTGGTTTAGTCGGTAATGGGTAATAGGCAATCGGTAATTGTTTGTTACCATTACCAATTACCAATTACCAATTACCAATTACCAACCCCCAAGATATGATAAGTATTTAAGCGGATATGATATGATAACTGATTTAATGCCTACGATCGCTTGTCAATTTACCTCCAGCCAAGACTCATCAAATATTAATACTGTTGGGAATGCGGGAGGGTAGCAGATAAGGATAATCAACACCAGTAGTTACCAAGCGTTTGTGATTGCGGAGTTTGATTTTGCTTTCAATCTCTGCTAATTCGTTTTGGAATTGTGAGAGAATCTGGCGATCGCCTCTACTCGCATACCGAATTAACTCCGAACTACCCAGTTTTCCCCAACTAATCCCAGTCAAGTCAAAAGTTAACTCCATTTGTTTGAGTTCTTTTTCGGCTGGTGGGAGCAATTCCGGTAAACTGGCTGGTGTATCAGGATGGCTATACAGTGCGAAAGGTGCATTGGCTACGTAACCCAAATAATCAAACTGACTAAAATTAACGGCTGCGTGTTGGGGGCCGCAGGTGAAAATGATGATAGTGGCAATATCTATAAGTTGTTGCAGGCTGGTGATTTTCGTAAAACCAGGAACGCGGGGGTTGGGGGGTAATTCTTGGGGTTGTAGTCCAAATGCGATCGCCCATTCGGTTGGACACCAAGCTGGTAATTGGGGAAACTCTGATTTAGGACGAGTATTTAAAGGTGTGCTAAGTTCATCTGCCCAAGCTTGCAGATATGCGTCTTTCAAGACAGCCTTATCATCTAGATAGTAGCGTTGTAAGTAATTTTTGGCATAATTGGCGATCGCATCCCACAACAGCAAAGCATCATCTCGATAAGGATACTCAGAGAGAAATTTCTTTTCAATCCCTCGGTGTTCAATATCATTAGGTAAAGCGTAATCCCAAAAAACCTTTTCTCGATAGGCTTTACTCATCAACTCCAAGCATACCTCCCTGACAGGAGCCATCAGCGAACTTATAGCCGAGCCTGCTTGCAGGAAAATTTGATTATAACGTTGATTAGTTGCCAGCAAAAATTGCAGATGGGGATTGAGTAATTGATAGAAAGGATGATTGCTGGGTAACTGTCTGGGAGTGGCGATCGCAAAAACTTCCATCGCTAAATGAGTATAGCTCAGGTGAGAAAATAACTGATAATGGGTGGCATCCGCCGACTGCACATAGAGTTTCGCCCTTGTCCAGTCATCTGCGCCTCCCCCACCAAACGCAGGCGTAACTACACTACCTTTTTCTAATTCTATAAGTAGCGGTTCTAACCCACCTTCAGCCCGATGAAATAATGCAACGGAATTACCTACATACTTACCGGGTTGTAAATCTGTAACTTTTAAATCTTTTAATAAAGGGTATTCAGCAATAAATAAGCGATTTTCGGCGGCTGATTGAATTAAATCTACGCTGCTAGAGTGACTCGCCCAAGCTTGTACCCTAGCTTGCTCCTGGGGCTGGACTCGCCGGAGTACCATTGGATTAAGCCCAGCTAATCTTTGCCGACTAAATTCGCGATCGCTTAAACCCCCATCCCGCTCATGAATTACACTAGCTACTGGACGAGTGGGAATATAAGGATATTGATTCTTCTTCGCTTTAGCGCTTGTTTCCAGAGATTGATAAAATACCGCTCTTTGCTTTTCCATCCATGTTTTTGTTTGCGCTGCTTTCTTAGCGCTTGCTAGGCGTTGTTCCATTTCCCGCCGTTCTCGCATATAACTAGAATTGAATTGCTCATTCGGCGGAAGATAGAGATTAAACCATCCCGATTGAAAAATTTCCCAATCTGCCAAGAGTGTAGACAAGTCTAACCAAGTTTGATCAAAAGATGCGATCGCCTGCTCAAACTGCTTGAGTAGCAAACTCCAAGGTTCAGACAACTTTCCCTGCTTTAACGCATCTTCCCGCAATTTTGTCACAACATACAGCAGCGCCCCATCTTCTCCCGTATAAGGAAATATCCGCGCCGGGCCTTTGTGATTTAACCCGATAGGATTATAGCGGTAGTGACCTTGTTGTTCAGTTTTAATGATTTGAGACACAATTGTTCATTCCTGTTTGCAAGAGTTGAGATATAAGCGGGAAAATAGATATAGTTTTGAGATTGGTAATGTGTTGAGAATAACTCATGACCTATTACCCATTACCAGTCTTGAATGTTGATCACTTGTAACTAACGTTTAATTAGTATTAGCTATTTAACTCGTTAGCTATATATATTGTCAGCTGTATCTAATGTTTATTTAACTGGCTTATGTTACGTAAATTTGCTAATCGAGACGAGTTAATATCTTACCTGCGTGAACAATTTCCTCAAGCCGCAGACAGAAGCGATCATATCAGTGATACTAAGGGTGGTAGGAAAGCCGCCCAGCAAGCTTTAAAAAAAGTTAACCCCGCAGCTTACGCCAAAACACGCAACTTTTTAACAGGCGAAGTCACACGCCTTTCACCGTACATCCGTTACGGAGTTTTGAGCCTGCGAGAAATCCGAGATTATGTACTTGATAACGTCAAACACCCTGATGAAGCCACAAAACTCATCAATGAATTAGGCTGGCGAGATTATTGGCAGAGATTATATGTCAAGCTAGGCAATGGTATCTGGCAAGACCAAGAAGAATATAAAACAGGTAACACTCCCGCAGAATATAAACCAGAATTACCAGCAGACATTAAACAAGGTAACACCGGATTAGTTTGCATCGACAGCTTCAGCCAGCAATTACAGGAAACTGGCTACTTACACAACCACATGAGAATGTGGCTAGCTGCCTATATTGTCCATTGGCGACGCATCCGTTGGCAAGCCGGAGCCAAATGGTTTCTAGAACACCTTTTAGATGGCGATCCTGCCAGTAATAATATGTCTTGGCAATGGGTAGCTAGCACCTTTAGTCACAAACCATATTTTTTCAACCGCGAGAACCTAGAACGCTACACCAAAAGCTTGTACTGTCAAAAATGCCCCCTTTACGGTCATTGCGATTTTGAAGGCAGTTATGAAGAATTAGAACAGCGACTTTTTCCCAAAGGAGAATTTACCAGACAACCCAACAGTCAAAGTTGGCAACGGGGGAAGAAGAAGTAGTCAGTTATCAGTTATCAGTTATCAGTTATCAGGTTATTTCCACTGTCCACTGTTCACTGTTCACTGTCCGCACTCCCTCATCTCCCCCCACTCCCTCATCTCCCGGTTGGTGAGCGTAGTCGAACCACATCTCCCCCCATCCCCCATTTGAATCATGAGTAAACCAATTATCTGGATACACGGCGACTGTCTCAGCCCTCACAACCCAGCCTTGCAAGAATACCCAGATGCGCCTGCTATTTGGGTTTGGGATGATGCTTTGATAGAAGAATGGCAATTAAGCCTCAAACGCATCACATTTATATATGAATGTTTGCTAGAGTTACCTGTAGAAATTCGTCGTGGTAATGTAGCGCCAGAAGTTTTGTCATTTGCTAAAGAACATAACGCTAATTTAGTGGTGACAGCAGATAGTCCTAGCCCCAGATTTAATGATATCTGTGATGAAATTGAGCGGTCTATTAAAGTAGAAGTCTTTGAAGTGGAACCATTTTTTGACTACGACGGATACATCGACTTGAAGCGCTTTTCCCGCTATTGGAAAGTGGCAGAAAAATATGTCTTAGAATAATCGTGCTGGGGAGTCAATTCCCCATCAAGCGAAGGGAGCAAATTTAGCTAAGTAGACAGACTTAATAAAATATAAGTTTGTAGTAAGGACTTTAGTCCTTTCAAACCCAGCCACAGAAAGATAAATCGCTCTCTGCCAGACGCTGCGCTAACACTAAGAACAAAAACTCATTTTACATTTAATTATGTCTACCTACTTAATTTTTTGTGATTATTATAGGAATCCGATTTGATTTCTGAAAAAATCTCAGTACCCGTAGGGTGGGCATTGCCCACCATATTATGGTCTTGGTGGGCAATGCCCACCCTACTTATCATTCAAAAATCAAGTATGAATCCCATATCATAATTTAAGTAGAACGACATAAATTAACTTTGTAGTCAGGGCTAAAGTTTTCCAAAAAGGACTAAAGTCCTTACTACGAACTTAATTGTTATAATTTTACATCACCCCTCCTCACGATAAAGCTATGTCAGTTGCTCAAGACTTGGAACCAGTAAAAGATATAATATTTCCACCAGGAGATATATATAGCGACGAACCACCGTTGGAAAGCGATTTACATCTACACCAGATTATTCTCTTATTAAAATGCCTAGAATTGTGGTGGCAAGACCGCAATGATTATTATGCTGCTGGGAATTTGACAATTTACTATAGCCAGCGTCAACTTAAATCAGAGGAATTTCGCGGGCCGGATTTTTTTGTGGTGTTGGGATGCGAAAGAAAACCCCGTAAAAGTTGGGTAGTATGGCAAGAAAATGGTCAATACCCCAATATAATTGTCGAATTGCTTTCCTCTTCCACCAAAACCACGGACAAAGGCTTAAAGAAACAAATTTACCAAAATATCTTCCGTACACCTGAGTATTTTTGGTTTGACCCCAATAATCTTGAATTTACAGGCTTTCATTTAGTAGATGGAAATTACCAGCCAATAGAACCGAACCCCCAAGGGTGGTTATGGAGTCAGCAGTTAAATTTATATTTAGGTGTACAGGACAATAAGCTACGCTACTTTACCCCACAAGGGCAGCTAGTACCAACACCTGAAGAATTGGCACAGCAAGAAGCACAACGCGCCGACCAAGCAGCACAACGTGCTGAACAAGCAGCACAACGCGCTGAACAAGCAGTACAACGCGCCGAACAGGAAAAGCAACGTGCTGAACGCCTAGCCGCTAAGTTACGAGAATTAAATATCGACCCGGATAGTCTTTGAATAGTCAACAGTCAACAGTCAACAACTAACTGTGTTGCTTAACAGCAGTAGCAAACATTACCTGAAAAATTGCAAAATAAAAGTAGTCCATTGTAGCCAAGATGTTATCTAATAACTATGGACTAATGACCCATGACTAATGACTAATGACTACTACACTTGTTGACGCACAAAATTTACTTTCTGACCTCATCGATCGCTACTCATCGCGTGTAGATTATTTAATGATTCGCTTAGAGGAAGCCGAAGGGACTGATATCTTGTTGCGTGGCGACAAGGTAGAAACTCTCAGTGAAGGAATTTCTATTGGCGGACACATCCGCGCTTGTTATAAAGGCGGTTGGGGGTTGAGCTGCTTTAATCAACTGGCGACAATTAAAGATAGGATTGAAGAAGCGATCGCCGCAGCTCGCATGGTAGGAGATGAAGAAACTATACTCGCTCCTATTGACCCAGTGCAAGCAATATGCAGTCTACCTTTAACAGGTACAGACCCGCGAAAAGTTCCCCTAGTAAAGAAAAAAGAATTATGCGATCGCTATTCTGACTTACTCAAAAGCGTAAATCATCGCATTACTACCACCTCAGTCCGTTACAGTGACAGCTCCCAAAAAGTCATTATAGCCACCTCTGAAGGCACTCTCATTCAGCAGTCTTGGGTGGATATGGAAATGCGCTTTGCCGCTACTGCGAAAAATGGGGAAACAGTGCAAACTGGTAGAGAAACCACAGGTTCGCGCACAGCCTACGAAGATTTAATCAATTTAGATGATCAAGTCAAAAATGCGGCACAAAGGGCTGTTGCAGCTTTGTCTCTGCCATCAGTCAAGGGTAACACTTACACCGTGGTCATTGACCCAATTTTAACAGGTTTATTTGTTCATGAAGCTTTCGGGCATCTCTCCGAGGCTGATATGGCTTACGAAAACCCAGATTTACTAGAAGTGATGACCATCGGACGGCGATTTGGCCCGGAGGAATTACAAATTTTCGATGGTGCAGCCCCACAAGGACATCGTGGTAGTTATTTTTACGATGATGAAGGCACACCCGCCACCACTACCCAATTAATTCAAGATGGTGTTTTAGTAGGAAGACTGCATTCCCGTGAAACCGCAGGTAAGTTAGACGAAGCACCCACAGGTAACGCTCGTTGTTTAAATTATCACTTTAATCCCATTGTACGGATGACTAATACTTGGATTGAGCGAGGTAAAACGCCTGTTGCCGACTTATTTACAGGTATCAAAGAAGGGGTATATGCCCGTAATTGGTTAGGTGGGATGACAAACGGCGAAATGTTCACCTTTAGCGCTGGGGAAGCCTGGATGATTAGACACGGTAAGATTGACGAACCTGTAAAAGATGTAACTCTTTCAGGTAACGTTTTTCAAACCCTCGCGGATATTGAAGCCATCGGTGATGATTTTT
Source organism: Anabaena azotica FACHB-119 (assembly GCF_014697625.1). Taxonomy (GTDB): domain Bacteria; phylum Cyanobacteriota; class Cyanobacteriia; order Cyanobacteriales; family Nostocaceae; genus Trichormus; species Trichormus azoticus_A. The sequence goes on along the minus strand of NZ_JACJSG010000020.1, from coordinate 88,719 downwards.
ACTGGGATGAATCAGGCGGCTGCGGTAAAGGTGGACAAAATGGTTTACCTGTAGGTTGTGGCGGCCCTAGCCTACGAATTAAAGATGTAGTAGTCGGTGGAGAAAGTTAATAGTCAGTTGACAGTTGATAGTTGACAGTTGACAGTTGACAGTTATCAGTTGACAGTTGACAGTTATCAGTTATCAGTTGACAGTTGACAGGTGTTTTTTCCTCTACTCCCCCATCTCCCCCATCTCCCCCCACTCCCTCATCTCCCCCCAGTCCCCAGTCCCTGATCTACTTGCTTCAGCAGTGCTTCCAAGGATGAGGAGTTATCTAAAACTACATCTGCGATCGCAGCTTTTTGCGTGAGTGATAATTGGCTATCAATACGTGCTTGTGCTTGTTGGGGGGTTAAGTGGTTGCGTTCAATTAATCTTTGCAATTGCTGTGATGGGGAACAAATGACTACCCAAATTTCTGTGACTAAATCAGTCATTTGGGCTTCAATTAATAAGGGTACGACTAAGACTAAGGTTGTAGAAGGGGACTCGACAATGGCTTTAAGGAAGCGATCGCGCACATAAGGATGTATGATACTCTCTACCCATTGCCGTTGTTCTGGATGAGGAAAGATGATTTCACCCAGTTTTGGACGGTTGAGGCTACCATCTGGTAGTAATATTTCTTTACCGTAACGATTGGCGATCGCATCCAGAATCGGCGAACCCAAAGACACTGCATCCCTAGCGTAAATATCTGCATCAAAAACAGGCAAACTATAAACACTACCCAAATAATTAGCAACAGTAGTCTTACCTGTAGCAATACCTCCAGTTAAGCCGATAATCCGTTTAGTCATCTATCCCACTTTCACATAACCTAATCACCTATTAATCCTACACATCACCACAATATTTTGTAGCAATAAGTCGATTATTTTTATAAACTAAAACCCTGCCATAACCAGTATCTTGAACAGCCGCATACAAGTAATTTCCGCTTGTAAATCTATAAACCGGGTATCCATTTTCATTACGTCTAACAGTACCATTATTGAGGATAAGGCTAGGACGTTGTAAAGTAGTAGGGATATTGTAGGCTGTGTAAATTAGTTTTCCATTGTTGAGGCGAGACACTTCAACATAAACATCTGGCGCACTACAAGCAAATACTCTTTCAGTAGTAGCAGCAGTAGCAGGTGCGCCTACTGTAGCTGTTAGTAGAGAAGCTGTACCTGTAACTGTAGCTAAAATTCCCCATAGAGATTTTGTACTTTTGTTGTTTAAGGCTTTCATGATCAGTTCCTTTAAGTTTGTATAGCCTTACCTACAAAATTCCATTTCTATTTTTCGGATTTTAATAGATAAAATTAAACCATTGTTATGGAGAGGAACAGCGAAAAGGCTGAAATCTTTTTATTAGTTTGCTGCTGTTAGTTTTGCTCAGGACTTACGTAACTGGCACTTGGGATAGGGTGCGTCAGATGTGGAAAATCCATTCATTCTCAACTCAGACATCAGCATGGTGTTTTATTAGTCGATCAGCGCATACTCGAAAGATGGGGAAACATAAAAGATGGGTGTCAAACCCACAACATTCAGAACAACAGTTTTCTGCCTGAATCTGCCTAAATAGGGATGAAAAAATTGCGATTTAACTGTCCTTCTCAAAAGGTATACTTAAGCTACCTCGCATATACCCAATCAAAAAATCTCCGTCCCAACCACCAAACCAAAACTTAACAGGCCAAGGCAGTTCTAAATTAGCTTTTCCGCCGAGATTGTCGCTGACTGTTTTATTGCCGTTGATTTCAAATGACCAATCAACCTTAGTTCCTAGTTTGCTAATGATGCGATCGCCCCAAAATTCTAACTGGTAAAGACGGGATTTGAATTGTTCTAATTGGACTTGCTCATCGGCATCAAGAGAATTTTTCTGCTTTAATAAGTCAATCTGTTTTTGCAGAAAACGACGGCGATCGTAGAAGTATCCATAAAGGTCAAAAACATTGAGCGCTCTGGCTACTTCCTGAGAACCTATTTCAAAAGAAACAGGTAAGCGACGACCATAAATAGCCGGGTCTAATATTTTCCAGATTGGCTTGCTTTCTTGAGGAGGTTTACCAACATCAGCAGGATCTAAATAATCCTGAGCAGTAATCTTTATCTGGTCATTACAAATTTCCAACTCAAAAGGCTCGATCGCAAAACTAAAATTATCATCCGAGCCAGTTATGTTGTTACGGCTCTCAAAAGTAGGCCCATTAGCAGGCTCATCTTTACCTAATAAGTTCACCTTAGCACCACACAAAGGATGATTTGGCAAAGGCTGACCATCAAATGTTACCTGTTTAACGGAAACCCCTTGCTGAAGCAACTCGACAAAACCCATTTCTTCCGCAGGTGGTCGAGTTCTGATATTTTTGTTGATAAATTCCTCGTTTACTTGCAGGCGGATAACTCGATCCAGGTTCTCTTCTTTAACTAGAGCCATTGTATAGCCGCTCATGCCTCGACCTTCGTTTGTCGGGTCAGGATCGGTAGACAAACGGCAAGTAAAGTAACCTTCAAAGTGAACTGTGAGGTATTTAGCCCACTCAATTATTTCAGTTCGAGATGCTTGTTGGCTCATGGTACAGTGTAGAATTTTGGATAAACGCCAGTTTGATAAATTTGCCGCAAATTACCAGTTAAGCGATAAATGTTCTGGTAAATATATTCCAGTGATTTTTTCACATCCTCTGGAGCGTCTTTTTCCTGGGAAAGTTCCTCCAGTTTTCCTTGAATATCATTGAAGCGACTCAAATATTGATTAATGTCTGCAAAGTTAAATTTGTCTGAGCAACTTAGCTTGTCATAATCTTCTTTTAACAAGTAAAAATTAGGTGCAGCAGGCAGAGAGGAATCTTGTGTTATTGGTAGTTGTACGAGAACTTCCCCTAAAGAACGGACTAACATAGTCATAGCAGGTGCAAAGGCAATTTCCCTCAAAGCTGCGATGAGATGAGGATAACTTTCAGTTAATTCAATAGGCTGATAAAGCTTGTATAGCCCTGTCAGTACATAAAGTAAAGTGACATAGCTGTAATTAAATAACTCAAAGACTTCCTTGGTAAAGGGATGAGTAACGCTGTCGTTGTAAGGATTATTAGGTACTAGTAAAGCAGGGTTAAATTTTTGGTCTTGCTGTTTAATTGCTTCATACTCTTGGGCTATTTTGTAATAGCTGGAAAAGTGACTGTCTAAACCCTTTAGTCCACCAACTCCCTCTCCCTGTTCAGTAATGAGGTCAATAGCATTGCAAGCCGAGAGTAAGTCTGTAACTGGAAAAATGTAAATATTATACTCACTGAGAATATCAACTTGATGCTGGTTGCAATGGGAAACAAACAATGGTTGTTCTTGTGCTTGCGCCGCAACTTCTTGAAAACCTTTCTTGATTCGGAGATACATTTTCTCGATTGTACCGAGAATTATGTCTCCATCTTGGGCTTGGTTAGAAGCTAGGGAATTAAGTTTATGTTGTAAATAATGGCTGTATTCCCTAGCTTTGAGACTTTGATAGAGGGGTTTATTATTGCTAGAACTGTTGATGCAGTTGCAATTGCCATGTGGATCTTTGAAACACCATTGTTTAGCTGTTTTATAGTCCTCTCCTTGTAAGTAAGAAAGGGTAGGACTTTCCATGCAGGTATAGCGACGTGCGGTTTGCAGGCTGAATGGTTCAAATGTAATTGGCAAATCACAGGGTGTTAGTTTCTCACAAGAACAGACATTATATTTTCCTATAACTTGTGAACTAAGGTAAGAAGGCAAAAGAGGAATATTGTATCTAGCAAAGTGAGGAGGCGCACCAATTGCTGCTAGCATACTATTGACAAAGGATAGATGTTCCATCTCTTGACGAGCGATCGCATAAATTTGCGATGCCCAGCGTCGCACGTATTCAAGTTGCGCTTCACTGCAAGAATCATCAGCGTTTTTCTTCAAAGAAAATGCAGCATAAAGATACATACACATAAAATTATGTTCTAGCTCTGCCGCATCCTTAAGCGCTGCTATTAAATCGTCTTTACTTGTGATTGGTATCTCATCATCTTGTACTATTGCATCAGTAACTTTTTGTATTTGTCTAGGCTTCTCTAGCATATATAATTGACTCGAATTGTGTTAATAAACCAAATAAACCGCAAAAAATCTTCAAAGTAAGAGGTATTTGCTCAGTGAGCATATACCTCACTTTCGGCTTTTTTTGATTTGGAAGTCTTAATCATTAACCAAAGCATACTCAAATGATGGGGCAAGATATTTACCCACTCTGCCCTTTGGAGAAACACCATCATTTAAGTCGGTAGATTCTATTTGTTTCTCTGTCATTTTCTGTGCTTGTAATTTCAACTCAATCATGATTCCGATGCCAGTATTGAGGGAATCTGGTTTGCCATTAAAAGTTTCATGCAGGCTGTTAAGAAGGCTGGTATAGGAATAATTAAACTGATCCACCAAGCGGCGTGCCATTGTACCGGGTTTGTACATCTTTGCTTTGGAGTTTTCTACTAAATCCCAGATATTATCTTGGTCAAGGGATATGGGATCGCCGCTATAAGAATAGCCTTCTGGGGTTGTGGAATCTGGGCGCAGTCGGCGGCCATAATAGATTTCGGCAAAGCGATAATAATGAGCGAATTCTCCTTCTGGATCTAAAGGGCTTTTCTGAGTACCTTCGCCTTGCTGAACTATCAATTCTAATCCCCTGACTGCATCATCTAACGTCCTGATGGGAAATAGTTGATCCAATGGAAACCATTGGTCATTTACTACCTGCAAAGCGGGGTTGCCAATCATAGATTTTGGCCCTAATTCTTGCAGCTTTTCAATAATGGCTTGGTAGAACTGACCGATAGTGGCATAGGATGGTGCTTCTTCTGCTAATAGGCGTTTAACCGGAAAGTTAATCGGATGTTCTGGTTCTTCAATTTTCATGAAGGTATCAAACAGCACGTCTTTGGAAAGAGGAGCCAAATTAACTCTCAAATCACCAATATTCATTGGTAAAGGGCCAGGGTAACTGGGAATAAAACCAGGTTGATTAATGATGGGACGACCGCCAATGGCATTGAGAACATTAGCGGCAATTGTCATGTGCAGCATTTCTTCTATTACCACGGAGAGGATTATGTTGTAAGCATCCTGATTGGAGCCTAATTTAATCGAGTATAAGCCAGTGAGATAGAGGGGAATGGTGGAGTGTTCTAATTGAATAGCCGACTGGAGGTAAGAATACAACTTGGCAGGTCCAGAAGCTTGAAAAATTCCTTTTAAAACGGAAGTGTGTATTTTGAGCATGGAGATATCCTTCTCTTAGAGTTAGGTTAAATTAGGTGCGATCGCTAGCATTATTGGCAGACGACTAAGTAGGTAGACACAATTATTTAGAAGAAGCATTTCGACAGTTCTCTACGAGATGTCGGGAATTTTTAACATACAGTTCTCCTTCTTGTGTAGAGTGTTTTTATGTTATGAGTTGCCTTGAATTCGCCGTAGGGCGATTTGCAAATTTTGGTAACCGTGTGCGGTGCTATCGTCTTCTATTGGTGCAGATGTGTCTTGAGACTCTAGTACCAATGATGGGATAGATGTTTTCTCAATTGTTTGTCGCCCTTCTGCTTGGGAAGGTTTCTGTCCTAGCCGCAGGACATAGCTGCCATCGGTGGATTTCTCCTGCAACCATCGCAGAATTGTGACTCGCTTGGCACGAGAGAGGTCACGGGTAACTGGCATGGAATTGGGGTCATGAATATCTAAAGAAAAAGCCAATTCTAAAATGGCACGGTTCTCCCGCACTGAATCGTAGTCTCCCAGGTCAACTAAGCGCTTACTCATAATGGGATAGAGGTTGCCGTACTGTTGGAAAATGGGGTGAATATGCTCCAACCAGGTAGGGCGAACGGGAATTGCATAGGCATCAAAGAGTAAAACGTAGATGGCATCAAGGGATTGTTTTTGACTGTCTGCTTGCCCTTGGAGAGAGTATTGCAGCGTATAGATTTGCCCATCAATGTAACCACGGGGATTACCAGGATCTTCCGTTTCAATTGACAATTTAGCTTTACCAGCAGTATCAGTCGTTAGTGTTAGTGGTAAGTTTTTGAGTGCAGATTTGGGCCAGTCTGTCCAAGGTATTTGAGCCTGGGGAGGTGCGGGATCTTTTGGCGAACCGCCGCCCGCAGTATTATCTGGACAACTGAAAGCAATACTCACTGAGGTATTGGGTAGTGGTTTGCCATAACGACTAGCAAAAAGTTCGATCTCAGCCGTTTCTGTTGGCTCAACTCGTTGCACAAATTTGTCGGCGCGAACAAATAACCCGTCAATACTTTCCCGCACCAAAACTTTTCCTCTACCATCATCAAGCCTCTGAATGAGCGCCAAAGGATTTTCATGTAGGTACTCCAGTTGCTCGGCATCTACAGATGTAGCCCAAATTCCAGCCGTGTTGTACAACCAGCCTGGCCTTTTATGATAGGGAATTGGGCTGCCTAATGCCACAAACTCAATGCCTTCTTCCAGGCATTGAGACTCCTGAATGTTTTTATCAATAACTGCCAACTGAAGTTCACCAAGGTCTTGCAATGTCAAATCAAAATTCAAAGGTAGGGCATTGCCCAAATCAACTGATACAGAGTTTTCTTGTTCATTAACTAAGGCATCAAAGAAGTTGATTTTGTTTAGGGGCGCTCCTGTATCTTTATCAAGATTAGGTACCATCCGCCGCCCTAGAACAAACGAGTGAGGCTCATTCTCATAGTAAGGGCCGATCGCCCCAATTACTTTACCCAGGGTAAACCGCTCGTCGTTCTTGTCTGTACTGTAGCCAAAGGTGGTAAACCGGATTGACAGTTTCCCGTTTTCTTTTGGTAATGCAGCCTTTAGTTCCTCTAAAAACGAAGATCCCTCTAAATCATTGCCCCATTGCAGGTTTGTCAGTACTGATTGAAAAGCAGCAGAGGCTCCTGTAGAGGCACGCGCTTTTTGACGACGACCAAACATGATATCCCGAAAAGAGGCTGGCTCGAACTGCCCAACCAAAAAATCTCGCTGACCATCTGTTAACCGGATGGTTAACCCCCAAATTGCAGAGGCCATCTGGAATTGTGGGTCAAGATCCACCATCTTGCCTCCCACTCGGTTGTTAGAACCATCAATGACAAGATTTAGAGCAGAGTCCTTCCTCATTTGACCATCAATAAAAACGGACTTAACTCTACAGTTTATTAAACGGAATGCTCCTGAACCTATAGGGTTCCACCAACCATTGAGAATTTCACCTTTTGAAAAATCTTGAAAGCGCTTTTCAAAAGTAGCATTGTCATAGTGTCTGACATCGTTGTTCACTGTTGAGACATCTGATTGAAAATCACCTGCAAATACCAGTCGTGTTTTATTTAGATAACTCATCACTAATCCTTAGTTGATGTTTTGGACAGAATCTTTCTCCATTGAGCCAATAGCAAAACCCTTCATCAAGGAAGGCTAATCGCTGAAAATATGCTCTTCATACTTTTGTTAAGAATCAAATAATTAGGTTTCAATGTTTGAATTAGCTGGCTATTTTCAGTTTTCTGACTTGCCTGCATGGCAATTGTCATTAATTAGCATAGCTGGTTAAGTTTTTATAAAAACTTACCAAGACTAGCCTAGTTAACCACTGTTTTTAATTTGTACTAATCATTGAGTAGTGGCAACTCAAATGATTGACTAAGTTGCTAATTTATTTTTGACCATTGGCAAACTTCAATGGCAGACTGATTGAGCCGAATCAGCAGCAAAACAAATGTTGTAGGGACGGGAATCACTACTGCAAAATTTAGATAAAACAGCCTCGATATATGGAAATTTGTTGTTATGTCATTGGCTATCTTGTGCCAATAAAAAACTATCATGTTAACAAGCATACAATACTTAAGAAAAACCAAATTTTTTGGTAAATAGACAATCAATAAAAGTAAAAATAATAACTATGAAGATATTTAAAGGAATAGTTGAATTAGAGAGGAGCGTGATAAAGTTTATACAGGTTTTCTATGAGCAATAATTTATTACAATTTTATGTTTTCTTCCACGCTTACTAACGTGGACAGCATCACGAATCTCCTGTGTTGCTGGCTTTCACGATATGTTACTGAGGAAGGTTTTACATGGTTAGAAGAAAAGCGACAGCAGATTGCTAGAGGGGCTACTGAAAGAGTTTTCTTTACGGCTTTCAGTGCTGTGCCTCGCTATACAGGTAAGAAAGATTTGCAATTGACAGCAGAAGATGTGCAAACGGCTGTTGATATTCGCTCTGGTTGGTATCCCAAGTATTGGACGGTTGATCAGGTGGGGCGGACAATATTGCTGTTAGCACTTCCCCATGATCATGTTGCCACCTATGTGCGATCGCTCGAACAAATCTGCACAACTGCCGATGTCGGGGAGTTAGTCACCATTTATCAAAGTTTGCCACTCTTACCTCATCCAGAACTGCACCGAAAGTGGGCGGCGGAGGGTATCCGCAGCAATATGACTGCGGTCTTCAACGCCGTAGCACTGCATAATCCTTACCCGGCTGATTATTTTGACCCCCCCGCCTGGAATCAGATGGTTCTCAAAGCTCTTTTTATTGGCAGTCCCTTACATTTAATTTGGGGACTTGACCGCCGAGCCAATGCAGAGTTAGCCCGGATGTTGATTGACTACGCTCACGAACGTTGGGCGGCAAAACGTCCTGTGCATCCTCAACTCTGGCGGCTTGTGGGGCCATTTGCCGATACTGCGATCGCTGCCGATCTAGAAAAGGTACTGAATCAGCCCAATATCATCGAACAAAAAGCAGCCGCCTTAGCCTGTTCCCAATCTACCCTACCACAAGCCCAAGCCCTACTAGCTAGTCGCCCAGACTTGCGCTCCTTAATTGAGGAAGGAGGTTTGACTTGGACGAGTTTCAGTGAAAATCACTTAGCAACCTGCTGATAAATCATGCTTGCAAATCAGATCATGTGCATCGATCCGCACGCACACATGACATCCCGCACCACCTATGATTACCTAGTCATGCGGCAATATGGGGTTGTGGCTGTGATTGAGCCATCCTTTTGGCTAGGACAAGCTCGGACTAGCTCAGGGACATTCAAAGATTATTTCAGTAGTTTAATCGGCTGGGAGCGTTTCCGCGCTGGTCAGTTTGGCATTAGACATTACTGCACGATTTCCTTGAACCCCAAAGAAGCCAATAATGAGGCAGTGGCAGAACAAGTAATGGAATTGTTACCTCTTTACCTCTGCAAAGAAGGAGTGGTGGCTATTGGTGAGATTGGCTACGACGAAATGACAGCAGCAGAAGACAAGTACTTCCGTCAACAACTAGAACTAGCTAAAGAACTGGATATGCTGGTGCTAGTACATACTCCCCATCGCAATAAGAAAGAAGGCACAACTCGGAGTATGGATGTCTGTCTTGAGCATGGATTAGATCCGTCGCGGGTGATTATCGATCATGTGAATGAGGAAACAGTCAGAGAGACACTGGAGCGGGGTTTTTGGGCAGCTTTCTCTATTTATCCCCAGACCAAGATGGGCAATGCGCGAATGGTGGAAATTGTACGTGAGTATGGTTGCGATCGCATTATTGTAGACAGTGCCGCCGATTGGGGAATGAGTGATACCTTAGCTGTACCGAAGACGGCTCAGTTAATGCTGGAACGGGGAATTTCCGAAGCGGCGGTGCGGGCTGTTTGTTATGAAAATGCCTTGAAAGCATATAGTCAAAGCGGTCAGATGCAGGAAGATGATTGGCTCAACCCGCCTCCTGTCGATCAACGCCAGTTGTTCAACGGCAATTCCGTACTGCGGGGACAGCAACCAAAATTTGCCGATGAATTTGAATCCTTAATTATTGAATAATCCAATAAAAATTCTGATAACGATTTTATACGAGGTGGTAGCAAATAAATGATATAGAGATTGATATATCAATCTCTATAGGACTCATATTTGATTTTTGAAATATACGTAGTGGCGTGGCAAGGCTAAACTTGTGCAATAAAAAATCCGTTTTATCGGCGTTCATTCCTTCGGTTCCCAACGGGTACGGCGTTCATCGGCGGTTTTCTATTTAAATCTATTGCACTATTTTAGTCCGGTCGCGCTAGTAGCTAGTAGGGTGGGCATTGCCCACCAAAACCCGGATCTGGTGGGCAATGCCTACCCTACAGATACTGAAGTTTTTTCATAAATCAAATCGGATTCCTATATATCCAGAAATAAAGCGCATATTCATCAAAATAATTTAAGTAAGCCGTCGAAAATAAATCAAAGTATGTTGAGTAATGTAAAGTTTTAAAATTGAGTTCGTAGTAAGGACTTTAGTCCTTTTCCCCGGACTAAAGTCCTTACTACAAACCTTGATTTATTTAGGACGTTTTACTTACAAAAAGAGAGATACACATTTTTGTTTTTCTATGAATATTAGGGAATATAAATTAAATACGAGTTTAAACTCGCAAACCTTCTGGGCTTATCTACAACTGATGCGCCCAGCTAATATTGTCACAGCTTGGGCTGATATCTTAGCAGGTTATGCGGCTTCTGGTTTGTTTTTGAGCGACTATGGCTGGCACACAACTGAGATTGTCTGGTTGCTGCTATCTACAACAGGGCTTTATGGCGGTGGTATCGTTTTTAATGATGTATTTGACAGTGCAATAGATGCACAAGAAAGACCAGAACGCCCAATTCCTAGTGGGCGTGCTTCCCGTCTAGGTGCTATTTGGTTAGGGAGTTTGTTGTTACTGATGGGGGTGATAGCAGCATCTCAAGTCACTTTGTTAAGTTTCACTTTGGCGGCGATCGTTGCCCTCGCAGCTATAATTTATGATGCCCTTGGCAAACATCACCCTTGGCTAGGGCCAATCAATATGGGTTGTTGTCGTGGTGGCAATTTATTACTGGGTGTAAGTGCTGTGCCAACGATGGTAGCACAGCAGTGGTTTTTGGCTTTAATTCCCATCGCTTATATTGCAGCTATCACAGCTATCAGCCAAGGTGAAGTTCATGGGGGAAAAAAGACTATTGGAGCGATCGCAATTGGGCTGATTGTGGTAGTAATTAGTGGGCTGTTAGTTCTGGGACTGTTGCCAAATTATCAAGTTTTAATTACATTGCCGTTTGTTGGCTTACTAGCAGGAAGAGTCTTACCACCGTTTGTCAAAGCAGCAGGACAACCGCAACCTGACTTAATCAAATCTGCGGTCAAGGCGGGTGTACTGTCTTTGATTGTATTAGATGCGACAATGGCGGCTGGCTTTGCTGGTTGGGTTTATGGATTATTGGTTTTGCTGCTGCTGCCTATTTCGGCAAGGTTAGCACAACTGTTTGCTGTGACTTGAAGGTAAGTTATGACAACTTTTAGCATTCAGCCTCAACATTCGAAAGACTTAAGGTTTGCGTCTCTCCAGCCACTGGTGCGTGTGACTTTCACTTATAAAGTTCACTTTACTTATGGGTTGTTTGATTTGCCCAATCCCATTCTTGCACAAGCGATCGCCACCCAAGGAGAGAAAAGCCCTAAGCAAGTAGTCGCCGTAGTCGATGGCGGATTATTGTTGCACCATCATCAATTACTAGAGCAATTAACAGCTTATGCCCACAAGTATCAAGATACGATCAAGTTGGCAGTTGAGCCAATCATCATCCCAGGTGGAGAAGCCGCTAAAAACGACTCAAGCTTAGTCGAGCGACTGCACAAAGTAATTCATGATGTTGGCTTGTGTCGCCACTCTTATGTGTTGGCTATTGGTGGTGGATCTGTACTAGATATGGCAGGATATGCAGCAGCAACAGCTCACCGAGGATTGCGCTTAATTAGAGTACCGACAACCGTGTTAGCGCAAAATGATTCCGGTGTGGGAGTGAAAAATGGGATTAATGCCTTTGGCAAAAAGAACTTTATCGGCACTTTTGCACCACCCTATGCGGTATTGAATGACTTTGCTTTTCTGACTAGTTTAAGCGATCGCGATTGGCGTTCCGGCATTGCTGAAGCAGTGAAAGTCGCCTTAATCAAAGATGCAGATTTTTTTCAGTTGATGGAAATACAGGCGCAGGCACTTGTTAATCGCAATATGGATGCAATGCAACAGCTAATCTACCGTTGCGCTCAGTTACATTTAGAACATATTACTCATCAAGGAGACCCGTTTGAAGCGGGTTCCTCTCGACCCCTAGATTTTGGTCACTGGGCGGCGCACAAATTGGAACAGTTAACCAACTATGCACTACGGCATGGTGAAGCGGTGGCTATAGGCATAGCTTTAGATACTACCTATTCTTACCTAGCAGGTTTCCTCTCAAAGTTAGAATGGCGGCGAGTTTTGCATCTATTACAGGCACTAGGATTTAATTTATACGTATCCGCATTGGTAGAGGGATTACACCAACCAAACCATCCCCAATCTCTTTTTCGAGGCTTATCTGAGTTTCGCGAACATTTGGGCGGAGAATTAACTATTACTTTGTTGCAAAAAATTGGTCAAGGAATTGAGGTACATCAGGTAGATTTGCTGTTGTATGAGCAAGCAATTTTGCTGCTATATAAATTTGCTCAATCGGCTGGTAAGAGATGATTTATAAAGTAAACCTTAAATTGTAGTGGACTGACAAGACTAAAATGTTGCATTAATTAACCACAGAGGCACAGAGACGAATGGCACTAAGATAACGTGAAACTCTCACTGTGACTGGGTGTAGGGGTATAGGGGTGTAGGGGTGTAGGGGTTATAAGAAAAACAGTATTGATCAGGTATTTTGATTTAATTATTAGTTCTTTCCCTTACACCCCTACACCCTTACACCCTTACACCCTAAAAGCCAGCTATATTAAGGATTTGCGCTTAACTTAGTGCCATTCGGCACAGAGACACAGAGGTTAGAGAGGAAACTTATTGCACTATTTTAGCCTTGCCACGCCAGTAGCCAGTAGTGGACTGTCTAGACTAAATTTGTGCATTAGCAAACTCTTGTGGGATGGGCATCTTGCCCGTCCAGTGCAGGCAAGATGCCTACACCACAAGAAAATTTTTTGCAACATTTTAGCCTAGACACGCTAGTAGGGTGCGTTAAAGCAGCGCTTAACGCACCGTATTTGCTGGTGCGTTACGGCTAATTTCTCATTTCGCCAACGCTCAAATCCTTACATAGCCGTAACACACCCTACTTCATATTTACTTTATAAGGCGAGGGAGGAGAAACGAAAAAATCACCGTCTTATATCATGTCCGCTTAAATACTTATCATATATTGGGGGCTGGTAATAGGTAATCGGTAATCGGTAATGGCTCACAACAATTACCTATTAGCTATTACGGCGTTGCTGAATTGGAATATGAAATCGCAAAATGACCTTCCTTTTTCTTTGTAACTTAGCGCCTTTGCGCCTTTGCGTGAGACAAATTCATATCTTGATTCAGCAACGCCGCTATTACCAATTACCGACCAAAACAACCATATTATAAGTAATTAGCCGAACTTGATATTACTCCCCTCTCCTCGTAGGAGAGGGGTTGGGGGTGAGGTCAAAACAATGCTTGTCGAACTCACGTTTTTTTACCAATTAATCTCCTCCTCTCACACACAAGAGGAGGAGAATGATATTTAAATTACGCGCTGAAGTATTTAGCTACAGGATGATAGGTAATAATCGCCGTTGTAGACTGTTCTGGATAAAGTTGTTCACTTTCATCCATATATAAATTAATCCTGTTAGTCTCCAACAACTCCAACTGCTTGAACTGATCCTGAATATTCGGACAAGCAGGATAGCCAAAACTATACCGAGAACCTTGATATCTCTGTGCTAACACATCCCGAATATTATCAGGTTCTTCAGTCGCAAAGCCTAATTCACGGCGAATTCTGGCGTGTGTCCACTCAGCTATGGCTTCTGCTATTTGCACTGCTAAACCGTGAAAATACAGATAATCAGTGTATTGATTATCTGCAAATAGTTTTTGTGCGTACTCTGTAGCAATTTCCCCTACAGTCACCGCCTGCATTGGGAAGACATCAATAATTCCTGACTCCTTCGGTGCAAAGAAATCTGCAATACATAGTCTTCTGGAGGATTTTTGTCTGGGAAATTCAAAGTGAGTTCTTGCTTTTGCATCTAGGCTGTTGCTTTCATAGATATACAATGTATTTCCCTCAGATTGACAAGGAAAATAGCCGTAAATTACTTGGGGATGCAGCAGGTTTTCTGTAATGATTTTTTGTTTCCAACTTTCGAGAATTGGATATACTTTCTCATGCAAGAAATCCTGATACTCTTCCTTAGATTGTTCCTTGGGTTTGCGGAATTGCCATTGTCCCGCAATTAAGGCTTGCAAATCTAAATACCAGAATAATTCCTCCCAAGGTATATCAGTTGGTTGTAACAACTGCGTTCCCCAAAATGGCGGTGTGGGACGGTGTATATCTATGGCTACGGCTTCGGAACGTCGGGTGTCTATGACTGGGGACTGGGGACTGGGGATTGGGGACTGGGTAGAAACTGGGTGTTTATGATTAGTAATTACTGATTCATCAGTTGCTACTTCATCTAAAAATCCTTGCAAATTATCCCATTTGCCAGTGGCTTTTGCTGGCATTAATTTGTCCATGAAATGTAAATCGGCAAAAGCATCTTTTCCATAGATGACTTTACCTTTGTAGGTTTTTTGACAATCTTGATGCACAAATTTAGGTGTTAAAGCTGCACCACCTAAAATTACCGGAACGGTGATACCTTTTTCGTTGAATACCTCCAAATTCTCTTTCATGAAGGCGGTGGATTTTACTAGTAACCCACTCATGGCAATACAATCAGCTTGATGCTTTTGGTAAGCATCAATGATGTTTTCCACTGGCTGTTTAATGCCTAAGTTAATCACCTTATAGCCGTTGTTAGATAAGATGATATCTACTAGGTTTTTGCCAATGTCGTGAACGTCGCCTTTGACGGTGGCGATAATTACCGTCCCCTTGGCGTTATTTCCGGCTTCAGATTTTTCCATGAAGGGTTCTAGGTAAGCTACCGCCGCTTTCATGGTTTCGGCTGACTGTAAAACGAAGGGTAGCTGCATTTGTCCTGAACCGAACAATTCCCCGACTACTTTCATCCCATCTAGGAGGAAGGTGTTGATAATTTCCAGGGGAGGATATTGTTCTAAGGCTTTGGCTAATTGCGTTTCTAAACCGATGCGTTCGCCGTCGATGATGTGGCGCTTGAGGCGTTCTTCGATGGGTAGGCTTTCGTCCACGCCTTTGTTGCGTTTGGTTGTAACTCCTTCAAACAGTTTGGTAAGTTCTGTTAGGGGGTCATAAACGCAGACATCACCCTCAAATTGACGCTGGTCATAAATCAACTGACGGCAAACTTCTTGATGGCGTTCTTCGATTTTGGATAATGGTAGAATCTTGCTAGCACTGACGATCGCTGCATCCATCCCAGCCGCCATTGCCTCATGGAGAAACACCGAGTTTAACACAATCCGCGCGGCTGGACTTAAGCCAAAAGATATATTAGATACACCCAAAATTACATGACAACCTGGTAATTCTCGGCGGATGCGGCTAATCGATTCAACTGTCGCCTTGCCATTTTCCCGGTCTTCTTCAATTCCCGTAGAAATTGGTAGAGCTAGGGTATCAAAGAATATTTCATGAGCAGGGATACCATATTCTACCGCTTGACGGTAAGCACGTTGGGCAATTTGAAACTTCTTCTCTGCCGTCCGCGCCATTCCTTCCTCGTCAATTGTGCCAATGACGACACCAGCGCCGTATTGCTTCGCCAATTCCAGCACTTTCAAGAAACGCGGTTCGCCATCTTCGTAGTTGGTGGAGTTCAGCAAACATTTACCACCAGCCACTTTTAAACCCGCCTCCATTTTTTCCCATTCGGTGGAGTCGAGCATTAACGGTAGTGTGACATTATTAACGATACGGGAAACTAATTCGTGCATATCCCGCACACCGTCCCGTCCCACATAATCGACGTTAACATCGAGGATGTGTGCGCCTTCCTTAACTTGCGATCGCGCCATTGAAACCAACCCGTCCCAATCTTCCGAGTTTAGCAAATCACGGCATTTCTTAGAACCACTGGCGTTCAGGCGTTCACCCACAATCAAGAAAGAATTATCTTGGTCGTAAGGTTGAGTATTATATATTGATGCAGCCGCAGGTTCTAAACTTGGCTGTCTGACTTTCGGCTTTAAATCTTTGGTAATTTCTGCCAATTGTTGAATGTGTGCTGGACGTGTCCCACAGCAACCCCCTATCACTTGGACACCCAAATCTTCAACAAAGTGCATCAACGCCATGCGTAATTCCATCGGTGTGAGGCGGTAATGCGCTTGTCCACCCACGTTTTCCGGTAAACCCGCGTTAGGAATACAGGAAACCACAAACGGCGAATGTTCCGCCAAATATTTGATATGCGGTTTCATCAAGTCTGGGCCTGTGGCACAGTTAAGACCGAGAATATCAATTGGGAAAGGTGCCAAAATTGTCAGGACAGCACTGATTTCTGAACCTACCAGCATTGTCCCCATGCTTTCCATAGTCACCGACACCATCAGGGGTATGCGTTCCCCTCTCTTGGCGAAAACTTCTTCAATTCCATTCAGCGCCGCTTTGATTTGCAGCACATCTTGGCAAGTTTCCACAATAAATAAATCAACTCCACCATCTAACAACGCCTCTGCTTGTTCTGCAAAAGCAGTTTTCATGGTGTCAAAGTCGATATGTCCCAAGGTGGGTAGTTTGGTTGTGGGGCCGATGGAACCCGCAACAAACCGGGGTTTTTCGGGTGTGGAAAACTCCGCCGCCACTTTCTTGGCTAATTCGGCGGCTGTTTTGTTGAGGTAGTATGTTTGGTCTGCTAAATCATATTCTGCCAAGACAATGGAAGTACCACCAAAAGTATCAGTTTCGATGACATCTGCACCCACGGCGAGAAAGTCGCGGTGAACCTTGGCGACAGCTTCGGGTTTGGTATGGACTAGGTATTCGTTACAGCCTTCATACTGCACACCGCCAAAATCCTCAGCCGTGAGGTTTTGGGTTTGTAAGTTAGTACCCATTGCACCGTCAAAAACAATTACTGGAAGTTCTGGACTGTGCAGGCGTTTCAGGAAAGGATGAGTCATATTTTCCTAGAGGAAATGAGCAAATCAAGTGAGTTATGTGATACTCAACTTAATCTATTATTTTCCCAAATTACGAGAGGATTGGGGAGTGGGGATTGGGGACTGGGGACACTTCCCTACGGGACGCTGCGCGAACGACAAGCTCAGTGCATCGCTGGGGACTGGGGACTGGGGACTGGGGACTGGGGACTGGCGACTGGGGTAGGGGAGCAACCCACCCCTAGCCCCCTCACAAGTGTAGGTTTTTAATATAGCAGTGAGTTGTAGGGGCGGGTTGATAAATACCTTTGATGATTGATGATGATCTTGGTAAACCCGCCCCTACTAACGAGAAAATCATTGTTTCATCCACACGCCAGTTCGCTCAAGTCTCTTAACCCGCCCACGCGACTGGCTCCCCTACACCCCTCTCTTAAGGGCAGGTTTTTCATAAAGTAATCAGTGAGGACTATAAGATTCAGTAAATTATCAGACTTTCATCTACCCCTACACCCCTACACCCTTATACCCCTACACCCTAAAATCAGTGTTTTTGGGTCGAAGTGTAAAAAACCTGCCCTTGAAAGCCTACACCCCTACACCCTTACACCCCAAACCAAGGTTTTTGGAACACTACGTAAAAAACCTACACCTGTCAGCCCCTAGCCCCTCCCAGGAGGGAAACAGAGAGCAGGGGAGTAAGTGTTTTGAGTATCTGAGATAGATGAATGAGTATCTGAGGTGGATGAATGAGTATCTGAGATAGATGAATGAGTATCTGAGGTGGATGAATGAGTATCTGAGGTGGATGAGCGAGTATCTGAGGTGGATGAATGAGTATCTGAGGTGGATGAATGAGTATCTGAGGTGGATGAATGAGTATCTGAGATAGATGAATGAGTATCTGAGATAGATGAATGAGTATCTGAGGTGGATGAGCGAGTATCTGAGATAGATGAATGAGTATTTGAGGTGGATGAGCGAGTATTTGAGGTGGATATTTTTCTTTTGCTTCTTATCTCTTGCCTCCTTCCATTTGTCAATAGGTTATGTAAAATCTTAAGTAAAGAAATATTTCTTGGCTTACGGTAATGAAACGCATCGTCTTGATTGCTGGATTTGAATCATTTAACGCTGACTTGTACAGAAAGGCGGCTTCTTTAGCTAGTTCTCGCTGTGCTGATTTGGATATTCGAGTGTTTAGCGATCGCAATATTACCAGCAACCGCCAGGAAGTGGAAGCGGCATTACAAGGCGCAGATGTGTTTTTTGGTAGCCTATTGTTTGATTATGACCAAGTTTTGTGGTTGCGCGATCGCGTCTCACAAATTCCCATCCGCCTAGTCTTCGAGTCAGCCTTAGAACTGATGAGTTTAACCAAACTGGGGGCTTTCGCCATTGGCGACAAACCCAAAGGAATGCCCAAACCCGTTAAATTCATTCTTGACAAATTTAGCAACGGACGCGAAGAAGACAAACTCGCCGGTTATATTAGCTTCTTAAAAATCGGCCCCAAACTCTTAAAATTCGTCCCAGTCCAAAAAGTCCAAGACTTACGCAACTGGTTAATTATCTACGGTTACTGGAATGCAGGCGGTTCCGAAAACGTCGCATCCCTATTTTGGACAATAGCAGAAAAATACCTCAACTTAAAGGTCGGCGACATCCCCCCACCAATAGAAACCCCCAACATGGGGCTACTTCATCCAGACTACCAAGGGTTTTTTACCTCCCCCCGTGAATATTTGCAATGGTATCAAACCCGTGGTGGTAGAGACGTTGCATGCAACGTCTCTACACATCCCATCGTCGGGATTCTCCTTTACCGTAAACACGTCATCACCAAACAACCATACATTCCTCAACTAATTCGCCGTTTTGAGGAAGCGGGTTTGATACCCTTACCGATTTTCATTAACGGTGTGGAAGGACACGTTGCTGTAAGAGACTGGATGACAACTGACTACGAACAGCAACAACGGCAAATAGATAATATTGAAACCCCGTCACTTTCCCCAGAAGCAGTCAAAGTTGATGCTATTGTTTCCACCATCGGCTTTCCCCTTGTAGGCGGCCCGGCTGGTTCAATGGAAGCAGGTCGTCAGGTAGAAGTAGCAAAACGCATCCTCACTGCCAAAAACGTCCCCTACACCGTCGCTGCACCATTATTAATTCAAGATATCTACTCTTGGACACGTCAAGGCGTGGGTGGTTTGCAAAGCGTCGTGTTATACGCCTTACCAGAATTAGACGGCGCTATTGATACCGTCCCCCTTGGTGGCTTAGTAGGAGAAGATATCTATTTAGTTCCTGAACGGGTACAGCGTTTAATAGGTAGAGTCAAAAATTGGATAGCTTTACGCCAAAAACCCGCCTCAGAACGCAAAATTGCCATCATTTTATACGGCTTCCCCCCTGGTTACGGTGCAGTGGGTACAGCCGCATTATTAAACGTCCCCCGCAGTTTAATTAAATTACTCCACGCCCTCAAAGACCAAGGTTACAACGTCGGCGATATCCCAGAAGATGGCGAAGAACTAATTCGCCAAGTAAAAGAAGCCGATGAAAAAACAGAAACCACGGATGCACACCAATTAACCCACATAGATATCGGCGTTCATCGGCGTTCATCGGCGGTTAATACCGTCAACGCCCGTACCTTAGAAAAATGGTTAGGATATCTCCGCACATCCCGCATCGAAAAACAGTGGAAATCTCTCACAGGTAGCGGAATTAAAACCTATGGCGATGAATTTCACATTGGCGGTGTACAGTTAGGAAACGTCTGGATAGGTGTCCAGCCGCCCTTGGGGTTACAAGGCGACCCCATGCGCTTGATGTTTGAACGAGATTTAACGCCCCATCCCCAATACGCCGCTTTCTACAAATGGTTGCAAAATCAACTCCAAGCCGATGCTGTAGTCCATTTTGGGATGCACGGGACTGTAGAATGGTTGCCGGGTTCACCTTTGGGTAATACTGGTTATTCTTGGTCGGATATTTTGTTAGGAGATTTGCCTAATCTATATATATATGCGGCAAATAATCCTTCTGAGTCAATTTTGGCAAAGCGTCGCGGTTATGGGGTGCTAATTTCTCACAATGTACCGCCCTATGGTCGGGCTGGTTTGTATAAGGAACTGGTTGCACTGCGTGATTTAATTGCGGAATATCGAGAAGACCCGCAAAAGAATTACGTTTTAAAAGCAGGGATTTGTAAGAAGATTGTTGATACAGGTTTAGATACAGATTGCCCATTTGATGATGCCAAACGCTTGGGTATTCCGTTTACGCCTGAAAATATTAGGATGTTTAGCGCCCATGCTTTTGATGATTATTTGGTGAAGTTGTATGAGTATTTGCAAGTGTTAGAAAATCGCTTGTTTTCTTCTGGACTGCATACGTTAGGTGAACCACCAAATGAGGAGGAATTAGCATCTTATCTCGAAGCTTATTTTGGTGAAGGACAAACAAAATCGCCAGAAACAGAAAAGCAAATCACCGATTTATTAATGCAAACCACAGATGAATTAACTAATTTATTACGGGGTTTGAATGGTGAATATATTCCCCCAGCACCTGGAGGAGATTTATTACGAGATGGTGCTGGTGTGTTACCTACGGGGAGAAACATTCATGCGTTAGACCCCTATAGAATGCCATCACCCGCAGCTTATGAACGGGGTAAGGAAATTGCTAAGAAAATTATCGCCCAGCATTTACAAGAACACCATACATATCCTGAAACGGTGGCGGTTTTATTGTGGGGATTAGATGCGATTAAAACTAAGGGTGAATCTATAGGTATTCTATTAGAATTAGTGGGTGCTGAACCTGTGAAGGAAGGAACGGGGCGCATTGTTCGTTATGAGTTGAAGCCTTTAGCTGAAGTGGGACATCCGCGTATTGATGTGTTAGGAAATCTATCGGGAATTTTTCGGGATAGTTTTGTGAATATCATCGAATTATTAGATGATTTATTTCAAAGGGCGGCGGATGCGGATGAACCAGAAGACCAGAATTTTATTAGAAAACACGCTTTAGCTTTAAAAGCCCAAGGTGTAGAAAATGCTTCTGCAAGATTATTTTCTAACCCTGCGGGTGATTTTGGTTCTTTGGTGAATGACCAAGTTGTTGACGGGAATTGGGAATCTGGGGAAGAATTAGGTAATACTTGGCAAAGTCGCAATGTGTTTAGCTATGGCAGACAGGATAAGGGACAGGCTAGACCGGAAGTTTTGCAGCAGTTGTTGAAGAAGTGCGATCGCATCGTCCAAGAAATAGATTCGGTAGAATATGGTTTGACCGATATTCAGGAATATTACGCCAACACAGGCGGTTTGAAAAAAGCAGCCGAAAAGCAACGCGGGAAAAAAGTTACTACTAGCTTTGTGGAAAGTTTCTCTAAAGACACCACACCCCGCAATTTAGAAGATTTGCTGCGGATGGAATACCGGACAAAATTACTTAATCCCAAATGGGCGCAAGCAATGGCGAGTCAAGGTTCCGGTGGTGCTTATGAAATATCTCAACGCATGACAGCTTTAATTGGTTGGGGTGGTACGGCTGATTTTACCGATGATTGGGTATATGATCAGGCTGCTGATACCTATGCTTTAGATGCCCAAATGGCAGAGAAATTACGCCAAGCCAACCCCGAAGCTTTTCGTAATATTATCGGCAGAATGTTAGAGGCGCATGGGCGCGGTTTTTGGCAAGCTGATGAAGATAAGTTAGCTAAGTTGCGTCAGTTGTATGAGTTGACTGATGAACAATTGGAAGGGGTGACTGTTTAAAATAGATTTGGAAAATTGAACGCAGATAAACGCAGATAAACGCAGATGATTAATATTAGCTATACTTACCTCCATTATATAATGGAGGTGTGTATCTAATTGGGATATCTAGTGCCAATTGTGATTTACACTTTTTTTAACTAGGAAACTATTAATTAATAATATGGAAAACTCTTTCACTGCTGTATTTGAAAAAGTGGATGACTGGTATATAGGCTATGTCCAAGAGTTACCGGGAGCGAATGTTCAAGAGAAAACTTTAGCAGAAGCAAGGGAGAGTTTACGAGAAGCTGTTGAACTTATCCTGATTTCTAATCGAGAACTTGCAGAGAGGCAAATTCTCGATAAAAATGTGATTCGTGAACAGATTAAAGTGAAAATATAGTGAAAAGACGTGACTTAATTCGCCATTTAGAACAGAATGGTTGTTTATTTCTCAGAGAAGGTGGAAAGCACACAATCTATTACAATCCAGTCAACAATAGAACATCAGCAATTCCCAGACATATAGAAATTGTTAATGTTCTGGCTGTTAAAATTTGCAAAGATTTAGAGATTCCGTATCCTTAGCAATTTCTTACATTGTGAAATCTAAATTTTGCTCAGTAAAAAGGGACATCAAGCACTTTATTCTGCACTGTAGAGACGTTGCATGCAACGTCTCTACATCATTTATTTGGTGCAACTTCATAGAGAATTGGTATTAGTGTCATCAATTCCTCAATTATTGTCTATAAGTGATAGAGTCAGCCCAAGGCGCTGACAGCTTGCTTTTCTGTTTGTGCTAAGTAAATCAAATTTCATCCCTTGATTTAGCAACATCAATCAAAGCTTGAGTTAAAATTCGACGCAAATGTGTTCTAAGTTCGGCTTCATTACCTGGATAAGCAGGTAAAGCCTCTATTTGTGCATTGGGGTAAGTTTTATGAGTACCAGGGTAAAGAATAGCAGCATAATTTACAACTTGCCGACCCTTACTATCTCGAATAGCATGACTGTAAGCGTGCATTTTGTCAATATCCTGCCTTATAGGCTTGCTTTTTCTGCTTATATTGTCTTGATTTTCGCTTTCAAGTTTATATTTGGGGTCAAATATATAAACTAAATGTGAACCATTTGCAAGCTGAATTTCTAAAGCGATATCAGGACGTTTTGCATGGCTAGAACTATAGATTTCGCCACTTATATTATATGTTCGCTCAGGAATCAGCTTAACTATAGTTTCTTGTTGTGGATGACTTAATACAATAATTGGTTTTCCGTTGGGAAAGACTCTAACAAAAATACCAGTTTTGTCTTTACCTACCAAATTTTGTTCTATTAGGTTCGTCTTACTCCCCTCTCCTCGTAGGAGAGGGGTTGGGGGAGAGGTCAAAACAACGCTTGTCGAACTCACGTTAAATCAAGTTTCGTAGTGAGGACTTTAGTCCTCAAAACAGGACTAAAGTCCTTACTACGAACTCAATTGTGGTAACTTTATATAGTTTGATTTATTTTCGACGGTTTACTTACATTCAACAACTGAATTGCAATATATTTGGAAAATTGAACGCAGATGAACGCAGATAAACGCAGATAAATAAGATGTTAGATTATTGGCTAATGCAGTTTATTCTTGACAAGCCACTAAAGTGAAGTAATGCAGCGTGGGTCTGGTAACGATGCTTTTTCTGGCTGGCGTGGAAACCAAGATGCTGTCTTTTTACAGACCTCGACTAACATTAGCATAACTGGAACTTCAATTAAAACACCTACTACTGTAGCGAGTGCTGCACCAGAATTTAATCCAAACAGCATTACGGCTGTAGCGATCGCAACTTCAAAATGATTACTCGCACCAATTAAGGCGGCTGGTGCAGCATCTTCGTAAATCAAATTGAGTTTTAAGGCTGCTACATAACTAATTAAAAAGATGAAGTTTGTTTGGATAAATAGTGGTACGGCAATTAATAAAATATGTAAGGGATTACTAACTATTAACTCACCTTTAAAAGCAAATAACAAAATTAAAGTTAATAGTAAAGCAGTAATCGCAATGGGACTGAGATATTTGAGAAATCGTCTTTCAAACCATTCTCTACCTTTATATTTGAAAATCCAGTAACGGCTATATATGCCTGCAATTAATGGCAAACCAACATAAATTAACACCGAGAGAACTATAGTTTGCCAGGGTACAGTTAAATCATTTGCTGCTAGTAACCATCTTCCCAAGGGAGCATATAAAAATAGCATCGCCAGAGAATTAACAGCGACCATGACTAAAGTATGACCTTGATTACCGTAGGAGAGATAACCCCACATTAAAACCATTGCTGTACAGGGGGCAATTCCTAGTAAGATGGTTCCAGCTATGTAGGAATTAGCGATCGCTACTTCACTACCACGAATTAATTCTGTCCCGGCGATGAACGGACGAAACAACCAGCCTAAAAAGAACTTGGCAAACACCACCATTGTGAATGGCTTAATTAACCAGTTCACCACTAAGGTAAGAATTACTGGTTTTGGCGCACGAATTGCATTCATGGCTTGGCTAAAGTCTATTTTTACCATGATGGGATACATCATGAAAAACAAACATACCGCAATGGGAATTGAGACTTGATACACACTAACTGCATCTAGTCTGACCGCTACCTCTGGAAATAATCTTCCTAAAGCAATGCCGACAAATATGCACAAAAAGACCCACAAGGTGAGGTATCTTTCAAAAAAGCTGAGATTATTTTCAGTTTTTTGATTTAGGTTCATCGTTTTTAATCTCCATCTCCAGCTTTCCAAGCGATCGCTTTACTTGGTTTGGGATCTGGTAATCTCAAAGAAACTACAGCTGCTCCTAGTACCAAAAACATTGATGTCCACAAACAACCAACCAACCCCAACCATTGATAAACCAAACCAGACAAAACCGTACCAGCCAAGCGACCGCCAGAGTTAGCCATATAGTAAAAGCCGACGTTGAGCGCAACTTTATCATCATCGGTGAATGCTAAAACTAAGTAAGAGTGAACCGCAGAGTTAAAAGCAAACACCACACCAAACAGGAGTAGTCCCCCAACTATGGCAAAATTAGCAGGTACACCTAGTTGCAAAGCTAAGGCGATCGCAGCTGGAACAGCAGTTAAAGTAAATGTCCAAAATTGTATAGTTTTCGATTGTGGCGGACGACCAGAACCAAATCGCCTAATCAGTGTTGGTGCTGATGACTGAATTATCCCATAGCCAATGACCCACACCGCCAAAAATCCACCCACTTGATAGAATGACCAACCTAAAACCTGACGTAAAAATACAGGTAACGCCACCACAAACCACACATCCCGCGAACCAAACAGAAAAAATCGGGCGGCGGAAAGAATGTTAATTTCTGGACTCTTAGAAAACAGTTGGCTAAACTTCACCTTCTTCTTAATTTTGCCCATACCTTTAGGCAGCATCAACCCTGTAAACATGAGCAAAAATAGACCAGTCGCCATAATTAGCAGCGCATTGACAAAGCCAAAAGCACCTAACAAAGCGCTACCAATAAAAAAGCCAACTCCCTTCAAGGCATTTTTAGAACCCGTCAGTATAGCTACCCACTTAAACAAAGATGACTGTGCATCTTGGGGAACCACCAAGCGAATAGCACTTTTAGAACTCATCTTAGTTAAGTCTTTGGCAATTCCCGAAAATGCTTGAGCTACCATCACATAAGTCACAGCCAACCATTGCACCCAACCAGGATTGAGAAATGCTAGCATCACCAAAGAGAAAATCTGTAAGCCAATACCAGTGTAGAGAGTTACCTTCAATCCTAATTGTGAGCCAATCCAACCACCTAAAAAGTTAGTGACAATACCAAATACTTCATAGAACAGAAATAAAGAAGCAATTTGTAGTGGAGTGTAACCAATATTATTGAAATACAGCAACACTAACATTCTCAGAGCGCCATCAGTGAGAGTGAAACCCCAATAGGCTAGAGTTACTAGAATATAATTTTTGAAATTGGCATTAGAAGCTGTAGTTGTCATCGGTAATGAGAAATGAGGGGCTGGGGAATAAGAACTAGGGAGTAGGATACCTAGAGCATCAATTCAGTCATCAAACTAACCCTACTAGGGAAGGAGAAGCTAAACTCCCCTCTCCGCGTCGGAGAGGGGTTGGGGGAGAGGTTCTTCCAGAATTATTGAATCGGTGTTATAGTTCCTAAGTGCTATTTAAGACTTAATGCCACCTTACGGGCGAGTTCAACCATACGGTTGGCATAACCCCATTCGTTGTCATACCAAGCCAGAATTTTTACTTGTGTCTCATCGACAACCATTGTGGAAAGGGCATCAATAATAGAGGAACGAGGGTCGTCTTTGTAATCAATTGAGACTAAAGGACGTTCTTCATAACCCAGGATGCCTTTAAGCGGTGCTTGTTCAGCAGCCGTTTTCAGTAGGGCGTTAATTTCTTCTACTGTGGTGGGTCGGACAACTTCAAAAACGCAGTCTGTCAGGGAAGCGTTGAGTAGCGGTACTCGCACCGCGATACCGTTCAGCTTGCCGTTGAGTTCTGGATAAATTAAGGCGATCGCAGTTGCCGAACCTGTAGTTGTGGGAATTAATGATAAACTGGTAGCTCTGGCACGACGTAAATCTTTATGAGGAGCATCGACGAGGGTTTGAGTATTAGTATTGTCATGGATGGTGGTAATGATTCCGTGTTTAATACCTAAGCCTTCGTGAATAACTTTGACTACTGGTGCTAAACAGTTAGTTGTACAAGAAGCCGCCGTTAAGAGGTGATGCTTTTCCGGCTCATAGAGATCATCATTAACTCCCATGACAATATTTAAGGCTTCTTCCTTCACAGGTGCAGCAACAATTACCTTCTGCACTCCCCTTTTATAATAGGGGTCGAGTGTTGCAGGAGTCCGAAATTTGCCGGAACACTCTAAAACTATATCAACACCAATATCTTCCCAAGGTACATCACCCGGTTTTGCATACTCACTAAAGCTCAAAGGTGTGCCATCAATTAGTATACGTTCACCTTCTGCTTCTACTTCCGGTGTCCAGCGTCCGTGAACAGAATCAAATTTGAGCAAGTGGGCGGCTGCTACTGCTCCACCTTTAATTTCATTAATATGGACAAATTCTAGTTCCGGCCAACCCCAAGCAGCCCGCAATGCTAGTCTTCCAATCCTACCAAACCCATTGATGCCAACACGAACTTTCATGCGTTTTCCTATTGTTATTAGTCATTAGTCAATAGTCAATAGTCATCAGTTAACTATTGACTATGGATCAATACAGTTCAGTTAAGGCTAAATTGAATGACAAGATGATGAACCATGTTAATTTATCGGCGTTTATCCTCTTTATCGGCGGTTAATTACTCTTATCTGAACCGTATTGCACTATGGACAGTTAAAATTGCTTTTGTTTGCGTAATAATTCGCTAATTGTTAAATCTAGTTGGGCTTTGCCTGCAAACACTGTTCCCGCTTTACCTTGATGTAAGTGAACATAATTTATTTGGTAAGCTTCACTCGGTAAAGGTACATAACCAACAGAACTTGCCGTTTTTGGAGCTTGCTTAATGTAAAAATCTACAAACTGATAGATGGCGCTTTTATTTTGTACTGACCAAGGATTGACGTAGATAAATAAAGGTCGAGAAAGCGGTTGATATTGGGATTTTTCTACAGTCTGCCGTGATGGTAAGATTGCACCTTTACCGCTATCAACGGGTAGTGCTTTTAATTTATTTTGGTTCTCTTCATAATAGGCATAACCAAAATAACCTAAAGCGTTGGGGTCTTTGGCAATACCTGCAACTAAAACATCATCATCTTCACTGGCTGTATAGTCGCTACGACTGGCTTTAGCTTTGCCTGTGACTGCTTCGGTGAAGTAGTCAAATGTACCAGATTCTTTACCCGCACCGTATAAATTTAGAGGTCTATCTGGCCAAGAAGCCCGGACTTGGTTCCAACGGGTGATTTTTCCTTGTGCGCCAGGTTCCCAAATCTTTTTGAGTTCGGCAATTGTAATGTCTTTTGCCCAATTATTTTGTGGATGTACGGCAATAGTTAAGGCATCAAAAGCAACAGGCAATTCTACATATCTAATACCGTTGCGATTACATTCTGTCATCTCTGCTTGTGTAATCGGACGAGACGCATTACTAATGTTAGTTTGTCCGGCACAGAATTTGGTAAATCCCCCACTAGTACCAGAAATATTTACTTGAACTTTGACGTTATTATTAGCTTGAAACTCTTTAGCGATCGCCTGGGTAATTGGATAAACTGTACTCGAACCATCTACTGTAATTGTTGCTGTTCTATCTACCGTTGAATTTGCCACCTCAGTAACGTTAGATGACTGCTGAGTTTGATTAGAAGCTGCGGTACAACCACTGACGACAGCAAAAATACCAAGCGCGAGAGCGATTTTCTCGGCTGTTGTTTTCATTGACCTCACCTCTAGGGCGATATTGGTTTATACCTATATCATTTCAAAAAAAATTGATATGTCAACTATGACTAGCTGACTATACACAAAAATTCATCAAAAAAAATTGATGTATCAGTAATGTTTATAGTTTTCAAATTTGCCGTACATTTAGCTGGTAGCGTATGAAAACGTCAGCGTAAATTACAACAGTATGGGTGGCAAATTTATTGTATTTGAAGGGGTAGAGGGTTGCGGCAAGACTAGCCAAATGCGGCTTTGTGCGGAGTGGTTGCAAAGTTTGGGGCTGTCTGTAGTCCTCACCCGTGAACCAGGGGGAACGGAGTTAGGTGTAGAATTGCGGCGGTTGTTGCTACAAAAATCAGCAGATAAACCAATCTCTGAGGTAACAGAGCTATTATTATACGCTGCTGATAGAGCGCAACACGTAGCCCAGGAACTTAAACCGCAGTTAGCACAGGGTAAGTATGTTTTGTGCGATCGCTATATCGACTCTACCATTGCCTATCAAGGTTACGGTCGGGGCTTAGATATGAGTTTAATTGATCAACTGAATGCGATCGCCACTGGTGGGTTAACTAGTGACATCACCATCTGGCTAGATGTAGATGTGGAAATTGGGCTTGCCCGTAAACGAGGAGAAAATGTAGGATTAGACCGGATAGAACAGGAAACAATTACTTTTCATCGCCTTGTACAAAAAGGTTATGCAGATTTAGCTGCGTCTTCTCCCTCACGCATCATCAGAGTTGATGGTAGTTTGAGTCAGGAGAAGGTACATAAAACAATTCAAGACATTTTAAGCGCTTTTTTGACCGTTGACAATCAACAGTTAACTGCCAACCGTCAACAAAGATAATTACCGAAAAATTGGGTTTAAAGCCCTGTCCTTTAAGGACGGCTTTTTGATACAATAATGAAAACAAGCAGGGCATTGTCTGTTGGGCGAGATAGTATAAGACGGGTATGCCCGCAGCTGTTGTTTGAACCCAGAATCTCTGCCCTTTTAGGGTGGGGAGTATGTCAAAATTAAATAATGACAAATGACTCCTTTGCACCACTGATAGGACAACAGCAAGCAGTAGAATTATTAACTCAAGCTGTTAAACAAAACCGAGTCGCCCCAGCTTATCTATTTGCGGGTGCGGATGGTGTAGGACGGAGTTTAGCGGCACGGTGCTTTGTAGAGTTGTTATTTTCCAGCGTTATAGAAATGCGGCTGATACCATCTCTACAACAGCGTTTGCGTCAAAGTAATCATCCTGATTTGTTTTGGGTACAGCCTACTTACCAATATCAAGGACAAAGACTCACAGCCGCCCAAGCCGCCGAGAAAAATGTCAAGCGCAAAGCACCACCAGTAATTCGCTTAGAACAAATTCGCGAAATCACTGAATTTCTCAGCCGCCCTCCTTTGTCAGCACCAAGAAATGTGGTAGTGCTGGAGGAAGCGCAAACAATGGCGGAACCAGCCGCAAATGCTTTGTTGAAAACTTTAGAAGAACCGGGACAAGCAACTATAATATTGATTGCGCCTTCCCCTGAGTCGATATTGCCGACTTTGGTTTCACGTTGTCAACGTATACCGTTTCACCGCTTAGATACAACGTCTTTGACTCAGGTGTTAACACAGACAGGGAATCAAGAAATTTTGCAGCATCCGGCAGTATTGAGTTTAGCATCTGGTAGTCCGGGGAATGCGATCGCCTCTTACGAACAATTACAAGCCATCCCCCCAGAACTACTGCAAGAGTTAACCACAGCCCTTAAATCTCAACGTCATGCCTTGGAATTAGCAAAGAAAATCGATAAAGATTTAGATACAGAAGCCCAATTATGGTTAGTTGATTACTTACAGCAATCTTACTGGAAAAACCAGCACCAACCAAGCCTAATCAGTCAGTTAGAAAAAACCCGTAAATATCTCCTTGCCTACGCTCAACCCCGTCTGGTTTGGGAATGTACCTTATTATCTGTACATCAACAGCTTAATCTGTATGAACGTAGTAGCGTGTCTAGCCTTAAATGTAGCAATAGATTTGAGAAAAATCGAACGCAGATGAACGCAGATGAACGCAGATGATAGATTGCTAATGCACTATTTTAGCCTTGCCACGCTAGTAGTAGCGTGTCTAGACTAAAATAGTGCATTAGGTTTAAATAAAAAACCGCCGATGAACGCCGATTAATTTTTTCTCAATCTATCGCTGCATTTTAGCCTTGCCACGCTAGTAGTGGAATGGCAAGGCTAAAATATTGTATAAATATAACTCTTGTGGTGTAGGCATCTTGCCTGCACTGGACGGGCAAGATGCCCGTCCCACAAGAAAAAAATAATGCAACATTTTAGTCTTGCTACGCCAGTAGTCTGCGCTAACGTATCCTAAAATTTAAGGTTTACTTTATAAATCATTTTTAAATCGGTAGAACTCACACTAACAAACGTAGATGGCGATCGCTGAAATTCAGACAGAGCTTTTTCCACAAATTGTCACCTGCCATAACTGATAACTGTTTACTGTTAAATTTAACTCTTGCTATGTCCGTCGAGACTGGACATAGCAATTTCGTTTTTCAGTTTGTTTTATGCGCTCTGAGGACATAGCAGCAAAATTGATCCCAGACACCAGCCTTAATAAAGAATTTAGGGCGTAGACAGGGGTCGTTCAATGCTAACCTGATAGATGATATTGCTTGATCTAAGGTCTTAGACGACCCATTCTGAAATATAGCTTCAATCATTAGGCGCAGCATGGTCACCACCGCAGAAAAAACAAACATCGGTTACATTACCCAAATCATCGGCCCGGTTGTAGACGTTAAATTCCCCGGCGGTAAGCTACCGCAAATCTACAACGCGCTGACCATCAAAGGTACTAACGAAGCAGGACAAGAAATCAACCTGACTATCGAAGTACAGCAACTTTTGGGCGACAACCAAATTCGCGCCGTAGCTATGAGTTCCACCGATGGCTTAGTCCGTGGTTTGGAAGTTGTTGATACAGGCGCTCCCATCAGCGTCCCCGTTGGTAAAGCGACTCTCGGTCGGATTTTTAACGTTCTTGGCGAACCCGTAGACAACCAAGGGCCAGTTAATAACCAAGAAACTCTACCCATCCACCGTTCCGCGCCCAAACTCACTGACCTGGAAACCAAGCCTTCTGTGTTTGAAACAGGGATTAAGGTTGTTGACCTCTTAACCCCCTACAGACGCGGTGGTAAAATCGGTCTGTTCGGCGGTGCAGGCGTGGGCAAGACCGTAATCATGATGGAGTTGATTAACAACATTGCAACTCAACATGGTGGCGTGTCTGTGTTCGCTGGTGTGGGAGAGCGTACCCGTGAAGGGAATGACCTCTATAACGAAATGATTGAATCTGGGGTAATCAACAAAGATAACCTCAATGAATCGAAAATTGCGCTAGTTTACGGTCAGATGAACGAACCACCCGGAGCAAGAATGCGGGTAGGTTTGTCTGGTTTGACAATGGCTGAATACTTCCGTGATGTCAACAAGCAAGACGTACTGTTGTTTATTGACAACATCTTCCGTTTCGTGCAAGCTGGTTCTGAAGTATCCGCGCTGTTGGGTCGGATGCCTTCTGCGGTAGGATATCAGCCTACATTGGGTACTGACGTAGGTGAACTGCAAGAACGCATCACATCCACCACCGAAGGTTCCATTACCTCAATTCAAGCTGTATACGTACCTGCGGACGACTTGACAGACCCCGCGCCTGCTACCACCTTCGCTCACTTGGATGGAACAACCGTATTATCACGGGGTTTGGCATCTAAGGGTATTTATCCGGCGGTAGATCCTCTGGGTTCCACCTCTACCATGTTGCAGCCCAACATCGTAGGTGACGAACACTACAATACTGCTCGTGCTGTCCAATCAACCTTGCAACGCTACAAAGAATTACAAGACATCATCGCTATCTTGGGTCTAGACGAATTGTCTGAAGAAGACCGTCTGACAGTAGCACGCGCCCGCAAAATTGAGCGTTTCTTGTCTCAACCCTTCTTCGTAGCTGAAGTATTCACAGGTTCTCCTGGTAAGTACGTGAAGTTGGAAGATACCATCAAAGGGTTCCAGAAGATTCTCTCTGGTGAATTAGATGATCTGCCAGAGCAAGCCTTCTACTTGGTAGGCGACATCAACGAAGCGATCGCCAAAGCTGAAAAACTCAAAGGCTAAATCTCAGTGAACAGTTATCAGTGAACAGTTATCAGAGATGAAAACTGATAACTGAAAACTGATAACTGAAAACTGATAACTGAAAACTGACAACTGAAAACTGAATCATGACCCTAACTGTCCGTGTAATTTCCCCAGATAAAACAGTGTGGGATGCGGAAGCTGATGAAGTGGTTTTACCCAGCACTACCGGTCAGCTAGGTATCCTGAGTGGACACGCCCCACTGTTAACTGCGCTGGATACAGGTGTACTACGAGTACGCGCCAGCAAGAGCCAAAACTGGCAAGCGATCGCCCTATTGGGTGGTTTTGCCGAAGTTGAAGAAAATGAAGTCACCATCCTGGTAAATGGTGCAGAACGTGGCGATGCGATTAACCTAGAAGAAGCACGTACTGCTTACAGCCAAGCACAAACCAAGCTGAATCAAGTACCCGCAGGCGATCGCCAAGCCCAAATTCAAGCCAATCAAGCCTTTAAACGCGCTCGCGCTCGTTTTCAAGCTGCTGGCGGTATGGTATAAAATTATATACCAAGTTTTGTAGGGTGGGCAATTTGCTCACCCTACATTGTTTTTAGGTAATGCTGAAAGGTCTTTAAAAAAGGACTAAAGTCCTTACTACGAACTCAATTGTTAACGACGACCAAATCCTTTTCCGCGCATTGCTTTCGACCAGATAATTAATTCGCCGTTTTTGCCACCAGCAGCGAGTTGATTATCTTGAGGATGCCAAGATAAGCAGGAAAATCCCCCAGAGGCTCCATCAAGAATTTGAGTTAGTCGCTTACCTTGGTTCCATAAGCAAACTAACCCATCTCCTCCAGCCGAAGCCAACAGATGAGATTTTGGTTGAAATTGGATTGATTCTACAATATCTTCATGCCTTGATAAGACTATAGCACTCCATTCTAAATCCTCTTTTTCCCATACTGCGATCGCCTCAACACAGGAAATTGCTAACAGTGGAGCGCCTGATTTTGTTGCTGTATCCGACCAAGCTAAATGACGAATTTTGCCTGGAAAACCTCTCATTACCCAAGGAAGGGGGTTATTCCATTCCAAAACGGTGATAGTCCGATCTAAATTAGCAGAGGCAATATATTTACCATCTGGCGACCAAGATATTACTAAACTAGCTGAATCAACTGGTAATAAATAGGGTTCATCCTGCCAATTTTCCACCATCCAAATCTTGACTTCTTGATAACCAGCAACGGCTAAACTTTCGCCTTGGGGATGCCAAGTAATATCTTGTACGGAGGAAGTCTGAAAATTTAGAGTAGTTTCTATTTCGTCTCTATCAGCATTCCACACCTGCACATGGCGACCAGTACTGAAAGCTAATTGGTTTTTGCTGGGACTCCACCTCATACGGTCTATCCAAGTACGGTCATTTTTGAGAATGCGGATAAGTTCCGGCTCAGACTGTAACCGCCAAATTTTCACCTCGCCATTTTGTCCACCTGCGGCGAGAAATTGCCCATCTTGAGAAAATACTAAACAGTCTACAGATTGTCCATCAGCAGGTTGTAGGGATTTGACTATTTGCTTGTCTGGAGTAGAATACAAAGCTACCTCACCAGCCGCAGAACTGGCGGCGAGAGTCTTACCTTGTGGCGACCAAGCGATATTTGTCACGTAGTCTGACAGCATCTGTTGCCAATAATGCTCAAGCTCACCTTGTATCTTTGCTTTTAAACCAGACACACCATTTATCCTTTTTTATTTGCGGCGATCGCAGTTTGTCCTGCTTCAAAATAATGAGAATCGTTATCAAGATTATACCTCTGAATCGAGGAATTAAACGCTAGATGGCGATTTTTTCACCTTCCCTTGGCTTTGAAATCCTTTACCATTGCCGTAGGATACAGTCTTGAATACTACTTGATTGTTACTAGGATTGTAGAGAGTATAAGTCGCTTGTCCAAAATTGCGTCCCACGTTACCGACTCCAATTACTTGACGCGGAGAAATGGTGATGGTTGGCGGGGAAACTTGGCTATCAAGAGTAGTTAGTTTAGTTGTAATAGAACCAGCTTGCAACTGATACTGAAAAGTTAAACCAGAACGCCCACAAAATAAATTATTTGCCTGCATTCGTGATAATCTATCAAGCATTTGAATGGGGGGAGTTTCTGGGGTGAGTTCATCGTCTACACCTAGCGTTGAGCCGTGGATTAATAAACAATCTAATTCAAAAAATCCAAAATCGAGCGATCGCAACCATTGTACAGTCTGGCGAGAAACCGAGTCCCACAATTTCTTCACAGTATCACCACCGTATTTAGCGATGAGTTCATTAGCCTCCCCAGTCGCACCCAAACCATGCAAAATTAAACACTGTTCTTCCCACCAACCTTTACAAATTAACGGTTCTAATTCTCCCCTTTTTGGGTTTTGTATCCGTTCCACCAACTTTTCTGTTTCTGGTCTTGGCCCTA
Organism: Anabaena azotica FACHB-119; assembly: GCF_014697625.1. Classification (GTDB taxonomy): domain Bacteria; phylum Cyanobacteriota; class Cyanobacteriia; order Cyanobacteriales; family Nostocaceae; genus Trichormus; species Trichormus azoticus_A. The sequence continues at coordinate 53,641 of NZ_JACJSG010000020.1, read as the reverse complement.
CCACATCACCCAAAATATACAAAGCCTCTACATTACCCTGACGCTTAATATCCACTATGACAGCTTCATAAGCAGCAAGATTTCCTTCAATTCCAGTTAAAATAGCCCATTTATTCATATTTATTTTCGGTTACTAATACTATGGGGGTCACGGGTGTCACGAGTGTAAGGGGGTAAGGGTTTTGAAGACATACACCCCTATACCCCTATACTCCTACACCCTTGCCCAAACCCTTGATTTTTCGTTTTTATGCGTAATACCGTTTCTTGATGAAGATGCACTTTATTCTGCCCTGTAGAGACGTTGCATGCAACGTCTCTACATTGTTTTTCCGTGCAACTTCATAGAGAATTGGTATAAGTCCTATATCTTTGACTGCAACTTGGTATTACCTTGTGCAAACATGAGTCGGATCATCTGCTCTTTCTGCATACTCTAACCCATGTGCTAAACGCCAAGCAAAAATCGCAGGTAAACCTTTTTCGATAATGGCTGCACAGGTTTTTTGGTAATCATAAGGTACTTCCCGCAATTTAATCTCTTGAGTTTCCATGTCATAAATTACATAAGTAGCATTGGGTCTACCATGTCTTGGTTCTCCCACCGAACCTACATTCACAATTCTTTTGAGAGGCGATATAAAATTCCTTTCTTCTGTTAATTCTCCTTTTTTCACAGTAACTTGTAGTTGAACAGCATCAAGATCCCGAACATAAGGCACATGAGTATGACCACAAAACAGCACATCTGCATCTGTGGTAAGTACACGCTCTATGGCGACAAAAGCATCTAGTTCCGGTAACAAATACTCATGGTTACTATAAGGGCTACCGTGAACAAAAGCTAAATTTTCTACTTTCAGGCTATGGGGTAATTGGGCGAGAAATTCCCGGTTTTCTGGGTGAATTTCTTTATTAGTCCATTCATGAGCTTTGATGCCTCTTTTTTCTGCTAATAATGAAGGATAACTACACTCACAAGCGTTTAAACCTTCCACAATATCTTCATCCCAACACCCGACACAGGTGGGAATATCTAAAGCACGAATTTGGCTAATGACTGCGTTGGGATGCGGCCCATATCCTACTAAATCACCAACACAGAAAATCTTTTCTGCTTTTTGCTCATCGATATCTAGTAATACAGCATCTAAAGCTGCGTAATTGCCATGAATACATGAGATGACGGCTATTTTCATGTTTGTTATCCTTGGAATAGGTGAATATTTGAGAATAAAAGTTGTTTTGATTGAGTTTAAAAGAAGGACTAAAGTCCTGACTACAAACATTATTTAAGTTGTTTCACTTAAAATCTTTTTGACTTCTTGTTGGTATTGCATAATCGCCGCATCAGACAAACAACAATCTGATAAGGTTTGTTTTAAAGCGGCTTCATCTAAGTTTTTCCCCACCACTTCTAAGCCACTGAAACGCTGAGGTCTACCATCTAAGTAACGTGGTAGGTCTAATTCTAGAAAATGAGTTTGGGGAACGCCAGCGACGAAATCACAGTAAAGTGAGCGACCATCGTTAACATCAAAAATTGCCTTGGCGCGGGTGACTTTGCCGTAAGCCCCGTGGGTGACTTCATACCAAAATTCCTCTAAACTATTTTCATCAATCACTTGACCATTGCAGGCTACCCGCCATACAGCTTCAGCAGTATTGATTTGGGCTGGTGCGCCTGGTATAATCTCTTTTCCCCAAGCATGGTATTCGGAGTTTTTCAGGTCGGGGGGTAAGACGACGACAGTATGGTAAGTTAGATTATCTAATAATTGTGCGATCGCCGAAGGTATCACTCCCAGATCAAAGTAAAACCCTAATTCAATGTAAACCGCTTGTGCTTGGCGTATTTGCTCTAGCAATTCCACTTCCTGACCATCGCCAAAGACCTGCAACCCAGGAAATTCAGTTGCTATGCGGGTTTGGTCAATAGGAACAGTACCAGTTCCTAGACTCAAATAAATTATTTTATCAACAACCTTCATGTTTGTTAGCTGTTGGCAAACCCAGGTAGTTTTTCCTGACCCAGATGTGCCTGCAATCACGGTAATAATTGGTGTAGACATAATCAACTATTTTAAAATTTAAGCTGGAGGAGATATTGGTACAGCATTAAAAAAACAACTTCTTGCGCCAGTGTGACAAGCAATATCACCAATTTGCTCAACTTTTAGCAGGATGGTATCTCCATCACAGTCGTAAAACATCTCTTGCACTTTTTGAATATGTCCAGATGTCGCCCCTTTATGCCATAATTCTGAGCGCGATCTACTCCAATAATGAGCTTCACCAGTAGTTAGTGTTTTTTGAATTGATTTACAGTTCATCCAAGCCATCATCAAAACAGTACCATCGCGGTAATCTTGAACTATTGCCGGAATCAAACCTTGCTCGTTAAACTTCAAACTTGCCAATATTTCAGTAGCTACAAGCATCACTAATAAATCATGAGTGTTGGCTAATAAATAATGTAGAGACAGAACATTTCTTGTCTCTACATAAAAAATCAACGTTTACTTCAGCCGAAACTTAAGAGTGAAAATTAGCGTTGTGTCGCACCAAATTCATAAACTCTTCACGAGTCCGCGCATCTTCAGCAAACACACCACGCATTGCACTGGTAACAGTCCAAGACCCTGGTTTCTGCACACCCCGCATCACCATACACATATGAGTTGCTTCGATCACAACTGCAACCCCTTGGGGTTTGAGCAAACCTTGCAACGCATCCGCAATTTGCAGTGTGAGACGTTCTTGCACTTGTAAACGCCGAGCATACATTTCACAAATACGAGCTATTTTCGATAACCCTATCACCTTACCATTAGGAATATAGGCAACATGAGCGCGACCGATAATCGGTAAAATATGATGCTCACAAGAACTAAAAATATCGATATCCCGAATTAATACCATTTCATTCGCATCTTCTGTAAAAACTGCTCCGTTCAGCAGTTCATCTAAAGATTCATGATATCCTTTAGTGAGAAATTGCAGAGCTTTAACAACTCGCTTAGGGGTATCTTTTAACCCTTCTCGATCAGGATTTTCGCCTAGACCAATTAGCAATGTTCGCACAGCCTGCACCATTTCTGCTTCTGTGACAGTTGGTAGTTGCTGAGTAGATAAAGACGAAACCATCTGAGCAGCAGAATTAATGTCGGGACGAGTCGATAAAGTCATTTCGTTTGTTTAATTGGTAGGAATTTTGAAATAGTTAATAGTTTAAAGAATATCTAACTCAGTATTAAAAAATGGAGATTCTATATTTGCTAATTGCTTCCAAATTAACAAATATGATAAATTGACACATATCTTATATTGGTCTATTTATCTCCAAATAGCTGGGTTATTTTTTGATATCTATTAACTAAATTTGGTTAATTATTTAACCCTAATTAATCATACCAAACAATTGTTAAGTTGTGTGTACATTTGCTGCATATTTAATTTTCTGCCAATAAAAACCACTTGATTTTTAGGGAGAGTACGCCATTCATCAGCATATAAGTGATAGCGAGGCCCACTTAATTGGAAAATATGACGTAAATCACTATCACTAAACCATAAAATACCCTTCGCGCGGAAAACATTATTTGGCATTTCTTCCGTGAGAAAAGTTTCAAATTTATGAACATCAAAGGGTCTATCAGCTTGGAAAGAAACTGATATAAATCCATCATTTTCTAAATGATGGGAGTGATGCTCATGATGATGTTCATGTTCATGGTCGTGGTGGTGATGATGGTGTTCATCTACATGGTGATGATCTACATCCTCAGCAGTATATTTATCTGTTGGCGTTAACTCTAATCCTAAAATTAATGGTAGTGCCACCTGACCATATTGAGTATGTAAAATTCTTGCACCCTCTTTTACACTATGAATATATTCTTCTACTTCTTTAGTTTTTTCTAGAGGAGCAAGGTCTGTTTTATTCAGGAGAATAATATCACTATAGGTAATTTGTTTTAATGCTGCTTCACTTTCAAAATGGTTAGGGGTAAAAGCTTCAGCATCTACCAGAGTAATAATTGAGTCCAGGTTGGTTAAATCTCGCAGTTCTGTACCCAAAAAAGTTAAAATAATCGGTAGTGGATCTGCTACACCAGTAGTTTCAATTACCAAATAGTCAATACGTTCTTCTCTTTCTAAAACCCGATAAACAGCATCGACTAGACCATCATTAATAGTACAGCATATACAGCCATTGCTCAGTTCGAGCATATCTTGGTCTACGGAAACTAACAGTTGGCTATCAATATTAATATCGCCAAATTCATTTACTAAGACAGCTACTTTTAAATCTTGCTTATTTTTGAGAATTTGGTTGAGTAGTGTAGTTTTACCACTGCCCAGAAATCCTGTAATAATGGTCACAGGCATTCCACGCTTAGGAACTTCAGTAATGATATCGTTATCTGGTGCAGCGATAGTATTCATCTCAATCAATTCCTTTGCTGAATAGGTGTAGATATATTCATCTCTCAAACCGAGAAAGGAATGAGAATCGTTATCATATTAGCTAAAAATGCTCTGCTTTGGCAAGATTGTTTGTTAAGACTGGGTGTAGAGAGGTAAGGGTCTAGGGGTATAAGGGTTTTTAACACCTACACCCGTACACCTTTGACGGGTTAGTCCTGAAAGTTTAACTTGCTTGCGCTGCCATGATGCTGGGGGAAAAGGCTACACTCGGTTTAACAATTGCTGGAACGATTTTCTCACAAGCCATCCTTGCACCTGATAAATTTCTGGCTGTCGGCCCTACTTGCAAGGCAGCTAAACCACCCATAATGAATAATTCACAGCCAGGCCATCGTAGACAAGTATCTAAGACTGGCAAACCTTTAATGATGGGGGTAGGGTACGCCTGTAGAATATCTTTTAATAAGGGTTCAGTGGTGACATCAAATTTAGTACCAGTCGAGAGCCAGATATAATCACAATCATGCTGGCTACCATCACTACATTCTACAAGCCAATTCTCACCCAACCATTGGGCTTTGACGATTTGGCAGTTTTCGTCAATTCTGATGTTACCATTGCGTGCTTGTCTGCGTAATTGGGTGGCGATCGCCGGAGTCATCGACCCACCATTTCTAGCCTGCTGAATCATGGTAAAACGTTGTTGCCAATCTGATTGTGCAAAAAAATCCTTGAGGTACTTTGGCCCCAACCAACCCGGTTCTGCGTCAAACAACTTTTCTGCTAACTGTCGGCGAATTAGTAAATGCACCTTCGCACCGCGAGAAATAGCACCCACAGCTAAATGTCCACTCGTCAACCCGCCACCAACAATTAATACTCTCTTACCCACCAAGTGTAATTTTCGTAAATCTATTGTTTGAGAGTGGCAAAGTCTATCTTGTGGATATGGTGAGTGAATTTGATTTACCCAATTAGGTATTTGACGTTGAGCGCTACCAGTTGCTAGAACTACCCGCCGTGCAATTACCTCTTGTCCATCTTGCAAACCGAGGCGGAATTGAGGACGCAGATGATCAGGTAAGGGTTGAATACTCTTGACTGCTAAAGGAATAACTTGGTCTTGCAACTGGCGGATTTTTATCACATCCTGACAAAAATCATCAAATAGTTGCGTCCCTGGTAAATCATAGGGGGGAAATAACTCATGGGGACGAGATTCTGCAAATTTCCGCAAAGCAAAGGGGTTAGGGTCTGGATGATGCACTGCGGGGGAACGTAAATGCGGAATTTCCAAAGCTGTAAATTGCTGCTTCCAGCGACTCATCCACATACCACTGGGGTCAAATACCGAGAATCTACCCTTGATAGACTGCCGTTTTTGCAGTAGATGGGTAGTTAAGGTCAGAGCATGAGGCCCTGCACCAACAATAGCTAGGTCAATTTTTTTGGTCATTGGTCATTGGTCAATAGTCAATAGTCAATAGTCAATAGTCAACAGTCAATAGTCAACAGTCAATAGTCAACAGTCCATAGTCAACAGTCCATAGTCACCCACCTAAGACAACATCAACGCCACTTCTTTGGCGAAGTAGGTGAGGATTAAATCTGCGCCTGCGCGTTTCATGCTGGTTAAGGATTCTAAAATTACTTGTTTTTCATCCACCCAACCCATTTGCGCGGCGGCTTTAATCATGGCGTATTCGCCACTAACGTTGTAGGCTGCGACTGGTAGCTGGGTAGTTTGGCGGATTTGGTGAATAATATCTAGGTAAGCAAGGGCAGGTTTTACCATGACGATATCTGCCCCTTCGATAATATCTAGTTCTACTTCTTTTAAGGCTTCTCTGGCGTTGGCTGCGTCCATCTGATAAGTCTTTTTGTCACCAAATTTCGGGGCGGAATCTAAAGCATCCCGAAAGGGGCCGTAGTAGGCGGAGGCGTATTTGGCGGAGTATGCCAAAATTCCTACGTTGATGTAACCTTCTGCATCTAAAGCTTGACGAATTGCACCAATTCTGCCATCCATCATGTCGGAAGGGGCGACAAAATCTGCTCCGGCTGTGGCTTGAGAAAGTGCCATTTTTACTAACACTTCTACAGTCGGGTCATTTAAAATATTGCCTTTTTCATCGACTAAGCCATCGTGACCATGAGTAGTAAAGGGGTCAAGGGCTACGTCGGTGATGACAACAATATCTGGAACTGCTTGTTTAATGGCTCTAACTGTTTGTTGTACTAATCCCTCTGGGTTGTAGCTTTCTGTACCTGTGTCGTCTTTTTTATGTTGGGGGATGACGGGGAAAAGTGCGATCGCATTAATTCCCAAACTGTACACTTCGGCTATTTCTTTCAGCAACAAATCTAGAGAATATCGGTAACACCCACTCATGGAGGAAATTTCTACTTTTTGCCCTTCTCCTTCCATGACAAACATTGGGTAAATTAGGTCATCTACGCTGAGAGTTGTTTCCCTTACCATCCTTCGCAGTGTTGCATTGCGCCGCAGACGACGCGGACGTTGACATAAGTTCAATGGTTTGACTGACATAGAGCAAAATTAAAATGATAATCATTATTATAATATTTTGCCTCTTTGTGCAAGGAGACTCACACTCACCCAACAAGGGTGAGTGTCGATAGCTGAGAGTTAAGAGTTAGTTTTTAACTAATTTCAGCAGAAGTCCCACGTCTCACTCGAATGAGCGTGGGATGAATGCGTGTGAGTTGACGACAGTTCTCTGACTCATATTGAGTCTTCATTGAAGAGTCTCTGAGAAGCTCACGCTTACCTGTACTCAGGAAGCGTGAGTATGTCACTTCTTCCTTGCCAAAGTTAATCCATCGCCGATAGGGACGAGGCTTAAGCTGATACGCTGGTCTTGGAATAACTTTTCGTTAAAGGCGCGGATTTTTTTGGTACGATTATCTTGCACTTGGGGGTCTGCGACTCTACCAGACCAAAGTACATTATCAATGGCAATGAGACCGCCTGGACGGATTAATTGTAGCGATCGCTCATAATAATTATCATAGTTGCTCTTGTCAGCATCAATAAAAGCAAAGTCAAAAGTTTCCGCTTCCCCTGCTGCAAGTAATTTATCTAAGGTTTCCAACGCTGGGGCGAGGTGTAAATCAATTTTATGAGCTACTTGGGCTTGCTGCCAATAAAGTTGAGCGATGCTGGTAAACTCTGCACTGATATCACAGGCTACTACCTTCCCATCAGCAGGTAAAGCTAGTGCAACTATCAAAGAACTATAACCTGTAAATACTCCTACTTCTAAGGTTTTCTTTGCGCCTATCAATTGCACCAGCAACGCCATAAATTGACCCTGTTCTGGTGCAATTTGCATTCTTCCCACAGGAAGCTGGGCTGTTTGCTGGCGTAATTGGGTTAATACCTCTGGTTCCCGTAAAGAAATCGCTAGTAAATAGTCATATAGGTTTGCAGGTAGTCCCAGAGTGCGAGTTGTCATAATTTTATTTCGTAAGTAGTATCTGTAGTATTATCTATCTGGCACTGCACTGCCCACCCTACATAAATTTGTGAAATTAAATCTACAGCAGGGGACAGGGAACAGGCTTGAAAGTCTTTTTTTACATGGCTTTTTGCTGAACATTTGTACCTCATTTACCCGCAATCTGCTGTAAAACTTATATAGCGTTGCCTAGTCTGCTGATGTACAAATTTATCTGCGTGCATCTGCGTTTAATTATTTTTGCGTCTCACTGGGGTTAAAAATCTATAAACGGTATAAATATAAATTATGTCTTGATACTTGTACTTTCTGCCTCTTAATTTTTCCCCCTGTAGATTGATAATAAATAAATTTTGTTTCCGCCTAAAGACCGATAAATATTAATTACATAATAGATAATTTTAAAGCAGATGAAGAGGAGCAATCCTACATCTAAAGAGAGTTGTGTACTTGTTTTCCGTGGTCAATTTAATCCTTGTGTGTTGGGTGTGAGGAGCAATATTGTTATTTATTTACATTAGCCAGCAATTAATATGTTTGGCTAGCATCCGGGGTGAAGATGCGTAAACTTGCAATTAGCAAGTGAGTGCAAAAGCACAATTAAACCTTGGGTTGAGTTGTCGATCCAAGGTTTAATTGTGGGGATTAAAAAAGGCAATTATTTTTTTAATCTCTATTAAGAAATTGCTGAAAAATTACCGAGAGAAATATATGCCAGAAAATCAAACATTACAACCACCACAGCAACAGCAACCACCTGGGACAGAATCAAAAATGCAGCCCAGACCCAAAGCCGATGATGAAAAATATCGCGGTAGTGGTAAGTTAAAGGATAAAGTTGCCTTAATTACTGGTGGCGATAGTGGAATTGGTCGTGCTGTGGCGATCGCATTTGCCAAAGAAGGTGCAGATGTAGCGTTTGTCTACCTTAGCGAACATGGCGACGCAGAAGAAACCAAAAATTCAGTAGCAGAGTATGGACGGCGTGCAATTGCGATCGCTGGCGATATCACTGATGAAGCTTTTTGTCAACGCGCTATCCAACAAACAGTAGATGAGTTTGGCAAACTGGATATTCTCATCAATAATGCAGCTGAACAACATCCCCAAGAAAACATCGAAGATATTACCAAAGAACAGTTAGAACGGACATTTAAAACTAATATTTTTTCCATGTTCTACCTCACAAAAGCTGCAATCAAGCACTTAAAAGAAGGTAGTGCAATTATCAATACCACATCAGTTACAGCTTATAAAGGCAGTCCCCAATTGCTCGATTACTCGGCAACAAAGGGGGCAATTGTTGCTTTTACCCGCTCCTTATCACAAAATTTAGTGAGCAAGGGTATTCGAGTTAATGCTGTTGCACCCGGCCCTATTTGGACACCTTTAATCCCCTCTACATTCCCAGAAGAAAAAGTAGAAAGCTTTGGTAAACAAGTACCAATGCAACGAGCAGGACAACCAGAAGAAGTTGCACCTAGCTATGTATTTTTAGCTTCTGATGACTCTTCTTATATGTCTGGTCAAGTTTTACATCCTAATGGTGGTGAAGTAGTTAACGGTTAAAAAGAAAGAGAATATATTATTTGCAAAAAAATAAATTAGGGAAAAACCTCTTAATTAAAAATAAAAAAGGTTTTTCCCATTCCTTAGTCCTCATACCAATTCTCTATGAAGTTGCAGCAAATAAATTATGTAGAGACGTTGCATGCAACGTCTCTACAGTCAAGAATAAAGTGCATCTTCATCAATAAACGGTATCAGTCCCTTCTTTGTCTACCAACAGAGAGATGATTTAAGACTGAAAAATTGCTATACATAATAAGGAACATTTAAGAAAAGAAACGGCTTATGGCATCGCTAAAACCATTACATGGCACAGAATTAGTAGATTGTGCGAGGGCAAATGCTAAACAGGGTATAGAAACTGCTGCCTATCAATGTGGTTACGGCGATGACTTAAATAAATTCGCACAAGAACTGAGAAAAGCCTGTGAGGAAATGAATTTACAGGTGAAAGAATTGAACGAACTAATTACAGACCAAGACCTGATACTCAACTTGGGTAAAGGTGAAATTGTAGCTCCTGATACGGCTTCAGAATTGTAAATGTCATTGGTCATTAGTCATTAGTCCATACTCAACAGTTCATAACCTTAAAATTACCCGTGCCAGGTTGAAGTAAATTAGAACTCCAAGTACGTCAACGGCTGTGGTAATAAATGGTGCTGACATTAAGGCGGGATCTAAACGCAGAAATCGGAATAAAAATGGTAGTGCTGAACCGGAAACGGAAGCTAAAACCGAGATGGCTATGAGACTAACACCGACAGCGATCGCTACTTCTAATCGACCCTGGAGAAAATAAGCCCAGATAGTAGCGATAGTACCTAGCATACCCCCCAACAACGCACCAGCGATCGCTTCCCGTCCAATTACCTGCAAAGGGCCGAGCGATCGTATTTCTTCTGTATTCATCCCCCGAATCACTACCGTAGAAGACTGCGCCCCTACGTTACCACCAGTCCCAGTCAACAGAGGAATAAATGCCGTCAGTGTGACTACTTGAGTCAAAATATCCTCTTGGGATTTAATAATTGTGCCAGTTACAGTATTTGTGATTAATAGCACAAATAACCACAACACTCGCTTGCGGGCAACTTCTAATAAATTCATTTGGAAGTAATTGTCTCCACTGGACTGCACACCACCACCTAAAGCATAAATATCTTTAGTAGTTTCCTCTTGCAGAATATCAATCACATCATCGACAGTAACTATCCCTACTAACAGCTGTTGTCTGTCTACAACGGGTACAGCCAGAAAATCATACCGTTGAATTAACTTGGCTACTTCTTCTTGGTGGGTATCAGTGTTGACAAAAATCACATCACGAGTCATCACCTCGCCAATGGTTTGTTCTGGTTGAGATGTGACTAACTCGCGCAAGGAGACAATTCCCGTTAAGCGTCGTGCCTGATCAGTAACGTAAAGATAATAAATCATTTCACTAGCATTAGCTAGGCAGCGAATACGTTCTAGGGCTTGTGCCACGGTCATATTGTCTTTGAGGGCAATAAACTCTAGAGTCATGATGCGCCCAGCTGTATCAGCTTCATAACCTAACATCAAGGCTGTAGCTTGACGTTCTGTTGGGCTGAGTTGTTCTAATAGATGATTGACAACCTTTGCTGGTAATTCATCAAATAACCTGGCTCGATCATCAGAAGACATTTGATCGACAATATCCCGGACTTCTTGACTTTTGAGTTCGGCAATTAATCTTTCTTGAACGCTGTAGTCGAGATACTCATAAACCTCAATGGCCTCATCCTTAGAAAGTAGGCGAAAAGCCAAAGCGTGCATTGTCTCTGGCAAACCTTCAATTGCTTCGGCAATATCCGCAGGCTGTACAGGTACAAGAATAGCTTTCGCTCCCTGTAAATCGCCTGCTTCTAGCAACATTCGCAATTGAGTTCGCACTAAATCACGCAATTCTCTACGAGAAACATCACCAAGAGTAACGTTTGAATTGTTCACTTCTGTCACTTTCCACCTCCTTCGACCAGTCTGAACAAGGTTGCTGCCCCTAGTCTAAGGGATAGCGCCAGATGTAATTTTAAACTTGTTGTAATTTTTTCTACTGCAAATTTGCCATCTTGCCTCGCCCTAATCACGCGATTATGCGTTTAATAACTGTCTCTTATAACAAATAAGATGCAAAGCTAAAATTTAAGCTTTCATATAAATCATCCCTCGGTGATGATTAGAAAAATCTATACTTTGATATGGTTGAAGATAGCAGCTTAATATCGCTATTTTTTTAAGAAAAGTGCTAGCATTTATGCCCACCTATCCGCTAAAGAGCTATCTTATTAATGTGCTAAAAAGCGCTTCAAAATTTATAAGTGTATTTGTCATTTTATTAGGTTGTGCTGTACTGTTAGGTTGGTATTTTGATATTTCCATCCTTAAAAGCATTTTTCCAGAGTGGACTACGATGAAACCTAACACAGCATTAGGTTTTGTGTTATCTGGTTTAGCATTAAATTTTCTGCACTCAACTAGAAAGATCAAGCATTCCATAGCTCAGGTGCTAGCTATAGCGATCGCACTATTAGGATTTTTGACCCTCAGTCAATATTTATTGGGATGGAATTTGGGAATTGATCAACTGCTATTTGCCGATAAATTAGCAGCGATTAGCCAGACTAGTGTAGAATCTGCTACCGCAAACCCTGGTAGAATGTCATCTGTATCCGCTTTAAATTTTAGCTTAATTGGTTCTGCATTATGGCTTTTGGCTGCTAACCATGTCGGTTATCGGGCAGTACAATTACTGACAATTGCGACTACATTGACATCCATAGAGGTCTTGATTGGCTATATTTACGGGGTCAAACAGCTTCTGGGAATGTCATCGTTGACGCACACAGCCATTCACACAGGTATAACATTTTTCCTCCTCTCGATTGGTACATTATTGCTAGCGCCATCCCAGGGTTTTTTGGGTTTGCTCATCAGTAATAGTGCGGGTGGAATGACAGCGAGAATGCTACTACCGGCGGCGATCGCTATTCCCTTTTCCCTGGGATCGCTGGGATTGCTGGGTGAGAGAATGGCATGGTTTGATCATGCGTTTAGCTTGAGCCTGCACGTAACTGGCAATGTAGCTGCTTTTATGGGTTTAATTTGGTACTACGCCAGAGGGTTAGATAGCTTAGATGTCAAGCGTCAGAAGATAGAAGAAGCATTAAGAATTGCTTACGCCTCAGAAGCCTTACATCAAAGTGAAACCAGATTTCGCCGCGCCATTTTTGATGCGCCTTTACCAATGATGCTGCACACCGAAGATGGAGAAGTCCTGTTAATTAATCATGTTTGGACAGAAATCACAGGATACAGCATCGACGAAATTCAGACAGTTGCAGACTGGACTAAAAAAGCTTCTGGAAATCTTGAACAAAAAAAGGAATCTGATATTGAACCCTTACATAATCTTGATGGGAGAATTGCTGAAGGAGAATACAGCATTAAAATTAGCACTGGTGAAACCCGCATCTGGGATTTTCACTCTGCAACCTTGGGAAAACTACCCGATGGCAGAAATTTGGTAATTACTACAGCGTTTGACGTGACACAACGCAAGCAAACAGAAGCACAATTACGTCAGAACGCCTTTTACGATAGATTGACAGGTTTAGCAAACCGCGCTCTCTTCATGGAACACTTACAACACGCACTCCAGCAAACCAAACGACAGAAAGATTATTTATTTGCTGTGTTGTTCCTAGACTTAGATCGGTTTAAGGTCATCAATGATAGTCTTGGACACCTCAAAGGAGACCAATTCTTAATTACTATTGCCAAAAGACTAGCCGCCTGCATTCGCTCCACAGATATAGCCGCAAGGTTGGGAGGCGATGAATTTACCATCCTACTAGAAGATATTCAAGATGTTTCAGATGCCATCAAGGTGGCAGAACGAATACAAAAAGAGCTAAAATTACCCTTAAAATTGGATGGACAAGAAGTATTTACAAGTGCAAGTATCGGCATCGCTTTGAGTTCCACCGTCAACTATGACCATCCAGAACAACTACTCAGAGATGCAGATACGGCGATGTACCGCGCTAAAGCCTTGGGAAAGTCGCGCTACGCTCTATTTAACCGAGATATGTATGCTAATGCGCTCTTGAGATTGCAGTTAGAAGCTGATTTGCGTCGAGCGCTGGAACGTCAAGAGTTTAAAGTGTATTACCAACCAATTATTTCACTCATGAGTGGTGATATTGTAGGTTTTGAAGCACTGCTACGCTGGCAACATCCAGAGCGTGGTTTACTCAATGCTGTAGATTTTATTGCCTTAGCGGAAGAAACTGGACTAATTGTCGATATTGGTTACTGGGTGCTGTATGAAGCTTGTCGCCAGATGCAGTCATGGCAGATCAACTATCCTCAACGCTCATTCATGAGAATGAGCGTTAATCTTTGCGCCAAGCAATTTTCCCAGCCAAATTTAATCGAACAAATTCGACAAATTTTGCAATCAACAGGTCTTGATGCTAATTGTTTAGGACTAGAGATTACCGAAGGTGTGATTGTAGAAAATGCTGATGAAGCAACTGCTACACTCCTAAAACTACGAGAATTGGGAATTGAGATATTGATTGATGATTTTGGTACAGGCTACTCTTCTTTAGGTCGCCTTTATAGCTTTCCGGTGAATGTATTAAAAATTGACCGTTCCTTCGTTAACCCCTTAGCCAGCGATCGCCGCAATCAAGAGATTATCGAAATTATCGTCACTTTAGCAAATAAACTAGGTATGAGTGCGATCGCTGAAGGTGTAGAAACCCAAGAACAAGTCACAATTTTAAGCAAGTTAGGCTGTAAATCGGTTCAAGGCTACTTTTTCTCTCATCCCTTACCTAGTTTAGAAGCCGCCGCATTAATTGCTGCTAGTTCTCAGTTGACAGTTGACAGTTGACAGTTATCAGTTATCAGTTATCAGTTATCAGTTGTCAGTTATCAGTTATCAGTTGTCAGTTGTCAGTTGTCAGTTATCAGTTATCAGTTATCAGTTGTCAGTTATCAGTTATCAGTTATCAGTTATCAGTTGTCAGTTGTCAGTTGTCAGTTGTCAGTTGTCAGTTGTCAGTTGTCAGTTGACAGTTATCAGTTATCAGTTGACAGTTATCAGTTATCAGTTGACAGTTATCAGTTATCAGTTATCAGTTATCAGTTGACAGTTATCAGTTATCAGTTATCAGTTGACAGTTATCAGTTATCAGTTATCAGTTATCAGTTATCAGTTATCAGTTATCAGTTGACAGTTATCAGTTGTCAGTTATCAGTTATCAGTTATCAGTTATCAGTTGACAGTTATCAGTTGACAGTTATCAGTTATCAGTTATCAGTTATCAGTTATCAGTTATCAGTTGACAGTTATCAGTTATCAGTTATCAGTTGACAGTTATCAGTTATCAGTTATCAGTTATCAGTTATCAGTTATCAGTTATCAGTTGACAGTTATCAGTTGTCAGTTATCAGTTATCAGTTATCAGTTATCAGTTGACAGTTATCAGTTGACAGTTATCAGTTATCAGTTATCAGTTATCAGTTATCAGTTATCAGTTGACAGTTATCAGTTATCAGTTATCAGTTGACAGTTATCAGTTATCAGTTATCAGTTATCAGTTATCAGTTATCAGTTATCAGTTGACAGTTATCAGTTGTCAGTTATCAGTTATCAGTTGACAGTTATCAGTTGACAGTTATCAGTTATCAGTTATCAGTTATCAGTTATCAGTTATCAGTTGACAGTTATCAGTTGTCAGTTATCAGTTATCAGTTTTCCCCTTTCCCCTTTCCCCTTTCCCCTTTCCCCCTTCCCCAGTTCAAGAAAATTTAGTTAAAAATCCCAAGAGTTTTTTCGTATTCGCTGTGAGAAGGGTACGGCGATAGGTGTCGGCGGCTTTTTTAATGGCTTCGGCTTGGGTGGGGTAGGGATGAATGACGCTGCTTAATTTGCTTAAACCTATATTGTTAACAATTGCTGTGGTGACTTCGGAAATCATTTCGCCGGCGTGAGCTGCGACAATGGTTGCACCGAGAATTTTATCTGACCCTTTTTTGTGGTGAATTTTCAGGAAACCTTCTTCTTGCGCGTCAGCGATCGCCCGGTCTACACTACTAAAAGGTATCTTGATTGTCTCTACATCAATCCCCAACTCCTTGGCTTGGTGTTCATACATCCCCACATGGGCAATTTCTGGATCAGTATAAGTCACCCAAGGCATTACCAAACTACTGAGTTTTGACCTTCCCAAACCAAAGGGAGAAAATAGCGTATTCTTAATCACAATTCTCGCAGCTGCGTCGGCTGCATGGGTGAATTTCCAGTCCATGCAGATATCACCAGCAGCGTAAATTTTGGGGTTTGTTGTTTGCAGGTAATCATTGACTATTACGCCTCGGCGCTGGTCGTATTCTACACCGACGGCTGCCAAATTTAACCCTTCAACATTAGGCGATCGCCCCACACCCACCAATATTTCATCTACTGTTACAGAGTCACGACAACCGCTAGCAGAAAAGTACAACCGCTTACCCTCAGTTACAGTGACAACCTCTTCTACCTTGGCATTTAATATTAAGCGAATCCCATCCCGCATTAACGCTTTTTCCACAATTTGTGCTGCTTCCCCATCTTCCTTATTGAGGACATGGGAGCCACTATGAATCAACACTACCTCACTCCCCAGACGGCGGAAAGCTTGCGCCAATTCGCAACCGATAGGCCCACCACCTATCACCGCTAACTTTTCTGGTCTTTGAATTAAAGAAAAAACCGTTTCATTAGTTAAATATCCAGCTTGTTCAATCCCCCTAATGGTAGGTTTCGCCGCCCTTGCACCAGTAGCAATTACAGCCTTTTTAAACTTAAGGGTTTTACCAGCCACTTCTACAGTGTCACTACTAGCAAATTTCCCACTCCCCAGGAAAACATCAACCCCCAGCGATGTAAAACGTTCAGCCGAGTCATGATGACTAATTCCCGCCCTCACTCGCCGCATCCTGGCCATAACTGCGGGAAAATCGATATTAACTTGATTGGGAATATTCACACCTAAATTTTTAGCATTGCGAATTTCCCCCACCACCCGCGCCGACCGAATAATAGTTTTGGAAGGTACACAACCCACATTCAAGCAATCTCCACCCATGAGATGCTTTTCAATCAACGCCACTTTTAAACCCAAACCCAAACCAGCCGCACCAGCAGCCACCACTAAACCAGCCGTCCCTGCACCGATGACTACCAAATCATAACAATCAGCAGGTTGGGGATTTTCCCAATTGGGCGGATGTACATAAGCAACCAATCTCTGGTTATACTCATCCACTGGGCGAACGATGACTCTATCTTGTTCGGAGTTAGACATGAGAAAAGCTCTTTGGGGGTTAGGGGTTAGGGGCTAGAGGTTAGAGGTTAGAGGCTAGGGGTTAGAGGTCTCTTAAGGGCAGGTTTTTCATAAAGTAATCAGTGAGGACTATAAGATTCAGTAAATTATCAGACTTTCATCTACCCCTACACCCCTACACCCTTATACCCCTACACCCTAAAATCAGTGTTTTTGGGTCGAAGTGTAAAAAACCTGCCCTTGAAAGGGGTTAGAGGTTCGGGGTTCGGGGTTCGGGGTTAGATGTAGATTGGGTTTCGTTCCTTAACCCAAGGGTTGCGAGGCTTTGTTGGTTGCGCTACGCTTAATCCTACATACTTTTAAAGTTTGAAAACACGCTCTAGCCCTTAAATCACAATTACAGCCTTTGAAACTTTTATCAGTTTAATAATTGACAGAATCGCACTTTTAGTCTAACTGAGATAAGTTACTCTCACCCCCAGCCCTAACCTCTAGCTTTTAACCTCTAGTCTCTAGCATCTAGCCTCTAGCCTCTAACCCCTAACCTCTTTACCTACGAAAATTTAGGATATGTTGAGCAGTAATTTTTGGCTGTTCTAAATGTGGTATGTGACCACAATCTTCGATCCATATTAGTTGACTATGGGGAATTGCCCTTTTAAATCTTTTGCCGTCTTCAGTACCCAAAATTTTATCGCTATCACCCCATAAAATTAAGGTAGGTGAGGTAATTTCTGCCAATTTTTTAAATCGGAAAGCTGTGTAACCACCGCTTTTAGTAAAAGCAATTAAAGCTTCAGGCCAGCTAGGCATTTCTAGGTGTAATGCACCACAATATAAAGCATCAACAGTAGCAAAACTAGGATTTTTGTAAGCAGCACGAGCGACGCGATCGCGCACTTTCGGACTCCGCAAAAACTGAGCCGCCATATAATCCAATGGGGGAAACATAAATTTAGTTAGCGGTGAACCCCCGCGCAAACCAGCACTATCAATTAATACTAATTTTTCTACTACTTCTGGGTAAGTCAGGGTAAAATCAATAGCTGCTGCACCGCCCATTGATGCACCCACCAAAATCACAGGTTGGTTAATGAGAGTTTTCCAGAAGTAATAGAGGTGAGTTTTAATCGCAACAGGACTAAATTGTAACCCCGCGAGTCTTTCGGTAAAGCCAAAACCCAACAAATCCACCGCCCAAGTTGCATTTTCTTGTGCTAGCAGTGGTAGAAGACGACGAAATTCTAATACAGAACTATCGAAGCCGTGGATTAATAAAATAGGTATACCCCCACTCCCTTGATGTACGTAGGCTGTGGTGATTGGTTGGTTACTCAGGGGAGTAGCGATCGCATGAATTTGGATACTTCTAGCTAAGGCGATCGACTCAGCTTCGGTAAGTTGCCCAACTGCGGCAGGTAAAAAACTTGGAAACATAAATTCTAGTTTATCAGGTGACAGTTGGCAGTTGACAGTTGACAGTTGACAGTTGTTAATTATTTTCCCCCTTTCCCCTTTCCCCCTTCCCCCCAAAAGAAATTTCCCCCTCAGTATCACAATGGAGTCGAAAGCCTCGTACAATTAATATCACTTAACTTTTTTGTATCAGGAGCTAATGCCATGCCAATGGCGGTTGGCGTAATCGAAACTTTAGGATTTCCGGCTGTGTTAGCGGCAGCAGATGCGATGGTAAAATCTGCCGCAGTTACCCTTGTATATTATGGTCAAGCAGAAAGCGCTCGTTTGTTAGTTGCTGTGCGGGGACAAGTTGCGGAAGTAAAAAGAGCCGTTGAGGCGGGAATTGAGGCTGGTGAACAAGCATATGGTGGTGAAGTAATCACCCATTACATAGTTCCCAACCCTCCAGCAAATGTGGAAGATATTCTTCCCATTCACTTTACCTCAAAATCAGAGCCTTTTAGGGCTTTCTAAGCAATTTTGCTATCAGCTTATGTAGCGTAGCTGCGTACAATAAACTGGTACGCCACATAAAATTATTATTCATACAGGAGATTACTAAATGTCGTCATTACAAGCAGTGGGAGCGTTAGAAACTAAGGGTTTCCCGGCTGTGTTAGCAGCAGCAGATGCTATGGTTAAAGCTGGCCGTGTTACTCTCGTAGGCTATATCCGAGTTGGTAGCGCTCGTTTTACAGTAAATATTCGTGGAGACGTTTCCGAAGTTAAGACAGCAATGGCTGCTGGTGTGGAAGCAGCACAGAATGTTCACGGTGGTACTTTAGAGTCTTGGGTAATTATTCCCCGCCCCCATGAAAACGTTGAAGCTGTGCTACCTATCGGTTACACAGATGCAGTTCAACAGTATCGTGATTCTGTAGAAAATCCCATCATCCGTTCTAGTAACGGGCGTTAGAGAATTGGGGACAGTTCGTAGTAAGCGGCTCTAGCCCAGAGAAAAGGACTAAAGTCCTTACTACAAACCTTGTCCGCCCCTCTAACTTTTAGTAGTTATATAGAAAAATCTACTCTTGTAGCAAGGCTAAAATAGTACTTTAAACTTATTAATATTATTTAATTCAATACAATAAAAATTTGTAAATTCCTTGTAATAAAGTGACGAATACTTGTATAAAAATTTATGTATAATATTAAACAACAAGTATTTATGCTAAAGAATAAACGTGAAGCCGCTTAATCAAGAAGCTCAACAGAAAATTATTCAAAAGATTGCTAAATGGAAAGCTGGATTGGCTGATTTAGGGCGTAAGAATCCTTTGATTAAGTTTCAACCAGACAACCGCCGAACATTGGAAGTGCTGACAGACGAATTAGATATTATCTTTACAGACTTTGTAGAAAAAAGGAAAACATTCAAATTTTCCATTGTTGATAGCGACTTTCAAGATAATGTGCTGTCGAAAAGCACTAAAGCATTATCTTCATCAAAAAATCCTCTTGAATTAATTACTCGTCAAACAGGAAACGAGCAAATCAAGCGGCTGAAGACATTGCGTACTGAAGCACGTAAATCAATTGAAGAACGAGGATTCAATAGCTTATTCTTAGCAATGGGTACGCTAACTTGGTATGACAAGGACAAGCCAGAGGAGGCTTTACTTTCACCACTTATTTTATGGTGAGATTTTGCAAAAAGAACGTCAAGGCGTTCCTAACATTAATGTTATCTTGTCTAACTTCAATCAATGGAATCAAATTCGCTTGGTTGAAGCCAAAAATTTATTAAATCAGTTAGCTCAGTTTTTGCCATTCTTCAAGGGAGAGAAGACAACGATTTGGGCAAAAAGTTCCCTTAAATCATATTCTTATGAGCTTGAATTAGAAATTAGAGAGAAACTAGCGGATTTTCAACAAGCGATTTTGGTAACTCAAAAGCTTAGTCAACAATTATCATCAATTATACAACTTCAACCTATATCTAATCTAGAGTCATTAGACACTTACTATCAAGCTCTATCATATGTATCAAAAGCACCACTGCAATTACCAGAGAATTGGACTCAGGTAAATGTTGCGATCGCTCGTAATGCTTTTAACATTTTGAGGCAGGATGTTAGAGAAATTGCGATGAGAATGCCTTCTCCAGAAGTTTTAGATTTATTGAATCATCTTTCTTCATTCATACCATTTTTAAGAGAAGAAATCACAAATATTTGGGAAAGAAGTAAATCAAAGTTCATTTCAGAATCCCAGGAGTTAGAAATTTCTCAAAAACTTGATAAATTCCAAAAATCTATTTCTCTAATTCAGGAGTTGAGTCAATCCTTACAAAGGATTTTAGGAGTTGAAACCCTATTGAATCTAGAAAATGTAGAAACTTATCTTCCTGCTTTGAAGCATATATTAAATGCTCCTGCTAATTTACCTAACGATTGGACGTTAGTGGATATTTCAACTGCTGAGAATGCGTTTACTAAGTTGCAAGCAGATATTAAGTTTTTAGAAGAAAATGAACCCTTTATTAACCAAAAATATCATTCTGATTTATTCTCCTCTGAATTACCAGGTTTAGCCAATAGATTTCAAAAATACAGTCGCTTTTGGATTTTTCGAGTTTTGAATCCTAGATACAGGCGTGATATTAAGCTTTTAAAAAGACTACGCACTACAGAGGTACAGCTTTCATATAAAGAATTAAAACAAGATTTAGTACAAGCTGTTAAAATACAAGCCGCACGCAACGAACTGTATCAAAGCAATTACCCATCTCGTCAGATTTTCGGCTCTTTATTTAATCCAGAATTTGCTACGCAAGCGGAATTAAGACAGATTGAACAAGCTTTAAGCTGGCTGAACAAATTAAAACAGTATTCACTACCTACGGTTGCGGTTCAGCATATTGTAAATTCTCCTTCTCTGCGCCAAGAGTTAGCTAAATTAATTCAGAAATTAGAATCTTTCAATGAAGATTTTCAACAAGGAATAAATTTTCTGCTTTTATACTTCAATGAAAGTGATATTTTTGGGCAAGTGCTACCGCACAAGCAAATTTTATTTACTGATTTGGCAAATTTTCTAAGTCTAGCCAAAACTGATATACGGAACTTTCGAGACTGGTTGAGGTTTAAAGAAATTTATGATCAACTTGAAAGTTTAGGCGCTCAGGCTTTTATAGAAGCTTTGCGAAACAATAAACCTAATCCTATTGTTGTCTTACGAAATAAGCTCAGTCAAGTTGACTATCTACCCAATCAAATTTTTGGCTTTTTATTTGACCCGCAAATGTCTAGTGAAGAGGATCTGAAACCAATTGAAGCAGCTTTAGATTGGTTGATTGGTTTACAACATTACTCTCTTCCTGGTGATGCTGTTCAGCAAATTATAAATGTACCTTCACGGCGAAGAGAATTATCTGAAATAGTCAACGGATTTTCCTCTAATGTTAATGAGATTAAGCAGGGATGGAATTTCATTCTGTCGTACTTTAGAGAAAGTGATATTACAGATAGTTACCTAACATATAATCAAATTACTTTTGGAGAATTGGAAAGATTCTTAAATTTAGCTGACTCTGAACTGCAAGATTTTCAAGGATGGTTGGCTTACAAAGAGACTTGTGAAAAGCTAGAAAATCTGGTAAATAAGAAGTTTATTGATGCTTTGCGTGATAGTCAAATAGAACCTGAAGAATGGTATCCCTCTTTAGAAAAGCTAATTTATAAAACCTGCTTAGATGCCATTTGGGCTAGAAAAACAGAGTTAAAAAATTTTAATCCAGCAGTACATGAACAGCGAATACAAGAATTTTTTAAGCTAGATAACTCTCAACTATATTTAGCTAGAGAACGACTAAAACGGTTTCATTTACAACGCTGGCAAAACAGAGAAAAAGCTTCGGTTATTCAATCTGAATTACCAAGATTAAAGAAAGAAGTAACTAGAAGAAGACAGCATTTACCAATTCGTAAACTGCTGAATGACAAACAAAAGGGAATACCAAATATAGTTAAAGCCTTAAAACCTTGTTGGATGATGAGTCCGCTTGCAGTGAGTCAATATATTGATGCTAATGAAGTTCATTTTGATGTTCTCATTTTTGATGAAGCCTCTCAGTTACGCACAGAGGATGTGGTTCCCTCAATTATCCGCACTGATCAAGTAATTATAATTGGTGATAGAAAACAACTGCCTCCCACATCATTTTTTAAAGTGGAAGACAATGATGAAGATATAATTGACGAAGATGATGCAAATGCTGAAAGTGTTTTAGATGAATGTTCAAACTTTATGTTTGGACGTACACTAAAATGGCATTATCGTAGTCGAGATGAACGATTAATAGCTTTCTCTAACCAGCATTTTTATGATTCTCAATTAGTAACATTTCCTAACCCAATTCAAAATCCAGATTTGGGCGTAAAGTTTAAACACGTTCCTGATGGTGTATATGATCGCGCTGGACGTAAGGATAATCAAAGAGAGGCTCAAGTAGTTGCACAATTGGCTTTAGAACATTTTCAACTTGTTCCGGCTCAATCTCTGGGTATTATTGCTTTTAGCGAAGCTCAAGCTGATGCTATTCAGGAGCAAATTGAGATTTTAGGCAAAGATAATCCTGATTTTGAAGCATTTTGCAACGATAATTCACCCCAGTTTTTCCTCAAAGCGCTGGAAAACGTCCAAGGTGATGAGCGAGATGCAATTATACTTAGCGTTGGCTATGGTTATGATGCTGATGGTAAGCTGAATCTTAACTTCGGCCCCATCAATAAACAAGGTGGGGAACGACGGCTGAATGTAGCTGTGACCAGAGCAAAATGTAAAATAACATTAGTTTCTTCCATTGTGGCTGGTGACATCGACTTATCACGCAGCAAAAGCGAAGGTTTAAGATTACTACGAGATTACTTAGAGTACGCAGCTAGTGGTGGAGAACGACTAGAAGGTAATTTTTATACTGACCAACTTAAATTCGACTCTCCATTTGAAGAAGACGTTTATCACGCCTTAACTTCAAGAGGATATATAATTCGTTCCCAAGTTGGATGCTCAGGTTATCGCATTGACTTGGCAGTTGTCAATAGAAACCGTCCAGGTGAGTTTTTGTTGGGGATTGAGTGCGATGGTGCATCTTATCATAGTTCACCGACTGCACGCGATCGCGATCGCCTCAGACAACAAGTCTTGGAAAAACTTGGTTGGAAAATCCACCGAATATGGTCAACAGACTGGTTCCGCAACAAACCTGCTCAAGTTAATCTTTTGGTAGAAAGAATTGCACAGCTACAACAAACATGAAGCTTGAGAGGGGGATATAACAGTTCGTAGTAAGCAGCTCTAGCCCTGAGAAAAGGACTAAAGTCCTTACTACAAACCATGCGCCCCTACTAACCGCCGCTTGGTTCTCCCCAATCTTTAATAATGGAAAAGATGGCAGAATAATCTTCATTAGCAAACGACATCTTCATTGTTGTTTGTAAAATTTTCTGCACAGTTTCAATACTGCTGAGATCCAAACCTAAATATTGAGCTTCGGAAATAAATAAATCTGTATCTTTGAGTAAGTGTTTTGTCGGAAAATTGGGATTGCTATAATCCCCATCCAGCATTCTTTGCAGCTTTTTATCAAAGGTAGGCGCATATAGCGCACTTCCCCGCAGGACTTCCATAAATTTATCTACATCAATACCTTGACGCTGCACAAAAGCTAAACTCAAGGCAAAGCTAGTAGTTAATGAAGCTATTAACTGATTTAAGGCTAATTTTAAAGCGGATGCTGTTCCTACTGGCCCTATTAGTAAAGGTTCTGGGCCAAAATTCTTGAGTAAATCTAGACGGCGTTCATATTGTTCGGGTTCAGCACCTACCATCACCGTCAGCGTTCCCGCCTTGGCTTCGGGTATACTTCCTAACACTGGCGCTTCTATATATTCGCCGCCACCACCAATGACAGAATTGCGAATTTCTTGGCTTTGGGTGGAAGTAATTGTTCCCATCTGAATGATAGTACGTCCTTCCAGAGTCCGCCAAGATGTATCCGAAAGCAATACATGATATATTGCGGCGGCGTTAGTTAGCATGAGGATGACGCATTCAGCCTCTCGAATGGCGTAGCGGGGATGTGTCACTACTTCCGCGCCTGCTGCTTGTAATGGTGCTAATTTTTCTGGGGTACGGTTATAAGCGACTACCTCTATATTTGCTGCTAACAATCTTTGGGCCATTGGTAGTCCCATGAGTCCAGTTCCCAGAAATGCCACCTTCATTTTTCACGTTCCTTTGATTGTGCCGCGTTGTCATCGTTTGATTCTACGTTGTCAGGGAGTAGTTATTTAACTGTTGACGTTGACGGTTGACAGTTAACAGATTTACGTTGTTTTTCTACTCCCTACGCCTGGATCTAGCGATCAGCCACCTGCGGCAAATGTTGCCATAATGACAACTGAAAGCAAGATGCCAGGACTCAGTAATGTTACTAGCACTATTAGGTCATGAGTAGACATAATTGTAACTCCCCTCTGATGCTCGACTCATAGTAATCACTGTTATGCTAGTCTATATACAGCCGATTGAGCATTCTTAATATAGAGTTTTAATTATTTGGTTATTAGTCATTAGTCATTAGTCATTAGTCCATAGTCAATAGTCAACAGTCCATAGATTACTTTCCCCTTCCCCCCTTCCCCTTTCCCCCCCAGTCCCCAGTCCCTAACCTCCCGGTACAGTCAAACCTTTGAGTGGTTGAGAAGCTTGTTGTTTTGTCAGTCCTTTGCTTTGAATTAAAACTCCAAAACCTCCTAGTCCTGTGGGATCGATTAGTTGGTGTAGGGCTTGTCGTCGATTTAGCAATTCAGGGACGGAGATTTGTTGGTGGGAGAGGGCGGCGATACGTAAGCCTAATCCTAAAGCCATCAAGAATAAAGCTTGCTGGGTAAAACCCAGCTTTGCTAAACCGCAGCGATCGCCCCATTTCTCCAATGCGGTAAAGTCAACATGGGCGGTGATATCTTGCTGTCCAATGTTGATGTAGGGGTTGTCATGGTGACGGTGTTGATAGTAGCACTGTAGGGTTCCTTGCGATCGCCTGGGGTTATAATAACGGCTGGCAGGATAGCCATAATCAATTGTTATCACATACCCGCGTTGCAAGCGGTCGGCTACTATACTCAACCAATCAAGGGCTGCTAAATTAATTTCACTACGGTAGCCATCCTCATAACCACCTTGGGCTAAATTAATCCCCACTAAATCAAAATATTCGGCGAGTTTAGGCGTAGAGGGTGCGGCGGTTATTTCTGTTAATTCGTCTGGGGACTGGGGACTGGGGACTGGGAAATAAGTATTTCTTCCTCTGCTCCTCTGCTCCTCTGCTCCTCTGCTCCTCTGCTCCTTTCCCCTCCTGGGAGGGGTTAGGGGTGGGTTGCTCCTCTGCTCCTCTGCTCCCTCATCTCCCTCATCTCCCTCATCTCCCCCATCTCCCCCCACTCCCTCATCTCCCCGCAAGGTTACATAAATCTCTCGCAACTCGCCTGCTTCTATCATGAACTGATGCACTGGGAAAGCATCTACTAACTCATTGGAGAAGAAGCAGCCAATAATTGAGTTAGATTCTATCTCTTCCCAATTACACCAGCGCACAGGAAACTCTTGTAAGCGTTGCTGCTGTTCTTGCTTTAAGCCTGGGGACTTTTCTACAATTAGGTATTGCAAGGCGGCAAATAATTGGGGATATTGCGCCTGGATATATTTGAGGATATGTAAAGCTAACAGTCCTTGTCCTGCACCCATTTCTACCAAATAAAAGGGTACGGGTTGCCCTAAAATATCCCACATTTGGGCGAATTGTTCTGCTAGTAAATCGCCAAAGTCAGCGCCGAGATTAACGGAGGTGAAAAAATCACCGCCTTTGAAGCCAATTTTTACGGCATTGCTAGAATAATAACCTTGTTCGGGATGGTATAGCACCATGTCCATATATTCTGCAAAGGTTATTCGCCTTTCGGGGCTGTTAGCAATGCGTTGGGCTATGGCTTTTTGTAGCACTGACGGAGGGTTCACTGACATCTTGCATCTTCTCAATAAGCTGGTGGTGGGCAGTGCAGCGCCCTACGAAATTATCTGACTTTTCACGGGATCTGCAAAACCCCACTTCAATTCCTCTCCCCTGCAAGGCTATCCATTACCCGGATCTATCTCAACATTTGTCAGAGTATTCACTCACGTTTTTTCTAACCCTGATTTGTTCGTTGTTAATTTTCACAGGACTTATGCAAGTGTCACAATTGGTGGTTGGTGCGTGACGCTACAAGTCTCATGACTACGTTCAAATATTATCGCTCCTCACACACCCTACAGAAAAAATCTGCCAGTTGCGTAAGTTTTAGTTAAATTCAATCTCAGAGGTATTTTAAATTGATTTTTCCCCTGCCTAGTTCAACTTTCCAAGATGTAAGGCGATGTGGCTAAAGTTTCCGCTCCTGACTGCATTAGTTGTATATCTGATGTTGTCCAAGAATGGGGTGCTTGACAGTGATGGGCAATTAGCAGTCCCCATAATCCTTTGGGGACTAAAACGGGTACGACTAGGTTAGCGCGGACTTGCAGAGTGCGGAGGAAGTTGCGGTGACAAGGGTTGATGATTTCTGATTCAATATCAGCGATCGCTTTTGTACGTCCCGCTAAATACAAGGCTGCATACTCATCATTAAAACATTCATCTGGCCCAGTTGACCCTAATATGGAAAATTCTTCCGCACTTAATGCTTCAAAGGTGACTTGTCCGTGCCATTGCGAGTAAAAGTAATATAACACTACCCGATCAACTTGCAGCGATTCTCTGAGGTTGTTCGTCGTTTGTCTCACTAATGCGTCCCTTTGCATTGTTTGCACAAGACGCTGGAGAACTTTTTGTAAACCCTGTTCAGTAGGGTTATTTGGGCTAGGTTCAAATTCTGCGTGGGAGTGAATTTGCACAGTTCTAAAATTATGAATAAGTCCAGTCTTTCACATTTATAGGACTTACGCATAAAAACGAAAAATCAAGCGTTTGGGCAAGGGTGTGGGGGTATAGGGGTATAGGGGTGTAAATCTTTAAAACCCTTACACCCTTACACCCTTACACCCTGCCTCAACAGAAAACTTCGATGCGTAAGTCCTGATTTATATAGTAATTTATCAGACTTTAATTCAACAATGATACTAAAAGAAGTAGACAACCTGAACTACCATACAATCATGATTTCACACTTTTTCTGCTAAATACTTATTTCATTTAATCTTGACACAGTTACAGGATCTAATTTGATGCTGTTCTAATTAAAATTTATTTTATATATAGCAGTTGCCACATAGGTTAGGACATACATGAATCATAAAACCTTTACTTTAAAGGGCTTTTGAACCTGTTCCCTGTCCCCTGCTATAATACCGATTCCAAAAATATTTACAACACATTGATTATCTGTAGGGGCGCACAGATGTGCGCTCCTACTAGGGCGGCAAGATGTCCACCCACAAAAGTTTAATTTAATTTTAATATTTCAGCTATAAGTAGGGCGATGCACTGCCTACCTCAAAGATATTTATTTTTTTTAATTATTAAATCGTATTTCTATATTTAAGTTCAAAAATACCAAGTAAGCTAGCTGCTAATAATGTAGGTAAAAAATAATAGATTCCCCGATAAGCTAATAGTGAACCTAAAATTGCTACTGCTGATATTTTAGAAGAAAGTAAGAGCAATATTACAGTTTCAAATACACCTAATCCCCCTGGAATGTTACTAATGACTGCGGCTAACATCGCTAGTAAATAAACTCCTAAAAAATTAGCATAAGACAAATCTGTATTAGTAGGCAGAATGACATAAAGAACTGAGGCGGCGAAAACCCAGTCAAGGCTAGATATAGCGATTTGGGCTAGGCATATAGAGAAGGTGGGAAAACGGAAGACATGACCACGAATTGTTAATGATTGTTTAATGAAAATACTGCTGAATAAGTAAATCGCTAGTAAAAATATAAAAATAAAGCTCAGAGGACGTACTGAAGTAAAAGATAAGTGTAATTGAGTCGGAATTGGCAAAGGATTTGTGAGAAAAATCAACCCGGCAACGGTGAGCATTCCTAACCAAAAGGTAAAATTCACAAAGGCAATTATTTGTGCGATCGCCACCACTGGCACGCCCCACCCGGTATAAAATCGATAGCGGATAGCACTGCCAGTTAATAAGGCAAAACCGATAGTATTACTAAACGCCGAGCTAATAAAGTTAGTTAAAGCAATTTTAGGCCACGATAGGCTGCGACCAACGTAGTGAAAGCCCAAAATATCGTAACCCACCATGATGGAATAACCAACCATCGTTAGTCCGATCGCCCAACTTAATCGCCTTTTGGGAATAGTCGCTAGTGAGTTGAGGATATCTTGATAATTATAAGCTCGTAATTCATTAGCGATCGCCCATATACAAAGCGCCAATAATAACAAACTCAACAAGTAACCAAAATTAAATCGGAGATTTTTGAACATATAGGCTTGGGGGTACAGGGAAAAGTAGCTGACTTTTCACGGGATCTGGAAGACCTCTCTCCAAACCTCTCTCCTACAAGGAGGAGCCACTGCGTTGCGCGGGTTTCCCGCGTTGTAGCAAGTGGCGTTAGAGGCTTTGATTTCTCCCCCTTCCCTTGTAGGGAAGGGGGCTGGGGGGTTAGGTCTGACGGAACGCTTTTCCACATAACGTGAAAAGTCAGGGAAAAGTAGCCGTCAATTGTCCATCAGGTTGACACACTATTGACAAATGTTTTGCGTAAGCTATGGAAATTAGTCGTAAGTCAGTGGTCAATTCTTGTTTTTCCTGTTTACCCTCATTCCCCATTTCTTATGTCTCATCATGATGCACTTATTGGCGAAAAAATTCACCTACGTCGAGGCGTAAATTTACAAGTCAGCCATAGTCCTGGTGTTTATCCACCGATGGTTTTCATCCACGGGGGAACGGGGAACCGCTTCAATTTTAGGATGCAGTATGAGTATGCCTTGGCTCAAGGTTGGGAGGTTTTAGCCTATGATTTGGCAGGGAATGGTCAGTCTAGTCGTTACTCTCGCTATTCCATCAGGCGGCATTGTCGAGACTTACACCGATTATTGCACCGCTTCGGGATGCAATCACCTGTGTTGTGTTGCCATAGTTACGGCGTTCCCATCGGTTTAGAGTTTGTCCAGCATCATCAAGTCAGGGGAATTATTGCTATTGCTGGGGGAACTCATGATTTAGCGCCTTGGTGGGAAATTCCTTTGATGAAGTTTATGGCTTGGGGTGGCAGATATTTGCTGCATTTGCCTGGTGTGCAAACAATTAATAAATTTCTCTCAACTTCCTACCGTCACAGTGTCATGGAACGGTTTTTTACAGAGAACCCAGCACCTACAGATTTTGATGCTTATAAAAGCTTAGAAATCTTTTGGAACTACAACTTTTTTATCCGTCATCCCTTACCCAAGAATCTGCATATTCCGGCTTTGATAATTACAGCCGGAAAAGACCCCACCTTTACCGCCAAGATGGGGGATGAGTTAACCAGTCACTTTGATCACGGGACTCATTTACATTTTGCCGATGGGGGACATTTGGTCATGGCTGAATGTGCTGAGTTGGTGAATGGAGCGATCGCTAATTGGTTAAAACAAAAAGTTATACCAATTCAAAATTCAAAATTCAAAATTCAAAATTAGAAATCCAGACACAACAAGGCTTTGGGGCTTTGGATTTGTCGCCTTCTTTTTTCAAATTGGTGTTACTATTAATCTCGAAGTATGAATAACAAAACATCTCGATTATTCTTCCTCACCAGTATTTCCTTCTGTCTCCTCACATTAACAGCTACCGCACAAACACCACCAACAACCCCCTCTACATCACAGCCACAACCAAGCACCCAGAAGGTAGCATCCCTCAGCTATCAAATAGAAACCTACAACAGCCAAGTGATGGGGGGAAGCCGCACCTACGGGGTATCCTTACCCCCAGGCTACGCACAAAACCCACAGCAAAGCTATCCAGTTGTCTTTCTTCTTCACGGTGGACATGGTTCACCCATAGATTGGTTTAAGTTAGGCAAGGGCAAAGCTTTGACAACTTTAGAACAACTCTACGCCACAGGCAAGTTACCGCCTAGTATTATCATTACCCCAGATGGTAACGATAAAAGGGGATCTAGTCCCTATAGAGACCCTGAATATTTTGATGGCCCTAATGGGAATGTTTCTACAGCTATTGGTAAGGAACTAGTACAAGTAGTTAAAAGCCGTTATCGTACTTTACCTAATCCTGATTTTTGGGCAATTGGTGGATTATCTTCCGGTGGCTGGGGTGCAGTTAATGTAGGCTTACGTAACTTAAATAATTTCTCAATTTTATTTAGTCATAGTGGTTATTTTCAAGATAAAAGCGGCCCAGCCAATAGCCCAATCACTTATATTAAAGATGTACCATCAGCAGCTAAGAAAAGATTAAGAATTTATTTAGATACAGGTAGCTCAGATCGTGATGAAGTAAAAGAAAGTAAGGATTTTAGTCAAGAACTAGCACGCTTAAATATCTATCATGTATTTCGTGAATATTCTGGAGGTCACACTTGGCAATATTGGCGGGAACATTTAGCAGATTCTTTGACTTTTGTCGGGGAACAATTTAAAACTGCCCAAACAGCCAGCACATCTAAAAATTTACTTCATCAACAATAGTTTTCAATTCAGTACCTGGATCTGGGCAATGCTTAATGTATGATCTTTTTGGCGATGCACTGCCCACTCTACTAATAATTTAAAAATAAAGTATGCCTTATATATTAACGAAAAATCGGAAAATTACGAGAATTTTCATGGGTATATTCGGTGCGATCGCTATCCTCATCGGTGGCGGTTATTACTATGTATTTGTATTAGGCGCACCGCAATTCGACCCACCCCAAGAAGAAGACAATACCGGGCTAAAATTTAAGTTAGAAACCTTCAACTCCCAAGCAATGGGTACAGTCCGCAATTATGGCTTGATTTTACCTCCCGGCTATAGCAAAAATCCTCAAAAGCGATATCCTGTTATATTTTTATTACACGGCGGTCATGATGATGCCCGTGCTTATGTTGATAAATATGCCATATTAAATATATTATCTGACTTATATAAGAGTAAAAAGTTACCTCCATCAATTGTGATTACACCCGATGGTAACGACAATCGCGGTTCTAGTCCTTTATATGACCCCGACTATTTTGATGGGACTAACGGTAAAATAGGCACTTTAATAGGTTCGGAGTTAGTCCAAACAGTCAAATCACGCTACCGCACTCTCGAAGCACCTCAATTTTGGGCTTTAGGAGGTCTATCTTCCGGGGGATGGGGGGCATTAAATATCGGGTTACGCTATCTCAACAACTTCAATATCTTTTTTAGTCACAGTGGCTATTTTACTGATAATAGCGGCCCACAAAATAGTCCCCAAAAATTTGTCCAACAGCTATCACCTGAAGATAGAAAAAGACTGCATATTTATTTAGATGCAGGCATGAATGATACGGAATTACTAGCTTCGACAAAATCATTTCATCAAACATTAAATCAGTTAGGAATAAAGAATGTTTTCTATCAATTTCCCGGAGGACATGGTTTATCAGGTGCTGATATAGGGTGGAATTATTTTCACAAACATCTGAGAGATTCGCTGACTTATGTGGGAGAACAGTTTAATAATTCCAAATCCAAATGAATAAGATATCTAGAACTCAACTAGGACTGGGGAGTGCTTCTATTCTAACTGCAATAGTTGGAGTAGTTAATTTATTATCAGCAGTCACCCCTAACTTGTATGGCAGAAATCATTGGTTAAAAGAATTTTTACCGTTTGATATTCGTGCTACTGGACATATATTTGCTGCCCTCACAGGGTTTATTTTATTAACACTTGCCAGTAATTTATTACGACGAAAACGAGTAGCTTGGATTTTGACTATAGGTTTATTAGTTATTTCTATAATTAGTCATTTATTAAAAGGATGGGATTACGAAGAAAGTCTTTTATCTGGGGTTTTATTGGTACAGTTAATTTTAATGCGCGATGTGTTTACAGCACAATCTGACCGTCCTTCAGTGGCGCGGGGTGTGCGGATATTAATAGGTGCATTATTATTCACCCTGGCTTATGGAACAGTAGGATTTTATTTGTTAGATGGCAAATTCACCGAAAATTTTAATTGGGGTGAAGCCGTCGTGCAAACTTTGGCAATGTTTTTTACAGAGGATAATTGGGGACTGCAACCAAAAAGTAGATTTGGGGAATTTTTCGCCAATTCTATTTATATAATTGCTGCCAGTACAATGACATTTGCAGTAATTATGCTTTTACAGCCTGTTTTATCGCGTAATTCTACTACTGCAAGTGAACAACGCAAAGCTAAAGAAATTGTCCAGCAATATGGACGTTCTTCCTTAGCAGCTTTAACGCTTTTAAGTGATAAAAGTTACTATTTTAGCCCTTCTGGTCTGAGTGTAATTGCTTATGTTCCTAAAGGCAGAGGAGCGATCGCTTTAGGTGATCCCATCGGCCCCATCGAAGATAGAATGGAAGCGATCGCCAGTTTTCGAGAGTTTTGCCAGCGTAATGATTGGTATCCAGCTTTTTACCAAACTTTACCCGATGATTTGCAATTATACACCAATTTAGGGTTTCAGGTGCTGAAAATTGGGGAAGAGGCGATCGTTGACCTCAAGAGTTTCACTTTACAAGGCAAAGCAGGTAAAAACTTTCGTCCTTCTATCAACCGTTTAACAAAATTAGGTTATCAAGTTAATTTCTATCAACCACCAATTACTAATGAATTATTGCAGCAACTTAAACCAGTGAGTGATGAATGGTTAAAAATGGTGCAAGGTTCAGAAAAACGCTTTTCTTTAGGTTGGTTTGATGAAGCTTATTTACGGGAGTGTGAGATTGCTGTTGTCACAAATCCCGATGGTCAAATTGATGCGTTTACCAACATTTTATCAGAATATCAACTTAATGAAGCCACCATCGATTTGATGCGTCATCGCCCATCGATAGAAAATGGGACAATGGATTTTCTCTTTACTTCCCTATTACAACATTTTAAAGATCAGGGTTACGACAGCTTTAACTTTGGTTTATCTGCATTAGCTGGGGTTGGTGAAAAACCAGAATCAAAGCGATTAGAGAAAGTATTACGCTACCTTGTGGAACATTTAAATCGTTTCTACAATTTTCAAGGCTTGCACACCTATAAAGATAAATTTCATCCTCATTGGGAAGCACGCTATCTAGTTTACCCCAGTTTAACCGCCTTACCCGATGTAGTTGTGGCATTGATTCGCGCCGATTCAGGCGATCGCCTCCTTGATTATTTCCAACCAGGAGCATAATATTAGGTGACAGGGGACAGGTGATAGGGGACAGGGAACAGGGAACAGTATTGAGTAGTAAGTACGTAGACATAATTAAATGTAAAATGGATTGTTGTTCGTAGTGAGCGATTTATCGCTCTGTTGCTGGGTTTTAAAGGACTAAAGTCCTTACTACAAACTTACATTTTATTAAGTCTCTCTACTTATCATCTGCAAAAAAAAATAAGCAATTACCACACTGTTAAAATAAATCCATAAATATTTGATGCCCCATCAATTCTATGACCATTGCTCAAGAATTAGCATCTCAAGAAAACATCCATAGTGATGTAATATTTCCCCCTGGTGATTTATATAGTGACGAACCACCCTTGGAAACTGAACTGCATCTGCGACAAATAATTTTACTTTTAACCTGCTTAGAATGGCTGTGGCGAGATAGAAATGATTTCTACGCGGCGGGAAACTTGACCATTTATTACAGTCCGCGTCAACTCAAATCAGAATATTTTCGCGGCCCAGACTTTTTTGTAGTGTTGGGGTGTGAACGTAAAACCCGAAAAAGCTGGGTAGTTTGGGAAGAAGATGGTAAATACCCAAATTTCATTCTGGAGATTTTATCTGACTCCACAGCCAAGACTGACAGAAATTTAAAAAAAGAAATATACCAAAATACCTTCCGCACTTTTGATTATCTTTGGTTTGACCCCTACACCTTAGAATTCGCCGGATTTCATTTAGTCGATGGAGAATATCAACCTCTGCAACCAGACGAACAAGGATATTTATGGAGTCAACAGTTAGGCTTATATTTGGGAGTCCATCAGGGCTTGTTGCGGTTTTTTACAGCAGATAGACAATTAGTCCCAACACCTGAAGAAACAGCAGACCAGAGACAACAAAGAATAGAACAGGTAGAACAAAAAGCCGAACGTTTAGCAGCAAAATTGCGGGAGTTAAATATCGACCCAGACACAATATAAAGTTTGTAGTAAGGGCTTTAGCCCTTTCTTGAGGACTAAAGTCCTTACTACGAACCCCCTATCTATCCACAGAACCCATAATCACGTCAATACTGCCGAGAATAACGACAATATCCGCGACTTTCACACCGCGCAACAGGTGAGGGAGAATTTGCAGGTTGTTGAAATCTGCTGGACGAATTTTCCACCGCCAAGGGAAGACATTATCATCACCAATGAGATAAATTCCTAGTTCCCCTTTACCGCTTTCTACACGGGCGTAAATTTCCCCCTTGGGCATTTTGAAGGTGGGCGCAACTTTCTTACCAATGTATTGATAATCAAACGCATCCCATTCTGATTTCTTCCCAGCCGCTAAACGCTTGGCTTCCAGGTTTTCGTAAGGGCCACCGGGTAATCCTTTGATTGCTTGCTTAATAATCTTTACAGATTCGCGCATTTCCCGCATTCTGACCATATAACGGGCTAAACAATCGCCGGCAGTCTCCCATTGTACATCCCAGTCGAAATCGTCGTAACATTCGTAATGGTCAACTTTCCGTAAGTCCCATTTTACGCCAGAACCACGCAACATGGGGCCGGAAAGTCCCCAGTTAATCGCTTCTTCGCGGCTAATTGTGCCAATACCTTCAATGCGGCGGCGGAAAATGGGGTTATTGGTGACTAGCTTTTCGTATTCATCAACTACAGGTAAAAAGTAGTCGCAAAATTCTTCACACTTGTCTACCCAACCATAGGGTAAATCAGCAGCTACCCCACCAACACGGAAGTAGTTGTTATTTACCATACGGTAGCCTGTGGCGGCTTCCCACAAGTCGTAAATCATCTCCCGTTCTCTGAATTGATAGAAGAAAGGAGTTTGTGCGCCTACGTCAGCCAAGAACGGGCCGAACCATAATAAGTGGTTAGCGATACGGTTCAATTCCAGCATGATGACGCGGATGTAGCTAGCGCGTTTAGGAACAGCAATACCAGCTAGCTTTTCCGGTGCGTTGACGGTGACAGCTTCATTGAACATCCCAGCTGCGTAGTCCCATCGGCTAACGTAGGGGACATACATAATAGTGGTACGGTTTTCGGCTATTTTTTCCATTCCTCGGTGGAGGTAGCCAATTACTGGTTCACAGTCAACAACATCTTCACCGTCCAAAGTGACAATTAGCCGCAGAACCCCGTGCATTGAGGGATGGTGTGGCCCCATATTCAGCACCATTGGTTCAGTGCGGGTTTCTATTCTTGCCATAAATTCCTTGTTCTCCCATTATGAAATTTTCGAGTTGAACCGTGTTGATGCCATCCAGACAAGCTCGCTCACATCTGCCAAAATCAAGTCTGTATGATGATCTTGGGGATACGCCCTAAATGTGTTATCCATAGGCGGGTATATCTGAGAGATGAGGGCAACTGAGGGGTTTTGCTTGATGTTTCATTTTGTTTCACTTCTTCAATTATTATAGGAAAGCTCGATAGCTAAAAATGTTGAGCCATAAGAATTTTTTCCTCTTTGGTCAATGGGTAAAGGGGAAGAAAAAATAATCATGAATATCTATTGACTCAATTGATGTGATTTATCGTCATCACTCCACTAATTGGCATTAAATCACAATATCTTCAATTCTTATCTGAATTTATACGTAAGTCAGACAGGTTATGTTTCAGTTATATTGCTGTTTTACATTTCTAATACATACTTATGATTGCCAATCAAGAGCGTTTTGATGCGTTAATTCAGAAATTAGAAATCTTCGCTCACAAACAGCCACGTACTTATACAGCATATTTCATCTGAGTGAGTTACAAAAGGGCGGGCAAGATGCCCACCCCACAAGACTTTTACCATTTATATCTGTACCTCATTTACCTACAAATTACTGTAAGTTACACGTTGCTTTTTTGGCTACTTTGGGTTACGCCTACATATTTTTGATTTTAGCGGCGACGCTGGGTTTGTCTGTGGGGTTGCTGCTGCTGATGTTGAATAGTCAAAGAATTTCCTCCTCAGCAATTAGAGGTAGCTTGTTTTTGCTGGCCTTTGCATTTGTGTTATTGCGATCGCTCTGGGTTGCTTTTCCCCCACCAGATGGTTTACCATTAAAAGCCCAAGATGCACCCGAACTCTATCGTGTAGTTAACGAAATCGCCTCCCAGTTAAAAGCGCCAAGGTTTCACCACATTCTGCTTACAGCCGATTTTAACGCGGGTGTGATCCAAATACCACGTTTAGGTTTGCTCTTATGGTACAGCAATTACTTAATTGTTGGTCTACCTCTCATGCTAGCACTATCACCGGCACAATTTCTTGCTGTTGTAGCCCATGAATTAGGACATTTATCAGGAAATCACAATCGTTTCAGTGGTTGGATTTATCGCCAGCGTTATACTTGGTATCGCCTGATAGCAGGATGAGAACAAGGTGGAAATCAATTCTCATTATTAATTTTTGATTGGTTTCTCAAGTTATATGTCCCCTTTTTCAATGCTTATTCCTTTGTTTTAGCCCGGAGGAATGAGTATGAAGCTGATAAATGTGCTGTTGATATTACTGGGGTGCAAAACGCGGCAGAAACGTTAATAAATGTTGAGGTCAAGTCTAGATTTTTACAGAATAATTTCTGGTCTGATGTTTATCAACAGATACAAACAGAAATTGAACCTCCCAGCAAAATTTATGCACAAATGGAGAAAGGTTTTTTACAAGCAATTAATAGAGAGACAGCAGATTTATATTTAAAAGTATCTCTGTCCGAGGAAACTAATAACGCCGATACTCGTCCTTGTTTAAAAGATAGGCTGAGGGCTTTGGGTTATATTCCCTATGCTGAAGAAGATATAGACATCAATATGTCTATTACAACTAATGCAGCTAATGGGTTTTTGGGAGAGTCCTTAATCAAATTTATCGAGCATTTTAACCAAGCTTGGCGAGAACAGACAGCCACCGCTTGGCGACAAAAACATACAGAAATTCAAGAATCAAGAGCTACATTCAAACAATTACAACAGAAAGCCCAAAAAGAACAACTTACCATCGATGAATCTCTACAACTAGCTTTCCTGACATGGGATTTTGAAAGTGAGTCAGCAGCTTTACCGATATTAGAGGAAATTGTCGGCAGAAATGAGCATCATGTCTCAGCTAATTATTTATTAGGGCAGATATTATTAAAGCGACAAGATCAGCAAGGCATAGAATATATTGAGAGAGCGATCGCCAAAGATAAGGATGCAGTAATTGACGGTTGTCGGCTAATTTATGACTTCCTACAACAACAAGGAAATTTAGAACAAGCACAGTCTTATCGACAACGTGCAGAGGAGCATTATCAGCTAATGTTGCAAGCGGAAGCTGAACGCTCAACTATCAAGAATAGTGACGAATTTCTCTCTCATAATTTACCAGAATCAGAAGTAAATAAACTGCGTCAACAGTTATCTCGTTATCCTCAAATTACCACAGCTTACTTAACTAGAAAAGTTGTCCAATTTTTCCCAGAAAAACCACTCTATGTTTTGGGAGTGGTGCGAAAAAATAATTTTTGGCAATTTGCATCTGAATCAGCTAACTCTGAACTTGCCAATACTCTATCTCAAAATATAGAATTTCCCTATCCTGCCTTTTTTGTAGTTTTAAATAACAATCCCAAGATTGAGAAAAAATTCCAACTCTTATCAAATGCAGCCATTCTCAATCATTAGCATTCAATTGTTGATTTTTGAGTATTTTTTGGATGTAATTGTAGAACAGTGATATTGTTAACTGTTGACTGGAAGAGAGGAAAAGGTAAAAGGTGAAGGAGTAAACAGAGAAGACTTTCCCCTTTCCCCTTTCCCCTTCCCCTTTCTCTAGACCAATGACCAATGACCA
This sequence comes from Anabaena azotica FACHB-119, assembly GCF_014697625.1. GTDB lineage: Bacteria > Cyanobacteriota > Cyanobacteriia > Cyanobacteriales > Nostocaceae > Trichormus > Trichormus azoticus_A. The sequence continues at coordinate 15,116 of NZ_JACJSG010000020.1, read as the reverse complement.
ATGACTAATCAAGAACCAATATTTTCCCATCTCCCTGTATTACCGCAAGAAGTAATCGCAGGTCTAGCGGTGCGTCCAGGCGGTCATTATTTGGATGCAACGGTAGGAGGTGGTGGTCACAGTCGTTTGATTTTAGAGGCTGCACCAGATATCAAGCTAACTGCTGTTGACCAAGATGAGGATGCTTTAACAGCAGCGCAGAAAGAGTTAGGAGAATTTGGCGATCGCGTAAAATTTGTTCGCAGTAATTTTGCCGCTTATGAGTTCCCCAGCGCTAGTTTTGATGGGATACTCGCCGATTTAGGCGTGAGTTCTTATCATTTAGATACACCAGAACGGGGTTTTAGCTTTCGCCATGCAGCAGATTTAGATATGCGGATGGATCAAAGACAAACCTTAACCGCCGCCGATGTGATTAATGATGGGGATGAAGCTGAGTTAGCCAAGATTTTCTTTGAATACGGCGAGGAAAGACTTTCACGACGCATTGCGAGAAGAATTGTAGAAAAACGCCCCTTTCACACCACGACAGAATTAGCCGAGGCGATCGCATCTTCTGTTCCCCCCAAATACCGTTATGGTCGCATTCACCCCGCTACCCGTGTCTTCCAAGCCCTGCGTATCGTCGTCAATGATGAGTTAAAATCCCTAGAAACTTTCTTAGAAAAAGCGCCCCAAGCCCTTGTCCCTGGTGGCAAAATCGCCATCATCAGTTTTCACAGCTTGGAAGACCGTTTAGTAAAACACGGTTTAAGAAATTCACCTCTATTAAAAGTTTTAACCAAAAAACCCATCACTGCTACAGAAGCTGAGATTGCCAATAACCCGCGATCGCGTTCTGCCAAACTCAGGATAGCAGAGAGAAGTATCTGTTAATCTACCCCAATCCCCAGAGTTAGTAGGGTGCGTCAGTATGAATATTTTCTTGGTACAGCCAGGGTTTCTCTTACTGACGCACCCTACATTCTTCTCATCCCCAATCCCCAGTACCCAATCCCCAATCCCCAATCCTGTAACCAAAATAAAAGAGGGAGTTTAAACCCCCTCTACAGATAAAGCAATTATTGAATTGAAGATAGGCAAAAATTATACCAATTCTCTAAAATTAGGCGGCAGATGCTTTCTCACGAAAGTCTTGCCGCATCTATGTTTATTAATTGCTTAGGCTTAAGCCTTACCTACGGAGACGTTAGCCTAGCCGCAGGCTACGGCGAATTGGTCTTATATGCGGTTGGTTGGAAGCATGGCGATAGGATTGACTGCGCCTTTGCCAGATGGATGAATTTCAAAATGGCTGTGTGGCCCAGTGCTAAAGCCAGTGCTACCCATGTCGGCGATTTGCTGCCCTTGGCGTACCTGCTGACCCACTTGTACCAAAATTCTGCTGTTGTGACCGTAACGGGTCAAGCTGCCGTCTGCATGGCGAATATCTACAAGATTACCGTAACCGCCTTTATTCCAGCCAGCTTTTTCAACAACACCATCGGCTGAAGCATAAATGGGTGTGCCTACAGCGTTAGCGATGTCAATACCTCTGTGCATTCTCCCCCAGCGCCAACCGTAGCCAGAAGTGAGTACACCTTTTGCTGGCCAGTTGTATGCTACTGTTGACGAGTTCGATGGAGGAGGTACGTTCTCATCAACTGCTTGAGGTAAATACTGGTCTACAGCTGCCAAAGGTGGCAATGAGGGAGATACAGTAGTTCCTCGCAGCCTTCCTAGTGACTCAGAAGCATTGAGTCGAGTAGGCGGTGTGGCATTACGTTTACCTGTACGAGCAGGAGATACGTTAGTTCCCCTTTGATTGAGGATAAAATCTGGATTTAGTGGCTCGTTGACAGGGATGGTAGCGCGAAATTCAGGCTTAACAGGTTCGCTGCTGTAGTTTGGTGCTAGCGGTGTGGGAACAGGAATCTGTACAACCCTTTCTAGCTGTCTGGAAACGGGTCTAGTAACTGTCGCATTTCTGGGGCTAGCGACAGGGATGGGTACAGCAGTATCGTTGTTTTCACTAACGGTTACTAGTGCAGATGGAGTCCCAGATTGTTGAGCGCGGTATTTGGCTTGTAGCTTTTGAATCTCTGCTTGTAAGCTACGCAGGCGATCGCCTCTGCCTCTAGCGATTGTATTAGCAGGTTGTTGAGGCTGCTGTATTTCGATAAAGGCTTTGGGGATGGGAGCATTACCACCTACGCCTTGAGCATCAGCTGTTACAGGCTCTGATTCTGGGGCTGGCGGAACAATTGTATCAACTTGTTGTTGACCTTCAACTGTTCCTGGTGTTGGCACAGCAATAGGAATACTGCTGTTTTCCGCTACCACTGGAGCCTGAGCAACTGGCACAGTCGGGTTAACTCTGGTATTGTCTGATGAGACGTTAGGCAATAAAGGCGTGGTAGCATACTGCACGCGGTTAGAGCTAATGATGACTGGTGCTTGAGCGATGGTAGTTTTGTTAACTGTCGCACCAGGGATAACTAGTTTTTGACTAATTTGTAGTTGATTGGGATCGCTGAGATTGTTGGCTTTTACCAGTGCTGCCACTGTGGTTTTGTATCTGCTGGCGATCGCCGCTAAAGTATCTCCAGGTTTAACTTCGTAACTGCTTGCTGTTGATGGTGCGCTTCCTGTAATTGGTTGTACTGGGATGGTAATCGGCTGTGGCTGTTTTATAGTCGTTGCCAGATTCTCTTTGCCATTTGCTACTGTCAACGGCTGTTCGATGACTGTACCATTTGTGTTCAATGGTGGCAGTTGATTGGCTAAAACTGTTGGCTGTGTCAACCCAACAGTAGTTTTTGATGTATCTTTTGACCCCTCAGACCGCAACTCCGCCAGACTTTTTCTTAAACGGTTCGATTTTTCTTGTAAACGATTCAGCGCAAACTCTTGCTGCGCTTTTAATTGAGCGTTTATTTCATCATCAGCAGTTGTATTGTCTGCTGACTGTGTTGTTAATATTGTGTTTTCTTCAGCAGTCGCACCGTTGACATTGCTAGGTTGTGCTGCTACCTGTTCTACTGGCTTGGTTGTTTGTTCCCCTTGTGCCAGTTGAGCTTGCTGGTTGACGGCATCTTTTGCTGCGGCAACGTTTTGAGTATTATTCTCTGGTACGGGAAGTTGAACGGATTTTCCACTTGCCAAAACCTGCAACTTAGCTTCTAGTCCAGGCAACTGTGACACTGCTGTCGGTTCTAATATGACAGGATTCTCTGGTGTGCTGGCCGATATAGCTAGCGGCGTGCCTAGTTTTGTCGCAGCTGATTTTGCTTCAGTATCGGAAGTTGTAGGAATAGTTGAAGCTGCCTTTTGACTACCCACAGGCGCAGCCGCTTGGGCTTGATCGCTTTGTCGAGGCACCAAAAGGCTGGTTGCTCCCATAGAAATGGCTAAACCAATCATTGCCGCTTGTCTACGCGCTCGGCGATTAGCTTGGTGGTTTACTACGTTTAACTGATCTGCCGGGGCATCATCGCTGCTAGGGGTATTGTTCAACACAGCTTTCACTCTTTTTTTCAATGCTCGTTTCAAAGACGACCTCCTATGATCACTAGCGCTTAACTGACCTCAATTTTCCAGTTGGATACTAGTCAATGATTTAGATCACATCATCAGATAGATTTCAATCACTTTCACCAGAGATACTTAGGCAAGATTAACCTGCTTCTCTGATTTAGACAAGTTCACACCTGTCAGCAAAATTTACAGTTGCTATGTTTACCTGTCTTTTCCACTCCACACACCCTTACACAGTTTGCTATTCACACTTGTCTTGGCTGATTTTGCTTTAGGTGCTGTTGACCGGAAATTATATACTTACCTAGTCAACTGTTGCCATCAGCAATTTCTCGGCTATGACTCTGGAAAAGCAATGCCCCCTGCTGTTGATCTTTTCAAGTGTTTTTGACTTGATCAGTCTTCCCAACATGAGACTTTACGTCGATTATTCCCAAAAAAACAACCGTACACACTTTTAACAGTTTTTTTGACTGTTCAAGCACCCATAACCAGATATGACAGTGCAAATGCTTTATATGAATAGCTTTCACCCCTTTTGTTTCCGCAAATTGAGATGATTTTAATTCATCAAAATCTATCATTCAAGTCGCAAATGCGATGGATTTTCCTATACAAATTTCTTATAATTAATTCCCTGTATTTTCTCAATATTTTCAATATATACACTGTTTTCACTCAGGAGCAGTATTAATTAATACATTTATTTATTAAGTGGCAAACAGGAATTATGCACCAAGGGTGTCTGTTAAAACTGGGTGTAAAGATATAGAAATATAGCAGGTGACAGGTGAGAGTTGACAGCCTCACAAGCTGCTTGGTTGAAAGATTTGATGATTTATCTATGTCCTAACCTATCTGGCTACTGCTAGATAAGTTTTTTGAACATTTACAGCACTAGACCCCTATACCCTTGTCTAAACCCTTATTTTTCGTTTTCTTGCGTAAGTTCTAATAAAATCATGTAACTATTTATAGCAGATACCCTAACTGACGACGTGCTTCAAACAAGCTTATTGCCACACTAACTGAAAGATTTAAGCTACGAACACCAGCTTCAGCCATAGGAATGTGGAGGGTGGCATTACAAGCCGACAGAACATTGTCAGGTAAACCTGTGGTTTCACTACCAAACAGCAACCAATCATCCGGTTGAAATTGAAATTGGATGTAATTAGAACTACCTCTAACTGAAAAACCTAATAATTTGCCCCCACGCTCTTGATGTATATTTTTAAAGGCTTCCCAAGTTTTGTGATAATGCAGTTTGACGTAAGGCCAGTAATCTAACCCGGCTCTTTTGAGGTAGCGATCGCTAATTTCAAATCCCAATGGCCCTACTAAATGTAACTCTGTACCTGTAGCGGCACAAGTACGAGCAATATTGCCTGTATTGGGGGGGATTTGTGGATTAACTAAAACTACCTGCGGCATTGTCTATATATCTTATGTTTGTATCAAAATATCTATTAATTATGATAAATCTACCAAAAGGTAGAGGGCAATCATAGGTTTTATTAATAAGTGTAAATTTAACTATATCGATTAGAATTTTAAAACAAAAAAATTGGTCATTAGTCAGTAGGGGCGGGTTTATGGAGAAATTCATGGCGAAAACAAATATGTCAGTTAAACCCGCCCGTACAACAGTCAACAGTTTTGACTATGGACTATAGATTTATGCTGTTGCTGGCATACAAAGTTTATCTTGCAGTTCAATTTCGCGTTCTTGGGTGGCGGCTATGGCTTGGGTGATGACGCACTGGGTATCAAAGCCGACTTTATGCAGTTGTAGCCAATGTTGGGCTTCGTTTCCTTCCCGGAGGATTTTTTGTAAGGGGGAGAGGAAGCAACTAAATCCATGTTGTTTGGCGATCGCCCAAACTTGTTGATATATTTCTTGAATCCAATCTCTAGCTACTATGCTTCTGCCATCTTGCCATTGTGTGAGTTGGGCATCAAGGCTAGCACTAGCGGCGGCCATTTCGTTTTTATTGGTGAGGGTAATAAGTTCCTCAGCAGAAAACTGACTTTGGGTTAACGGATCTAAATCAGGGTTCTCTATTAGCTGTAATAAGCGGGCTTCTAAGAAGGCAGTGATCGCTAATAAAGAAATTGGGTCTGTAACTAGGTCACAGATTCTCAATTCTAGACGATTCAAATCATAGGGACGGCGATCGCCATTTGGTCTTACTGACACCCACAAGTGACGGACGTTTTGCATTGTCCCCATAGCCAATTGCTGTTCTACCCATTCGATATGATGGGCGTGGCTGGTAAATAGGGGAACATGGGTGGGTGTTTGGGGGAAGAGTCCCCAACGGGTGGAATGATAGCCTGTGGCTTTACCGTCGATGAAGGGAGATGAGGCGCTGAGGGCTAAATACAAAGGCGCTTCTACACGAATTAACCGACAAGCACGCATTAACAATTCTGGGTCATCAATGCCTACGTTGATATGCACGCTAGCGGTGACTACTTTTGTGCCGTAGGTTTGCTCAATATAGTCATGATAGGGGTTAGTTGGGTCGGAGCGGAAAAAGCGATCGCTTCTACCCAAAGATAAGGTACTCCCCGGAATTAGGGTATAGTCGCCCAATTGCTGAAGGTAATTTCTTAATTCACGCCGAGGACGTAGCAAGGCACACAATAAACTTTCATAACTGTTTAATGGGCTGGTTGTGTATTCTACGTTCCGGCTATCCGGTTCTCTGACAAACCCGTCCAATTCCGCCACAATTTTATCCGAGAGACCGACGATTTCACCTTGAGGCGTTCCGGTGTACATTTCAATTTCAAAGCCCTTTAATAAAACCACTTGCTTCTCCTCGGCTGTCCTAGCTTTTAAATTGTATCGAGTAAGACAATCCCTTACATCAACATACGACCGAATTTTCCATTAAGAATTATGCAACCATAGACTGAGACTTTTGAACTTGTGACCCCACTCCAGGTTAATTTATGAATGATCATTCAAAAAGCATAATTCTGGCAAATTTCCTAATTTTTAAATAATTAGAAAATTCGATTTTCTGATAATAACTTCTGTAACGGTGGTTTCGCTCATCAGAACTGGATTATACATTAAGAGGATACCAGTTTCAGCCAAAAGTAAATTTTGTCAATTGTTACTTAAGTATAAGTCCATACTAGCGTTTTATTGACCAAAAGAATGGGATTCAAGCCCCGCTATGAGAGTGTAGCGGAGGGCGGCTTTGATTCTTAATATACTCTTTTAACACTTCAATCGGCGCTCCTCCCACAGAATTGGAATCCTCACGCCTTCAGGCTGAGGAGGATGTCAACTAGTGTATTAAAGCTTGTATTGGTGGTAGACTTGACTGGCGGCGCGATGTAATAGGGAGTGTCGCCAAACGAGGGCCTGCATATCATCAGCGTAACCGCCACCGATGACGCAGGCGACGGGATAACCGGCACTGACACAGGTAGTCAAAACCTGCATTTCCCGACGGAAAAGACCAGTATCGCTTAAGGCTAGTTTACCTAAGCGATCGCCCATATGCGGATCAACGCCTGCATCGTAAAATACTACATCTGGCTGGATATCTGTGAGTAAATCTGGTAAGTAGCTGGCTAAGGTTTGGAGGTAAGCGTCATCTTCCATTCCCACGGGGAGGGGAACATCTAAATCACTTTTTTGCTTTGTTCCAGGGAAGTTGACTTCGCAGTGCATGGAAAAGGTAAATACACTATCGTCATTTTGGAAGATAAACGCTGTACCGTCTCCTTGATGGACATCTAGATCAACGATGAGGATTTTCTGCACGAGTCCCATTTTCTGCAAAACGCGGGATGCGATCGCTAAATCGTTGAAAATACAAAAACCAGAACCATAACTAGGAAAAGCGTGATGAGTCCCGCCAGCCGTATTGCAAGCTAAACCTTGACTAAGTGCTAACTGTGCTGTAAGTATTGTTCCCCCTACCGCTACACAGGTACGATTTGCTAAGGCTGGACTCCAAGGTAAACCAATACGACGCTGTGCTTGAGGATTTAATGTGCCTTCACAGTATGCTTGCACATAGTCTGGGGTATGAACCAATGCAATTAACTCTTGGGGTGGACTTGTTGGTGTGTGAATTTGTTCTGTTTGTGCTACACCATCAGCTAACAGCAATTCATAAAGTTGTTTGAACTTAGCCATCGGGAAGCGATGTCCTTGGGGTAGTGGCGCGACGTAATCTGGGTGATAAATGATTGGTAATTCCATGTTATGTAAAATCAGGCTAATTACTTAAAATATGGTTAGGCTGGCTGGTCATAGGTCATAGGTCATAGGTAATTGGGTTTTACTATTACCTATTACCCATTACCAATTACCAACCACTACGATATGATAAGTTCTTAAACCGACTTAATAATTATGACTGACTGGATTTTACCTCTAGGATTGCTCTTGTTTGGTTTAATTACCGGAGTGATTGGCGAGAAATTCATCTTCAAAAAGTTAGAAAAATTCGCGGTAAAAAAGGAAATTCCGGGAAGTCACATCATATTTAAAGCTTTGCGGCGTATGCCATTTATCTGGTTTACACTTGCAGGGCTTTCGGCAGCAATTGTGAGTGCGCCTCTCAAGCCAGATATTATTATTTTACTTCAAAGAATTACTAAAATTGCTTTCCTCTCATCAGTCACATTAGTATTAGCTAATCTGGTTTCAGGTTTTGTCCGGTTATATACGCATAAAACAGAAAGAGCTACAGCATCACTCATTGCTAATCTGGCTAAAGCTTGTGTTTTGGTTTTAGGCGCATTACTTTTATTACAAACGCTGGGTATTGAAATTACACCAATTGTGACAACATTAGGAATTAGTGGTTTGGCGGTTGGTTTAGCGCTACAAGATACTCTAGCTAATATATTTTCTGGATTTTATTTAATTATTTCCAAGCAAGTTAGAACTGGAGATTATGTCAAACTAGATGCTGGACAAGAAGGTTATGTTACTGATATTACATGGCGTAATACTACTATTAGGGAATTATCGAATAATGTAATTATTGTTCCCAACTCGAAGCTAGCTTCGGCAATTTTTACTAACTATCATCTCCCAGCTAAAGAAATTACTTTAACAATGAAGGTGGGGGTGAGTTATGACAGTGATTTAGAAGAAGTAGAAAGAATAACTGTAGAGGTTGCTAAAGAGGTAATGCGAGAAATAGCTCCAGAATTAATTGTAAATGAGCCATATATTAGGTTTCATACTTTTGGTGATTTTAGTATAGACTATACCTTATATATGCGTGTTAGTGAATATTTTGATCAGCGTATTGGTAAACATCTGTTTATTAAAAAGCTGCATAAACGTTATCAACAAGCAGGTATTTCAATTCCGTTTCCTGTGAGAACTGTATATGTGCAAAACAGCGATAAAGTTTAGAAAATAGCAGCGAATGGTCGCTTTTTCTCAAAAGATTGTGCTAACCCACCCTATTAGCTTTAGGACTTACGCAACTGGCATATTTTTTCTGTAGGGTGTGTGAGGAGCGATAATATTTGAACGTAGTCATGAGACTTGTAGCGTCACGCACCAACCACTAATTGTGACACTTGCGTAAGTCCTGAGCTTGTCAAGGCTAATACAGTAGGTTAGGGAAAAATTTAAATTTTAATCAATAGTATTAATTAATACTATTGATATCTACTTTGATGATGCTTGTGGCTAAAAAATCCCATTTTGCCGTAAATTCTGGCAGGTGAGAGGCTTTACCATAGAAAATGAGAATATAGGAATCTTAATCATAAGAATGACTTTAAACACTCAACAGCTAAGTGCGATCGCTAATTTTGAGAAACTGGTTTGGACTTGGCGCAATTACAAAATTCAGTACACAGTCATGGGTACTGGACAGCCGTTGGTGCTGGTTCACGGCTTCGGTGCTTCCATTGGACATTGGCGCAAAAATATTCCCGTTTTAGCCAATGCAGGCTACCAAGTGTATGCTATTGATTTGTTGGGTTTTGGTGGTTCGGCGAAACCCGCAATTGATTATAGTGTGGATGTTTGGGTAGAACTTTTAAAAGATTTTTGGACAGATCATATCCAACAACCAGCCGTATTTATTGGTAATTCTATCGGTGCGCTTATTAGTTTGATAGTGCTGGCGAAATATCCAGAAATTACGGCTGGTGGCGTTTTAATTAACTCGGCTGGTGGTTTGAGTCATCGTCCCCACGAATTGAACCCACCATTGCGGATTGTTATGTCTACTTTTAATAGAGTAGTGCGATCGCCCATCACAGGCAAATTCGTGTTTAACCGCATCCGCCAAAAAGCGCAAATTCGCCGCACACTCTACCAAGTTTACCGCGATCGCACAGCCGTCACCGATGAGTTAGTAGACTTACTGTATACCCCATCCTGCGACCCCGGAGCGCAACAAGTCTTCGCCTCCATCCTCACAGCACCACCAGGCCCCACACCAGGGGAACTATTACCCCAAGTTGAACATCCCCTATTGGTGATTTGGGGCGCTGACGACCCCTGGACACCAATTACAGGCGTGAAGATTTACGAACAAGCGCAGGAGAACGGCAAAGACATCACAATTATTCCCATTCCTGGCGCTGGTCATTGTCCCCACGACGAAGTTCCCCATGTTGTCAACGCCCAAATTGTTGAATGGTTAGAGTCCAGAGGTTAGGGACTGGGGACAGTGAACAGTTATCAGTGAACAGTGAACAGTAGAAATAACCTGACAACTGACAACTGATAACTGATAACTGACTATGGACTAAATAAGGCAAAATGGCAAGTAACAGTCTGGGTGAATGTTTATAATTGGTGGGTTGCACCTTGACAAAATCAATCTCAGGTGGTGTGTAATGGAGCTTGATGTGCGTGATAAACGGGCAATTCCCTTAATTCATCATCCAGATTGTGCTGCTTTAGGCTATCAAGTGATTCGAGAACTGGGACGTAACCGAGAAGAAGGACGCATCACCTATTTAGCTTATGACCGTAAGTCCAAGCAACAGGTAGTAATTAAAGAGTTTAGTTGTCCCAGTACCACTGCTGACTGGTCTGGTTTTCAAGCTTATGAACACGAAGCCCAAATCCTGCAAAAGCTAAATCATCCCCGCATTCCCCGCTATTTAAATTCTTTTGCAACTCAGACGGCTTTTTATCTGGTAATGGAGTATAAAAAGGCTGTGCCTTTAAGCTCAAGACACAGATTTCATCCAGAGGAAATTAAGCAAATTGCTTTGTCAATTCTAGAAATTTTAGTTTATTTACAACAACGAATTGACCCAATTATTCATCGAGATATCAAACCAGAAAACATTTTAATTGATGAACAATTAAATGCTTACTTGGTTGATTTTGATTTAGCTAGGGTGCAAGGTACAGAAACAACTCTCACCAGCTTGATAGCAGGAACACCCGGTTTCATGTCACCAGAAGAACAATTAGGTTATCCTCTTTCTTTAGCTTCAGATTTGTATAGTTTAGGCGTAACAATAATTTGTTTGCTGACTAATAGCTGTTCTATAAATATTGACCAGTTAATTAACAGTAATGGTTGTTTTAACCTCCAAAAATTAGCTCCCCAAGTTAATTTACGTTTCCGTTCGTGGTTAATGGGGATGGCGGCATTCAAATGGCAATATCGTTATGCTAATGCGGCAGATGCTTTAGCAGCACTCAAGCCTATTCCCACCACGGGGACTGCTACAGCTATGGAAATCTTGGTCACAGTCATGAGGTTGAAAAGGCAAACTGCTGTTTTGGGTTTAGCCATCATTGCAATGTTAGCAGTAGCCGGCACAACTTTGATTCTGTCTCAACAAGGTGGTGTAGCACAGCCGTTGCAGGAAGCGAAGAAGTAGGGACTGGTCAGTTATCAGTTATCAGTTGTCAGTTATCAGGTTATGTTCAGTGTTAACTGTTAACTGTTCACTGATAACTGATTAACTCCCCAACTCTAACAACCCAGGCGGGGGAGTGATTTCAATGCGGTGAGTTTGTAAGTCTACTACAGGTGCGATCGCTTTGACAAAGGGTATCAATACAGTCTGGGGTTTTCTGTCGCTAGCATCTGGCTGATGCAAACTTACTTCTAGTAAATCATTACCAGCCGGGATGACATCAACTACTGTGCCTACAAAATCGCCGGAGGTCTGTAAGAATACTTCCATACCAATCAAATCGATGACATGATATTCATCTTCGCCTAATTCGGGGCGATCGCTTGCTGGCACATACAACACACAACCGCGCAATTCTTCTGCTTGGTTGCGATTTTCCACACCAGCTAATTCCAGAACATACAGGTTTTTCCCTTCTAGATAACGACCGTGTAACAATTCTATAGGTTGGGGTTCAGTCTGCCCCGGACGCAATATCCACCGAGTTCCCGGCACTTCAAAGCGTTCGGGAAAGTCGGAGTCAGGATAGACTCGGACTTCCCCAGATAAGCCCTGTGCGGCGACGATTTTGCCAATTTGTAGCCATTCGTCGGGGTTGGGGACTGGGGACTGGGGACTGGGGACTGGGGACTGGGATTTTTTGGCTTTGTTTCTCCTCTGCGCCCCTGCGCCCCTGCGCCCCTGCTTTCCGTTCCCCTCTTGGGAGGGGCTAGGGGTGGGTTGCTCCCCCTGCGCCCCTGCGCCTCTGCTTTCTTTACGCTTCATCTCTTAGGCACTAACAGCTGTAGGCTGGTAAACTTGGGTGACGGCTTTGGCTAGACGCTGCATAGCCAGGGCAATTTCTTCATCGCTACCAGTGAGACTGATGCGTAGACATTGGTGTTTGTGCTGCCAGTCTTCTTTTAAACCTGGGAAGAAGGTACTACCAGGGACAACAATGACACCTACTTTCTTGAGTAGTTGGTAGAATTCCCAGTCAGTCATGGGGAGATCCTTTAACCACAACCAAGCAAATATTGCCCCTTCACCGCGATGGAGGAACCAAGGTAAATCCTTGGGCATAGCGGCATCTAATGTATTTTCGAGAACAGTGAATTTGTTTTGATAGAAGGGACGGATAACTTGTTCGGCTATTTGTACGAGGCTACCGGAGTTGATAGCACGAGCTGCGATCGCCTGTCCATAGCGTGAGGGATGAATGCACAAATTTGTCTGAAAGCACTCTAAAACTTGAATTAACTTTTCATCGCCGATAGCAACGCCGATGCGTTCTCCAGGTAGTCCTGCTTTCGATAAACTCATGCAGTGAATGATATTGTCACCAAACACTGGCTGCATCTCTGTAAAGTTGAGAGCTGGGAAAGGAGGGGCATAGGCAGAATCAATCAATACAGGTACATTGTAAGGTGCAGCCAGGGCAGCAATTTTTCTCACTTCCTCTTCTGTTAAAACGTTACCTGTAGGGTTGCAGGGACGCGAGAAGATAATACAGCCTGTGTTTTCATTGACTGACAGTTGACTAAAATCAGGACGATATTTGAACTTGTGGTTAGCAGCATCAATATCCAGAGTAGGCTTGTAAGCGTGTAAAGCTTCTGGGAACAAGCACACACCACCATAACCAGTGTAGTCAGGACTCAAAGGCAAAACTATCTGCTTGAGTTCACCATTGCTAGCGTAGCCCCCAAAAGCGTTAGCGGCGTAGAAATAGAGAGTTTGACTACCGGGAGTAATTAAGATGTTGCGCTCAGTCAAGTTTAAACCGTAGCGCTGATTAAAATCTTTGGCGATCGCCGTAATTAAAGGCCCATAACCCTGGCTAGAACCATAACGACAAACCACTTCCCCATATTCAGAACTAGCTAAAAGTTCTGTTGTCGCATCCCGCCATAGCTGCTCTACCTCTGGTAATATCAACGGGTTGCCTGCACTGAGATTAATTAAATCCTGCCCTCCACCAGACTGTAACGTTTCCACAATGTCCTTCATAATCGCTCGTACACCAGTCAGGTTGGACATTTGATCGCCAATTTTAGTTAGGGCAGGGTTCATAAGTTTTAACAGTAAAGATAATCGAGTTGACAAAAATTGTGCGCCTAATGCGCCAGACAGTTAACATTTTCCAGACTTGTCGCCTGTAACTAATGTACCAATCTTAGAAAAAAATGCAATTCAGGAGACAGTTATTCAGTTGACAGTTGACAGTTGACAGTTGACAGTTGACAGTTGACAGTGATAATGAATATTTTCTCCTCTGCTCCCCCGCTCCCCTGCTCCCCTGCTCCCCCACTCCCCCATCTCCCCCCACTTCCTCATCTCCCCCCACTTCCTCCACTCCCCACTCCCCACTCCCCACTCCTCACCTATTCCAGGTACGATTGCAGCATAGGTGTTTTTTGAATTTTGAATTTTGAATTTTGAATTGATTAGGAGGGCTAGCGCGTGGAAGTGAAAGCAGCAGTAGCTTACGGCGCGGGTAAGCCGTTGACCATTGAAACGGTTCAACTTGAAGGGCCGAAAGCGGGAGAAGTATTGGTTGAGGTTAAAGCCAGTGGAGTTTGCCATACCGATGCTTACACTCTTTCAGGAGCCGATCCCGAAGGTTTATTTCCCGCCATTTTAGGCCATGAAGGGGCGGGTGTGGTGGTAGAGGTAGGTGCTGATGTCACCAGTGTCAAGCCGGGGGATCATGTAATTCCTCTGTACACCCCAGAATGCAGACAATGTGAATATTGTCTAAGTTTTAAAACTAACCTCTGTCAAGCAATTCGCGCTACCCAAGGACGCGGTGTTATGCCCGATGGTAGTAGCCGCTTTAGTATCGATGGGCAGATGATTCATCATTACATGGGGACATCGACATTTTCTAACTACACTGTATTGCCAGAAATTGCTGTTGCTAAAATTCGTGAAGATGCACCCTTTGATAAAGTCTGTTACATCGGCTGTGGTGTCACTACAGGTATTGGTGCAGTCATCAATACAGCCAAGGTAGAACCAGGAGCAAATGTCATAGTTTTTGGTTTAGGCGGTATTGGTTTAAACGTCATCCAAGGGGCGCGGATGGTGGGAGCTAATATGATTGTTGGGGTGGATATTAACCCTAGTAAACGTGCTTTGGCTGAAAAATTTGGCATGACGCATTTTGTTAACCCCAATGAAGTTGAAGGTGATTTAGTCGCTTATTTAGTGGAGTTAACCAAAGGCGGTGCTGATTACACATTTGAATGTATTGGCAATGTTAAAGTCATGCGTCAAGCCTTAGAATGCTGTCATAAAGGTTGGGGTATGAGTGTAATTATTGGTGTTGCTGGTGCAGGACAAGAAATTAGCACTCGTCCCTTTCAATTAGTCACTGGGCGCGTGTGGAAAGGTTCAGCATTCGGTGGTGCTAGAGGGCGTACAGATGTGCCGAAAATTGTTGATTGGTATATGGATGGGAAGATAAATATTGATGATTTAATTACTCATGTAATGCCAATTGAAAAGATTAATGATGCTTTAGATTTAATGCACAAGGGTGAATCAATTCGTAGTGTGGTAACTTTTTAGATAGGCTTGTAGTAAGCACTTTAGTGCTTTTAGATTAAGGACTAACCCTCTTCTGTCACTTTCCGAGTATTCTGAATAAAAGGATGAAAAGAAAAAACTCTGGAAGGTAAGCAGGGCAATGGATGTAGAATTACAAATCCTCAAACATTTGGCAAGAG